>CALSRZ010000006.1 GCA_943788895.1 uncultured Pseudomonadales bacterium | reverse complement strand
TGGAGGCAACCAGTGGCAACACCGGTGTGGGTTTGGCGATGGTCTGTGCGGCGAAAGGTTACCCCTTTGTGGCAACTATGCCGACCAGTGTCTCGATTGAGCGGCGCAAGTTGATGCGTTTTTTTGGGGCCAAGGTTATCTTGACACCGAAGGCCGATAAGGCGATGGGCTGCTATCTCAAGGCTACTGAGCTTGCCGAGGCCAATGGCTGGTTTTTGGCTCGTCAGTTTGAGACTGATGCCAATGCGAAAATTCACGCAAATACCACCGCTCGTGAAATTCTGTCGGACTTTAGCGGCAGCAATTTGGACTATTGGGTGACTGGTTACGGAACTGGCGGAACCTTTTCGGGTGTAGCTAAGGTCTTGAAAGAGAAACGCCCAGAGACAAAGATTATTCTTAGTGAGCCAATTAATGCTCAGCTTATCGAAAGTGGTACTGTGCAGGAACGTGCTGCCGATGGTTCTCCTTCAAGTAGTCACCCAGCATTTCAGCCACATATGATTCAGGGTTGGACGCCAGATTTTATTCCTCAGGTGCTGCAGGAATCTATTGATGCCAAACGCTTTGATCAGCTAATACCGGTTGCTGCGGAGGACGGTATTGAGGCATCCAAGATGCTTGCTCAAAAAGAGGGCATCTTTACCGGTATATCCGGCGGCTGTACTTTTTCGGTTGCGCTGGAAATTGCCAGAAGTGCTGAACCGGGTACGGTTATTCTCTGTATGTTGCCGGATACTGGTGAGCGCTATCTCTCCTCGCCACTGTTTGAGGATGTCGGTGAGGATATGAATGCCGATGAGCTGGCGTTATCGGAATCAACGCCGAGTTTCCATTTAAACGAATAAGCTGCTTTTCTCTGGGCTCAGGGCTGTTCATTGGCTCAGGGCTATTTATTGGCTCAGGGCTATTTATTGGCTCAGGGCTGTTCCTGACGCTTGGCAAAGGCTTCGAGCTGCTCTTCGGTTGCCGGTGGTTGGTGATTTTCCTTCCACTGGCTGTAGGGCATACCATAAATAGCTTCGCGGGCCTGGTCATGGCTTATGTCCACGCCGCGCTCTTCGGCTTCGGCCAGATACCATTTGCTTAAACAGTTGCGACAAAACCCCGCGAGTATCATTAAATCAATATTCTGCACATCCTTATTATCATCCAGGTGTTTTAGCAGTCTGCGAAAGGTTGCGGCTTCCAGTTCGGTGGCGGTTGTCATAATGTTTCTCTTTGGCTTTGTTTGTAAAAAATGTGTGATCAAAAAAGTTGAATGGGGTCTAAAGCGAGTTAGACCGGCGGGTCTTATTCTACGCCAATCCCCGCATTGAGATACTATATGATCAATCTTATTCACAACCAAAGCTTCTCACAATAAGGTAATAATTTATGCAATCCGAGCCTTCCTCACTGGATGCCAGCCCAGGTATTGACGATGGCGCCTATTTACTCGATGGCGTGATAAGAACGGTTGAGGGTGAAACCTCTAAACTGTTGCGCGACCAGATGAAGATCTATGCCAATAACCGCTTTATGTTTGCCTTTTTCGACGAGCAGACAAATATGATTGATGCGGCTACTGGCTATGCCCATTGGGTCGATGGTGTTTTGACTGAAACCCCGATTGCCAATCAGGAAGGGCCTGTCGAGGGGTTGAGTTTTCAGATAGCGCTTGAGTCCACCGAGGCCGGGTTTACGCAAATTGTCCGGGGTATGCCGTCTGCTGATGGCGGCACCTATGATCTGGATGAGGTGTGGGAAACCCTGTCTACCGAGAAAACAGCTGTTGATGGGCTGTGGATGTCGCAGGCCAGGGAGAGCGAAAATGCCGAGTGGTCAAATTTCACCGAGATGAAACTGATTGGTGGTGGACATTATATTTTCTTCCAGCGCTATGATTACAAAGGGAAAAGCTTTAAGAACTTTGGTTTTGGTTCAATTCGCGGCGACAGCTCGGGGACAATTACCGAGACCGTTATGACTAGCACTCTTGAGGGCTATTCAGGCACAGATCATCCGCTAAAAGTAGAGTTGGCGGATGCCAATCATATGACCCAGATATTTATGATTGATGGTGTTGAAGTTGTTCAGTCCTATATTCGTGTCTAGGTATAAAGTGAATTAAGTATCTAGAGAGTGATATCTCTAGAAGGCCTCGCTGTGATGCGGGGCTTTTTTTTGCTTACCATTCAATAATCCGGGCTGGCTTTAGGCCTCCGACTTGCCATCTGCCGGCTAAATACTATCTCTGGTTAGAGATTGGTCTACAGTTACATGAACTGGGTCGGGGGAGGAAAGTCTAAAATTAGAGCGAGGTGGCTCAGATTGGATAGGCCGCTGCCGCGATTGATAGGGAGAAACGTTGATGGATATGGATTATCTAGATCAGGTTTTATTCGCCGCCGTTGTCAAAAGCACAGGCATAGGCTGAAGCCGCTATGGAAGCGCCACGCCCAGCCAATGAGATGCAACGTCTCGCAACCCTGCACAGTCTGGATCTACTTGATACAGCGCCGGAGGCGGAGTTTGATGAGCTTACAGCTCTGGCTGCGCAGATATGTAATGTGCCGGTTGCTCTGGTTTCTCTTGTCGATGAAAACCGCCAGTGGTTTAAATCCAAAGTCGGACTAGGTGTCGATGAAACCAGCAGGGAAATGGCGTTTTGTGCCCACAGTATTTTAAAGCCTGACGAGATTATGGAGATCCCCGATGCCCATCAGGATCAGCGCTTCGCCGACAATCCTCTGGTAACTGGAGATCCCAAAATACGCTTTTATGCCGGTGCGCCATTAACCGCATCCAATGGCCATACTCTGGGAACTCTCTGTGTTCTCGACTACAGTCCGCGCACATTATCAAAATCCCAGAAAACTGCTCTTGAGATATTGCGCCTGCTTATTATGCGGCAGATAGAGTTGCGCCACAGCTATAAGACTCTGCAAGATTCACAGGGGATGCTATCAGATAAAAACAATCAGTTGGAAGCGGAGGTTGAGGAGACTGCTATCTCATTGGAGCAGGAGGTCGGGCTGCGTGTTGAATCTGAAATACTCTCGCGACGGATTCTCGATATGGCTCTGGATGCGGTTATCTCGGTTGATCAGGCGGGCAAGGTGATTTACTGGAATCCCAGAGCTGAGCTTATCTTTGGCTATTCTGCTCCCTATGCACAGGGTAAGAGCATTCTTGAGTTGGTGGTTGAGCCGCGCGAACACAGCGCTATTGAAGGGCGTCTAAAGCAATTTATAAACAACGATATCAAAAGCATAAAAGCTGACCGCTTTGAAATGATGGCGGTGCGTGTTGATGGCCAGAGAATTTCCATTGAAGTTGCTGTGGTTGCGCTTAAGCGCTTCGGGGAATATGTGTTTACTGGCTTTGTTAGGGATCTGACCGAGAGGGATAAATATATTGAGGAGTTGCGCGTCTCGGCGATCACCTTCAACAGCCAGGAGGGAATTGTTATTGCCGATGGCGAGGCTAATATTCTGCGCGTCAATAAAGCCTTTGTAGATATTACCGGTTACTCCGCAGAAGAGGTTGTTGGACGCTCTCCCCAGCTACTCCATTCCGATCAGCACGATAAAGAATTTTATGCCTCTATATGCAAATTTGTCGAAGAGAGTGATGGCTGGGAGGGTGAAGTCTGGGGTCGACGTAAAAATGGCGATGCGGTTCCGCTGCATCTGACGGTAACTGCGATTAGAGATACAGCAGGCGCGGGTAAAATGGGCGCAGGTGAGAATAAGGCGACTAATTACGTGTTGGCTTTCTCAGATATCACCAGAAATAAAAAGGATGCGGATGAAATTTACAATCTGGCATTTTTTGATCCGCTGACAGGACTGCCAAATAGACGACTGTTGATGGATAGACTATCTCAAGCGGTGGCGACGAGCGGGCGCACAGGTCAAAAAGCAGCGCTGCTGTTTCTCGATCTGGATAATTTTAAAAGCCTTAACGATACCCTGGGCCATGACTTTGGTGACCTTTTGTTAAAGCAGGCTGCTCAGCGGCTCAAACACAGCCTGCGTGCTGAGGATACCGTGGCGCGCATAGGTGGTGATGAGTTTGTGATTATTCTGCAAAATTTGGGTGATGAGGGCTCCGATGCGCCGGCACAGACCGAGGCGGTGGCGAATAAAATATTGTCTGCCCTTAATCAGCCCTATTCACTGCATGATCACGAGTGTTTTAGCAGTGCAAGTGTCGGTGCGACGCTGTTTGAAAGCAGTGTCGAAGAAATTGATGAGCTTCTAAGGCAGGCTGATATTGCCATGTATCAGGCAAAGAAATCAGGCCGCAATATGTTGCGGTTTTTTGATCCGCAGATGCAGGAGAATATAAACCAGCGAGCCAATCTGGAGAATGCATTACACAATGCCGTTGAAAAGAATCAGTTCCAACTTTACTACCAGCTTCAGGTGGATAATAAAAATGTACCGGTTGGCGCTGAGGCATTGATTCGCTGGCAACACCCGGTGCTTGGCACGGTACCGCCGCAGGACTTTATCCCGCTGGCTGAGGAGTCTGGTTTGATTATCCCTATCGGTCACTGGGTTATAAAAACGGCCTGCGAGCAGATTAGATGTTGGCAGAACAATCCGCTGACAGCTGATTTAACCGTTGCGGTAAATATTAGTCCGCGGCAGTTTTACCAGCCGAGTTTTGTCGATGAGGTGCTGGACTGTTTAGCCGAGACTGGTATTGATTCCGGAGCATTAAAGTTTGAGCTTACCGAGGGTCTTATTCTGGATAATGTGGATGAGGCTATCGCTAAAATGAAAGAGCTGAGAAGGGCGGGAGTGCTTTTTTCTCTGGATGATTTCGGTACCGGTTACTCTTCACTGGCCTATTTGACTAAATTGCCTCTGTCTCAGCTAAAAATTGACCAGTCATTTGTGTGCAATATTGGTATTAATGATAGTGATAGCATTATTGTTAAGACGATTATCGGTATGTCGAAAAGTCTCGGTTTTGAGGTGGTTGCGGAGGGGGTGGAGTCGCAGCATCAGTATGATTTTCTTGAGGCGCTGGGCTGTCAGATGTTTCAGGGGTATTTGTTTAGTCGGCCGGTTGGGGTTGGGGAGTTTGAGGGGTTGTTGTAGGGTTTTCAGTTAGGCACGTTGAATCATGCTCTGTCATCTCGAACGTATGTGAGAGATCTTATGGAGGTCCCAGCCTTCGCTGGGATGACGGTGTTTCGTCATACTTGCGCAGGGACGTCACCCCAGCGAAGGCTGGGGTCAGTATCCAAGGGTTTTAACTATTTGTTGGAGATCCCTCGTCACTTCGATCTGTCGGGATGACACAAAAAAGGCTTTGTTCATTTCGAACTTTTTCACTGCCGAGCATGGGTTCTCATCAGACCTCCGGGTGCCGCATACCAAAAACCCCCAACTATAAGCCGGGGGTTTTTATTGGAGCACTCTTTAAAGGAATTTATCAGAGTTTATTTAACACCTAAGGATTGCTGTTTTTTTCCAGAGCGATAATTCGTTCAAGAAGAGCATCTATTGTCGCCGCCTGATCATCTATCTGGGATTGCTGCTCCTGAATAGCTTTGGTCAGCACGGGAATCAGGCCAATATAGTTAATGCTCAGAGTTTCACCTTTCTCGAGATCACCCTCTACACCATTGACTAGTTCAGGAATAACATCTTTAACTTCCTGAGCTATAAAGCCTGTTTGGTCTTTATTGTTGGATTTCAGTTTGTAGTCAACTGGGTTTAGGTTTAATACGCTGTTTAAGTCGTATTTAGTGGGGCTGATATCTTTCTTTAATCGTTTGTCGGACGAAAGTGCAAATTCCATTGTAGTGAGAGTATTTGCGACATTGACGTTTTGAGCGAAGGTTGCGTCTTGATTTACATAGAGACTACCTAAATTGCTTGAACCCATAACATCGAGATAATCGATGCTTGCAGATCCCATAACGCGCAGTTCATTCTCGATGACTGTTGGTCCCATAACTCTAAGTTCATTTTGGAATGTGGCTGGACTGGCGACTTCAAGTAGTCCCTCAGGTCCAACGGGCTCGCCATTGTGGGTCGTAGACCCTTCGCGATAGGCGCCAAGCAAGGGGCCGTTAGGGCCATAGGCCAAACGCGTTGATCCATTGGTATCGAGCTCATTTAAGCTGGAAGGTCCCATAACATCGAGATAATCGATGCTTGCAGATCCCATCACACGAAGTTCATTTAACTCTGTAATGCCTGACACAGAGAATTGCTCATCAGGTGCCAGAGTTAAGGTCGTTGACCCTTCAAAAGTAGTCAAACCCTTAAAGGTAGTAGAGCCCATAACCTCAAGGTTATTTTGGAAGATTGCTGGGCTTGAGACTTCAAGCAGTCCCTCAGGGCCAACGGGCTCGCCATTGTGGTGCATAGACCCTTCGCGATAGGCGCCAAGCAGGGGGCCGTTAGGACCCCATGCCAAACGCGTTGATCCATTGGTATCGAGCTCATTTAAGCTAGAAGGTCCCATAACATCGAGATAATCGATGCTTGCAGATCCCATAACTCTAAGTTCATTTTGGAATGTGGCTGGACTGGCGACTTCAAGTAGTCCCTCAGGTCCAACGGGCTCGCCATTGTGGGTCGTAGACCCTTCGCGATAGGCGCCAAGCAAGGGGCCGTTAGGGCCATAGGCCAAACGCGTTGATCCATTGGTATCGAGCTCATTTAAGCTGGAAGGTCCCATAACATCGAGATAATCGATGCTTGCAGATCCCATCACACGAAGTTCATTTAACTCTGTAATGCCTGACACAGAGAATTGCTCATCAGGTGCCAGAGTTAAGGTCGTTGACCCTTCAAAAGTAGTCAAACCCTTAAAGGTAGTAGAGCCCATAACCTCAAGGTTATTTTGGAAGATTGCTGGGCTTGAGACTTCAAGCAGTCCCTCAGGGCCAACGGGCTCGCCATTGTGGTGCATAGACCCTTCGCGATAGGCGCCAAGCAGGGGGCCGTTAGGGCCACCTGCCAAACGCGTTGATCCATTGACGTAGAGCTCACCTAAGCTAGAAGGTCCCCTACGTGAATTCATCTTCAGATGAATCGAGGTCCCGAACACTGAAGGCCCCATAACTCGAGCAGTTCATTTTGGAAGGTGGCTGGACTGGTGACTTCAAGTAGACCCTCCGGACCCACTGGTCGCCATTAGTAGGGTGATAGACCCTTCGCGATAGGCGCTAAGCAGAGGGGCCATTAGGGCCTGAATTCGAGCCATTCAAGCGGGTTGATCCCTTACACGAGTTGCTCCAGATTGACAAGCCCCATAACATCGAGATAATCGATGCTTGCAGATCCCATCACACGAAGGTCATTTAACTCTGTAATGCCTGACACAGAGAATTGCTCATCAGGTGCCAGAGTTAAGGTCGTTGACCCTTCAAAAGTAGTCAAACCCTTAAAGGTAGTAGAGCCCATAACCTCAAGGTTACTCTGGAACGTGGCCGGGCTGGCGACTTCAAGGAGTCCCTCAGGGCCAACCTCATTGCCATTGTGGCTAATACCCTCAGGATAGAGACCAAACAGGGGGCCATCAGGGCTATTGCCCAAGCGCGTTGATCCATTGACATAAAGTTCTCCTAAGCTAGAAGGTCCCATTACATCAAGATAATCTGAACGCAGTGGGCCCATTACTCTGAGCTCATTTTGGAACGTGGCCGGACTGGCGACTTCAATGAGTCCTTCAGGGCCGACTTCATTGCCATAGAAGGTCATAGCCCCTTCACTATAGACGTTAAGTAATGGGCCATCAGGGCTGTTGCCCAAGTACGCAGTTCCAGAGACCTGGAACTCATCGCCGAAGGAGATGGGGCCGAGGATATTGGTCGGTCCCATTAATGTGGTAGTTCCTCCGACAGAAAGTGTACCTCCGAGAAAGTCTCCTAGTAAAGGTCCCATTACATCGAGATAATCGAGCTCAAGGGCCTGACTCGACTCATTCTGGAAGGTGGCTGGGCTGGGACTTCAAGATCCCTCAGGGCCACTCTTCCATGGGCATCCTCAGATGGAAAAAGGGGCATAGGGCCTTCCCAAGCCGTTGACTGACATAAAGTTTCCTAAGTAGAGGTCCATTCATCAAGAAACTGACGCAGTGGGCCATTACTCTGAGCTCATTTTGGAACGTGGCCGGACTGGCGACTTCAATGAGTCCTTCAGGGCCGACTTCATTGCCATAGAAGGTCATAGCCCCTTCACTATAGACGTTAAGTAATGGGCCATCAGGGCTGTTGCCCAAGTACGCAGTTCCAGAGACCTGGAACTCATCGCCGAAGGAGATGGGGCCGAGGATATTGGTCGGTCCCATTAATGTGGTAGTTCCTCCGACAGAAAGTGTACCTCCGACAGAAAGTTCTCCTAAGCTAGAAGGTCCCATTACATCGAGATAATCTGAGCTCAAAGGGCCCATGACTCGCACTTCATTCTGGAAGGTGGCTGGGCTGGCGACTTCAAGCAGTCCCTCAGGGCCAACCTCGTTGCCATTGTGGCTAATACCTTCAGGATAGAGACCAAACAGGGGGCCATCAGGGCCGTTGCCCAAGCGCGTTGATCCATTGACATAAAGTTCTCCCAAGCTAGAAGATCCCATTACATCGAGATAATCAGAACGCAGAGTACCCATGACTCTGAGCTCATTCTGGAATGTGGCTGGACTGGCGACTTCAAATAGTCCTTCAGGGCCGACTTCATTGCCATTGGGTGTGATAGAAAACTCACTGTAAGCGCCAAGCATGGGGCCGTTAGGGCCGTTACTTCCTACTTGAAAACCATTCTCGAAAGATACTGGGCCCATGACATTAAGGTTACCCTCGACGAAAAGTTGATCCATCTGCGCAGTTCCAGACACTTGGAACTCATCGCCAAAGGAAATGGGTCCGAGAATATTGGTGGGCCCCATTAACGTGGTAGTTCCTTCGACAGAAAGTGTTCCTTCAGGCATTACCCGGAGCTCATTCTGGAAGGTGGCTGGGCTGGAGACTTCAAGGAGTCCCTCAGGGCCAACGGTCTTGCCATTATAGGTCGAAGCCCCTTCACGATAGGCACCAAGCAAGGGGCCATTAGGGCCCCATACCAAATGCGCTGATCCATTAACGGAGAGTTCTCCCAGTCTGGCTTGTCCCATAACATCGAGCTCATCCTGGAACCTGGCTGGACTGGTAACTTCAAGCAGTCCCTCAGGGCCAACTATGTCGCCATTGTAGGTCATAGACCCTTCACGATAGGCGCCAAGTATGTAGCCGTTAGGCCCCATGCCAAATGTGCTGATCCGATAACATCGAGATAATCCGAACGCAGTGGGCCGATTACTCTGAGCTCATTTTGGAACGTGGCTGGACTGGTGACTTCAAGCAGTCCCTCAGGGCCAACGGTGTCGCCATTGGGTGCCGTAGCCCCTCACGATAGGCGCCAAGCATGGGGCCATTAGGGCCATCACTTTCTACTTGAAAGCCATTCTCGAAAGATACTGGGCCCATGACATTAAGGTTACCCTCGACGAAAAGTTGATCCATCTGCGCAGTTCCAGACACTTGGAACTCATCGCCAAAGGAAATGGGGCCGAGGATATTGGTCGGTCCCGTTAACGTAGTAGTTCCTTCGACAGACAGTGTTCCTTCAGGCATTACTCGGAGGTCATTCTGGAAGGTGGCTGGACTGATCACTTCAAGTAATCCCTCAGGGCCTACTTCGTTACCATTAAAGGTTGTCGATCCCACAGTATAGGCGCCAAGAATTTGACCGTCAGGGCTTTCGACTTGCAGATTATCGGCTTGGAGCTCCAAGAAATGCGCCTTCCATGAACTCAAATGTTCCATGACATGGAGTTCATTGTGGAATAGAGCTGGACTGGCGACTTCAAGTAGTCCTTCAGGTCCTGCTATGTTGCCATTGGGTGTGGTAGAACCCTCAGAATAAGCGCCAAGCATGGGGCCGTTAGGGCCGTTACTTTCTACTTGGAAGCCATTCTCGAAAGATACTGGGCCCATGACATTAAGTTCATTTTGGAACGTGGCTGGACTGGCGACTTCAAGTAGTCCTTCCGGTCCGGCTTCATTGCCAATGGGTGTGGTAGAGCCCTCAGAATAAGCGCCAATTAGGGGGCCGTTAGGGCCGTTACTTTCTACTTGGAAGCCATTCTCGAAAGATACTGGGCCCATGACAATAAGGTTACGCTCGACGAAAAGTTGATCCATCTGCGCATATCCAGGCACTTCGAACGCATCGCCAAAGGAAATGGGTCCGAGGATTTTGGTGGGGCCCGTTAACGTAGTAGTTCCTTCGACAGAAAGTGTTCCTTCAGGCATTACCCGGAGGTCATTCTGGAAGGTGGCTGGGCTGGAGACTTCAAGCAGTCCCTCAGGTCCAACGGGGTCGCCGTTATAAGTCGAAGCCCCTTCGCGATAGGCGCCAAGCAAGGGGCCATTAGAACCCCATGCCAAATGCGCTGATCCATTAACGTAGAGTTCTCCCAGACTGGCTTGTCCCATAACATCGAGGTAATCCGAATGCAGAAGCCCCATGACCTTGAGGTCATTTTGGAACGTGGCTGGACTTGCGACTTCAAGTAATCCTTCAGGTCCAACGGGCTCGCCATTATAAGTCGAAGAGCCTTCGAGATAGGCGCCAAGCATGGGGCCGTTAGGGCCCAATGCCAAATGCGCGGATCCATTAACGTAGAGTTCTCCAAGATCGGTTTGTCCCATAACATCAAGGTAATCTAACTGCGTAGGACCCATCACGCGCAGATCATCCAGCTGAGTAATCCCTGTAGCTGATAGATTCTCTATTGATACATCCTCTAGTGAAGAACCAGCAGGACCAGCAGGACCAGCAGGGCCAACAGGGCCAACAGGGCCAACAGGACCAGTATCACCTTGTTCTCCCTTCTCCCCTTGAGGTCCGGGCTCACCAGATGAATTCAATTGAGAGATAGTGGCGCTTCTAACCTTGGATATATGCTCTTGTATTTGTGCCGAATCACATTCAGTACAGTTCTCTGCAACAGCTCCGTCGACCAGTACATCATCTGTAAATCCAAACATCGATCGCATCATTAGCAGACCATCGGTCATTGCGTCGACTTCACCGGAAGCGTCAATATCGAGAATGGATGAGTCATCTGCTCTTTGTCCGTTTGCTAATGCAAAGTTGGATAAGGATAGGGAAAGGATAATTACTGCAAAGTAATTGAATGAATGGATTTGCATTTTTAGCCTGCTATATAAGGTTATTTTAGTTTTTATCTGTTTAATAATACCATGCTTTTGTGTATACACAGAAGCAGGAAAGGGGGGGTAATATCTAGGTTGAAAGCAGCTGTTAGAAGAGAGATAAAACTGACCATGAGTCGCCGATTATAGAAAGCTACGGGTGGGTTATTCTGTTAAGATGGGCTAATAAATGCCCTAAGCCATAGACCTGCCTAATAGGTGCGCATGATCCAATACAGGCAGTTGCCGGTTATTCCTGCGGTCGATCTAGGCTGTTTGCCTCTAGGTCAAAGCTTAGTTCTGAGTCTAGGCCGTAGCTCCCAAAACAACATATGAGAATCCCCTTGTCACAATATGATTTTGCCAGTTTAGATCTAAACCCCGCTTTAGTTGATAACCTTACAAGCCTTGGTTACACCGATATGACGCCGATTCAGGCGCAAGCACTACCCTCTGTTTTAGCAAATAAAGACGTTATCGCTAAGGCCAAAACGGGCTCAGGTAAAACCGCAACCTTTGCTTTAGGTTTGTTGAATAAACTGGATGTGAAGCGTTTTCGTGTGCAAACCTTAGTGTTGTGCCCAACCCGCGAGTTGGCAGACCAGGTGGCGCTAGAAATACGCAAGCTGGCCCGTGGTATTCATAATATTAAGGTGCTCACTCTTTGTGGTGGCGTGGCCTTTGGGCCACAGAAGGGCTCTTTGGAACATGGTGCGCATATTATTGTCGGCACTCCTGGACGGGTTGAAGAACACTTGCAAAAACGCAATCTCAACCTCGATAACCTGACGACTTTGGTATTAGATGAAGCGGATAGAATGTTGGATATGGGTTTTCAGCAAGCCATAGATGATATTGTTGGTTATATGCCTAAACAGCGGCAAACGATGTTGTTTAGCGCCACTTATCCTGAAAAAATCGAAAAAACTGCACAGCGAATTATGCAATCTCCAGTGACTGTAGAAGTGCAGGATAGTCACAGCAACCAAAGTATTGTCGAAACCCTTTATCAGGTAGAAAATAATGAGTCCCGCGTAGAGGCGGTTAGGCTTTTGTTACAAGCACATCAGCCAGAGACCACACTGATTTTTTGTAATACTAAGATCGAAACTGATCAGGTTGCCAATAAGTTACGTGCCGTGGGTTACGAAGCGTTGGCCTTGCATGGCGATTTAGAGCAAAAAGATAGAGACCAGACTTTAGTCTGTTTTGCCAATCGCAGTGTGTCGGTGCTAGTGGCTACCGATGTGGCAGCCCGGGGTTTAGATATTGAGTCTTTAGATTTGGTGATCAATTATCAAATTGCCCACGAGTTAGAAGTTCACACGCATCGCATTGGCCGCACGGGTCGTGCGGGCGCTCAGGGCATTGCCTGCAGTTTGTATACGCAAAAAGAAAATTACAAAATTGGCTTGTTAGAAGATTATTTAGAACAAAAGTTTGAACGTGGTGACTTGCCGCATATGCGCTTATTGCGTGAGCCGGTTTTTTATCCGCCGATGGTGACTCTTCATATTGCTGGTGGTAAAAAGCAGAAGCTTAGAGCGGGGGATATTGTCGGTGCCTTAACGGGTGTTGATGGGATTCCGGGTACAGAGATTGGCAGAATACAGGTGGGCGATCACTGGGCCTATGTTGCTGTAGCCAATGAGCATGGGAAGGCTGCTTTTAGAAAGCTCAATGAGGGGAAGCTTAAGGGGCGGAGTTTTAAAATTAGGCGGTTGCGGGGTTAGTTGCGGTGGGTTTCGTCATGCTGGCGTAGGCCAGTACCTTGGGGTTTTAACTGTTTGTTGTGAGATTCCTCGTCGCTGCGTTCTGTCGGAATGACAAAAAGATTGTCATCCTGAGCGAAGTCGAAGGATCTCAGCGGGAATCTAGAGGTTCTTCACATGGGTTCGATCCAAATACTCCGGGTGCACCATACTAAAAACCCCCAGCCGGGAAGTGGTGGTTTTGTTGTGTTATGGAGAGGGGTGCAACTTTGGTCGGGATTGATCATTAACGCGTTGCGTTAATGACCCTTCGGGCTTCGCCACTTTGCGTGGCTCGTCCAAGATGCCTGCGCATCTTGTCGAACGGGGGTTCTCTCAGACCTCCGGGTGCACCATACTAAAAACCCCCAGCCGGAGGCTGAGGGTTTTTAGTATGGTGCACCCGGAGGGATTCGAACCCCCGACCAAGTGGTTCGAAGCCACCTACTCTATCCAGCTGAGCTACGGGTGCGCTAAAGCGCTATGGATCTATCTGGTTTTTCTCTGCTATCTAGAGTCTAGACTAACGCTCTAGATACTGTAATTTGTCTGGTGTGCCATCCCACTCTGCTGCATCTGGTGCGGGATCTTTTTGTTCGGTGATATTTGGCCACACGTCGGCGAGTTCGGCATTCAGCTCGAGGAATACTTCCTGACCTGCGGGAATTTCGTCTTCGGCGTAGATAGCGCCGGCGGGACATTCTGGTTCACAGAGAGCGCAATCGATACATTCGTCAGGGTGAATTACCAGGAAGTTTGGTCCTTCGTAAAAACAGTCTACAGGGCATACCTCTACACAGTCTGTGTATTTGCATTTAATGCAGTTGTCTCCAACGATAAAAGTCATTTTGATGTCTCTTGTTAAAATAGGTCGTATGCGAAATTGCGCGGCATTATAACAGCTAGAGTTGCGCTGTGAATGCCTTGCCGGGGTTTTTTGCCTGCTACTGCCGCTAGAGTAGCTTTTTTAACTCATATAACAGGTCGAGAGCATCTCTTGGAGACAGTTCGTCGGGCTTTAGTTGTTCCATACGCTGCAGCAATAGTGGGTTGACCGAGGGCAGGAAAAGTTCGCTCTGGCTGGGCTCTCCATTTGCAGGGACACTGTTATTTTCACTGCTGGGTTCCGGAGTGATAACGGCATGGCTGCCAGCTTCTAGTAGTGCCAGTTCCTGGCGGGCCAGGTCTATAACCTGCTTGGGAATGCCTGCCAGTTTGGCGACCTGTATTCCGTAGCTTTTGTTGGCTGGTCCTTCCTGAATACTGTGCAGGAAGACAATATTCTCATTGTATTCAGTGGCACCCAGATGCACGTTGATGGCGCCGGGGACTTTCTCTGGGAGTGATGTCAGCTCAAAGTAATGGGTGGCAAACAGGGTAAATGCTTGGACTTTTTCAGCCAGATGAAAGGCGCAGGCCCAGGCCAGTGACAGTCCATCAAAGGTGCTGGTGCCGCGACCCACTTCATCCATTAATACCAGACTGCGGTCGCTGGCGTTATGGAGGATATTGGCGGTCTCGGTCATCTCGACCATAAAGGTTGAGCGTCCACCAGCTAGATCATCGGATGAGCCTATTCGGGTAAAGATACGGTCGACCAGTCCAATACTCGCCGAGGCGGCGGGCACAAAGCTGCCTATTTGAGCGAGAAGGACTATTAGGGCGGCCTGGCGCATATAGGTCGATTTACCGCCCATATTGGGGCCGGTAATAACCAGCATTTTGCGCTCGGCATTCATCTGCAGATCATTGGCGACAAAGGGTGCGTCGGAGACTTTTTCAACTACCGGGTGGCGGCCGCCCTGAATATTGATGCCGGGTTTTTCATACAGCTCTGGCTGGCAAAAGTTTAAATTCTGCGCCCGTTCGGCCAGGGTGGATAAAACATCTAGTTCGGAAATAGCCTCGGAACAGTTTTGCAGGGGTTCGAGGCTTTCGTTAAGGCGTTCCAGTAACTCTTCGTAGAGATGTTTCTCTCGGGCTAGGGAGCGACTTTTGGCACTCAGTGCCTTGTCCTCGAAGGTTTTAAGTTCGGGGGTAATAAAGCGCTCGGCATTCTTCAGTGTTTGACGGCGAATATATTCTACTGGGGCGTTATCGCTCTGGCCGCGGGAGATTTCAATATAGTAGCCATGCACTCGGTTGTAGCCGACCTTTAGTGTGGCAATGCCGGTGCGGGCTTTCTCGCGCTCTTCCAGTTCCAGAAGGTAGTCGCCGGCATTGGTATTCAGTGCGCGCAGTTCATCCAGTTCGCTGTCGTAGCCATCGGCAATCACACCACCATCGCGAATCACCACCGGTGGATTTTCCTGAATAGCACTGCCGAGAAGTTCAACTAGGTCTGGAAGCGGTTTGGCTGCGGTGGCGAGACTGGTTAGATGTTCGACCGGTGCGCAGGCTAGGGTGGTTTCCAGCTGTGGCAGTACGGCGAGAGATTCATGCAGGCGGGTCAAGTCTCGCGGGCGTGCCGAGCGCAGTGCCACTCTGGTGAGAATACGTTCCATATCGCCAACCTGCTTAAGATAGCCATGCAGGGTTTCATAGAGATAGTTGGTCTGAAGGGCGGCAATGGTCTGCTGACGCGCCTGCAGAGTTGGTAAATGTTGCAGTGGTCGGTTTAGCCAGCGGCGTAAAAGTCGGCTGGCCATATTGGTTGCAGTATTGTCGAGCACATCGAAGAGGGTGTTTTCCTGACCGCCGGTAAGGTTGATATCCAGCTCGAGATTTCTGCGGCTAGAGGCATCCAGTGCCACAGTCTCGTCGCGGTTTTCGGTGCTGATGCTGCGAATATGCGGCAGGGCACCGCGCTGGGTATCCTTGGCATATTGCAGCAGGCAGCCTGCGGCACTCAGTGCCAGTGGCAGGTGATCACAGCCGAAGCCACTTAGATCGCGGGTACCGAACTGTTTATTGAGTAATCTCTCGGCGCTGTCGAGTTCGAATTCCCAGATATGCCGACGGCGAACGCCCGCACGATTGGTCAGAAAATCATTATCGGGAAGCTCTTCTGAAATAAGTATTTCAACCGGATTTAAACGTTGCAGCTCACTGATTAAATCCTCTTCACTGGGCAGCTCGAGAAGCATAAATCGACCGCTGCTCATATCCAGTGTGGCCAAGCCTATAGTAGATGAATCAGCATCACAGTGAACAGCCAGAAGAAGGTTGTCACGGCGCGCATCGAGCAGTGCCTCGTCGCTGATAGTCCCTGGCGTAATTACCCGCATAACCTGACGCTCAACCGGGCCTTTACTGGTTGCGGGGTCGCCGACCTGCTCACAGATCGCTACTGATAGACCCTGTTTAACCAGCTTGCCCAGGTAGCCTTCGGCAGCGTGATAGGGAACACCGCACATGGGGATAGGGTTGCCGTTGGTCTTGCCTCTGGCGGTAAGCGTTATATCGAGAATCTGGCTGGCGCGTTTGGCATCGTCAAAAAACAGTTCGTAAAAGTCGCCCATACGATAGAACACTATATCGTTGGGGTGCTCTGCCTTGATACGCAGATACTGCTGCATCATTGGTGTATGGGTTTGTGAACTGACTTGGGCTGTTGCGCTCATTAAACTGTGGCTCTTTCTAAAATGACTTAACCGATAATGACTGATTATCGGGTTTAGCAAGGGCAAGAATTCTAACAGAGCGAAGGCTAAATCACAGTGCTGTGATTTAAAGTCCAAATAAAACTATAGCAGCAGATAAAACGACGATACACTTTCCCTATGCACAGTGAAATCTATCATCTTTCCGAACAGTTGGGCAGGGCGCTTTGGCAAAAAAGTGCCAAAGTAACCAGCGCTGAATCCTGCACCGGTGGCGGAGTGGCTCAGGCTATTACCGCGGTCGCCGGAAGCTCGGCGTGGTTTGAGCGCAGCTTTGTTACCTATGCCAACCGTGCCAAGCAGGAGATGCTCGGTGTGGATGCAGCACTGCTTGAAGAGCATGGCGCGGTGTCAGAGCCGGTGGTGATCAGTATGGTCAAAGGTGCAGCGCGATTTGCTGATGCAGATTACGCCGTGGCGATTAGCGGTATCGCCGGTCCGGATGGTGGCAGTGAAGACAAGCCGGTTGGGACAGTCTGGTTTGCCTGGCGGAGTCCAAATGGGGTTGTCGCGCGTAAGTACCTTTTGTCAGGCGACCGTCATGCAGTCCGCGAACAAGCAGTGAAAATTTCTCTGCAAGAACTCTTGCATCAGGTTACTGGATGTAATACTGTATAACCATACAGCAACTGATCAAGTAACCAGTAGTTAGAGATCATAACAATATTTATAACGAGGACAGAATAATGGATGCCAATAAATCAAAAGCACTAGAAGCCGCGCTTGGTCAGATCGAACGACAGTTTGGTAAGGGCACAGTAATGCGTATGGGTGAAGGCACCCGTCAGGCAGTTCCCGCTATATCAACGGGTTCACTGGGTTTGGATATTGCGCTGGGTATTGGCGGTCTGCCAAAGGGCCGAGTGGTTGAGATCTACGGACCAGAATCCTCTGGTAAAACAACTCTGACACTGCAGGTGATTGCCGAGGCACAAAAAGCCGGTGGCACCTGTGCCTTTATTGATGCGGAGCACGCACTTGATCCTGTCTATGCCGAGAAACTCGGTGTTTCAGTTGATGATCTGATTGTCTCGCAGCCGGATACCGGTGAGCAGGCTCTTGAAGTCACCGATATGCTGGTTCGCTCTGGTGCCTGTGATGTACTGGTCGTTGACTCGGTTGCAGCACTGACACCACGTGCCGAGATCGAAGGCGAGATGGGTGATCACCACGTAGGTTTGCAGGCGCGACTGATGTCTCAGGCGCTGCGTAAGCTGACCGGTAATATTAAAACCGCTAACTGTCTGGTTATCTTTATTAACCAGATCCGTATGAAAATTGGCGTGATGTTTGGCAACCCTGAAACCACCACTGGTGGTAATGCCCTAAAGTTTTACTCTTCAGTGCGTTTGGATATTCGACGTATTGGTGCGGTTAAAAATGGCGATGAGATTGTCGGCAACGAAACCCGCGTCAAAGTGGTCAAGAACAAGGTGGCACCGCCATTTAAACAGACTGAATTCCAAATCCTCTATGGTCAGGGTATCAACCGCAATGGCGAGTTAGTGGATCTGGGTGTTAAGCATGGTCTGATCGATAAGTCTGGTGCCTGGTATGCCTACAAAGGCAGCAAGATCGGTCAGGGCAAGGCCAATGTTGGAATTTACCTCACGGAGAATCCCGAGATTGCCGCTGAAATTGAAGCCTTTATTCGCTCAAAAGAGCTCGGTGGTGAAGCGCCGGCTGAAACCTCTGCGGGTGATGTAGCTGCAGAATAAGGTCGACGAAATTTCAGGATTAATAGACCCACAAAAAGCGCCGATCGGCGCTTTTTGTACAAAGGGCATTTGTAATTTGATTAAAGTGACTGGGTGTGTAGTCATAATTAGCTAGCAGTAAATAACAAAGCAACAGTAAATAACGAAGCGGCATTAATATGTTGGAAAAACCGGCAGATACAACAGCAGCGAAAATTCGTAATGCAGCCATGGATTTACTTACCGGTAGGGAATTCTCTCGTGCTGAGCTGGCAACCAAGTTAAATAAGCGCTTTGATAATCATCCCTCTACAGACGAAGTTTTGGCAAAGCTTAGCGAAGAGGGCTTGCAGTCAGATAAACGCTTTGCCGAAGCATTTGTTCGCTCGCGACTTCACCGCGGTCATGGTCTTGCTCGTATCCGTCAGGATATTCGACCCAAGGGGGTGAGTGATGAGTTGGTCGCCCGAGCGTTGGAAGAGGCGGATATAGATTGGTATGAACTAGCAAGAGATGTGGCAACACGTAAATTTGGCCAGCGGCCAGCTGCCGATCAACGGGAAAAAGCCAAGCGTATGCGTTTTATGCAGTATCGCGGCTTTAATTACGATCAGATTAAATATGCCCTTGGCGCAGCGGCTGATGCCGATGAGTATTTTGACTAGATAAAAGGCTAGCTAGGATATTTTTAAAGATGGCTATTAAAAATCTCCACCAGCCGTGGTTCTACCCAACTATGTGCCGCGAGATTTTGTATAAACCCGCAGTGCCCGCCAAATTCCTGAACTTCAATACTCAACTGCTCTGGACGGTTGATCCTGTCTATATCTGCAATGGGAATAATCGGGTCATCCATTGAGGCAATCAGGTGGGTTGGGGTGCTGAGGTTGGCAAGCCGGTCACCGGTGAGCGCATAGGATAAGAAATAGCTCTCTATATCGTCAAACGGGGTATATTTGGTGATAAACAATTCATTCATATCATTGATTGAGCGGGCGCTATCCAGTGCCTCGGCAAAATCATATTCTGGAAAGTGCTTTAATTTTTTCTTTAATGAGTTACTCCAGCGATAGAAGAAATATTTCTCATAGAAAAATACTGTTCTATTTAGAGCGATCATGGCATTGACCGGGTCCACTGGTGGGCAGATACCAACAGTGGCGGATAAGTTAAGCCTTTCGCCATGATCTGCAGCTATGCGCAAGGCAAAGTTTGCACCCAGTGAGAACCCGCTTAGGAAGATTTTCTTGTAGCTGTATTTCAGGCTGAAGTCTGAAATTGCACCTGCCACTTCATCGGTTAGCGTCGAGTTGAAAATCCCCTGATTGAGATGCTGGGTGTCGCCATGGTCTCGAAGATTTAATCGCAGTACATCAAAACCCTGTTGAAGAAGGTAATTAGCAGTGGTTACTACATAGGCAGATCTGCTCGAACCCTCCCAGCCATGGACGAGGACAATCAGTCCGCCATTTGCTGATGTGCTGCGATCATATTCCCCTTTTAGCCTGGTTCCATCCTTCGCGGTAAGAATTAACGTTTCGCTATTCAAACGCTGAACCAATCTGTTGGCGCGTATTTTTCTTGGGCCGACACTGTTAAGAATGCTCTGTATATGAGGGTTTCTTAACAGTAGAGGTGGGGTAAAAGGGTTGTTTGCAGTCATATTAGGTAGAGCGCATTATTTTTAGTGGTGACGAAGATTTTTATACTAATATTTTTATATTAGATGCTTGAAGGTTGAAGGGTCAATCATTTCTTCCGACAAGGATTCCCGTCATCTTTGTATCAGGGAGATCAAGATGAAAATAACCTGTATTTTAAAAGCCGTTATTCTAATGGCTGTAGTGCTTGCCAGCCTATCTTATGGCGAACAAGTGGATGTAAATAAAGCCAGTGCCCCGCAAGTTGCCAGTCTGACAGATCAGCTTAAAGCGATAGAGGATGAGGTCAATCCGGCGGCTTGGAATATACGTGGTGGTTGTGTAACCTTAAGTAGAGTAAAACGTATAAAGTTTCTCGATGATCAGACTGCCTTGATGTCTATGCGAAATAGAAATCCGGACAGGAAAAAGATCATTCTGAAACTAAGGGGCGAGTGCCCGGGTATCAAGCGCAATGGCTATATTCATAGAACCTCTGGGCTGAGACTTTGCGCCGGTTTTGATCGTTTTGTGGTTATGGGATCCTCCGGGTACAGCTGTCGAATAGAGTCCCTGGAACCCTATGTAAATATTGAAGAGCCTAAGCTGGGTGAAAAGCTTGATTGAAATTTAGATTGATTCTATTTCAGGGCTCTGTGAACTATATAAACTATTAAGAGCCCTGCATGATGTCACTAAAGATGCCTTCAATAAAACACTGCTGCTCCTGCATTAGGGCGCTTGCATTGCTTGGCCTGTTTCTGGCCCCCAGTGCTTTTTCTGAATCAGCGATTGTCTGGCAGGGCAGTTGGCAACAGGGGAGTCTGTTGCTCGGCCAGATTAATCCCAGTGACAATATTAGTTATGCCGGCGAGCCGATAAAGACCACGGACGATGGACGCTTTCTGTTTGGCCTTGGGCGCAATGCACAGGGTTCCTCCAAGTTTATTGTCAGCAGTCCGAATGGTGCTGTTACAGAAGTGGAATATCCAATTGCCGAGCGCCAATACCAGATTCAGCGTGTCGAGGGTGTTCCTCAGCACACAGTTAAGCCACCCGCTGAGCAGTTGCAGAGAATAAAATCTGATTCGGCGCTGGTGAAAGAGGCACGCCGGGAAGTAACTCTTAGTACTGATTTTCTCAAGGGCTTTATCAAGCCTCTCGATGGCCCCAAGACTGGTGTCTATGGCAGTCAGCGATTTTATAACGGCGTACCCAAAAGCCCCCATTACGGTGTTGATTATGCCGCTCCCACTGGCACCAAAGTAATAGCCCCCGCAGCTGGTGTGGTTCGTCTGGCGCACAGAGATCTGTTTTATTCCGGCGGCACACTGATTATCGATCACGGTCATGGCCTGAGCTCAAGTTTTCTCCATCTCAGCGATATCCTCGTCAGCGTGGGCAGCCGGGTTGAACGCGGCGATGCCATTGCCCGCGTTGGCGCAACAGGCCGCGCCACAGGCCCCCATTTGGATTGGCGAATGAACTGGCGCGCGGTGCGCGTCGACCCCGAGCTGGTTCTAAAGGCCTTTCCTGCACAGTAGCATTTGCGTTTATCTCCTCTATTCTCAGCTTTAATTTTCCACAGGCCATGGCGGTTTTGGGGGATTTTGCGTAAACTAACGCGGTTTTGAAACGGACGGTTATCGTGGACAAAAATCTTTTAAGTATATTGGTTTGCCCGGTTAGCAAGGCACCTCTCGAATATAACAAAGACAAGCAGGAATTGGTTTGCCGGGCCAGTGGTCTCGCCTATCCCATACGTGATGGTATTCCAGTGATGCTGGAGACCGAGGCGCGACAGCTCGATGCTGATGAAAAGCTTCGCGACTCTGCCAAATAACGGGGTAGGTTATGACAGAAGCAACTTTATTCACCCGGATTATTAATCGTGAGATTCCCGCAGATATCCTCTACGAGGATGATCTGTGTATTGTGATCAACGATATCTCGCCTCAGGCGCCGGTACATATGCTGGTTATCCCGCGTAAACCCATCGTTAAATTAGCTGATGCAGACGAGGGCGATAAGTCTCTGTTGGGTCATCTTATGTGGGTTGCTGGCGAAGTGGCCAGACAGGCTGGTGTTGCCGAAGGCTTTCGCCTGGTGGTCAATAATGGTCAGGGGGCTGGTCAGACGATTTTTCATCTGCACCTGCATGTCCTGGCTGATCCCCAGGGTAGCGATACATTCTCTGAATCTAATATGTAAGGCAGCGGTCACAACGACCTAGCCATAATTGGAAATTATTAATGATGAAAAGCGCCGAAATTCGTGACGCATTCTTAAACTATTTTGCCAGCCAGCAGCACACAGTTGTGGCTAGTAGTAGCCTGGTGCCTGGAAATGATCCAACCCTGCTATTTACCAATGCGGGAATGGTGCAGTTTAAAGATCTTTTTCTTGGTGCAGAGAAACGCGACTATGTTCGCGCCGCATCATCACAGCGCTGTGTGCGTGCCGGTGGCAAGCACAATGATCTTGAGAACGTCGGTTATACCGCCCGCCATCACACCTTCTTTGAAATGCTCGGCAACTTTAGCTTTGGCGATTACTTTAAGCGCGATGCAATTAATTTTGCCTGGAAATTTTTGACCGAAGTACTCGAGCTGCCCAAAGAGCGACTCTGGGTCACTGTGCATATTAGCGATGACGAAGCTGCGGATATCTGGATCAATGAAATTGGTGTTGATCCAGCACGACTGTCGCGACTCGATGAAGATAATTTTTGGCAGATGGGCGATACCGGCCCCTGTGGCCCCTGCACCGAGATCTTTTGGGATCATGGTGAAGATATTCCCGGTGGCCCTCCAGGTAGTGAAGACGATGATCTGGATCGCTATATCGAGATATGGAATCTGGTGTTTATGCAGTTTGAGCGCGATGCCAGCGGCAAGATGACGCCGCTGCCCAAGCCTTCTATCGACACCGGTATGGGTCTTGAGCGTATTGCTGCAGTGATGCAGGGCGTGCATAACAATTACGATATTGATCTCTTTCAGCATCTGATTAAAGCCGCTGCCAAAGTGATTGGCGTTGCCGATCTGCAGGAAAACTCTCTAAAAGTGGTTGCCGATCATATTCGCTCCTGTGCCTTTTTAGTGGTTGATGGTGTCAAACCTTCGAATGAAGGTCGCGGCTATGTGCTGCGGCGTATTATTCGTCGCGCCCTGAGACATGGGCACAATCTGGGTGCCAGTGGCAGCTTCTTTTATAAGCTGGTGGCCTCTCTCGGTGAAGTGATGGGTGAAGCCTATCCAGAGTTGCTGAGTATGCAGGTAGAAATTACCGATACATTAAAGAAAGAGGAAGAGCAGTTTGCCCGAACTCTGGATAAGGGTATGGGCGTTCTTGAAGCTGCGTTGGAAGAAGTTTCCGGTGATGTGTTGCCCGGCGAGTTGATATTCCAGCTCTATGACACCTTTGGCTTTCCCACAGATTTAACCAATGATGTGGCCCGTGAAAAAGGTTACAGCCTGGATATGAAAGGTTACGAGAAGTGTATGGAAGAGCAGCGCAACCGCGCCCGCTCAGCCAGCCAGTTTGGTATTGATTACACCGATAGTATTCGCGTTGATGGCAGAACTGAATTCTGTGGTTACAGCAGTCTGGAAAACTCAGCCACTGTTGTTGCTATTTATGCAGCGGGCGAAGAAGTTGAATCGGCCAATGAAGATTCTGAAGTTGTGGTTATCCTCGATAGCACACCATTTTATGCAGAGTCTGGTGGTCAGGTGGGTGACAGCGGTTACCTGCAGACCGATTCAGCAAAAATAGAGATCAGCGACTGTCGTAAGTCTGGTGATCACCATATGCATATTGGTCGTGTGCTTTCAGGTCAGGTTAAAACCGGTGAGACTGTTACTGCAGTGGTTGATGCCACAGTGCGCGGTGCCACAGCATTAAATCACTCGGCAACCCACCTGTTACACAAAGCCTTGCAGGATTTACTTGGCGACCATGTTCAACAGAAGGGATCGCTGGTCGATAGTCAGCGTCTGCGCTTTGACTTCTCTCACAATGAAGCGGTCACGGCTGAACAGATTCGTGAGCTTGAACATACAGTTAATCGCGAGATACTCCGCAATACTCAGGTAAATACCGAAGTAATGAGTATGGATGATGCCGTTGAAAAAGGTGCCATGGCACTGTTCGGTGAGAAGTATGGCGATGAAGTTCGCGTACTCAGTATGGGTGGCGATTTCTCCGTAGAACTCTGCGGTGGCACCCACGCTGCGCGCACCGGTGATATAGGTCTGCTAAAAATAAGTGGTGAGTCGAGCGTAGCTGCAGGTGTGCGACGTATCGAAGCGGTTACCGGCGACAATGCACTGACACTGGTCGATGAGCTGCAGGACAGTATTACTGATGTTGCTAATATAGTGCGGGCTGCGCGACATAATGTTGGCCGACAAGGTTCGTCAGGTAGTCGAAGAGAATCGTCGCCTGCAGAAAGATATAGACGCCTTAAAGAGCAAGCTGGCCAATGCCTCAGGTACTGATCTAATGTCAGCCCTAAAAGAAGTTAAGGGTGTCAGTGTTCTGGCGACTGTTGTTGAGGGTGCCGATGGCAAAAGCCTGCGCGGTGTTGCCGACCAGGTGCGTTCAAAAATGCAGTCCGGCGTATTCTTACTGGCTGCGGTGGATGGTGATAAAGCGGCGCTGGTTGCTGGTGTTACCAGTAATCTCACCGATAAGTTGAGTGCTGGCAACCTGCTCAAGTTTGTCACTGCCCAGGTTGATGGCAAAGGTGGTGGCCGACCGGATATGGCCCAGGGTGCTGCTGGCAGCACCGAGAATCTGCCTGCTGCGCTAGAATCTGTTTATGGTTGGGTTGAGGATACAGTCTGAAGTCCTTAACTTTTAACCGAAATTGCTGTTTAATCAGCGACCTTTTTATCTAAGTAGATATATAAGATGAGTTTAATTGTTCAAAAGTATGGCGGCACCTCGGTAGGCACTGTTGACCGAATTAAAGCTGTTGCCGAAAAAGTAGCCGCAGGCCATCGTGCCGGCGACAAGATTGTGGTCGCCGTTTCAGCGATGAGCGGAGAAACCAATCGATTGATTGGTCTTGCCAGCGAGATTCAGGAACAGCCGAATCTCCGTGAGATGGATGTGTTGGTTTCGACCGGTGAGCAGGTAACTATTGCACTGTTGTGTATGGCACTGCAGGAAGCTGGTATTGAAGCGCGCTCCTACACTGGCGGCCAGGTGCGAATCCTGACCGATAATGCCCACGGTAAGGCACGTATTCAGGAAATCGACGGACACCGTATTCAGGACGATCTGGAGGCCGGTAAAGTAGTTGTTGTGGCCGGTTTTCAGGGAGCCGATGATGCCGGCAATATAACCACCCTCGGACGCGGTGGTTCAGATACCACAGCAGTGGCACTGGCTGCCGCGCTAAATGCCGATGAGTGCCAGATCTATACAGATGTCGATGGTGTTTACACCACCGACCCCAGAGTTGTCGCTGAAGCGCGACGACTCGATAAGATTACCTTTGAAGAAATGCTGGAAATGGCCAGTCAGGGTTCAAAGATATTGCAGATTCGCTCTGTTGAATTTGCTGGAAAATACAATGTACCACTACGTGTGATGTCCAGTTTTGAAGATGGTCCAGGCACGTTGATTTCTCTCGAGGATGACGATCAGATGGAAAAACCAGTTGTTTCAGGTATCGCGTTTAACCGCGACGAAGCTAAATTAACTATTCGCGGTATACCGGATCAGCCCGGTGTTGCCTACAAAGTATTGGGTGCTGTTAGTGCGGCCAATATTGAAATTGATGTAATCGTGCAGAACGTCGCCAAAGACAACTCGGCGACGATCACCTTTACAGTGCATCGCAACGACCTAAAAAGGGCCTCTGATCTTCTGGAGAAAATTGCAGCTGATCTCGGTGCTATTGAAGTCGATACAGACGACCGTATTGTTAAGGTATCGATTGTCGGTGTGGGTATGCGTTCCCATGCGGGTGTGGCTGCAACCATGTTTGAATCATTGGCGGCAGAAGGCATTAATATCCAGCTGATTACTACCTCAGAAATTAAAATAACCGTGGTAATTGAGGAGCGGTACTTAGAATTGGCAGTTAGAGCGCTACATTCTGCGTTTGGACTTGAACAATCGGATGCATAAGCGGTCAGATTTTGGACACAGCAGTTAAAAACTGTTAGATTCTGCGCTGCTTGGGAGAGGTTTAAACCTTAGAGCAGCGTTCAACCGGGGGGATTGGCCGTGACCACTAGATATAAAACAGTGAGTATGGCGGATTAAGGAAATATTCTTCACCAATGATTGGTGAACAGCAGTGTAGGAGCAATATATGTTAATACTTACTAGACGTGTAGGAGAGACTCTTGTAATTGGTGATGATGTCACCGTTACGGTATTGGGAGTTCGAGGAAATCAGGTTCGACTGGGTGTAAATGCACCAAAAGAAGTCGCCGTACATCGTGAAGAAATCTATCAGCGTATCCAAATGGAGAAGGGCGGAAATGCAGCGCCTGCAGCCGACGATTCAGCTGAATAAACTGGTTTGATTTTTTCGTCAATGTGCTATTATGCCGCCGCTGTTTAAGGGCGGCATAGTTGTTTCTAACGAGGCACAATATCACCCTTAGAAAGCAACCCGCGACCGGGCGAGCCTGACAACACTAGCAGGCAAAACGGTATACAAGTTTATGGAGAAATGGCCGAGTGGCTGAAGGCGCGCCCCTGCTAAGGGCGTATACGTTAATAGCGTATCGAGGGTTCGAATCCCTCTTTCTCCGCCAAATAAAAAAGCCCCCTTTTAGGGGGCTTTTTTATTTGCGAAGAATTCGGGTGAGAACCCTAGCCGGTTCGACTAAATGCGCATGCATTTTGGACGCCGCAGGCGGTCCGCAGGACTAAATAACAGGCTTCAGCCTGTTATTTATCAATCCCTTCTCCCAGTACCCACCCAACATGCTATTCCGTTAAGCCCTCCTCTCAAGAAGGGGGCTTTTCTATTTGCGAAGAATTCGGGTGAGAACCCTAGCCGGTTCGACTAAATGCGCATGCATTTTGGACGCCGCAGGCGGTCCGCAGGACTAAATAACAGGCTTCAGCCTGTTATTTATCAATCCCTTCTCCCAGTACCCACCCAACATGCTATTCCGTTAAGCCCTCCTCTCAAGAAGGGGGCTTTTTTATTTGCGAAGAATTCGGGTGAGAACCCTAGCCGGTTCGACTAAATGCGCATGCATTTTGGACGCCGCAGGCGGTCCGCAGGACTAAATAACAGGCTTCAGCCTGCTAGTGATCACTAAATGCGCATGCATTTTGGACGCACGCAGGGCGCCCCGCAGGGGTTGTTAAGTCCCTTTAGGGTCTTAACAATCAATCCCTTCACCCAGCACCAACCCAATCATGCTAATCCTTTAAACCCTTCTCTCAATACCCGCCAAATCGTTCAAAGACTTGTTAAGCTAATTAGAAGCATCCATATGAACCAGAGGATTATACCTGCGGGGATCGATGCGAAAGTCCATTTGATTATTAACAAAACCATAGACCCGAAGGGTATGTCGATATTCATGACTTTTACTGAAATAGGGTCAGGGGTATTTCGTTTCTCTTCTTCAGTGCTTTCTTGGTAGGTGGTCACTCGAATATTAGTGGCTTCACAACTGGGGCAGTCATCTTCTCGCCAGCTCTTTCTTACAAAGGTTTCTTTGCAAAATTCACAAAATCGATAGGTTTCCGCACATCTCGAACAGTATTGATTGTTATACATTTCATCAGTGTTTTTGTCTGCTGCACAGACGCTGCATTGGATGCTCAATTTCTCTGCTCCTGTTCCTGAGGGTTACCTATATTACTTGTCAGGTTTAGATGTGTTTACATTAATTTTATAAAGCTGGTCTATTACTTCTGAGAGTCCTAGCAAGATTAATAGTTGGATTATTCCCGAAGCAATAATGAGTGCTGCAAAAATAACACTCATCTGCTTAGAAACTATAAATGCGGTACATATTGCCAATATCAGCAGGAGCCAGCCCAAAGCAGATAGGTGGTCAATGATATTTGGTCTGATGATTTTGCTATTGACTGTTGGTTTGGCAGATATATCACCGCCTAATTTACATTCAGGACAGTTGCCTTCGAGCCATACCTTGGCTAAACGATTGCCGCCGCAATTATCGCAATAACGATTCCTGTCCTGACAGTCGTGACAAGTATCAATCGATATCATTAAGCTTGGGTGTTTATTCGTGCTGCATATCACACAGTAAAGTGGCATCTCGACCATAGTGAAAATACTCCGTTAGCTGAGAAAATGATCATATATGAATAGGCTGTCGCCTGCTATATTAACTTCACTCTAAGAGGCTTCATGCTAAAACAATAAACCTCGCAACCTTTCCCCAATACCCAAGGTATATATCTTTGAAGGACACAACTTAATCAGGACAAAAAGGAAAAAATCATGGAAACCTTTAAAGACTCATTAGTACCCACTGTTGGCATAGTCGGTGTTTTTGCAATGCCAGTATTTTTCGTGTGGTTCGCACTGAATTTCAACTCCATCTATATTTACTCTGCTATATTAACTTAGGTATAAGTCGATCCATTTAAAAAAACCTTGCAACCTTTTGCCGATACCCAAGGTATATATATCTGAAGGACCCAACTTAACCAAAGCAATAAGGAAAAAATTATGGAAGGCTTTATAGACTCATTAGTACCAATCGTTGGCATAGTCGGTGTTTTTGGAATGCCGGTATTTATCGTCTGGACTGCGTTGCACTTCAATAACAAAAAGAAGCAGCAGTTTCACGCATCCCTACAAAAATTAATTGAAAGCGGGCAAGAGCTATCGCCAGAATTATTGCAAAGTATTCCAGGCTACAAAGAAGAAGATAAAAAAATCAGTGATATTAAATCTGGTGCGATTTTAATTGGCATAGGTGTAGGTGTCGTAATGCTGGGGTACTTTGGATTGCATGCGACGGTAGTTTGGGCCTCAGGATTACTGGTAGCATCACTGGGTTTGGCGTTTCTTGCCTATGGCATTTACGCTAAGAATAAGAACCTTGATGATGCTGTTTAATGGACACAGATGAAGAGCTGGTAAAAAGAGCCCTTAAAGGTGGAAACCACCATTATGGGGTGCTTATTCAGCGCTATGCTGACTATTTGTTTGGATTGGGTATGCGCCTGACTTCGGGTAATAGAGAACTTGCTGAGGATATCTCTCAGCAAAGTTTTCTTAAGTCTTACAGCTACCTTAAAAGCTTTGATTCTCGCAAGACCTATAAATATTGGCTTACAGGGATTGCTGTTAACTGCTTTAGGGATATGATTAAAAAGGAGCAGAAATACACGGATTTAGGCAGTGGCAGTGAGCAGAGCTATTCGCCCCAACTTGAAGGTAATACGGGGTTTTTTGATTTGATCAAACCGTTAACCGAAGATGAAAAGATTCTCTTTACTCTCAAATATATTTACGACTATCAGATCAATGATATGGCCGACTTTTTAGACCTAAAACCCGGCACCGTAAAATCTAAAATAAGTCGTGCTTTGGAGAAATTAAAATGAATTTATTCGAAGAGACTATAAATCTCGAAAAGACCGTCTCATACGCCCAAAGAGACAAAGAGCTGTTTAGCTTTTATACCTTGACACTTATCGCTCAAGAACAGGCATCGAAAAAGTTGCAAAAGAAGTTGTGGGCTTCGCTGTTATTATTTATCACCTGTTTGGCTTTATTTTTCTCGCCGATCAACCAGCTGACAGGCAGTCTTATTACTCATTTTAGTAGCATTGATATGATGGGTCTTATTTACATGGCTCTGGTCAGTTATGGCGTTTCAGGGCTTTGCATTGTTCTTATCAAAAGGGGAGTAATCGGTTTTAGGTAGAGCAAGGCTGAAGCTTTAGCTTTAAGCCACCTCACGCCCTTTAGCCGCCTCATAGAGCTCAAACCAGGACTGTTGATCCAGTTCAATCTCCAACGCCTTAGAAAAGCTCTCTATCCGCTGAATATTATTACTTCCCATAATCGGCAAAATATTCGCTGGATGTTTCAGCAGCCAGGCAATGGCAAGTGAAGTGGCATCAACAGCAAACGCCTCAGCCATCTTTTCTAAATTTAAGCTTAAATCGCAGTGCGGCTCTTGAAACAGCGAGCCACCGGCCAGCGGAGACCAGGCCATAGGCGCAATTCTATGTTGCTGCAAATGTGCCAAATCACCATTAGTCAGTGCGGAATTCTCGGCAAGACTGATCTCAATTTGGTTGGTGACAAGTTTATTGCTCATCCGCGACTGCAGTAGATCCAGATCCCAGGGGCGGAAGTTTGAAACTCCAATAGCTTTTACCTTGCCACTTTTAACCAGCTTGTCGAGAGCGGCGCCGGTTTCATCAGCATCTAATAGTGGGTCTGGGCGGTGAAGCAATAGTAAGTCGATATGATCAATCGACATTTCGCGAAGAGAGCGTTCGACGCTTTGATTGATATATTTTTCGGAACTGTTGTAGTGTTTAAGGCGTTTATCCGAATGAATTCCGCAGGGCGCTACGATATTGCATTTGGTAATTATTTCCATTTGCTCGCGCAAACTAGGTGCCTGTTGCAGGGTTTTCCCCAGCAGCGTTTCGCTGGTATAACCACCGTAGATATCCGCTTGATCAAAGCTGGTTATGCCCTGATCCAGACAGGCTTCGATCTTGGCTTGAACATGTCCGGTGGATGTATCTGTGTCGTCTGTTAGTCGCCACATTCCATAGATAATGCGCGAGAGCGCAAGGCTGTCAGACAGGGCAATCCTTTCCATTAACTTATCTTCTCTTTTAAAAAGTCGGCATCAGTGATTCAAGATGAGCCTCAATTTCAGCGGCACTGGTTCGGGTAGCATTATCGCCAACGACTCCATCGATCAAGGATTCACCGCTAAAGCCAAATACATAGCGAAGAACCAGCATAACATCCGTTAATCCATCTACTCTGGCCATTACCATCAATATCCATAACATTGGTTGGCGTGTTGGTTGAATCCAATGGGAAGCTGTCCAGACTATCGAGGATACCGTCGCCATCATCATCTGTATCGGCGTTATCACCGATGCCATCACCATCTGTATCAATCGATTCAGTGGCTAACAGTGAGAATGCATCCAGTGAGTCAATAACGGTATCGTTATCATCGTCAGTATCTGCATTGTTACCAATGTTATCGCCATCTGTATCAAGCCACTCGGAAGAATTCAGGGGAAAGGCATCCTGTGAGTCGATGACATTGTCGTTATCATCATCTGTATCGGCATTGTCACCAGTGCCATCGGAATCTGCATCGGCCCACTCTGAGGAAATCAGCGGGAATGCATCCTGTGAATCACTGACGTTGTCGTTATCATCATCCGTATCGGCATTATTACCTGTGCCGTCGGAATCTGTATCAAGCCACTCGGAATTATCCAGCGGGAAGGCGTCGATTGAATCAGCATAGGTATCATTATCATCATCTGAGTCCAGGCTATCATCAATACCATCGCCATCTGTATCTACTCCACTGTCGGTATTAAATTCGTCTGACCAAATTGGCTGGGCGGAAGCGCTGGCATTTTCTGCATAGACTCTAACGTAATCAATTTCCATAGCTGACTGGCTGAAATTCGACGCGATACTGTCCTGTATAGCAACATTTAATATCAGGTACTGTTCTGCGTTGTAGGGCCAGGTGGAAGAGTTTTTCACGGAAGGTTGGTAGATGTAATGAACATTGCCATCAACACTAAAAATTATTCGTTGGCTATTCCAATCCATCTCATAGTTGTGGAATTGTGTGGAAGCTGTGCTGATTACCTGACCGCCGTGATTGACGGTGCCGCCATAGCTGGACGGCGTATGCATAGCACTCTGGACAAAGTTCTGGTTATTACCCCAGTGCTCCATAATATCTATCTCACCGCAGGCCGGCCAATTTGTATTGCCGAAACCCTGGGTCTGCCAGTAGGCGCCAGCTTCATTGATATTTTTACCCAGAGTCCAGATCGCTGGCCAGGTGCCAGCGCCAGTGGGTAGTTTTGCTCTAACTACCACGCGCCCATATCTAAAGGCATATTTGGAATTGAGGCGGGCAGAGGTGTACTGTTTGGTTTGTCCCTGATTAAAAAAGGATTCTTTTTTGGCAACAATTTTCAGGCTGCCATCGCTGACATAGGCGTTCTCAATACGGTTGGTGTAATGCTGCTGTTCGTTGTTATACCAGCTGCCGCCACTTGGTAGTTGGGTTTGGTGAAACCATTTGCTTGAGTCAATAGCAACCGACTGAGCCAGAGCCTCCGCCAGTTCCTCCACCAGTACCGCCGCCATCGCCGCCACCAGAAGTCTCCCAGCGAACATTATCAATGCGGAATACAGTGCTTGTTGAGTTACTTGCCCAGATCACTATGCCGGTATCTACTTGCGATAGATTTAAGCCAGAGGAAACCAGTGAGTCCACAGATACAGTGACTGTTTCCCAGCCTGAGGCTCCTTTGCTCCCCAGTGGCTGGTCGCCGGATGTGCAGGGGTATATGCAGTCAATTTTCATAGTGATATTGCTGTTGCCAGAAACCACCTTAATATCAAATACAATATTACCGCCGGCATAATTACTCAAATTTTTACCTGAACCAGAGGAAATAAACAGGCCGGCCAGATTGCCCGAAGCGCTGTGGCTAATTTGCAGTACTGAGCCGCGCTGGCTGTCGTTGACTGTTGCCCAGCTGATACTTGGGCAGCCATTGCCTCCGTCATTGCTGCAGACGCCATAGCCGATTGCCGAGTCAAAGGCGCTGATTCCTCTGTCCCAGGTAGATGGGGCGCTGCCCTGATCAAAAACAGTGAATTCCTCAGCAATAGCCTGACCCATGCCGGTTAATAACAGCAGGGCCAGCAGGCCACAGGCTTTGTGAAACTGACTAAATGGTATCTTCGCCATCAGTACTAATCCCCTCAATATATTGTTGTTTTTTTAATTTTTTGGTTGTTCTTGATTTAGGCTATCTGAAGCGCCATGCAAATCATGGCGATAATAGACGCGGCCCATATACCACTTCTAAGCACCGGGATGCCAAATGAGTAGCAGGCCAGATAGGCAACTCTCAGTCCCAGCCAGGTGGTTGCAGCTGTGGTTACATCAGCTTCAACAATCATCGCCAGAAGACTCAGGGCAAGAAATGCAGGCAGGCTTTCTTGCAGGTTGGCTGATGCGCGGGCAACTCTTTGAGATAGCGGTGAAGTCCGCAGTTCTTCATCGCGGTTAGATAGCAGGTAAGTCATGCTCTTGATATTGATGGCCATAGGTAAAAGCCATATCTGCACGAGAGCCAGTGTGAGTGTGTATAAGATAATCTCGGTCATATCCACCTCTAAAGGTATATGTATTGTTATGCAGAGCATAATAGCAGTATCTGCTGGGGGAAATAGGTTTTTCTGACCCTGTAGTTTTACCTAGCTGGCTGTCTAAGACAGTCTAGGACAGGCTGGTCTTTAAGAACTCAATCAACAGGTGAACGGCCTCATTCTTTTTGTTTCTAGCCGAGCATATAAGGCTAATTCCAACCTTGCCGAGTTCTGGAAAGCGCGCCGACGGAGTTAAGATTTTCAGATTTTCCGGCACTGTGCTCTTGGCCAGCACGGTGACCCCCAGCCCTTCCTGAATGGCATATTGGATGCCGGTTAAATCCGGGATTGTGTAGACAATCTGCCAGGGCTGTCTGGCTCTATCCAATAGTTTTATTGCTCGCTGTCTGTAGATGCAGCCCTCTGCGGCAGCGATCAGTGGGACTATCTCAACTTTCTGTGTGCTGTGTTCGGCACTGGCCACCCAGACTAATTCATCGGTTTTAACCAGGCTTGAGCCGGTTTTGGAAGGATTGTCTTCGAGGGCGAGGATAAGGTCGTGGTTTGCCTTGCCCTCTTTTGAGAGCAGGGTTTTGCTCAGCTCACAGTTGACCTCGAGAGTGATATTTGGATAGGCCTTGGCAAAACGGCTGACAATTTTAGGCAGTAGAACGGTGGCAAATTCACTGGGAATACCCAGACGAATTTTACCGGTGATAGTGCTTTTCGATAACTGGCTAATGGCCAGGTCATTGAGGGTTAAAATCTGGTTGGCATAGTTATAGAGGTTTTCGCCAGCTTCACTCAGCTCGAGATTTTTACCATTGCGTACCAGCAATGTCTCATCGACCAGTTCTTCCAGACGCTGCATCTGCAAGCTTACGGCTGGTTGTGAGCGGCCAAGCAGTTCGCCGGCGCGGGTAAAGCTGTTTAGCTGAGCTACGGAGACAAAAGTTCGCAGCAGATCCATAGGTAAATTCTTCATCTTTCTGGCACCTGTTTCTGGTTCAGGGAACGGGAGAATTAACTATTAATAATATTAATGATTACATTGTATCTATTAATTTAACAAATTATAAGTATCGGAATAAAATGCGCTATTGCGCGTATATATATGCTTTAAATAGACGTTAAAAGAAGAGCTCTATGACTACAGATACTCCAGTAAAAAAGACTATTTTCTACGATTACCACCTGGGTGCAGGGGGCAAGATGGTGCCTTTTGCCGGCTATCTTATGCCTGTGCAATACAGTGCTGGTATTAAGCAAGAGCATCTACACAGCAGGGATAATGCCGGTTTATTTGATGTCTCCCATATGGGGCAGGTTATTGTAAAAGGCGAGGGCGCTGCTCTGGCGCTTGAGAAACTGATGCCTGTTGATCTGGAAGCTCTGGCAATCAATCAGCAGACCTACGCAACCCTGACCAATGAGCAGGGCGGGGTGCTCGACGATCTAATTGTTACGCGCTGGGCTGAGGATACTTTCTTTCTGGTGGTCAATGCCGGCTGTAAGCATGAGGATATAGCCCATATCCGCAACCATCTTGGCGATTTTGATATTACCTATCTGGGCGATCGTGGACTGCTGGCGCTGCAGGGTTTAAAGGCCAAAGAGGTGATGGCTGAGTTATCACCTGAAGCCAATAAGCTGGTATTTATGAATGGCTGCCACACCTCTATTGATGGTATCGACTGCTATATCACGCGCTCTGGTTATACCGGCGAAGATGGTTTTGAGATTTCTGTCGATCCGAAAAATGCCCATAAACTGGCCGATAAATTGCTTTCCTATGAGTCTGTTAATTGGATTGGTCTCGGTGCACGGGACTCTCTGCGTCTGGAGGCGGGCCTGTGTCTCTATGGCCATGATATGAATCAGCAGACCACACCAGTTGAGGCCGGCATTATCTGGAGTATCAGTAAATCCCGTCGTGCCGGTGGCGCTAAAGAGGGCGGCTTTTTAGGCGCTGAGACGATTCTTGAGCAGATTGCCAATGGGGCCGCTAAAAAACGTGTTGGCTTTTTGGTGGATGGCCGCGCACCGGTTCGCGAGGGTGCAGAGATTGTCGATGATGCAGGGTAATGTTATTGGCGCTATTACCAGCGGTGGCTTTGGGCCTACCCTGCAAGCGCCAGTTGCGATGGGTTATGTGCCGACTGAACTGTCAGCTGTAGGAACCAAACACAGTGCGCTGGTACGCGGTATTGCACGGCCAATCACTATTGCGAAGATGCCCTTGGTTCCGCAGCGTTATTTTCGTGGTTAGCTTTTTATGACAAGACGCTGAAGGCTCTGCTTATTACAGACGCTGAAGGCTCTGTTATTACAAGACGCTGAAGGCCTGCTTTATTACAGACGCTGAAGGCTGCTTTATTACAAGACGCTGAAGGCTCTGCTTTTTATTACAAGACGCTGAAGGCTCTGTATAGAGTGTCGCTAATGGCTTCGGCAACTAACAAGTATTTAATAGATTAATGTTCTTCTCTGGGGAGTAGATAAAAAATGTTACAGAAAAAACGCAGCTTAAAAGATTTACAAAACGCGGCTGAATTTATTGCCCGTCATATTGGCCCCAGCGCTGAAGACCAGCAGCAGATGCTCAGCACGCTGGGCTGTAATAGTCTCGAGCAGTTGACCTCAGAGGTGGTTCCAGAAGCTATTGCTATGGCCGAGGAGCTGGATGTTGTCGATAGCTGTACTGAAGCTCAGGCACTCGCCGAGTTGCGCGCACTGGCCGAGCAGAATAAAGTCTTTCGCAGCTTTATTGGTCAGGGTTACTACAACACAATTACCCCCAATGTTATCCAGCGTAATATTCTTGAAAACCCCGCCTGGTACACAGCCTACACACCCTATCAGCCAGAGATTTCTCAGGGTCGACTGGAGGCATTGATTAACTTCCAGACCATGGTTACCGACCTGACCGGTATGCAGATGTCCAATGCCTCGATGCTGGATGAAGGTACGGCTGCGGCGGAGGCGATGTCGCTCTGTCAGCGTATGTCGAAATCAAAATCGCAGCGCTTCTTTGTCGATAGCGACTGCCTGCCCCAGACTATTGAGATTATTAAAACTCGCGCCGAGCCAACGGGCATCGAAGTGGTGGTTGGTGATCCGGCTGCACTAGATGCAGAGACCGAACTTTTTGGCATGCTGTTGCAATATCCAGGTGCCAGCGGTGAAATCCGCAACTTCCGCGAGGTTATCCAGCAGGCACAGCAGCAGGGTGCTCTGGTGGTGATGGCTGCGGATATTTTAAGTCTGGTACTGCTTGAATCACCCGGCTCACTGGGTGCGGATGTGGCTATTGGCTCGACCCAGCGCTTTGGTGTCCCCCTCGGTTTTGGTGGCCCTCACGCCGGTTATATGGCGACTCGAGAAGCCTATAAGCGCAATCTCCCCGGTCGTTTAGTCGGCCTGTCTCAGGATGCCAATGGCGATCCGGCCTACCGTCTGGCACTGCAAACTCGCGAGCAGCATATTCGCCGTGAAAAGGCGACCTCAAATATCTGTACCGCGCAGGTATTGCTGGCGGTTATCGCCAGTATGTATGCGGTTTACCATGGCCCTGGTGGCTTGCAGTGTATTGCTCAGCGGGTTCATCTGCTGACCTCTGTGCTGGCGACAGGATTGCGCTTAAATGGTCTTGAGCCGAGCAACAACAATTGGTTCGACACATTGACCCTAAATACCGGCAGCCGCACTCAGGAGATTCTCCAGGCCGCTGCAGCGCGAGAAATTAATCTGCGCGCGATTGATAAAGATACGTTGGGTATCTCACTGGATGAAACAACCACAGAAGAGGATATTGTCGATCTCTGGGATATCCTTATCGGTGAGCACAGTCTGCAGGTTGAAGAGATTGCGGCGGAGGTTGCCGAAGCACTACCTGGCGATCTGATACGTACCGATAGCTTCCTCGATCACCCAACTTTTAGCAGCTTCCATTCAGAAACCGAAATGTTGCGCTATCTGCGTAAGCTGTCGGATAAGGATATTGCCCTTGATCGTGCAATGATCCCTCTCGGTTCCTGCACCATGAAGTTAAATGCTACCGCCGAGATGCTGCCGATTACCTGGCCGGAATTTTCCTCTATGCACCCCTTTGCACCGGCGGACCAGACTCAGGGCTATCGCGCCATGATCGACGATCTGGAATCCATGCTCTGCGCCTCGACAGGCTACGACGCTATTTCCCTGCAGCCGAATGCTGGTTCTCAGGGTGAATATGCTGGTCTGTTGGCGATCCGTGGTTATCACGAGAGCCGCGGTGACAGCGACCGAGATGTCTGCTTAATTCCAAGCTCTGCCCATGGCACTAATCCGGCTTCTGCACAGATGTGTGGTATGAAAGTGGTGGTGGTTAAATGTGATGATCAGGGCAATGTGGATGTTGCCGATCTGCAGGCCAAGGCTGAAAAGCATGCAGCAAACCTGGCGGCAATTATGGTCACTTACCCATCAACCCACGGTGTGTTCGAAGAGAAGATCACTGAGATCTGCGCGATTGTCCATGACCATGGCGGCCAGGTTTATATCGACGGTGCCAACCTTAATGCGATGGTTGGTGTCTGCCAGCCGGGCAAATTTGGTGGCGATGTGTCGCACCTGAATCTGCATAAAACCTTCTGTATTCCCCATGGTGGCGGTGGCCCAGGTGTTGGCCCAGTCGCTGTGGGTGAGCATCTGGCAGAATTTTTGCCCAGCGAGTCTGCGGTTGAATCTGGCGACAGCCAGCGTCGCGGTGCTCAGGTTTCCGCGGCACCCTTTGGCAGCGCCAGCATCTTGCCGATCACCTGGATGTATATCCGTATGATGGGTCGCGTCAGGTCTTAAGCAGGCGACTGAAGTGGCTATTCTCAATGCCAACTATGTGGCCAACCGTCTGCAGGATCACTACCAGATTCTCTATACCGGCGCTCAGGGGCGTATTGCCCACGAATGTATTCTCGATGTTCGCGATATTAAAGATGAGATAGGTATCAGCGTTGATGATATTGCCAAGCGTCTGATCGACTTTGGTTTCCATGCGCCAACCATGTCTTTCCCAGTGGCTGGCACATTGATGATCGAGCCTACAGAGAGTGAGTCAAAAGCCGAGTTGGATCGTTTCTGTGATGCGATGATCGCGATTAAGCATGAGATCGATCAGGTTGCCGCGGGCAGTTTGAGCTGGACGATAATCCCCTGGTTGGCGCGCCCCATACGGCGGCGGTTGTCTCGGCGGATAGCTGGACAAGAAACTACAGCCGCAGTCAGGCGGCTTATCCGCTGGCATCACTGCGTGAAAACAAGTACTGGCCGCCGGTGGGTCGTCTTGATCATGTATTTGGCGATCGCAATCTGGTCTGTTCCTGCCCATCAATTCAGACTATGAAACGGATAGTAAGGTTTGAGCTTAGAGAGATTCCGGCGCGGTTTTCAAATGCAGAGCGCAGGCGAATTCGCCGGGCAAAATTATCCACGCCAATATTGAGCAGGGCACTGGCGAGAATTAGGATAAAGGCGCGGTCAAAGCGAAACTCTTCAAAGGCCGAGTCGATATAAAAGCCCAGTGTCGATATTCCAAGAATGCCAAGGATGGCTGTCTCACGCAAAATCACTTCCCAGCGATAGAACAGAAAGGCTAAAAACTGCCGGTAGATACGTGGCAGTACCTCGAAGAAATAGCGGTTTAAACCACGACTGGCATCCCCCCTTAAACTCAGCTCTTCACTGTGACGACCTACCAAATGCGCGATTATCGCGGCATTGTGAATACCCAGCGCCAGTATTGCTGGCACCATTGAGGGGCCGAGTATCAGCAGGCCTAAAAAGGCCAGCAGATATTCCGGCAGCGTGCGCAGCAAAATCAGCAGGCCATCTCCGGCCGTGCGGCCCCAGCGGCGGAAAAACAGCGGTGAATTTAATGGGAACAGCAATAGTGCCAGCAGTCCGGTAAAGACCAGACTGATCTGGCCTAAAACCACGGTATTGATAAGCCCCGGCCATATCTGTTGCTGCCATAGCAGGCTAAACCAATTGGCAAACTCCGATAGGGTACTTGCAGTGAAAAGCGCTTCACCGCGCAGTGGCGCTGGCACTATATCCTCAGTGATAAAGCGTACCACCAGATCCCAGGAAACCTGCGCCTGGGGTGGCAGGTAATAAAAGACTGCAAGCAGATAGATGGCAGTAGCACGTTTTTGCAGCCAAAAGCGTAGGGTGCCAATCAGCAGTAATAGGGCGTAAAAATAAGCCGCCGCTTCACTGTAATGGCCTTCCCCCAATGCAGTCTCAAGATGAAAGCCCAGCGTCGGCAGGCCGACAAAACCAAGAATGGCACTGGAGCGAATCGCGCATTCAAATCTATAGCTGGTATAGGTGGCCATAGGCCGCCATGCCATGGGCAGCACTGTATAGAAAAAATGAGTCAGGGGCTGTTTGGCGGCGGGGCTGTTGTGAGCCGGTGCCCGATCCACTTCTTCAAATAACTCGCCGTAGATTTTAGCCAATGTGCCGGCATAGGGGATGGCAATGGCCAGCAGGCCGGTCAGTGATGAGAGCCCGGTGATTTGAATAAACAGCAGTGCCCAGAACAGTTCGTGGATTGAGCGAATAAAGGCACAGAAGGCGCGCACCATAGTAGAGCCATAGCCCAGTGCGAGAATAAAACCGCCAATGGCTGCCAGTGCGACACCCTGCAGGGCAAAGGAAAAGGTATTGGCGAGACTGCTTAACAGTGTCGGCCATGACCAGACCGAGGGGCTGAGTGCACCAGCTGCCATAAGGCTCAGTTCATGCCAGGGATCTACAGTGGAAATATCCAGATCAGCGCAGAGCAGGCACAGCAGGGCAATGGCGGCAAACCAAAAGCTGGTTTTGCGCAGTGCCTTAGCAGAGGTATCTAGGCTATTTGAGCCTGAATTAAACAGCATCGTAGAGGCCGGCGAGATCGCTGGCAGAGAGTTGATCGCTGGCTGCATCCAGGGCAATTGCGCCATCCTTAAGACCTATAATCCGTGTGCAGAACTGCAGCGCCTGTTCTATATCATGCAGGGCCAAACAACGGTTGGTGCTGTTGGCAGATTAGCTGTAGCAGTCTTTCCGCCTGGTACTCATCGACATTGGCGACTGGTTCGTCGCCAATAAAGATCGCACGCCGCTGGATGAGCGCGCGGCCAATACTGGTGCGTTGCTGTTGCCCGCCGGAGAGTTTATCCACGGAGCTGAAGAGTTGCTGTTCAAGGTCAATACTGCGGGCTATTTCGCTAACTTCACGGCGCGCGGCAGGCAGCGGTTTAATCAGGTTGCCAAGTTATAGAGAAAGCTAGTGGCGATCCAGCGCACCCATATAAATATTGTGAAAGGCGCTCAACATAGGCACCAGCCCGGGCTGCTGTGGACACCAGGCGACCTGGTTGGGCAGTTGTTCGCGCAGTGCTTTAAGCAGTGTTGATTTGCCCGCGCCACTGCCACCCACCAGAGCTACTCGCTCGCCGCGGTAATACGTTAAGACAGATTGTCGAGTACCGTTTTTCCCTGGTACTCGAGTCGTCTGTTGTTAAGTTCAAACAGTGGCTGGTGGTGAGCGCGTGTCCAAAGCTGCCTCTATTTCTCTGCGTCGATAAGGCCGATGGTCAACTGCCGTGTCGGCGATGGGCGCATAGAGATCATTGTTGGCTTCAATAAAGCTCTTGCGCGGGAAGCTGGCAAGCAGTTCCGGATCTTTCATCCCCAGCAGGGCGTTGACCAGTTTCTTGTGGATATCAGCACTGACATCACCGCGCAATGTCCACTGGTAGTCAGGGTAGGGAGGTGTCTCCCAGATAATCTTTACCTTGGTGGGGTCAATTTTCCCCGCTGCCAGCTCCTTGGCCCAGACTTTGTAGTTGACCGCGCCAACCTGGTAGGCGCCGGACTGTACCAGGGCAATGGTGCGGCTGTGGTCGCCGCTAAAGCCCACCTTGGAGAAGATATTCTGCGGTGTATCCTTGAGCTGCTGGCGGATATGGTACTCGGGCATCAGCCGTCCAGAGGTGGAGCCTTTGGAGCCAAAGGTAAAGGTTTTGCCGGCAATAGCCGCTGGAAAATCAGTGCTGCTCTCCAGACCGCTGCTGCTGTGGGCAATCAGGTAGGTTTTAAAGAACGGGTCCTCATAGCCCTGGGCGATGGCCTGGCTGCCAGGAACCAGTCGTCTTGCCTGAACGCCGGAGAGACCGCCAAACCAGGCCAACTGAACCTGATTATTGCGAAACGCGGTTACCGCAGCGGCATAGCTTTTAACCGGGATATAGCGCACTTCAATCTCTAGCTCTTTTTGCAGATAGTCGGCGATCTTATTAAAGCGCTCTTGCAGATGAGCTTCGTCTTGATCGGGAATGGCGGTAAAGGTAAACGGTTGCCTGCTGGTTGGCTACTGTGATCACTGATGGATGTAAGCGGGAGCAGGGTGGCCAAATATAAAGCTGAGAAAAAGGCGAGTCATTCGGTTGAGATCCTGTATTAAGTATTTTTGTAGTTAGGGTGTTTGATTGTTATTTAATTGATTTGGGTTTTGATTGAAGCTGGTTCCAGTTGATGCAGTCGTCCAAAGTCACTCCCGAGCCACCAAAGATATCCAGGGCACTGCCAATCGTAAGATCGACCTTACCCTTGGAGAGAGTTTGAACCAGTTCGAGGTCTTGCAGTGAGCGGGCGCCGCCGGCATAGGTAACCGGAAGGTGCAGCAGTCGCCAAGCAGGCTGACCAGTTCCTGGTCGATACCAGCCTGCAGCCCTTCAACATCTGCACCGTGAACTAAAAACTCTGCACAGTGTTTTTCCAGTTCGCCAAGGGTTTGCTGATCGACTGCTGTATTGGTAATTGTCTGCCAGCGATCGGTGGCAATCATCCAGCCATTGTCAGTTCTGCGGCAGCTTAAATCGAGCACTAATCTATCAGCGCCGACTTCGGCCTTAATGGCCTCCAGTCGCGACCAGGAGAATTCACCATTCTCAAATAGATAGGAGGTGATAATAATATGCGAGGCGCCGGCCTCTAGATAGCTGCTGGCATTTTCTAAGTTAACGCCACCACCAAATTGCATGCCGTTTGGATAGGCTTTCAGTGCTTTAAGAACCTGCTGCTGATTATTGGGGCCGAGGGCGATAACATGACCACCGGTCAGCTTATGCTCTCTGTAGAGTTGCGCATAATAGGCGGCATCATGAGAGCTGATAAAGTTGGTGTCGGCACCGCTGTCGGTAAGACTGCCGCCGACAATCTGTTTTACCTGACCCTGGTGAAGGTCGATGCAGGGGCGAAACGCGGTCAAGGGGCTAACTCCGAAGTGTCTATAAAGGCCGCAGTATAACTTATGTAAAACTTACTGCAGTGCTATTCCTACCTTTGAGCCATTAACGCGCTGGAGTTTACGACTGATAAAGTTACCGGTGGCGATTAGCTTTTTAAGATCGACACCATGTTCTATACCTAGACCATTGAGCATATAGACCAGATCTTCGGTGGCCAGATTGCCCGATGCGGCGCCGCCATTGGCGAGTTTGGCGTAGGGACATCCGCCGAGGCCGGCCACAGAACTGTCGATAACCGAGATACCCATCTGCAGTGCTATAAGAACATTGGCCAGTGCCTGGCCATAGGTGTCGTGGAGATGAACAGCGATTTTTTCAGCGGGGATATCTTCTAACAATCTGCCCAGTAACTTTTCAATAGAGGCGGGGGTGCCGACACCTATAGTGTCGCCAAGAGAGATTTCATAACAGCCCATAGCCAGTAATTGTTTGGCAATCCCGGCAACGGTTTCAGTATCTACACTACCCTCATAGGGGCAGCCGACCACGCAGGAGATATAGCCACGCAGCCTGATATCATTAGCCAGTGCCTGTTCGGCGAGAGGTTTAAAACGCTCAAGGCTCTCGGCAATTGAGCAGTTAATATTTTTTTGGCTAAAGCTCTCCGAGGCCGCGGCAAAGACCGCCACCTCTTTTACATCACAGTCTATAGCGCGTTCCAAACCACGCAGGTTGGGTGCCAGTGCGGCATAAACTGTATTGGAGTTTTCAGGAAGCTGGGTAGAGAGCTGAGCAAAAACCTGATCACTACCAGCCATCTGCGGTACCCATTTGGGGCTGACAAAACTGCCGGCTTCTATATAGCTGAGGCCAGCCTCTGCCAGTTGATTGATCAGGGCGACCTTTGTGGCTACATCGACAGCCACTTTTTCATTTTGCAGGCCATCGCGAGGGCCGACTTCGACAATTCGAACCGACTTGGGGTAGTTCATTTCACTAAAACCTATGGTAACCAGAGAGTGGATAATAGGGGCAAGTAATGGTGAATGCCAATGGGGATTGTATTTCCCCGGGGAACGCTTTAGAAATTAAATGGCGCTGTATTGACCGCGGTAAAATACCAATGGCTTATGACCATTATCGACAAACTCAAGCACTTTGCCGACAAGAATTATATGGTCGCCACCTTCGTACTGGTGTTCGAGAGAACACTGAAAGCAGGCGCTGTAATGGGGCAGAATGGGGACGCCGGCGAGGCCCTGGCTACACTGAATACCTGCAAACTTATCTTCGCCACTCTTGGCGAAGAGGTTGGATAACTTCTGCTGATCTTCGCTGAGTATATGGATAGCGTATGATTCTGCCGCTATAAAGTCCTCGAAACAATTTGCATCCCGGTCAATGCTCCACAGAACAAGGGCGGGGTCGAGGGATACTGAATTAAAACTATTGACGGTCATGCCGATTTTTTGGCCATCCTTTCCCAGTGCAGTGACGATGGTTACGCCGGTTGTGAAGCTGCCGAGAGCGTTGCGGAAGTCGATCGAGTTTTGTTTGTTATCAGGCATAGTTTTAAAAAAGCTTTAATAATTTTTAGTAAATAAATTCGTTGGGCCGGCACAGAATCAGGATATCCGCGCTCAAACCAGCGCGCATAATCGGTTGAATGCCCAACGGTTGCAAGGATTATTAGTCAATTGCCTATATTTCAGCGGCTAATCTGGTGCCTTGATTAATGGCCCGCTTGGCATCCAGTTCGCTGGCAATATCGGCGCCGCCAATTAAATGGCAGGGTATATTGAGACCATCGGCCAATTCGCGAAGTGGATCCTGGCCAGCGCAGATAATCACATTGTCTACCGCAAGCACTTTGCTTTCATCGCCGACGGTTATATGCAGACCTTCATCATCAATTCGCTGATAGTCGCAGCCGGGCATCATACGTACCCCTTTCATGGTTAGACCTGCGCGGTGAATCCAGCCGGTGGTCTTGCCCAATCCGGAACCAACTTTGGAGGCTTTACGCTGCAGTAGATAGACCTCGCGAGGGGAGGGCTCGGGCTGGGCGGTAACTCCTTCAATACCAGAGCGCGATGCAAAACTCATATCTATACCCCATTCCTTCATAAAGGCGGGAATATTCTGGCTGGTGGATTCACCGCTATGGGTAAGGTATTCCGCTGTATCAAAGCCGATACCGCCGGCACCGATAATGGCAACCTTTTGGCCGACCGGTTTTTTGTCGGCAATCACATCCACATAGTTCAGGACCTTGGGGTGATCTATACCGTCAATATCTGGTGTGCGCGGAGTGATGCCGGTGGCAATAATCACCTCGTCAAAATCACCATTGTTAAGCTGTTCTGCATTGACCCGCTGGTTGAGTTTCAGGTCGACACCGGTCAATTCAATCTGCCTGCCGTAATAGCGCAGCGTTTCATGGAACTCTTCCTTGCCGGGGATCTGCTTGGCAATATTAAACTGTCCGCCAATCTTATCTGCGCTGTCAAAAAGTGTTACCTGGTGGCCTCTTGATGCTGCAGTGGTCGCTGCAGATAGCCCAGCGGGTCCTGCGCCAACCACGGCGATTTTCTTTAGCTCGGTTGCGGGCTCAATATGTAATTCGGTCTCATGGCAGGCGCGCGGGTTGACCAGGCAGCTGGTCATCTGGCCGGCAAATACATGGTCGAGACAGGCTTGGTTGCAGCCAATACAGGTATTAATTTCATCGGCGCGATTTTCCTGGGCCTTGAGAACAAACTCTGGGTCGGCGAGAAATGGGCGCGCCATGGAGATCATATCCGCATCACCGCGAACCAGTACTTCCTCGGCAACCTCTGGCGTGTTGATGCGGTTAGAAGTAATAACCGGCACCGAGAGTTCTTTTCTAAAGTGCGCGGTCACCCAGGTAAAGGCCGCGCGGGGAACCTTGGTGGCAATGGTGGGGATCTGTGCTTCGTGCCAGCCTATCCCTGTATTGATAATAGTTGCGCCGGCCTTTTCTATCGCCTTGCCCAGTTCAACCACTTCGTCTGAGGTGCTGCCGCCCACCACCAGGTCGAGCATCGACAGGCGGAAAATAATAATAAACTTTTCACCCACGGCCTCGCGCACGCGACGCACAACTTCTACCGGCAAGCGGATGCGGTTTGCGTAGCTGCCACCCCAGTCATCGTCGCGCTGGTTGGTGCGTGCGGCGATAAACTGGTTTAGGAAATAGCCTTCCGAGCCCATAATCTCAACACCATCGTAGCCGGCTTTCTGTGCCTGCAAGGAGGTGAATACAAAGTCATCAATCTGTTTGTAGATCTCATCTTCATTAATAGCTTTGGGGGTGAAGGGATTGATTGGGGATTTAATCGCCGATGGGGCGATCTGGTCTGGCGAGTAAGCGTAGCGGCCAGTGTGCAGGATCTGCATGCAAATCTTGCTATCGTACTGATGGACTGCATCGGTGATCTGTCGATGGTTGGCGACATCCTGGTCACTGACCAGGTTCTTGGTGTTGGGATGCGTGCTTCCCTCTGTATTGGGTCCAATACCGCCGGTCACTATAAGTCCAACGCCACCCTTGGCGCGTTCGGCAAAATAGGCCGCCATACGTTCATGGCCATTGGCCGCCTCTTCCAGTCCAGTGTGCATGGAGCCCATCAGAACGCGGTTCTTAAGTTGGGTAAAACCCAGATCCAGCGGGGCTAAAAGGTTTGGGTAGCTACTCTGTGACATGGCGGTCTCCATCGGCGACTTTTTTATAATTGTTTATCGGTTTTTTACGTCGTTCTTAAAGGCTTTGGATGTATTTTTTAAGCAGATTAGAGTGCAATTTTGACAGTGTCAAGATGGGTTGTTACATTGCCGCGATGAAGTTATCAGTTAATCCAAAGAATAGCCGTCCAAATTATCATCACGGGGATTTGCGCCAGACATTGCTTGTGGCTGCCAAGTCGCTGATAGCCGAGGCTGGTATAGAGAGTCTTTCGCTGCGCAAGCTGGCGGAGCGGGCCGGCGTGTCGCGCACCGCGCCATACCACCATTTCTCGGATAAAAATGATCTGCTCTGCGCGATTGCTGCGGGGGGCTTTTGTCGCCGCCACAGAGCTGCGGCTCAGGCCTTTGAAAATACTGCGCTGACACCTCGGGAAAAGTTTGAGGAGTTTATCTGCGGCTATATCAGCTTTGCCGCTGAAAACCCTGAAGAGTACGAGCTAATGTTTGGGCGCAATATCTGGAAGCAAAAAAATAGCACTCAGGAGTTGCGCGATGTCGCCTATCCCTGCTTTCAACATCAGCTTGAGATGATTCGCAGCTGGCAGCAGTGCGGTCTTATCGGCGGTACAAACCCATTGCGTACCTCCCAGGTCATCTGGGGGACGGTGCACGGTATCGCCAAGCTGTGGATTGATGGAATTTATACTGATTCAGCGCAAATTGAAGAGGTCTCCCGCTGCGCAGTTAATATGTTTGTTAATAAAACAGGCTAACTGATTGTTTTTAAAACGCTTTGCCTTTCGATGTATTTCTATAATCGTTGTTTACCTTCTTAATCTTGGGGTAAGTGATTGATTCTTCGTATAAAAACCTGCAAATAAAACGGCTTTATTTTTTGACATCATTAAAAATGAGAACTACTTTTAATTAGCCTGTTAAGCAGTTATGTTTTTTAGTTTCAAAATATGGATTTGGTCGCAAATGCTTAGATTTTAAGTATCCCTGCGAAATATTAGTTTCAGGAGTTTGAGGAGTTAGATATGAATAAGAGTTTTGTAAAATTACTGCAGTCATTCGCAGGCGTAGTACTGTTATCAATGGCCAGTTTTTCGATGGCAGCAACCTATGATTATGATTTTGATGCTGATGAAAATGAGCGTGGTGGTCAGCCGTTAAATTTTGGTGACCTCAATGTTTATGGTTACAAGGATGGCAATGCTGCCAATGCCTATTTGGATAGCGGCAACCTTGCTGGATTAGGCGTTTGTGGAACGCTGCTTGATCAGCAGCAGGGTACTAACTGGTGTAATCCAGCTAGTGATGACAATCTTCAGGTCGACGAAATGCTGGAGTTTATTTTCGACAGCGCCAAGAAAATCTCTGTTGTTGGTATTAATGGCGCTCACAAGCATGCAAATGGTGAGTGGGTTAGTATTTGGACTGATACCCAAGGCTGGGATTATCTTCAGATTGCTGCAGATAAGATAACTCTAGGGTTTTATCTGACAACCTTGAAGATTTTTGGGCAAGGTGATTTTGGTTATAAGTCTGAAACAACAGATAACCTCTATGTTGCAGGTATCAACGAAGTGCCAATTCCTGCCGCCGCTTGGTTGTTTGGCTCAGCACTTCTGGGTCTTACAGGTCTGCGTCGCCGTAAAGCTGCTGCTTAAGTTTTCGTTAAGCGACAATCTGCAAATAAAAAACCCCAGCATTGCTGGGGTTTTTTTGTTTAAGATAGATTTTGAAATAACTGTTTAAAATAGAATGCAGTTATTTGTTCATCATCTTGTCGACGGACTCGGAGAGATCTTCTTCAGCGCTGTCAGACATATCTTCCATCATCTCATCCATGCTGTCAGATGCGTCATCAATTACCTCTTCAATGGTCTCCATGGCATCTTCGCTTGCCTCTTCAACGCTATCCATCATGCTTGACTCTTTGACGGCTGCTGCTTCGTCGGCTGGTGAGTCGCCACTATCGCAGGCGCTTAGTCCCAGAGTTGCCATTGCGGCAATAAGCAAAAGGTGGTGCTTCTTCATATCCTTACTCCTACCAAATTGTTTGAATTATGTGAGAAAAATGTTGCTCCAATAAAGCATAGTCCAAGGCTATAGATAGTGAATGGTTATCAGTAATTTTTTTTATTGGCAGCTATTGCAGGCCTTTATATTTAAAATTAAACCATTATGTGTGTTAAATAGGCTGATTTTGTGTGGAAGTGGTTGCCGATTACAGGGTGCTGTGGCAAACTTCACGCCGCTTTTAATCAGGGTCACCAAGTAATTGGTCTGACTCATAGTTTCCGACTATTAAAGGCCCATTTTTTTGCGAGTGTGGCGGAATTGGTAGACGCGCTAGATTTAGGTTCTAGTGTCCTAGGATGTGAGAGTTCGAGTCTCTCCACTCGCACCATTTTATCGAGTTTGATCAAGAGGCAAATCCATGCAGGTTTCCATCGAATCGAGCACAGGTCTGGAGCGTCAGCTGAAGATTGGTGTTCCTGCCGAGCGTATTGAAAAAGAAGTTACCGAACGTCTTCAAAAAGCCACCAAGACAGTCAGGATTGCTGGCTTTCGTAAAGGCAAGGTACCGCTTAAGGTAGTTAAGCAGCAATATGGCAAAGGTGTTCGCCAGGAAGTAGTTGGCGAAGTAGTAAATTCGAGCTTCTATGAAGCCATTAAGCAAGAAGATCTGCAGCCAGTAGGCCAGCCACGTATCGACGATGTCACTGATGCTGAAGGTCAGGATCTCGAATACGTTGCAGTATTCGAAGTCTACCCGGAAGTTGCCCTGGCAGATCTAGCTAAAGTTGCTATCGCTCGTCCGGTAACCGACCTCAATGATTCCGATCTTGATACTATGATCGACGTACTGCGCAACCAGCAGGCTACCTTTGATGTGGTTGAAAGAGCCGCAGAAGACGGCGATCAGGTTAATATCGACTATGTTGGCACGCAAAAGAAGGTTGAATTTCCCGGTGGCAGCGCAGAAGGCCAGGATCTGATTCTGGGTTCAAACAGCATGATTCCCGGGTTCGAAGACGGACTTGTGGGTGTGAGTGCTGGTGATGAAACTGTTCTCAAGTTGAAATTCCCTAAAGATTATCATGCTGAAGACCTTAAAGGTAAGGCTGTACAGTTCGCTGTTAAAGTCAATTCAGTCGCTGCAAAGCAAATGCCAGAAATGAACGATGAGTTTTTCAAACTCTACGGTGTTAGCGAAGGTGGTGAAGAAAAATTCCGTGAAGATGTTCGCAATAATATGGAGCGTGAATTGCGCAATGCGATTCGCAATAAGGTAAAGAACCGCGTTATGGATCAGCTATTTGATCTCAACAAGGTTGAGTTGCCCAAGGCTCTGGTTGCCAACGAGATTACTCAGCTTAAGCAGCAGATGATTCAGCAGTTTGGCGGTGGCCAGCAGTTTGATCCAAGTATGCTGCCTGACGAAATGTTCACAGCCAAGGCCGAGCGCCGAGCGGCACTGGGTGTTATTGTCTCTGAGGTGGTTAAAGTTGAAGAACTGACGCCAGACGAAGATCGTGTGCGTGAAAGAGTTAATGAAATAGCTTCAACTTATGACCAGCCGAAGGAAGTTGTCGACTACTATTACAGTCAGCAGGAATTGTTGAGCTCTGTAGAAGCGGTAGTATTGGAAGATCAGGTAACCGAGTTGGTGTTATCAAAGGCCAAGGTTACTGAGGAATCTCTTTCCTACGAAGAGGCAATTAAGCCAGATCCTGAAGCTGTTGCTTAAGGCTCAATCAATAGCCGAGTGTCAATGACTGGACTTGGTTATTGACATTTTGCTGCTTGAGTAGAAATATTTATGGCAGGGCATTTGAATCGAGAACTAAATTAAGAGCTAAAGCGAGAACTAAGCTGAGAACTATACAGATAGTTCAATCCGTAGATTGACTGCCCTGCGTATATACCGATAATCTTGAATCGAAGAAAAATACAATAGCGAGGAAGCAATGAATTTTCAGCAATCAAATGTCGGCAGTATCCCCAATGATGTTCAAGCCAGTGGACTGGTTCCAATGGTCGTTGAGCAAACTTCTCGCGGTGAAAGAGCTTACGATATCTATTCGCGGCTTTTAAAAGAACGCGTTATCTTTTTGGTTGGTCAGGTTGAAGACCATATGGCCAATCTTATTGTCGCCCAGATGCTATTTTTGGAATCTGAAAATCCAGACAAAGACATTCATCTCTATATCAATTCTCCAGGTGGTTCAGTGACCGCAGGTATGTCTATCTATGACACCATGCAGTTTATCAAACCAGATGTAAGCACCATGTGTATTGGTCAGGCCGCCAGTATGGGCGCCTTTCTATTGGCCGCCGGTGCCGAGGGCAAGCGTTACTGCCTGCCAAACTCAAGAACAATGATTCACCAGCCAAGTGGTGGTGCTCAGGGTCAGGCTACTGACATACATATCCAGTCCCAGGAAATCCTCAAGATTAAAGCGCGTCTGAATGATCTGATGGCTAAGCATACTGGCCAGCCAGTGGAGCAGGTTACCGAAGATACAGAGCGTGATAACTTTATGAGTGCCGAAGAATCCAAGTCCTATGGATTGGTGGATGACGTGCTGGACAATCGTGGATAGAGGCGCTAGTCTTTAATCTATAAGTTGTTGATTTTTTTATTGGTTTTGTGGGTTTTGGGAGATAGGTTATGAGTGATGGTGAGACGTTGGATGAAGGCGGTAAACTTCTCTTCTGTTCATTCTGTGGCAAAAATCAAAATGAAGTTCGGCGTTTAATTGCCGGCCCTTCTGTCTACATATGTGATGAATGCGTCGATCTGTGTAATGACATTATCACTGAAGAGTCTGTTGTTGCCGACTCCGGCGATAGCAGCGATCGCCTGCCAGTTCCCTCTGAAATCAAAGGCAATCTCGACGAGTATGTGATTGGTCAGGAGCGCGCCAAGAGAATTTTATCGGTCGCGGTCTACAACCATTACAAGCGATTGCAGGTAAGCGAAACCAGTGGTGACAGTTCAAATGTCGAGCTCGGCAAAAGTAATATTCTGCTGATTGGACCAACCGGTAGTGGTAAAACCCTGCTGGCTGAAACTCTAGCTCGCATGCTCAATGTTCCCTTTACGATTGCCGACGCAACCACCCTCACAGAGGCTGGTTATGTGGGTGAAGATGTCGAAAATATTATTCAAAAGCTGTTGCAGAAATGCGATTACGATGTAGACAAAGCCCAGCGCGGCATCGTTTATATTGATGAGATCGACAAGATTTCACGCAAGTCTGACAACCCCTCAATCACTCGTGATGTTTCCGGTGAAGGTGTTCAGCAGGCTCTGCTAAAGCTGATCGAGGGCACAGTTGCCTCGGTGCCTCCTCAAGGTGGCCGCAAGCATCCTCAGCAGGAGTTCCTGCAGGTTGATACCTCGAATATCCTGTTTGTCTGCGGCGGTGCCTTTGCTGGACTGGAAAAGGTTATTCGCGAACGCTCTGAGAAGGGCGGCATCGGCTTTAAAGCCGAGGTCAACAGCAAGGACAGCCAGAAATCAATTGGTGAAACCCTGCTCGATGTGCAGCCAAGTGATCTGATTGGTTACGGATTGATTCCAGAATTTATTGGTCGTCTGCCGGTTGTGGCTACCCTCAAGGAGCTGGATCGCGATGCACTGGTAAATATTCTTGTCGAGCCAAAGAACGCACTTTTCAAACAGTATCAGGCGTTGTTTGGTATGGAGGGTGTCGATCTCGACCTGCGCTCTGATGCGCTGAATGCCATTGCCGAAAAAGCTATTGAGAGAAAGACCGGTGCGCGAGGTCTGCGCTCGATTCTTGAAACAGTGCTTCTGGATACCATGTATACAATCCCATCAGAAGAAAATGTCGTTAAAGTGGTTGTTGATGCCGCAGTGATCAATGGTGAAAACGAACCACTGCTGGTCTACGAGCAGAATGAGCAGAAGTCAGGCACTGATGAGGCCTAGATATTGATTTCGGCCCTGCTTCTTCTAAAAGCAGCAATCGGAAAGCAACAAAAAGGCGACGACAGTCGCCTTTTTTTCGCCAGTCAAAACCTCTCGACCTCTTCATGCGTAATTAAAAAGGCACTATTTCCGTTTATGCTTCACTGCAAGGTTGTTTTTAGCGTGCGCGTCCCAATATAAAAGACTAATCTACTAATAATACCGTTTATTAAATGGTGTTCTAAACAGCTTTAGATAACCAGAGGTAATAATGGCTGCTAAACCAATTGAGTCCACAGATACAATCTATCCGCTTTTGCCCTTGCGCGATGTGGTTGTCTATCCGCATATGGTCGTCCCACTTTTTGTCGGTCGAGAGAAATCTATTCTGGCTCTCGAAGAAGCCATGGAAAATAATAAGCAGGTTGTCCTGGTCGCGCAGAAGAATCCCGGTGAAGATAACCCGAAGATAGACGATATCTACGCTGTGGGGACTCGGGCCACTATTCTGCAAATGCTCAAATTGCCCGATGGCACCTTAAAAGTTCTGGTCGAAGGCGTCAGTCGAGTTGGCCTTATCAGCCCGGTTGAAGCTGACCTGCCCTATATGCAAACCCAGATTTCAGAGCTTGCCAGTGGCGAGCTGGAAGAGCGCGAAGCTGATGTGCTGATGCGCTCGGCAATCTCCCTGTTTGAGCAATATGTTAATTTAAGTAAAAAAATCCCCTCGGAAGTTATCGCCACCGTCAGCGGTATTGAAGACGCTAATCGTCTCGCCGATACCGTTGCCTCGCATATGACCCTGACTATTGAACAGAAGCAGGACGTGCTTGAAGTAGCTGATCTCACCGAGCGCTTTGAGCATCTTATGGGCCTGATGGAATCCGAAATTGACCTGTTCCAAATTGAGCAGCGTATTCGCGGTCGGGTTAAGAAGCAGATGGAGAAGAGCCAGCGCGAGTACTATTTGAATGAGCAGATGAAAGCCATTCAAAAGGAACTCGGTGATATTGATGATGAGGGTTCAGAGCTCGATCAGCTGGATAAGAAAATTGTCGAAGTGGGTATGCCAAAAGCGGCGCTGGAAAAAACCCAGTCGGAACTCGGCAAACTGAAAATGATGTCGCCGATGTCCTCAGAGGCCTCGGTGCTGCGCAACTATATTGACTGGATGGTCGGCGTGCCCTGGAAGAAGCGCAGCCGCGTAAAGCACGACCTGGTTGCAGCCCAGACGACCCTGGATCAAGACCATCATGGCTTGGAAGAGGTCAAAGAGCGCATCCTTGAATTTCTTGCGGTTCAGCAGCGGGTGAAAAAATTAAAGGGGCCAGTACTCTGTCTGGTAGGGCCTCCAGGTGTAGGTAAGACCTCGTTGGGTGAATCAATTGCCCGGGCAACTGGCAGGCAGTTTGTGCGTATGAGTCTGGGCGGGGTGCGCGATGAAGCGGAGATTCGCGGACATCGACGAACCTATATTGGCTCATTGCCCGGTAAAGTTATTCAGAAGCTCTCCAAGGTCAAGGTCAAGAATCCCTTATTCCTGCTCGATGAAATCGACAAGATGGGTATGGATCAACGTGGTGACCCGGCATCGGCACTGCTTGAAGTTCTCGATCCAGAGCAAAACCATACTTTTAATGACCACTATCTTGAGGTTGATTACGATCTCTCTGAAGTTATGTTTATCTGTACGGCAAACTCGATGAATATTCCCGGGCCACTGCTCGATCGTATGGAAGTGATTCGTATTCCCGGTTATACCGAGGGTGAAAAAGTCGCCATTGCCGAAAAATATCTGGTGCCCAAGCAGCGCAAGGCAAACGGTCTTAAAGACGAAGAGCTGGCAATTAGTGAAGAGGCCCTTAAAGACGCGATCAGATACTACACCCGCGAAGCAGGTGTGCGTGGGCTGGAGCGTGATATAGCCAAGATCTGTCGAAAAATTGTCACTGAGCATGTTCGCGATGGCGGGTCATCTACCGACAGTGTTGGTTCTGAGCAGTTGGAAAAGCTGTTGGGCGTAAGGCGTTTTGACTATGGTCGCGCCGAGAAAGAAAGCCAGATAGGGCAGGTTACAGGTCTGGCCTGGACACAGGTTGGTGGTGAGCTGTTGACCATTGAGTCTGCCGCTATCCCCGGCAAAGGCCGCGTGATCAAAACCGGCTCTCTGGGCGATGTTATGCAGGAATCCATTCAGGCCGCTCTGACCGTGGTCAGAAGTCGCGCCAAAGCACTGGGAATACGCAAAGACTTCCATCAGGAAAATGATCTGCATATTCACGTACCCGAGGGGGCAACACCAAAAGATGGCCCATCAGCCGGCGTTGGCATGTGCACGGCCCTGGTTTCGGTTTTAACCGGCATTCCGGTTAAATCCAATGTTGCCATGACCGGTGAAATTACATTGCGTGGGCAGGTGTTAAAGATTGGTGGCCTCAAGGAAAAACTCCTTGCAGCTCACCGCGGCGGCATTACCACGGTTATTATTCCCGACGATAATGGTAGTGATTTGAAGGAGATACCGGACAATATTAAAGCAGACCTTAAAATCTGTCAGGTAAAATGGATCGATGAGGTTTTGGCTATAGCGCTGGAGAAAGATCCGGAATCACTCAGTGAAGAAGAGTTTAATCGCAGCAGTGCAGCTTCGGAAAAAGAGGTTTCATCCTCTAGGCCAAGTACACACTAGTGTTAAAGAATTTGCTTATTTCTTCAAACGGAGCTTGACCCGCTAAATGGCTATTGGTATAAAGTAGGCAAGAAAGTGCTTGAGGCCAGATAGATAGCGAGTTTGGCTGATAAAAAGACACTCTCTAATACGACTAGGAATTACTAACTCTAAGAAAAGGGGAATACCGTGAATAAATCTGAACTTATCGACGCAATTGCTGCTGGCGCAGACATCTCTAAAGCTTCTGCTGGACGTGCACTTGATTCAGCACTTGAAGCAGTAACAGGATCACTGAAAAATGGCGACCAGGTATCACTGGTTGGCTTTGGTACTTTTTCTGTTAAGCACCGCGCAGCTCGCGCTGGTCGCAACCCGCAGACTGGTCAGGAAATCCAGATTAAAGCAGCCAACGTGCCAAGCTTTAAAGCTGGTAAGGCTCTGAAAGACTCTGTAAATTAATTTTCAGACAGTCTTTAAGCTTTAATTGAAGGCGCATCGGTGATGCGCCTTTTTTAATATTATTAAAAACAGATGATTACAATCTGAAATGGGGATAGAAACATGTTGGATAGTTTTAGAACTAATATGAAGGGTATAGCTTTCGCGATTGTTGTACTGATCGCAATTGTCTTCGCTTTTTCTGGAATTGGCTCGCTATCGATCTCCGGAAGCGCATCGGAAACCGCAGTAAAAGTTAATGGTGAACGAGTTTCGGAATTACAGGTTCAGCAGGCACTTACTTCCGAGAAGCAAAGAATACTCAATGAAAATGAAGGCCTTGATGCGGCACTGCTCGAAGATGATTTACTCCGACCACAGGTTGTTGAGCAGATTGTTGGACGCAAGTTGTTGTCACAGGAAGCCAGCTCTGGTGGAATGGCGATCTCTTCGCGAACCACAGGCAAGCTGCTTCTCGACACGCCAACCTTCCAGACCGACGGTCGCTTTGATCAGGAATTATACCTCTACAGAATTCGCAACCTGGGTTACACCAGTGCTGACTTTCTGGAGATGATTGAAGAAAACCTTCTTATCGAACAATTTGTGCGCGGCTTTGTAGCCTCTGGTTTCACCACCAGCAATGAGCTAGAACTCCTCGCCAGTGTTTTCGAACAGCAGCGTGATTACTATTACCTGACACTGCCACTGCAGCCAGTTAAAGATGCGATCAAAGTGACTGATCAGCAGGTCGCCGCTTATTACGAAGACAACAAGGCTAGCTACCAGGCTGAAGAGCAGGTTGTAGTCGACTATATCGAACTCAATCCAGCCCAGTTCAATGATTCTGACGCGGTGAGCGAAGAGCAGATTAAAGCGCGCTTTGATGAGCAGTCACAGTCACTTGAATCAGGTGTTTCGCTACAGGCGGCACATATACTTCTGTCAGAGCCCGATGCGGCACTGCTGGCTGAAGTTCAGTCCAAGCTCGATGCTGGTGAAGACTTTGCAGCACTGGCCAAAGAGTACTCTCAGGATGTCGGTTCTGCAGACTTTGGTGGTGACCTTGGCTTTACTTCTGGCGATACCTTCCCTGAAAGCTTTGAAGCTGCACTGGCTGCTCTTGAAGTAGGTCAGGTCTCCGCACCAGTAGAAACAGACAGCGGCACACACCTTATTAAGCTTGTTGGCAAGCAGGAGACGGTTATTGACTTCTCCACTGAGCGCGCTCGAATTGAGCAGGAGCTCGCTGTAGAGTTGAGAAACGAGTGGTTGGTTGAGAAGCTTGCCAACCTTAAAGAGCTTAGCTTTAACGCTGAAAGTCTTGGCGAAGTTGCTGAAGATCTCGGCTTAACCGCTCAAGTATCTGCAGCCTTTACTCGCTCTGGCGCAGCTGGCATAGCAGCATACCCAGCAGTTCAAAAAGCCGCCTTTAGCGCAGAAGTGATCGATGAAAACTACGCCAGTGAAGTGATTGATCTGGGCGATGATCGCTATGTGGTTCTAAAGCTGAACGAAAGCATTCCAGCCCGTCAAAAAGAACTGACAGAAGTTAAAGATTCAATTGTGGCAACTATCAGTGCCGATCTGGCCAAAGCTGAGCTGGCTGAGCAGGGCGAAGCCCTATTGGCCCGTGTAGCGGCTGGAGAGAGCGTTGAAGCGGTTGCTAAAAGCCAGGATTTGAATTGGCAGGTAGTTTTGGATGCCAAGCGCAGCACTGGCGATATCAATCCAGATGTAAAACGCTTTGTCTTCCAGCTTCCTGCAACAGCAGATTCCGATGTGGTTGAAAGCTTATATACCCGAGCTGGTGACTTCGTTGTTGTGGCAATGACCGAAGTGACCCCGGGCGATAGCAGCACCCTAAGCACAGATCGCAAGAACAACCTAGTCTATGCGGGCACCGCAGCTAACAGCAGCCGTGAACTTCAGGCACTGCAGGCGACATTATTGGCCGATGCCAAAATTGTTGAGTAATAGGTAGTAAGCAATAAAATAAACACTGCCAGCGGAGCGATCGCAGAAGCTGGCAGTGATTTTTTTTTAAGATTTTCTTTTAGGTTCTCTCAGGGCTTGCGCCTTAAATCTTCAGCCCATCAATAAACAGAGTCAGACGCTGACCAGGTTGCAGCAGATCGTTGCGGCTAATCTTGTTCCAGCGCGTAATATCCCTTATCGCAATATCAAACTTACTGGCAATTAGCGACAGTGAATCGCCGCGGCGCACACGGTAGGAGAGTCGACGAAGATTTTTAGCCGCCGCTTCCTCTAAACGGCTGCCCACCACCAGGCGGTCACCGACACGAAGTGTGTTGCTGCTAAGTTTATTGGTCTTACGCAGTCGGCTGATACTGGTGTCGTATTTTCTCGCGATAGTCCACAGGGAATCCCCGCGGCGAACAGAATGGTAGACAGGTTGTTTACTGCTGCTCAGGCTATTCGAGAGATAATCAATATTATCTCTCGAGTGAGGAATCAGCAGAACCTGGCCAATCTGCAAGCGATCAGTGCGCAGGTTATTGCGACTTCTCAACCAGCTGGTAGGAATATCAAAGCGCGCCGCGATATGCGACAGAGTGTCGCCACTAGTCACTGCATACTCGGTATGAGGCACCCAGGTTTTAGGGTCAGTGGTCGCCAGCATATGCCTAAGTGGTTCTGCGGTACCCACAGGTAGTAGTAAATTATGTTTGCCCTGGGGTGGTGTGATAGCTCGACGATAAGCCGGATTGAGTCGGGTGAAATCATCCACCTCTATTCCAGTAACCTTGACCACATTGTTTAGATCAATCTGCGACTCAATTTCAACCACTTCAAAGAATGGCTCGTTGGGCATATCTGGCAGCCTGACATTGTATTTGTCAGGATCGCGTATCAATGTTGCCAGTGCCAGCAGCTGGGGCACATAGTTGCGGGTTTCCCGCGGAAGAGAAATCGACCAGAAATCAGTCCCTTTGCCAAGCTTTCGATTGCGTCTAATCGACTTGCTCACCGAACCCTGACCAGAGTTATAGGCCGCCAGTGCCAGCAGCCAGTCATTGTCGAAGCGCCGGTTAAGCTTTTTTAGATAGGTAATCGCCGCCTGGGTTGAATAGATAACGTCGCGTCTGCCGTCGTACCAGCGATCCCGTCGCAGGCCCAGAGACTTGCCAGTAGATGGAATAAATTGCCATAGACCGACAGCATGGCTGTGTGAATAGGCGAGGGGATCGTAAGTACTCTCGACAATCGGCAGCAGTGCCAGCTCAAGAGGCAGGCCAGCCTTATCCAGCTCATCGGTAACATAGTAGATATAGGGGCGGGCGCGGGAAAAAACCGTCTTCAGATAACTCGGATTTCGAAGATACCAGTCGCGCTGTTTACTCACACTCTCAGGCATAGATTCCGGGGTCATGTTATAGCCGTCTCGAATACGCTGCCACAGGTCGATCTCTACTGGCTCAGGGGTTTCCTCAATGACAACCGATATCGGCTCTAAAACAGCCTTAGAGGCCTCAACCTCTTCACTGATAACCAGACCCGCTTCTGGGCGAGCGCTAACCGAGGCGGCCTGAGTTATCTCAGAAACTTTTTCGCTGGCAACAGTAGAATTATCAGTACTTGCAGGCAGAAGGGCACAGCCGGACATCAGGGGAACGGCAGTGAATGCAGTGCTTAAAAGAATCACACGAAGTGGTGAGTGCAGAGGCTGCAAGTTTTAACCCTTATTCTATTTTGGGGCGCGATTGTATCGGTCAGTCGAGGTCGAAACAATGACAAGATTCTCAATTGTTCTGTGAAGTCGAAGCTATAGGGCTTTTTATGGCGCTGAATTGCCGATATTCCGATACTGGTTTTTATTCAACCCAGAGAACATAATAGCTATGTAATTTCATAACCACCTAACCGTAGCCTACTGGCCGCCCTATGCCCCTAAAGCTTATCAGCAGCGCCGCACATAATCTTGTCGATCGATTTAAGGTCGAGGATCTTGCCAGCACATCCGCTGACCTCAGGTACTGGCTAGAGAGCGATTTTGGTCGCTATCTGCAGGCCCGTGAATTGGAGGTTCTACAGCACCACTACTCAGGCCTTCCCGGTTATCGCTTTCTGCGCCTCGGACTTAGCGAAGATACCCAGACCCTGGACTGTTTTAAGCATATTCATCGCCTTAGCCTGCACCCCTCAGAGATCAATGGCGCCCATGGTGCACTGGCAAACTATATGGAACTGCCGCTGATGTCAGAAACCATCGATGTGATGTTACTGCAGCATGCGTTGGAGTTCTCCAAGACCCCGAGAGCAGTACTTGCCGAAGCCAGCCGTGTGGTTATGCCCGGCGGTCACCTGTTGCTCTGTCTGTTCAATCCCTACGGCCCCATGGGTATGGCCAAGTTCCCTATGCAGTTGCTCTCCGACAAACCCCAATTCAGGTTCCACAATCTGCGTCTGGGCCGTTTGACCGACTGGCTGTCGCTATTAAATTTTCACGTAGAACGAATAGACCGCGGCGCTTATAATTTGCCCTTCGGAAACCAGTCCCAAGTTGAGCAGACTGGCGATAAAAGCCGCTGGGAAAAGTGGGGTGAAAAGATTCGCCTGCCGATGGGGAATTTCTATATGATTCACGCGGTTAAACGTGTACCCAGAGGTATTCGAGGCCCCGGCAAAGCCTGGCGCGCCGCGACCAATAAAAGCTATAGAGTGACCGAGGGTTTGAAGAGCACAGCAGTAGACAGCAACCGGCTATAGGCCATTGATAAAAAATTAATAACAAGACCAGAAAGGCCGTTATAGCTGTGGTTGAGGAAAGACAATGAAAACGATAGAAATTTTTACAGACGGTGCCTGCAGAGGTAATCCCGGCCCCGGTGGCTGGGGTGTGTTGATGCGCTATGGTGACAAGGAAAAATCCCTGTTTGGCGGCGAAGCTGAAACCACCAACAACCGTATGGAGATGACCGCGGTTATCGAGGGCTTGGCGGCACTCACCCAGCCCTGCAAAATCACCCTGACCTCAGACTCAACCTATGTTTTAAAAGGCATTCAGGAATGGTTGCCGAACTGGAAAAAACGCAACTGGAAAACCGCCAGTAAAAAGCCGGTAAAAAATGTCGATCTATGGCAAAAGCTTGATGCCCTTATCGACAGTCATGAGATAGACTGGCAGTGGGTTAAAGGTCACAGCGGCCACCGTGAAAATGAAATTGCCGATCAGCTGGCCAATCGCGGTATTGACGAGCTGTAAATCCGAACCTGACAAAACCATATAAAAAGCAGGCACCATGAGACAAATCGTACTTGATACAGAAACAACCGGTCTGGAGACCTCCCAGGATCACCGTATTATCGAGATTGGCTGTGTCGAACTAGTCGGGCGCAAGCTCACCGGCAGGCATTACCATCAGTACGTCAATCCCCAGCGCAAAGTCGATGAGGGTGCCATGGAAGTCCACGGAATCACCGACCAGTTTCTTGAAGACAAGCCGCTGTTTGATCAGGTCGCCAAAGAATTTTTAGAATTTGTTGACGGCGCCGATCTGATCATTCACAACGCGCCCTTCGATGTTGGCTTTATCAACCACGAAATTGCCAAGCTCTCCGGCAAGTACCAGGTGATTGAAACCAGCTGCCGAATTATTGACACCCTGGCACTGGCGCGACAAAAACACCCGGGGCAGAAAAACAATCTCGATGCACTCTGCAAGCGCTACGGTGTAGATAACTCAGCGCGCGATTTGCACGGCGCACTTCTCGATGCCGAGATCCTCGCCGATGTCTATCTGCTGATGACCGGCGGACAGGTCAATCTTAATATCAGCGATCAATCCAACTCAGACAGCGGTGAAGTTAATACAGCGAGCAGTATTCGCCGTCTTGCAGCAGATCGCACCCCGCTGCGAGTCGTCAAACCCAGCGCCGAAGAAATCAGCCTTCATCAACAAAAACTCGATGCCATCAACAAGAGCAGCGGGGCCTGTATCTGGATGGGCAGTAGCGACTGATAAGCCCCATGTCAGCAGCGCAAGAGATAAACCGACCCAGCAGTGCGCAGGATTTTCAGCGACTCAAAACACTAGTCGAACAATCGACCAGCACCGCCGAGCGCTTTAGATTAGGCCGCCAACTGGCCGAGCTCAATAAGCTATCCCAGCAGGGCAAAGATATCGGCACGCGCTGGGAAAAATGGCATGGGGCACTGTTAAAAAACCAGCAGCAGATCGAAAAGCGCCGGCAAAACCTGCCAACCCTTGAGTATCCAGATCTACCGGTCAGCGCCAGAGCAGATGAAATTGCCGAATTAATCCGCAAGCATCAGGTGATTGTTATTGCCGGCGAGACCGGCTCCGGTAAAACCACCCAGCTGCCGAAAATCTGCCTGCAGGCCGGCTGTGGTGTCAAAGGCATGATAGGCCACACCCAGCCGCGACGTATTGCCGCACGCACAGTAGCCAATCGTATTGCTGAAGAGCTCAAGGTATCTCTCGGCGAAGCCGTCGGTTACCAGGTGCGCTTTTCTGACCAGAGCTCGCCAAACAGCTATATCAAATTGATGACCGACGGTATTCTGCTGGCGGAAATTCAGAACGATCGCTTTCTCAGCAAATACGATACCCTGATTATCGATGAGGCCCACGAGCGCAGCCTTAATATCGACTTTCTACTCGGCTACCTGAAAAATTTACTGCCCCAGCGGCCCGATCTAAAAATCATCATTACCTCGGCGACCATCGATGTGGAAAAATTTTCCGCCCACTTCGATGGCGCACCCATAGTCGAAGTCTCGGGCCGCAGCTTCCCAGTAGATATTATTTATAACCATCCCGACGATATCGAGAGCGATCGCGACCAGATGATTGTCGACTGCCTGCGGGATATTCAGGCCAATCAAAAGCAGGGTGATGTTTTAGTCTTCCTCAGTGGCGAGCGTGAGATTCGCGAAGTCAATCTGGCCCTAAAGCGCGCGCAGCTGCCGCATACCGAAATTGTTCCCCTCTATGCCCGCTTGAGTCTTGCCGAGCAGAGTAAAATATTCTCCGCCCACCGCGGCGAAGGGTGGTGCTGAGTACCAATGTCGCTGAAACCTCATTGACCGTGCCCGGTATTCGCTATGTGATCGACACCGGCCGCGCGCGAGTCTCGCGCTACAGTTTCCGCACCAAGGTACAGCGACTGCCTATCGAAGCAGTCTCCCAGGCCAGTGCCAATCAGCGCGCTGGACGCTGTGGTCGAGTAAGCGAAGGTATCTGCTATCGCCTATACAGTGAAGAGGATTTTCAGGGCCGCCCCGAGTTTACCGATCCAGAAATTATCCGCACCAATCTAGCGGCAGTTATTCTGCAGATGCTGCATCTTAAGATCGGTGATATTCGCAGTTTCCCCTTTGTTGATGCGCCCGATCAGCGCATGATCAGCGATGGATTTAAACTGCTCGAAGAACTTCAGGTGGTCACTGCCAATGGCAAATTAACCGCCCTCGGCAAACGTATAGTGCATATACCACTGGATCCCAGATTTGCTCGTATGCTGTTAGAGGCGGCGAAAAACGGCTGTCTCTCCGAGGTGATGGTAATCACCACTGGCCTGAGTATTCAGGATCCCCGCGAGCGCCCCGCCGACAAACAGCAGGCCGCAGATCAAAGCCATAAAAAATGGCAGGAGCCGAACTCCGACTTTATTTCGTTATTAAACCTGTGGCGTCATTTTGAAGAGCAGCGCCAGCAACTCTCCGGCAATCAATATAGTCGTTACTGCAAAGCCAACTATGTCTCCTATCTGCGCATGCGCGAGTGGCGCGACCTGCACCATCAGGTACACAGCGCCTGTCGAGCATTAAAACTTACAGATAACAGCAAGCCTGCCGAGGCCGATGATATCCACCGTTCACTACTCGCCGGCTTATTAGGGCAGGTGGGTATCCTTCAGGACAAGTGGGAGTTCCTCGGTACTCGCAACCGCAAATTCTTTATCTTCCCCGGCTCTGGTCTGAGCAAAAAACCACCGAAGTGGGTGATGGCCGGTTCGTTGATGGAAACCAGCAAACAGTTCGCCCTTACCGTGGCGAAAATTGATTCCGATTGGCTCGAGCCACTCGCTGCCCACCTGGTGAAAAAGACCTATAGCGAACCGTTTTACAGCATTAAATCCGGTCAGGTTATGGCCAGTGAGCGGCAGACCCTGTTTGGTCTGAGCATTGTTGAAAACAAACGCCGCGTCTACGGGCAGGTCAATCCGGATGAAGCGCGCAAGATTTTTATTCAGCAGGCGCTGGTGGAAGAGGGCTATCGCGGCAAAGGTCAGTTTTATACGCAAAACCAAAAGCTGGTCGAAGAACTGCAGGCCCTTGAAGATCGCTTTCGTCGCCGCGATCTATTGGTAGAGCAGCAGGTTATTTTTGAGTTCTACAACGAGCGAATCCCCACTGGAATATACAACCTGGCGCTCTTTGAAAAATGGCGCAAACAGGTCGAGGCCAGCGAGCCAAAATTATTAGTCCTCGAAAAAGAGTACCTACTGCTACGCGGCCTCTCCCAGGAAGAGCAGACCCAGTTTCCCGAAATCATCAGCTATCAGGGTATTAGCTATAACCTGCGTTACCATTTTGAGCCCAATCATATTGAAGATGGTGTCAGCGCCGTCGTGCCGTTGCCGCTGTTGCATCAACTACCGAGATACTTTTTTGAATGGTTAGTGCCGGGCATGTTGCGCGACAAATGTATTGCCTTGGTAAAAAGCCTGCCAAAACAGACAAGGCGCAACTTTGTGCCAGTCCCGGACTATGTCGATGCCTTTCTGCTAAAAACCAAGCCCCAGGATCGGCCGCTAACCGAAGTGCTGGCAGAGTATCTGCACAAGCAAACCGGCGTGGCTATTGTGCCGGAACAGTGGAAGCCGGAAAATCTCGATGCCTGGTATCAGATGAATTTTGTGCTCGAAGATGAAAATGGCGCCGAGATTGCTATGGCCCGGAGCCTTGAAAAGCTTCAGCAGGACTTTAAGCAGCAGATTTCCGAGGGGCTTGAGCAGGCCGCCGACCAGAACGCAGAGGAGAACAGAACAAGGCAGGGTATTGTCGAGTGGGACTTTGAAGAGTTGCCAGAAGAGGTGGCTTTAAAGCACGGTAAAATCACCATCAAAGCCTGGCCGGCACTGCGCGACTGTGGAGAATCAGTCTCTCTTGAAGTGATTGATAACCCGCTGCAGGCGGAAAAAACCAGCCGCCAGGGTCAGTTGCGGCTGGCGCTATTAAAGGGTCGTGATCAGGTTAAATATCTCAGCAAGCATCTGCTGCGCAGTAAAGAATTGGCAATCACGGCTGCCAAAATTGGCGAGAGAAAAACGCTGGTCGATGCCCTGATTAACGCCAGTTTCCAGCAGGCAATATTTGCCGATGGACAGGTACTTAGAGAACAGCAGCAGTTTGATCAGGCCTTTGAGTCGGGAATTGCCAATGTGGTGATGTTTGCTCAGGAACATGGTCAGGCCATAGAATCTTTACTAACCCCTTTGCACGATTGCCAGAAGAAGCTGAGAGCTCTGGGTCTGCCCGCTATCTATGCAGCTGATGATATTCGCAGCCAGCTGGACTGGTTGTTTAGCGCCGAGACCTTATCGACCAGCTCCACCGAGTCGATCAGGCAGTATCCGCGCTATATCAAAGCTCTGCAGGTGCGCCTCGAAAAGCTTGCCGCACAGGTCAGTAAAGATCGCCAGCATATTGACGAGCTGCAGACGCTTTTGACCGCTTGCAAGCAGGCATTGGTAGATGACCAGCCGCTCTCCTCTGAGCTTGAGAAGGCACTGCGGGACTACTGTTGGCTAGTCGAAGAATATCGGGTCTCGCTGTTTGCCCAGCAGTTAAAAACCCGTGTTCCGGTATCTCTCAAGCGGCTGCAAAAGCGCTGGGATGAAATTGAAGACGAGTTGCGAAGGTTCCGGGTTTAATCTATAAAAATAGTGCCCAGAGCCCGATAGAAATATCTATCTCTTAAAGCGGAACTTCGTATAGACTCATTTGTCAGAACAGCATCCCAAAATTAACTTGGAATGGGGTGCAGGTAAAAATTGAATGCCTAGTAAATGATTAACCAGCTATTACTAACACATGGAGAAAGTCTAATGAATAAACAAAATATCAAACCCTTGGCTAAGGCAACAGCAACAGCACTAAGTGCAGCATTCCTCGCCACTGCAGCAATCTCATCACCAGCGTTCGCCGCTGAAAACCCCTTCCAAGCCGACGAGTTGCGCTCAGGCTACAACCTTGCCGACGGTCACGCCGAGGGCAAATGTGGTGAAGGTAAGTGCGGAGAAGGAAAAGCTCACTCTGAAGGCAAGTGCGGCGAAGGCAAATGTGGTGAAGGTAAGGCCGAGTCTGAAGGCAAGTGCGGCGAAGGCAAATGTGGCGAAAGCAAAGCTGATGCTGAAGGTAAGTGCGGCGAAGGCAAATGTGGCGGCGCTGCTTAACTAGCTTAAAAGCCAGCTTTTAATGCCATCAGAATCAATGCTTGAAAAAACACAAAGCTACCCTGTTCAGGGTGCGGGTTTGGGATTAAGGCGGGCACTTTGTGGCCCGCTTTCTTCTGTGTCCCCAGAACAGGTTCAGTTTATGGAGGTTGCGCCGGAAAACTGGATTGATGTCGGTGGCCGCTACGGTGCGGCGTTTAGAGAATACACCGAAAAGTTTCCCTTTGTCCTCCACGGACTCTCCCTCTCAATAGGTTCCCCCTCACCACTCGATTGGGATCTATTAAAAGCCATTAAGGCCTTTATGGCTGAACACTCCATACGCTGCTACACAGAACATCTAAGCTATTGCAGCGACAGTGGTCATCTCTACGACCTGATGCCCATACCCTTTACCGAAGAGGCTGTCGACTATGTGGCTGAGCGCATACTGCAGATACAGGATTTTCTCGGCCAGCGTATCGCCATGGAGAATGTCTCCTACTATGCAGCGCCTCAGCAGGAGATGTCAGAGATCGACTTTACCAATGCAGTGCTGGAAAAAGCCGACTGCAAGCTGCTGCTCGATGTAAACAATATTTACGTCAACAGTATTAACCACAGCTACGACCCCCTCGAATTCCTTAAGGCACTGCCCGGCGAGCGTATTGCCTATGGTCATATTGCCGGCCATTTCGACGAAGCCGAAGACCTGCGCGTCGACACCCATGGTGCCGATGTGATTGATCCGGTCTGGGATCTCCTCGATGCCGCCTACGCGAAATTTGGCGCATTTCCGACACTGTTGGAGCGAGACTTTAATATCCCTCCGGTCGAAGAGCTGCTTAAAGAAGTCGAACAGATAACAGTGCGCCAGGCCAGGTACGCCGGTCAGCAAGCCTTAGCAGGTAACAAGGCATGACCAGTGATTCCCAAAGGCCATCCTTTCAACAGGCGCAGATAGAGTTTGCTGCCCATATCCGTAGCCCCGAGAGCAATCCAGCGCCTCAGGGAATCGAAGATCGCCGCATGGATATCTACCGCAACCTGTTTTTTAATAATATCCAGACCTTCGTCGCCAATGGCTTTCCAATCCTTAAATCCATTACCGATCCAGAGCAGTGGACAGCGATGGTTCGCGACTTTATCCACCATCACCAGAGCCACAGTCCTTATTTTTTGCAAATAGGCAGCGAATTTTTCGACTATTTGCAAAATGAGCGTGAGCCCCTGGAAAGCGACCCCGGGTTTCTTCTCGAGCTGGCCCATTATGAATGGGTAGAGCTGGCGCTGGACACCTCAACAGTGGAATTTCCCAACGCTAAAAGTGACGGCGATCTACTCGCCGACCGGCCGATCGTTTCACCGCTTGCCTGGCCCCTAAGCTACAACTACCAGGTGCAGATGATAGGCCCGGAATTTCAACCGACAGCGGATCAGGCTGTCCCGACCCATCTTATTGTCTATCGCAATCGCGCACTACAAATAGGCTTTCTTGAAACCAATGCCACCACCAGCCGTCTGCTGGAAATATTTCGCGAAGAGAACCTCTCAGGTCGAGAGGCGCTGCTTAAATTGGCCTCTGAACTCAATCATCCCAATCCTCAGGCCTTGCTTCAATTCGGCCTTGATCTACTATTACAGTTGCGCAGTAAAGATATTATTTGCGGATTCCATTAATTTTTTATCCTCAAGTCCCTCAGGCTGTGTACGCGGCTCACATTGAGCAGTAGAATGCCTCGATATATAAATATGCAAACGATTTGCGAGTAAATTTATGAAAAAGATAAGCTTGGCAGCAGTTGCTGTAATTCTTTCGGGATTGGTGGCAATACCGGTTTTTGCTGATGATGACAGATTTGAAAATCTCAATCGCAAGATTTTCACTGTCAATGATCGTCTCGACCAATACGCCCTGCGTCCGGCTGCAGTGGCCTACAAAACTGTGATGCCAAATCCCCTGGAGAAAGGCGTTGATAATTTTTTTGGCAACCTCGATGAAGTGACCAACGTGCTCAACGATCTTTTACAGGGAAAATTTGGTCAGGCAGCCCATGACAGTGGACGCTTCCTGATCAATACAACTATAGGCATCGGCGGCCTTTTCGATGTTGCCCAGCGCGCCGGTCTGGAAAAAAGTGATGGCGAAGATTTTGGTCAGACACTGGCAGTCTGGGGTGTTGGTGAAGGTCCTTACCTGATGCTGCCGCTTATAGGCCCGTCGACATTGAGGGATGCCCCGAGTAAATTCGTCGACAGTATAACCAGTCCATTTTCTTACGTAGATGATGTCAGAACTCGAAATGCTGCCAGGGGTGTTGATCTGCTGGCCAAAAGAGCCAGCCTGCTCGAGATTGACCGGGTTATCTCTGGCGACAAATATCTGTTTGTTCGAGATGTCTATTTGCAGCGCAACAGATACCTGGTCAACGACGGTGCAATAGAAGACGATTTCGGTGATTTTGAAGATTATTAATAGCAGACGATAAATTTCATCAGAGCCCTATCAATAACTGATAGGACTCGATTTGGAACACCTAATAATGATAAAAGCAGTACTCTATTGGCGCCCAATGGTGCCTGATTTTAACCAGCGCGACTCTGGCAAGTTTGAGCTGGCCCAATGCACAAGACAGGTTTGCGATGAGTAAAGCATCAAGCCTGATTATTTTCCTCAATGGAAATGAACCCAGGGTGCAAAGTTTAGGTCACAGTCTCCAATCCCTTGGCCGGGAGACTGCGGCGGCGCAAAATTACCAATCCATAGCCAGCCTCTGCTCCGACCCACTGATTCAACCAGTGGTTATCAGCTCTGAAAACACTCCTCTGGAAACCGACAGTCAGCGCGAACAGCTGCAAGTGATGGCCACTAAATACCTGGTCATTGTTGCACTCAGCGAAGCGGGTATTGAGAATATTGCCGAATACTTTCGTCTCGGCGTTGCCGATGTGGTCTTTCCTGAGCCCAGCGAAGAGAAAATTAAAGCTACCCTGCAGCGCATTGACCGACGCGCAGAATCGCGCCTGCAAAAAAGGCTCTATCGCAGCGAACTGGAAAAAACCAATCTCGAACTGCAGGAGAGCTTACGGCTACTAAAGCAGGACCAGATGGCCGGGCTCGAAGTGCAGAAGAGCCTGATGCCAGAGAGCCCATTAAAGTTTGGTGACTATGAAATCTCTCACTCGATCACCCCATCACTCTATTTAAGTGGCGACTTTGTCGGCTATAACTTTGTCCTTGGCCGCTACCTGCTGTTTTACTTTGCCGATGTCTCCGGCCACGGTGCCTCCTCGGCATTTGTTACCGTTCTGCTGCGCTTTATGATTGGCCGGGTAATCCGCCGTCACCAGCTGGAACAAGACTATGTGGCGCTGGCACAGGCACCTGAAGGGTTGGTTGAACATATAAACAATCAGCTGCTGGCCACAGGTCTCGGCAAGCATCTGACCATCGTTGCCGGATCCCTGGATACAGAGACCAGTAAATTGCGTTATGTAGTGGGTGCCCAGCAGCCATCGCCAATTCTGGTTACCGAGGGCCATGCCGAGTATCTCCCTGGAAAGGGCAAGCCCGCCGGTATCTTTGAAGATGCCTCCTGGGTTGTTGAAGAGATGACCCTGCCGGAAAAATTTGCCTTTGTACTGCTCTCCGATGGTGTCTTCGATTTAATACCCGACAAAGAGATTGCTGATAAGGAACAGACCCTGCTCAGTTACCTGGCCACCAGCTCTGATAATATCGAGAAGTTAAAAGAGTCGCTCTCTGTCGATACTGTCGAAGCCCCCCAAGACGATATCTCCGTCCTGCTGCTGACGAGAGGCATGTAGATGAGCGCGGGAAAGATTCTGGTCTCCGATAATCAGGGCAACTACCTGCTCAAATTTTTAGGCGATGTTCGGGTAACCCTCTGTGGATCATTAAACCGCCATATGGAAACCATCTTTGGCAGTCATGATGTCAAGAAAGTGGTTGTCGATATGCTTGAGGCTGAGGGTCTGGATAGCACCACACTCGGGCTGATGGCCAAGCTGGGCATGTACTGTCGCAAAGAGTACGGTATCAATGTCCAGGTCTTCTGTCAGAACCAAAGCATTCTGCGCACCCTGGACTGTATGGGCTTTGATGAGATCTTCGATATTATTCAGGAAGTACCAGCCATTGATGCAGAGCTGCACAGTATCGAATCGGTGAGTTCAGAAGTGGATGAAATACGTCGCCAGGTAGTCGAGGCGCACAAGCTGTTAATGGAGCTTAACCCTGATAACAGCAAAGAGTTTACCGACCTGATTCGGGCTCTTGAAGCGGATCAATAATCCCGATTATTGAGGCGTATCAGGCCTGATCTCGGGCCGTCAATTTACACTTGATATATTCACTGTGGCGAATATGTAGCAGATCCGCCACCCGACGAATAATCCCTTCCTCGTGCTTATCCAGATGGCCATCGGCAAACGCCACCCGCCACATCGCGGTCATCAGATCGATCTTTTTGTCGTGGTCGAAGTGGGCATTGATCTCACGGGTAAACTGATACAGCGACGTGGCATCAGCCACCTCATCTCGAGACAGCAAAATTAGCTCATCCACCTGCTCAGTACTAATTTCCAACATCTCGGCAAGGGTCTTGCTAATTGAGGTCAGCTCATCCTCACCAAGATTGCCATCGATAACCATCACTTCAATCAGCAGGGCTGCAGTGGCGAGTTGCTCGCCACTCAGAGAGCTATCATCGGCCTCAATAACATTCTTGGCAAAGAACGCCTTAATCTTATCAATCATTAGTTAAGATCTTTTAACCAGCTTTCCAGCTTGATCTGGTCAGCAACAAAACCGCGGATACCTTCTGCCAGTTTCTCCGTAGCCATCGCATCCTGATTGAGCTCAAAGCGGAAGTTGCTCTCATCACCCAGCTGGTAGTGAATTTTTGAACCCGTATTGGCGGGATCAAGCTTGCGCTCAAGTGAACCGTAGTCATCATCCAGCGCCTGCAATAACTGCGGGCTGATAGTTAAGCGGTCACAGCCAGCCAACTCGGTAATCTCTTCAGTATTTCTAAAGCTCGCGCCCATCACTACAGTGTTGTAGCCAGTCTGCTTGTAGTAATTATAGATACGGGTCACCGACTGCACACCGGGATCATCCGCCGGTGCATACTCAGTAAGACCAGTAGAGTTTTTATACCAGTCGAGAATTCTGCCAACAAACGGCGAGATCAAAAATGCGCCCGCATCTGCCGCAGCCACAGCCTGAGTAAAGTTAAACAGCAGAGTCAGGTTACAGTTAATACCTTCTTTCTCAAGCTGCTCAGCAGCGCGAATACCTTCCCAGGTAGAAGCCATTTTAATTAGAACGCGCTCTTTACCTATACCTGCCTGCTCATAGAGATTGATCAGGTGACGGGCCTTGGCAATCGAAGCCTCGGCATCAAAGGAGAGGCGGGCATCAACTTCGGTAGAGACGCGACCCGGAATTTGCTCAAGAATCTTTTCACCAAAACCCACAGCCAGTCTATCCATACAGTCTGCAACCTGCTCATCACTCGACTGGCGACCACTCATAGTGTCGGCAACAATAGAGTCGACAAGGCCGCGATAGGCAGGCATCTGGGCCGCTTTTAACAGCAGGGAAGGATTGGTGGTGGCATCCTCGGGTGAATATTGCGCAATTGCATCAAAATCACCGGTATCTGCTACTACGGTGGTTATCTCTTTTAATTGGGCAAGTTTACTTTTGTTGTTGCTCATTAACCTTTTACTCCAGATGTCTTTTCTAATGCACTGGTTAAAACCTCAATACCGGCCGAGGGTTTATGTGCGTTTTCGCTGATATGTCGCCTGTATTGGCGTGCTCCGGGCATCCCGTGGAACAGACCTAAAATATGGCGGGTCATAGCACTTAACTTGGTGCCTTTGGACAGCTCATTATCCACGTATTTAAGAAACTCTTCAGCAACTTTTTCACGTGTTTTTAGCGGATTGTCGCTGCCATAGATAAATTGATCTACGCTAGCCAGCAAGTATGGATTGGTATAGGCCTCGCGCCCGATCATCACCCCGTCGAGGTGTTTTAAATGCTCACTGGACTGCTCGAGGGTAGTGATCCCGCCATTGATAATAATCTCCAGATGAGGGAAATCTTTTTTCAGCTGATAGACGCGGTCATAGTTTAATTCCGGCACCTCACGATTCTGTTTTGGGCTGAGACCTTTCAGCCAAGCCTTGCGCGCATGAACTAAAAAAGTCTCGCAGCCAGTCTTGGCTACCGTATCGACAAACTCGCAAAGAAACTCATAGCTATCAAAGTCATCCACGCCAATTCGGTGCTTTACCGTAATTGGCAGATCCACCGCATCCTGCATAGCTGCGATGCAGTCGGCAGTGACCTGAGCATTTTTCATCATCACCGCGCCAAACATCCCATTCTGCACCCGATCGCTGGGGCAGCCACAGTTTAGGTTGATCTCTGCATAATCATACTGACTGGCCAGCACACAGGCCTTGGCCAGGTCACCTGGATTACTGCCACCCAGTTGCAGGGCCACCGGGTGCTCAAAAGCGTCCATCTGCAGGTGGCGGTGGGTATCGCCATGGATAATTGCTCCAGTGGTAATCATCTCGGTATAGAGAATCGCATGCTGACTGATCAGGCGCATAAAAAAGCGACAGTGGCGATCAGTCCAGTCGAGCATGGGGGCTACACAGAATTTTCTATTTAAAGGCATTTTATTTATTGGTTATAAATAGCTATAGAGCTTGGTGTTTAATCAGGCTGCGATTATAGAATCCCTGAGTGGAAAAGTCCGTTAATCAGTAAAATAAGATTACAGTGATCCAACTGGGTTTAAAAACGTTACAATTGCCTATGGCTTTCGATTACAAATCCCTCCTTAAATCCCTAACTGTTCGCCCGGGCATCTATCAGATGTTTGATAGCGAGGGGCAGATACTCTATGTGGGCAAAGCCAAAAATCTTAAAAACCGCGTTAGCAGCTATTTTCGTAAAACTGGTTTAACCCCGAAAACAGCTGCGCTGGTTAAGCGTATCGCCAAAATAGATGTCACGGTAACTGAGACAGAAACCGAAGCATTGATTCTCGAACACAATCTGATTAAGCAAAATCATCCGCCCTACAATATTTTGATGCGCGATGATAAGAGCTACCCCTATATCTTTCTCTCCGATCGTGATCAGTGGCCACGGCTGGCATTTCATCGCGGTGCAAAAAAGGCCAAGGGCACTTACTTTGGGCCTTTTCCCAATGCCTATGCGGTGCGTGAAAGCATGAGCTTTCTGCAGAAGACATTTAAGGTGCGCCAGTGTGAGGATGTCTTCTTTAAAAACCGTTCGCGGCCCTGCCTGCAATATCAAATTAAACGCTGCACCGCACCCTGTGTCGATCTGGTTAGTGCGGAAGACTACAGCGCCGATGTAGAGTCAACGCGGCTCTATTTGGATGGCAAGGCGGATAAGTTGCTTAAGCAGCTGGAAGTCGAGATGGAAGCCGCCTCGGGTGATCTGCAATTTGAAAAAGCGGCCGAGCATCGCGATCAGATTTCTGCGCTGCGCAGAGTGCAATCAGAGCAGATGATTGAGAAGGGCAAGGGTACGGTGGATGTGGTTGCCGGTGCTGTGAATAATGGCCAGGCCTGTGTGCATATGCTCTATATTCGCCAGGGGCGGATTCTTGGTAGTCGTAGCTATTACCCCAAGGCGCCTTTGGCGGAGCAGGTTTCTGATCTGCTCGATGAATTTTTACCTCATCTCTATCTGAATGGTGCCGGTCGGCCTGATCTGCCCAAGGAAATTATTGTCAATGCACCTGTTGAAGGCGCTGAGACTCTCTGTGCGGCTCTAAAGGATAGGGTGGGGCGCAAGTTTGAAATTCGCGATTCGGTACGAGGCTTTCGCGCCAAGTGGGTTGAGTTGGCTCAGCGAACCGCCGAGCAGAACCTGACCGCCAAGCTGGCATCGAAAAAGACCATTGAACAGCGTTTTGAATCCCTGCGTGAAACCGTAGGTTTGGAGCAGACACCCCAGCGACTAGAATGTTTTGATATCAGCCATAGCAGTGGTGAGGCGGTGGTGGCTAGCTGTGTAGTATTTGATTCCAACGGCGCCCTGAAGAGCGATTATCGACGCTTTAATATTGAAGGCATTACCGGCGGTGATGACTATGCCGCGATGGAGCAAGCCATTCGTCGTCGTTACACAAGGCTGATGAAAGGCGAGGGCAAGCTGCCGGATATATTGCTGATTGATGGCGGTAAGGGTCAGATTGGAATTGCTAAAGATGTGCTGGCTGATCTGGGTGTGGTCGGCGTGATGATTCTGGGGGTGGCCAAGGGCACGACCAGAAAGCCGGGCCTGGAAACCCTGATTTTAGCCGATCAGGACAACAAGGTAATAGCCCGGCCCCAGCAGGCGGCATTGCATCTGATTCAGCAGATCCGCGATGAGGCGCACCGTTTTGCCATTACCGGTCATAAGGCAAGGCGCGATAAAAAGCGTCGTACTTCACCGCTGGAGGGCATCCCGGGAGTGGGGCCAACCCGACGGCGAGATCTGTTAAAACACTTTGGTGGTATTCAGGAAGTTAAGAAAGCCAGTGTCGCTGATTTGATGAAAGTGCCGAATATCAGCAAAAAGGTTGCTGATGCTATTTACAGCGCACTGTATAATGAATAAGTTCGCGGTACATAATTGTATGCGGTTAGTAAAGCCGCCCCAAAGTCATTAAATAAGAAGATAACCGAATGTGGAACCTGCCCAATATCCTGACCCTGCTGAGAATTGCCCTGATTCCGGTGTTTATTATCGTCTACTACAGCGCATGGGAACTGCATAACCTAGCGGCAGCAGCGATATTTGGCCTGGCGGCGGCCACTGACTGGGTAGATGGTTATGTGGCGCGCAAATACAACCTGATTACAGCCTTTGGTGCATTCCTCGATCCGGTGGCCGACAAATTGATTGTAGTGGCTGCAATGGTGATGTTGTTGGAAGTGCATGCGACCCCATGGTTTGCCCTGCCAGCTATTGTGATTATCGGTCGCGAGATTGTGATTTCAGCACTCCGTGAATGGATGGCCGAGATGGGCTATCGCGGCACGGTAGCCGTGGCAATGATCGGCAAGGTTAAGACCTGGGTGCAGATGGTTGCTATTGCTGTGTTGCTGGCGGCCAAGCCGGAACATGAACTTTTGACGCTTTTAGGCTTTATTGCAATCTATATCGCAGCAGCGCTTACCCTCTGGTCGATGGTGCACTATCTGCGCGCCGCATGGCCGCAATTGAGTGCCGGCGAAGATAAGTAGATATTAGGGGCGATAAGTAGTTGATTTATTGCTGGTATTCCCTAGAATACGGCCTCTTCGCAAGAAGCCCGAAGGGGCTTAACAGTTTAAAGACTGTTAAGATTTTTCCGACCTTCTAAAGAGTGAGACCGACGGGAAGTTTATATACAAGTTTTTGAGGCGCGGTAGCAAAGTGGTAATGCTGTGGACTGCAACTCCGCCATCGTCGGTTCGACCAATTGCGAAGCAATTAGCAACGAGCGAAGCGAAGCCCGAAGGGGATTAACAGCCTGTAGGCTGTTAAGATTCTTCCGACCGTCTAAAGAGTGAGACCGACGGGAAGTTTATATACAAGTTTTTGAGGCGCGGTAGCAAAGTGGTAATGCTGTGGACTGCAACTCCGCCATCGTCGGTTCGATTCCGACCCGCGCCTCCATTTTTACCGGCTGATTATCCAATATCGGCCATGGGCTATACCGGCCCCCGCAGAAGTCCCTTGCCCGGGTGGTGGAATTGGTAGACACAGGAGACTTAAAATCTCCCGACCTCACGGTTGTGCCGGTTCAAGTCCGGCCCCGGGCACCATTAAAATCCGAGAAATAAATACCGCCCCCATGCTAATTTAAAACTCCTATATTAGGACTTGAAGCGGTGAGGTTCACAAAATGCGAAGCATTTTGAACGAGTCGCACAGCGACGAAGCCCCGAAGGGGTCAAAGCAGCCCAAAGGCTGATTTGATTAACTCCGGCCCCGGGCACCATTAAAATCCGAGAAATAAATACCGCCCCCATGCTAATTTAAAACTCCTATATTAGGACTTGAAGCGGTGAGGTTCACAAAATGCGAAGCATTTTGAACGAGGGCAGATTTTTGCTCCTGCAAAATCTGCATACATGCCATCCTTGGCAATAAAGCCCCGAAGGGGTCAAAGCAGCCCAAAGGCTGATTTGATTAACTCCGGCCCCGGGCACCATTAAAATCCGAGAAATAAATACCGCCCCCATGCTAATTTAAAACCCCTATCTTTTTCGGCCCCAACCAAATCCCTCTCAATAAAATCAATTCCTTGGCAGTGGCCTCACATAGTGGCGACAAAAAATATAATGAGGAGGAGTTGTTTTTATAAGTAAATGATATGATGTATCATTGCATTAATATTTAACTTTGTAGCCACCCAGAGATCAACACTACTCAAAATGGAGAGACTAACAGTGCAAACAAACAAACTCCCAGTCACCGTACTTTCAGGTTTTTTAGGTGCCGGTAAAACCACCGTGCTTAGCCATATCCTCAACAACCGGGAAGGCAAAAAAGTCGCTGTTATCGTCAATGATATGAGTGAAATCAATATTGATGCGGCGATAGTTCAGAACGATGTGTCACTAAACCGCAGTGAAGAGAAACTTGTTGAAATGAGCAATGGCTGTATTTGCTGCACGCTGCGGGAAGACCTCTTGGAGGAGGTTACCAAGCTTGCCGAGGAGGGCCGTTTTGATTACCTGGTTATTGAATCGACGGGGATTTCAGAGCCTTTGCCGGTAGCAGAAACCTTTACCTTCGCCGACGAAGATGGTGTCTCCCTATCTAATGTCGCCGACTTGGACACAATGGTTACTGTGGTCGATGCGGTCAACTTTCTAAAGGATTATGACGAGGCAAAATACCTACAGGATACAGCTGAGTCTCTAGGTGAAGAGGATGAGCGCAGTGTTGCCGATCTACTGGTCGATCAGGTTGAGTTCGCCGATGTTCTTCTCGTCAGTAAAACTGATTTGGCGAGTCCGTCTGATATAGACCGTCTAACCGCCATTCTTAAAACCCTGAATACCCATGCGAAAATAATTCCGATTTCCCAAGGGCAGGTGAATATCGATGATGTGCTTAGCACCGGCTTATTTAATTTTGAGCGCGCCCAGCAAGCCCCGGGTTGGCTTAAAGAGATGCGCGGCGAGCATGTTCCCGAAACGGAAGAATATGGCATTGGCAGTTTTACCTATCAAGCACGACGACCCTTTCATCCGGAAAAATTCCACCAGTTTCTGCACAGCACCGATAAATACGGCAAGTTGATCCGTTCCAAAGGCTATTTCTGGCTGGCTTCACGCCCCGAATTTGCCGGTCAATGGAGTCAGGCGGGAGGCATTGCTCGCTACGGTTTCGCAGGTATGTTTTGGAAAGCACTACCGAAAGAAAGCTGGCCCACTGACGAAGAATATCTCGCCTCCATTGAAAAACAGTGGGTGGAACCCTTCGGTGATATGCGCCAGGAGTTGGTATTTATCGGTCAGGGTCTGGACCAAAGCGGCTTCACTCAAGCCCTTGATGACTGCCTGTTAAGCGAAGATGAAGTATTGCGCGGCAAAGCTTACTGGGCGACATTACAGGATCCATTCCCCGCATGGGAGCAAGCATGAATACTTTAAGCGCGGCCCAGGCACCCAGTGTTGATTCTCTGAATAACAGTGAGATAAAAGTTCGCCGCGTTGCTCAAGGTAGCGAACCGGCGGTTTTGTCTGATATCTACCTTGCAGAAAACAATATCGTTATTTGGAAGCGCGAGTTATCCGCAACACTAAAAGATTCTGTCGATGCCTTTATAAAGGCCAATCCAACATTCCAAGCGTCGATGACCGTCACACCACAAACTGTGTTTTCAAGCATTAGCGAATCTTTAGCGGATAGCAGCCAACAGGAGCTGTGCGAAAACATTGCCGAACTCGTGGATATGTTTTGCTACCTCTTTGAACTTAAGCGCGTGGGATTGCGTTTAACCGTGCTTAATCGCGCAATGTGCCCAAAATTCCATGTCGATAGAGTGCCCACTCGTCTGGTAACAACTTTTCAAGGTATTGCCACTGAGTGGTTACCCCATCAGACAGTTAACCGTGAAAAATTGGGACTGGGAAGCAATGGCAAACCCGACAGCGAATCCGGACTATATAAAAACCCCGATGATATCCAACAACTCCGCTGTGGAGAGGTTGCCCTGTTAAAAGGCGAACTTTGGGAAGGCAATGAAAATGCCGGACTGGTGCATCGTTCGCCGGCTTTGTCGGCAGATAAAAGTCGCCTGTTATTAACGCTCGATTTTAGTCACTGATTTTTGGCCAGCTTTAAGCCCGCAGATATGGGCAAGCTAAGCCAGGCAAGGGGCTATACCGTTGACATCCGGTAGTAGTAAAGTATTCTTGAGGAAAAATAAAGTGGACGTCGTTAAACTGATTCTCAATCAGTTTGATCAACGGCGTAAAGCAAGCAGATAAGGCTTAAGCAAAGGCAGAGAGCAGATCCTTCCCTATGAATAAACAGCAACTCAATCGCGTTATCGACAAAGCAGAGGACCTCTGCGCACGTTCTGGTGGGCGTTTGACCGAGAAGCGCAAAGGCGTTTTGAGGCTATTGCTAGCTTCCAATACACCCTTATCGGCCTATGAAATCACCGATGCTTATAAAAAGATCGCTGAAAAATCCATGCCGGCAATGTCTGTGTATCGCATTTTAGAATTTCTTGAAGCAGAAGATTTAGTACACAAGCTAAGCTCAACCAATAAGTATGTTGCCTGCTCCCATATCAGCTGTGATCACGCACACCAAATCCCGCAATTTTTAATCTGTGGTGAGTGTCAAAGTACCAAAGAAATCGCAATCTCTAAAAGCATTATCGATGAGCTGGGTGACCTGGTAGGTAAAGCCGACTACAGGCTTACCAATCCGCAATTAGAACTGCAGTGCCTGTGCAATAACTGCTCGGCAAGAGCAGCTTAGCAATGCCCAGAATTGTATTTACAAATAAGGTATTACAAGTGACAAAACCTATTGCAAAGTCCCTATGAATGCGCATGTTTCGGCTATTCCTACCAATATTATTACCGGCTTTTTAGGCGTCGGAAAAACCTCGGCTATTTTACATCTGTTGAAGTCAAAACCTGCTGATGAACGCTGGGCGGTTCTGGTCAATGAATTTGGTGAGATTGGCGTGGATGGCAGTCTGTTTACAGGCCAGCACAGTGAAGAGCAGGGCGTATTTATTCGCGAGGTTCCAGGTGGCTGTATGTGCTGTGCAGCAGGACTGCCTATGCAGGTCGCATTAAATCAATTGATCACCCGCGCTAAACCGGATCGCCTGTTGATTGAGCCAACCGGCCTCGGCCACCCCAAAGAAGTGTTGCAGGTGCTCTCTGCGGACTACTACCAACAGATCCTTGATATACAGAAAATTCTGACGTTGGTTGATGCTCGAAAACTCTCGGATAAACGCTATACCTCACACCAAACTTTTAATCAGCAAATTGCCATTGCCGATATTATTCTGGGCAATAAACAGGACTTATATCAGCCTGAAGATAAGGCCAAACTTGAGGCCTACGTAAAGCAGCAGGGCACAGCCGAAGCTGAGGTGTTATTTAGCCAAAATGGTGAAATAGCACCGACATATTTACTGGGTAAAACAGCTGCTAAAGCCAAGGCTCATCATCACAGTTCAGGTGAAGAAAAACCCTTGCTTTCCGAACTGCCTATTCCTGACTCTGGTTATATTAAAGCGGTCAATAAGGGTGAAGGCTTTCACAGTGTCGGTTGGCGCTTTTCACCAAGCCGTGTGTTTAATCACAAGAAATTATTCTTATTTCTAAGTGGTATAAATGCCGAAAGAATGAAAGCCGTGTTTATCACTGAAGCTGGTGTATTCGGCTATAACCTAACGCCTGATACCTTGACGGAAATTGAATTGGATGACTGCGTAGAAAGCCGTGTTGAGATTATCTCGGATAAAGTTGACAGCCAATGGGAACAGCAGTTGATGGCCTGTATTCACAGGGATTAATAAAACCAGTAGTGCGTTCCGGCACCTATTCTTATTGCTGCGCTATTAGGGCGGGCCCATAAAAAAAGCCGTGATAAATCACGGCTTTTTTATACTAACTTTCAGGCTTTATTTAGAACGCTCCCTGCACACCAAAAGCAATCACGCTGGTTTTGGCATCTGCCTCAGACCATGACTCATGTAGAAATGGCATATTAGGCTGTTCATTGTTGGGATCCATATGGCCACCACTCAGGAAGTTAAGTGGAACCCAGCCATTCGCTTCAATGATTTCAGCAAAGTATTTCACGTTGTCATTCGGCATGTAGGATGCGCCAAGTACCAGCTGGTCTTGCTTCTCCCAAGGAGCGCCTGTATCGCCGGCAACATATTCACTGAACTCGATTGAGAGGTCGACATCTTTCTCAAGACCGAAGTCGTAAGAATAGCCAGCACCAACAGTCCAGGTGAAGTTCTTTACAGCTTCAAATCCGGCATAGGCAGGGAAGTTAGGGTTAGCTGTACCAGGCCAAACTTTCAATGTCTCTGCAAACTCTGAAAGCAGCGTTAAGCGGCCATTCTCATAGCGAGAGTAAACCGAAACAGCATCTACATTGTCGTCACAGGCGCGGAAATGCTTAACCACATATTCCTGACAGTAAGCGGTTCCGTACTGGTAGCTAGCACCGGCGAGCAGTGAGCCGCTATCAAGCGCGAAACTGTAGTTTGCATCGACTGCAAAGTTATTTAGCAGTGAGGGAACAGCAGAGTCTCCAACAGGTGTGTTGGCGTTTCTGAACTGTGCACCACCCTGAATGGCCATTGCGCGGAGATGTAGATTATCGCTGGAATAGCCTACCAGGCCGCCATAGGCCAGACCGGCAAATGAGTGCCAGTTAGTTGAGTTGGTAAATGGGCTAACGGTATCGTTTAGACCAAAGGGAATATCCATTTTACCAAGAGACGCATAAACGTTTGATTCTGCCAGGTTTCCATAGAGAAGATAGGCGCGACGCATATTGATATTGTTGCGCGGTAAACCGGTGATGGTTGAACCAGATGCGAAGTTTTGCTCCGGGTTATACAGCAACTCAGCATAAGCAGTCAGATTGTCAGTTAGGCGTGCAGTTACATTCAGGTTGCTTGAGTGAATCACAGCTTCTGACACAGTCTTGCCGATTTGATTAGATGAAGTGGGGTGGCGCATCAGCCAGCCAAACTTGGTGTCTATATTTGATTTCTGATAGTTCACCAGAGCTGTGACCTGACCGCCGAGTGTAACTTTTTGTTTTAGATCACCGTCGCGCAGTGCCTGTAGCTGAACAAGCTGCTTGATATTGGTGTCTCTTGAATGATCGAGTACTTTAAAGTTGTAGGCTGCATTAGATCCGACCAGATCTGAGGACTTTGCTTCCTCGGCGCTATTTGTGTTTTCAGTATTGTCAGCAATTTTGGATTCTAGTGCTGCAATTCTATCGAGAGCCGCGTTATACAGTTCGAATAATTCTTGATTGCTTGGTGCTGCTACAGTGTTGACTGATACAGAGCCCATAAATATTAAAGATACTAATACAGATGTACGAATTTGCATGATTTCCCCCGGGGACTTATTGTTTTTATTATAAAAATTTAATTATTTGTTCATTCTGTGAAAATGATACAGGGTGTGCCTATGTATTTATGTTTAGTTTAATAAAGTAAGCTGCCTTTTTACGAAGAGCTATGGTTTTTTGGATTATCTCAGAGGCCGTAATCAGCCCTTAGCCTGCAAATAATACTGCTGAAAAAGGCAAACTGATCAGAGTTTTTGTCGATAATTCGAGTTTCATCTATTGGTTTTTAACCCTTATTTACTAGTCTTATCCTGTTTTTTTCCAAGATTTTACTCTACTCGAAGAATGATAAAATGCTGGGACTTTATGTCGTTATATATTAGTATTACTGCGTAGTTCACTCTATAAACCATAAGTTGCGTCTTATGCTAATTAGTTATTTTGTATGACATTTTAGTGTTTTTTAGAAGATTTTATAAAATCTTACGCAGCAAATTATTATAAAAAATACAGGGTTTAGAGTGGTATTGTAGGCTTCAGAAGGGTTAGTTCTTATCTTTAACAATATTTTAATCGTTTGTGTCGGTAATATCTGTCGAAGCCCTACTGCTGAAAGAATACTTCAGCAAAAGATGCCAAACAAAATAATTTCATCCGCTGGGGTCAAGGCGCTGGTGGGTCATGAGATAGACAAAAATGCAGCTTCCTTGCTAGAGGCCAATGGCTATAAGGCTACAAAGCACGTTGCCAGAAAGCTGGACGGCCAAATGATTGCCGATGCTGATTTAGTGTTAGTTATGGAAAATGACCATCAAAACCTAATAATGAAACAGTATCCTCAGGCCTCAGGAAAGATATTGCTGATGGGTAAATGGCAGGATGATATTGATATTCATGACCCCTATCGCAGAAGCGATGAAGTATTTAACTACATATTCAATCAAATTGAAGCTGGCTGTTTAAGCTGGTATGACAGGTTAAACAAGGATAATTAGCCTTAAATTAGTGATCTATTGGTTAATTATTAGAAAGTAAAATCTCTAATATAAAAATTATAAAACAATTGAGATTAACAAAATAACATGATCAGCATTCTAAGAAGTTTAGCTATATACAGCACATTTATTGCCATTGCTGGCTGTACTGTTGTCCCGGGTGGCCACGTTGATGTTGGCCTTCTTATTGAAGAAGAACCCTATGATATTTACCCTCGGATTAACGTAAGGCCGATTAACCCCACTCTACTCTCTGAACTGCAAATGTCCGAGCCGGGTGCCAAGACAAATAAAGCACTTGATAAGGAAATAGGTCAGTACAGCTATCTTATCGGTAAGGGTGATATCTTAAATATCACTGTTTGGGATCATCCGGAACTTACCACTCCGGCTGGCCAGTTTAGATCGCCGGGTGAGTCGGGCAATGTTGTTCATTCAGATGGACAAATCTTCTATCCCTATGTGGGAAAAATCTCAGTTATCAATAAAACTGTAGATGAGGTTAGACAGCTGATTACCGATCAGTTGAGCCAGTATATTGAATCCCCGCAAATTGATGTCTCTGTCGCTGCATACAGATCCCAGAGAGCTTTTGTAACTGGTGCTGTCGAGACTCCTTCGGTGATACCGGTGACAAACCTGCCGTTGACTTTATTAGATGCTTTAAACCTTTCCGGTGGCATGAGCCCTGATGCCGATTGGCGTTCAGTGGTTTTGACAACTGAAACCAGCGAGGGCTTAAAGGATGAGCTTATAGACTTATATGCCCTTTATGAAAAAGGGGATATTAGCCAGAATCGACTGATCAAGCACAATGACATTGTTCATATCCCTCGCAATGACAAATTAAAGGTGTTTGTGATGGGTGATGTGAAAACCCCATCTACGCAGCGTATGGATCGCAGCTACATGACACTTGCCGAGGCGCTTAATAATGCTGGCGGTATCAATGAAGAAACTGCAAATCCCAGCGGTGTCTTCGTTCTAAGGGCCAGTGAAACAGAAGGTATGGTTGCGGATGTTTTTCAGCTAGATGCTTCTCAGAGTGCGATGCTTATTCTTAGCACTCAATTTAAGTTACAGCCTCTTGATATTGTTTATGTGACCTCTGCACCGGTTGCACGCTGGAATCGCGTTATCTCTCAGTTGGTTCCAACCTTTAGTATTGTGCGATTGGCAAGCGAGGCTAACCGCCAATCATCGAATTAGGGTTTTAAGCTTATCCTGATGTTTAATTTTTTAACTTAAAGATTTAGTAAATATTATGACTGCAAATGATACCAACTCAGCAGACTACAATTCAGCTCTAGCCATCAACGGAAGCTCTGATGAAATTGATGTCGGCAAGCTTTTCTATGAAATTATTAATGAAAAGTGGATGATACTTGCCGTCACGTTGGTCTTTGGTTTGTGTGGTTTCATCTATGCGCAGCTTTTAACGCCGATCTATAAGTCTAATGCACTGATCCAGGTTGAAGATAACTCAGGTGGTGTGCTGGCTCTGGATGATATCGGCGATATGTTTGCTGTCGAGAGCTCTGCAGATACAGAGATCTATATTCTTAAATCTCGTTCTGTCTTGGGAAAAACAGTTGATGATTTGAATCTTACTGTCAAAGTTAAGCCAAATTACTTTCCGGTCGTAGGTGCTTTGTTTGCCGCTCGACATAAGTCAGCTGAGCTTGCTACTCCGATGTTTGGTTCTTCATACGCCTGGGGCGGTGAACAGGTTACTGTTTCTGATTTGAACGTGCCGAAACGGTTTTTATCGAAATTTTTAACCCTGGTTGTTGAAGGCGATCAGCGCTATAGCATTTGGTTTAATGAGGAAAAACTGTTAAGCGGAGAGGTTGGTTCCTTTGCCAGTAATGTGCAAGAGGGCATTGATATCAAAGTAGAGCACCTCCATGCCAATAAAGGGACGCATTTCTTTGTCAAAAAGAAGTCTCGGCTCAAGGCTATTATGGATTTGCAGGGGGAATTTAAAGCGGCGAACCTGGGTAAGGATACCGGTATTATGGAGTTGACTCTGTACGGTTCCGATAAGGGTAAAATCGCTGCAATTCTAAACTCTATATCTGCTAACTATGTGACACAGAATGTCCAGCGTTTAGCTGCTGAGGCCGAGAATAGTCTCAACTTTATTAAAGATCAGATACCCATCGTTCAGGCTTCACTCAATGAATCTGAGATAGCATTAAACACATACCGTGCAGCCCGTGAATCTGTGGATTTATCATTAGAAACCCAGTCACTTTTAGAATCCTTTGTAAAACTGGAAGCTGATATTAGTGCAATGGCTCTTAATGAATCTGATATTTCACGCAGATTTACTAAACAGCACCCAAATTACGTTTCATTTAAGCGTCAGCAAGCGGATTTATTTGCTCAGCGTGACAGGTTAGATGCAAAGATTAGCGCCTTGCCAGAAACCCAGCAAAAAATTCTTACGTTGATGAGAGATTTTGAAGTCAATCAGGCAATCTATTTATCACTGCAAAATAAAAGCCAAGAGCTGGCGATTGTAAAAGCCAGTACGGTAGGTAATGTTCGCATTTTGGATTCCGCTGAGGTTTTCCCTAGGGAAAGTTCGCCGAAGAAAGGGATTATATTTGCTGTTGCAGTTTTTCTTGGCGCTATTTCAAGTGTCCTATTTGTTTTAATCAGAAGTTTTTTCAACCCTGGCCTTTCCAGTGTCCATGAATTACAAAGTGTTGGCTTAAATATTTATGCCACCATTCCAATCTCTATGATTCAAATAAAATTTGATCGAATGAAAGAGGCCCTGAGGAAAAGGCGCACTATATATTCTGGTTCTGAGCTACTGCTTGCTAACGACTATCCTACCGATCTATCAGTAGAAGCCATAAGAAGTTTAAGAACCTCGCTTCACTTTGGAATGGTCGAAGCCGAAAATAATGTCATTATGATATCCAGTGGAAGCGCTGAGGTTGGCAAGTCTTTTATCGCGTCGAATTTCTGCACTGTATTGGCGCAGTCAGGCCAGCGAGTTCTTCTTGTAGATGCGGATTTACGCCGAGGATACCTGCACTACAGGTTTTCCTTAGGTGTCGGCTCGGGATTATCAGATTTTCTCCGCGAGCCTGTTTCTCTTGCTGATATTATTAAAAAAACCAATATTGATGGGCTGGACCTTCTTTCAAGAGGTGCGGTGCCACCAAATCCGTCTGAACTGCTGATGGGTGACAGATTCAAGGACTTTATCGATCAGGCTTCGAATGCCTACGATCTAATCGTTATTGATACCCCGCCAATATTAGCGGTTACCGACGCTGCCGTTATTGGGCAGTTTGCCGGCACCTCAATGATGGTTGTCAGATTTGAAAAATCAACGGCCAGAGAAGTACAGGCTGCCAACGATCGCTTTAGTCTAAATGGTATTGCGGTTAAAGGGCTTATCTTTAACGCCATCGAAGCCAAGGCGTCCAATTATTACGGCGGTTATAGCTATTACAATTACAGCTATGAACCGGACAGCTCCAGAGATTAACTGTCGGTAAAATTCAGCAACCATAAAACATCTTTTGGTGTTTTATGGTTGCAGTCTACTTTTCCCAAAACCACCTATGAGTTAACGCTCAAAACAAGTTTCTGCAGCCATATTCTATTTCCAGCAAATAAAGCCGCTTTATCTACTGCTTATAATGGTTTAAATCATTTATTAGCCAACCAGACTTTGCCATAATGTTTTGCTTATTAGCGAATCAGGAATTATGCAACAGGAATGTCGAAACTAACCCACCTAAACCCCAGTGGCGAAGCCCATATGGTCGATGTATCGGATAAAGCAGATACCAGTCGCACCGCTATTGCCCAGTCTCAGGTCGAGTTAACCCCATCTATTGTCACAGCGATCAGCGACAGCAATCTGCCCAAAGGCGACCTCTATGCAACGGCTCGCATTGCCGGTATTCAGGCAGCAAAAAAAACCAGCGATTTAATTCCCCTTTGCCATCCTCTACCCCTCTCGAAAGTAACCCTGGATATTGAACTGCAGGGCAATACCCTGATTATTACCGCTCTGTGTAAAACTACCGGCAAAACCGGTGTCGAAATGGAAGCACTGACCGCCGCCTCGGTTGCTGCATTAACCGTCTATGATATGTGCAAGGGACTGGATAAAGGTATGGTTATCAGTCAAACCAGATTATTGGAAAAGAGCGGTGGAAAGTCAGGAAGCTGGCGTGCAGAAGCTTGTAACGAGGACCATAGCATTGATTAACCTGTTGTTTTTTGGTCGCCTTGGCGACTTTTCTAAAGACGTACCAGCAACAATTGAAGCTTCAACTCCCGCAGAGATTCGCCAGCGGTTAACCACCGACCACCCCACACTGGGCAAGGAGCTCTCGGAGCCCCAAGTATTAGTTTCAGTTAATCAGATGATTGTCAGTTGGGATCAGCCCTTGGCTGATGGCAGCGAGGTGGCTTTCTTGCCACCGGTAACCGGAGGCTAAATAACCTTGAACCGTATCCGGATTCAAACCCATGACTTCGACCTGGCTCAGGAGTACCATCAGCTTCGTGAACTTTCATCGACTGTTGGCGCGGTGGTGACCTTCACCGGTTTGGTACGAGATTTTGAATTGGACGCCTCCATTGATTCCCTCAGTTTGCAGCACTATCCGGGAATGACCGAAACCCTGTTGCAAGAGATTGTCGATCAGGCCAATAAGCGTTGGCAGCTGATTGGCAGCACCGTTATTCACCGGGTAGGGGAGTTACTGCCGAGAGATCAAATAGTTTTTGTTGGCGTTGCCAGCCAGCATCGAGCAGATGCCTTTGAAGCGGCGCAGTTCATAATGGACTATCTAAAAACCAAGGCAACCTTTTGGAAGCAGGTAAGTCAGGATGGACAGCAGCACTGGGTTGAGAGCAAAGACGCGGACAATGATGCAGCGAGCCGATGGGATTCCACAGATGACTGATGTCGATGGCTTAATATTGGCCGCTGGGCGCTCCAGAAGAATGGTCACCGGCAATAAGGTTCAGGCCTTGCTGGCGGGAAAAACTCTGCTTCAACAGGTTATTGATAAGTTGGCACCCCAGGTCGGAAACCTGTTTATTAATGGCGACCCGGCTCTCTGTGCAGAGGCTATTGGTAATCCGTCTTATCCTGTTATAGAGGATAAACTGAAGAATTTTCAGGGGCCGCTCACTGGCTTATACAGCGCCCTGGTCAGCGATCAACTCAGCGACGCCCGCTATCTGATGTTAACCCCCTGTGATGGCCCCTTTATCCCCGAAAATCTGGTTGCAGAGCTCTACCAGCTGATTGTCAGCGAGAGTGCAGATATTGCCTGTATCCGCTATCAGGGCGCAGCACAGCCAACCTTTACCCTCTGGGATAAGTCTGTGCGCGACGCGGTGGAGACTGCACTGCTGGTGGATAAGAATGGTGGCTTTAAGCCGCTGTTGCAGACATTAAATACCGTCTATTTGGATTGGCCAGAGCAATCGGTAAATCCCTTTTTTAATATCAACAGTCGCGAAGACCTGGCTCTGGCAGAGGCTATTGTATGTCCCTAGATGCCGGAAATTTAAGTCATAAACAATTTATGCGCTACAGCCGCCATCTGCTGATGGACGATATCGGCGAAGCCGGACAGCAAAAGCTCAGTAACGCCAGAGTATTGATCGTCGGGCTCGGTGGTCTGGGCTGTCCCGTCGCACTCTATCTTGCCGCGGCAGGCATTGGGGAATTGGGCCTCTGCGATCCAGATACTGTTGAATTAAGCAACTTACAGCGGCAGATACTCTATACAGAGGCTGACTGTGAGCAGTTAAAGGTCAGCTGTGCCAAACGAGAGTTAAGCGCCTTAAATCCCAATCTGCAGATTAATAGTTACGCCGAAAAGGTCAGTGGCCAATTGCTGCTGAATAATTACGATATTGTTGTCGACTGCACTGATAACCTGGCAGCGCGACAGCTGATCAATCAACATTGTTTTGCTGAGAAAAAAGCCTTTGTCAGTGCCTCGGCTCTGGGTTGGGAAGGCCAGTTGGTCGCCTTTGATTTTGCGCATAACCCAAGCCTCTGCTTTAACTGTATTATTGATAAAGATTCCCCGGAACCTCTGCTTAACTGTTCCAACTCTGGTGTCGTTGGGCCGGTGCTTGGCGCAATGGGCAGCTTGCAGGCGACAACAGTGATACGGCTGTTATTGGGCTTTTTTCAGCAGCATGGTGAGATGCAGCGTTATGATGGTAAATCGGGGCGCTGGCTTAATTTACGCGCCGCAGCAAAACCTCAGTGCGACATCTGTAGTACCGAAATTCGAGAATAAATTACAGGAGAAAACAGTGGGTCACGACCTTTCAAAAGAGAGACGATTTCTAAATATAGCACTGCTAACCGTTTCCGATACACGCAGCCTGGAAACCGATACCAGCGGCAGCTATCTGCAACAGGCCCTGGAAGAAGAGGGCCATCATCTGGCCGATCGCCAGCTGGTGATCGACGATATCTACCAGATGCGCGCCACTGTTTCAGCCTGGATTGCCGATCCACAGGTCGATATTATTCTTACCACCGGTGGCACCGGCTTTACCGGACGCGACAGCACCCCGGAAGCTCTGGCGCCATTATTTGATAAACATATCGAAGGCTTCGGCGAACTTTTCCGTCAGCTCTCCTACGAGGAAATTGGCACCTCTACAGTACAGTCGCGCTGTCTTGCCGGCCTCTCCAACAGAACAGCCATCTTCTGCCTTCCCGGTTCCACCGGCGCCTGTAAAACTGGCTGGAACGGTATTATTCGCGAGCAGTTAAACAATACCTTCGGTCCATGTAATTTTGTTCAGCATGTTGGAGTCAAAGCGAAATAATGATTTCAGTCTCCACCGCTATAGAGCAGCTGATAACCAGTGCTAAAACCACAGATGTCAAAGAACAGCTAACGGTTACACAGAGCCTTGGGCGGGTATTGGCAGCAGAGATCATTGCCACTATAAATGTGCCACCGGCGGATAATAGCGCTATGGATGGTTATGCTTTCTGTTACGCAGATGCGCTAAAAAGTGATTTTAAGCTGCCCACAAGTCAGCGAATTCCCGCAGGTGTTGCCCCAAAAGCATTAAATCCAGCGACTGTTGCACGTATTTTTACCGGCGCTGAAATACCCGCTGGTGCCGATACGGTGGCCATGCAGGAAAACTGCAGTGACGAAGATGGAACAGTGACTATCGGCAACGCTGTAACTGATGGGGCCAATATTCGTCGCCAAGGTCAGGATATTCAGTCGGGCCAGACTATTCTCAGCGCCGGTACTAAATTGCGCGCTCAGGAAATGGGTCTGTTATCGTCGATTGGTATTAAAACCGTCGAGGTATTATAAACCCTTAAAGGTCGCTATTTTTTCCACCGGTGATGAGCTGGTCGAACCCGGTGAGGCTCTGCAGCCCGGACAGATCTACAACTCCAATCGCGCCACCCTGATCAGGCTTAATTCAATCTCTGGGTATGAGCCCGATTGATCTGGGCACAGTGCCAGATAGTCTTGAAGCCACCGAAGCCGTATTGCAAAAAGCCGCCGCAGAGGGCGATATTATCTTTAAGTGCTGGCGGTGTCTCGGTTGGTGATGAAGACTATGTAAAAGAGCGCTGTCGCCAGATCTCGGCAGCATCGATTTTTGGAAGGTGGCGATCAAGCCGGGCAAGCCGCTGGCCTTTGGGCAGATAGAAGCACGCCATTTATAGGGCTTCCGGGAAATCCCGCATCTGTATTTGTCACCTTTATGATTTTGGCGCGGCCCTTTCTACTGGCCAGTCAGGGTTTAAGTGCAGGTATTGCCTCAGCCTTTAAAAGCCATCGCCCAATTTGCAAAGTCCGGCGAAAAGCGTCGAAGTCTATCTGCGTGGCAAACTGACAGAGGCCGGTGTCGAAATTTACCCAAACCAGAGCAGCGGCGTATTATCTTCGGCCTGCTGGGGTGAGGTTTTTGTTGTACAGCAGAGCGGCCAATCCATAGAGGTTGGCGATCTGGTCGATGTACTACCCTATAGTGTGTAAAGCCATAATCATTGCGACAATAATGTGAGATAACCGAAATCCTGAAATAGAAGCGCCATCACTGAGTCGACCCCTTTGGGCGAACGGTTGATTACCTGCGCCTGTCGGTCACCGACCGCTGCAATTTGCGCTGTACCTACTGTATGGCCGAGGAGATGACTTTTCTGCCCAAACAGCAGATTCTCAGTCTTGAAGAGCTGCGTGATATGGCTGCGGCTTTTGTCGAATTGGGTATTCGCAAGATACGCTTAACCGGCGGCGAGCCACTGATTAGGCGCGATATTATTAAACTGGTTAGCTCACTGACGGCGCTGCCGGGCCTGGATGAAGTGACCATGACCACCAACGGTGTGCTGCTGCCGACAATGGCCCAGCCACTCAAAGATGCAGGTCTCTCAAGGCTTAATATCAGTATCGACAGTCTTAAAGCGGATCGCTTTAAACAGCTTACCCGTGTAGGCAATCTCCATGAGGTTATTGAAGGTATTCAAGCGGCAGCTGCAGTAGGCTTTAAAAAGGTCAAACTCAACGCTGTAATACTGGCTGGCTTTAATGACGATGAGGTTATTGATCTGGCGCGATTTGCCGTTGATCAGGGCATGGATATCTCTTTTATCGAAGAGATGCCTTTAGGCGAAATAGACTCCCATAAAAGGGTTAATACGCAGATCACCAGCACCAGTTTGCGCGAACAGCTGGCATCAGAATTTACCCTGATTGATAGCGCAGAGACAACCGGCGGCCCATCCCGCTATATGCAGGTTGCCAACAGCAAGTCCAAAATTGGGTTTATCTCGCCGATGTCGAATAACTTCTGCGAATCCTGTAACCGTGTGCGCATGACCGCGGAAGGGCGGTTGCTTCTCTGTCTCGGCAATGAGCACAGTATGGATTTGCGCGAAGTTATGCGCAGTAATCCCGGCGATAGCGAGTTGCTAAAAAGTAAAATCACTGAAGCCCTAAAGACAAAGCCAGAGCGCCATTATTTTGATCCTGAACAGGTCGATATAGTGCGTTTTATGAATATGACTGGCGGCTGATGCAGTGTTTATAGATTCAGTGATGGCGCAGATGTTCGCCTTCGAATACAGCTATTGGCTACTCGCCGCTATCGCTCTGATGGCAGTGCTTTACTCTTCAGTCGGGCATGGTGGCGCCTCGGGCTATCTGGCAGCAATGGCACTTTGGGGACTGGCTCCGGAAGAGATGCGCCCCGCAGCTCTGGCAATGAATATTATTGTTACCAGCTGGCTGTTATATCGCTTTCAACCCTACAAATTAATGCCCTACAAGCTGTTTTGGCCATTGGTGATCGTCTCAACCCCAGCGGCCTTCGTTGGTGGGCTATGGAAAATTGATGCCCTGAGCTATCACCTGTTAGTGGGCGTGCTAATGGCGCTGGCTGCACTGCGAATGATTATTAGCGCAAAGCCAGTGGAGAAAGTCGCCTTGCCCGCCCATTGGTTATTGATAACGGTTGGTCTCTTATTGGGTCTCTCTGCCGGATTAACCGGTATAGGCGGCGGTGTATTTCTAAGTCCGCTACTGCTGATTTTTGGTTGGTGTACGGTTCGTCAAAGCACTGCAGTTGCCGCGGGGTTTATCCTGCTAAATTCAATCGGTGGCCTGTCAGGCTATATGGTTAGCGGTCAGCCCTGGCCACTTGGAACCGGCTGGTTAATGATTGCTGCCTTTGCCGGATGCCTGCTGGGCGCTGAGATTGCCTCCCATCGTGCGACACCGGTTACTTTGCGCAAACTGCTTGCTGCAGTGTTAATGATTGCTGCCGCTAAAATGATCTATAGCGCCTTTTAGATTGCACAGAATGACAGCGCTGAAAAAACTCTCTGTTGATTAGCCTTTAAGCCATTTCTATACCAGACTTACTAGGAGTAAATTTTTATCGGCTAGTGAAAGTTGGGTTTTTTATTAATTTTCTCCAGCCGGTTTTTGATCAATCAAAGGAGATAAGGATGTCAAATGAAGGTTACCATGAGCCGATTAACGAACTGAGTGATGCAACCCGTGATATGCACCGCGCCATAACATCTCTAATGGAAGAGCTGGAGGCGGTTGACTGGTATAACCAGCGAGTCGATGCCTGTGTAGATGATGAATTAAAGGCGATTCTTGAGCATAATCGCGATGAGGAAAAGGAACATGCGGCGATGGTCTTGGAGTGGATACGACGCAAGGATCCGCGGATGGATAAGGAGCTAAAGGATTATTTATTTACTGATAAGCCTATCGCGCATTTGTAGTTTTGCCCGATGCCAGATAATAAAAATTATAGAGGTATAAAAAATGACCTTCCTTGAAAACAAAATTCCGCCACCTGTTGTCGGCTTACTCTTTTGCGTCATTATTTGGGCAATCTCTACACTAACCTATGTATTGCCTGTATCAATCATTAGCCAACAGCAGGGATTATTGAGTGCAGTTATTTTACTGATACTGGGCTTTAGTTTTGCTATCTCTGGTGGTATTTCCTTTCGTATGGCCAAAACCACGGTTAACCCGTTAAAGCCTGAAACGGCCTCTGCATTAGTGACCTCTGGTGTATTTAAATACTCGCGAAACCCAATGTATGTTGGACTGGCGATTATATTGCTGGCCTGGACTATCTATCTTGCAGCACCCTTTGGTCTGATAGGGGTACTGGGGTTTATAGCTTATATCCAACGCTTTCAGATTGTTCCTGAAGAGCGTGCAATGCATAAGCTATTTGGTGACGAATTTGAGGCTTACCAGTCAACAGTACGCCGTTGGCTTTAGGCCAGTGATTTCCGTCCTTGGTATCAGTTTAAAAGCGCAGCAATAGTGGCAGCCCAAAAGCGGCAAGAAAACCTATTAGCCACATGCCCCCTGAAAGCATAATAAATCGACGATTCCAAACATCCGCTCTATTACAGGCAGCAGCCAACACTGGGTCTGAAGGGCAGGTACGCCCCGGGCGATGAACGGCCCAGTAGGCCAGTCCGATTAGCGCGGCGGAGCTTGCGAACATCCAGCCTTTGTATTGACTGAGAGTGATTAACCAGGGTGCCGACGATGCCAGTGTCGCAACACTGGCACCGAGTCCCAGGGTCACTAGGGTGATCGGAATGGCGCAGCAGATCAGGGTTCCTGAGGTGGTGAAAAGCAGAAGCCAGCTCCAGGTACGCGGTTTTTTCATTCTTTCCTCTGTCTTATTTTCCATCATGCTGCTCCTAATAGACCAGGCCAATGCCAAAACTAAAGTAATCACCATCCCATTGGCTATCATCGTCATAGGCGGAAAATTTATACTCGGCACGCAGTATCAGGTTGCGCTTGAAATACACCAGCACCGGTCCGCTAAGCAGATGTTGCCCGGAATCGGAATCTTTGGCAGTAATATCCCACAGAGTAAACCAGGATGAACCTTTGCCATCCGCATGAACCAGTCCAACATTGATATCCACGCCGGTGGTGTCGCCAAGTGTATAGAGGTCGTAGAGTTGGTAGACCTTGCGGCTCTCTGAACTGTAACTGAGGCTTAGGCCCGCATCCCATTGGCTTCCGCCGCCGGTTGGCATTCGCACTGAGGGTGTAAGCCCCCAGTTGGAGGTAAACGCGCCGGCATTTTTATAGCGTTTTATCGGCATGGCAAAAATAGCATCACCGATTTCGCCATTACTGTGGGGCACTTTTAAGGTCATGCGCAAGGATGGTTTAAAGGTGTAAACCCCCTCAAGCCATGTGGTGGTTTCAGAGTTGGCATGCTCTATTCGAGTCTGTACCCCATAGCCATTATTCCAGCGTGGCGCCATATCCATAACCGGCTGGTGGGCATATAGGTTGCCAGCCAGAGTAAAAAATAAAACAGCGAGGATCGGTTTCATTCGATCACCTCCACTGGTTCTTTGTTGGGGATTTCTCGGATATCTACTGGATTGTAACCGCCGGATTCGATGGCCTTGAATAGGGCGGATTTGTCGAATAACGCATCTTCGCGCAGAGCGACAAATACGCGCTGATTTTCAATATCGACTCTAACCCCCTGGTCATACTGTGAGCGGTCGATAAAGGGCAGCTTGCGAATCTTTTTACCTACGCCATAGGCACAAAATTCACAGACAATACCATTTACATTGACCACATAATTCTGTGCTAGCAGAGGCGTGGAAAGCAGCGCATAGAGCAGCGCAATCGCTATAGTTTTATTAAACATGGTTTCACCATTCAGTTTTCAAGTGGATCTAACACCGCAGAGGGCGTGAAAAAACTATGAGCGGTGATAGATGGGGGGTCTGAAAGGTATTTCCAAAGTACGATCTATTAATGAGACTAGGGGTATATCAATCATATCTGCATGTGCCGCAGTTATGGACACTGCTGTATCGGTGGTGAGAACCAGAACTGAGCAGGCAGAACAGCAATCCTTTTCCATGCCCTGCATTTCCGTGCCCTCTATAACCAAATCCTCCATCACCATATCTGGATGATTAATAGTGGCTTGGCTGTTTTCTTGGGTATGGCAAGGCATATTCATTTTAGCGCTGGAAGTTTGCTCAGCAGCGGTGATTTCCATAAAGCAGGCGCTGTGCACCAGTACGGCATTCAAGGTGAATACGGTGACCAGTAGGTTGAGTAAGATAAACCTGCGTGTTGAAAAGGGTTTCATATTTCAATAAGACACTACAAGTGGATAAAGTTCAAGCCCATCCTTGAGGGCATTGCCTTAAAAAAGTATAGCGTTGAAGCGCATTTAGTCGTTGTGCAGGCGCATTAACCCTTCCTGAATAGTACTGGCCACCAGTCGCCCATCGCGGCTGTAGAACGATCCGCGACTAAGCCCCCGGGCATGGCTGGAGCGCGGGCTATCCATTGCATAAAGCAACCATTCATCGGCTCTAAACTCATCGTGAAACCAGATACAGTGATCCAGAGAGGCTGGCTGTAGTTTGGGGCTGGCAAGATTAACTGCATGGGGCAGCAGTGCTGTGCCCATCAGATTAAAGTCCGAGGCATAGGCGAGAATAGCGTGATGCAATGGCCTATCCGCACGGCCATTAATATCCTCAATTACGCCATTGGCCTTTACCCACACCAGCTGCTGCGGTTCTCTGGCTACTGGATTGATAAGATCAATTGGATTTACCGAGCGAATTTCAATCGGTCGCAGCGGAGTGCGGTTGGCGGCTGAGCTATCCTGAGATTTTTTTTTCGTCGCTTCTTTGAGTCTGGCCCAGAGAACGCTGTCATCTTCGAGTTTCTCCGGCCCCACACAGTCTGGCATATCCGCCTGATGAGAGAGTCCTGACTCTCTAACCTGAAACGATAGTTCGGTATTAAAGATCGCTTTACCGCGCTGTGAAGCAACCACTCGGCGAGTAGTAAATGACTTACCGTCACGAATCCCATCGACTTCAAAAAGTATTGGCACTGAGGGATCACCGGGGCGTAAAAAATAGGCGTGCTGGGAGTGCACCATACGCTCTTCTGAGACTGTATCCTGAGCGGCGCGCATAGCCTGAGCAAATACCTGGCCACCAAACACTCTTTTATTGCGGGTTTCCGGGGTCTGTCCACGGTAGATATTGGTGTCGATTCTCTCCAGATCGAGAGTGTCGAGTAATTCCGCTAATGCTTCAGTCATATACTTATCCCTGTTATTTAATCGCTTGTAAGCACGACAGAGGATAGTAAAACCCTGGAGTCATAAAAGCACGCAATAAAGCCCTGTATACAGAGCCTGTCTGTCACCCAAATGCTTGTAAGCTACAAAAGCCTACTGTACCGTCAAATTTTATAGCAATAAACGCTGATTTAAAGCAGCGAAATAGCAGGAGAAAACTGTGGCTGATCTACAAACTTTCAGACAAGAGACCCGCGACTGGTTGGAAGAGAACTGTCCTCCCAGTATGCGCTTTCCGATTACCAATTCAGACGATTCCTGCTGGGGTGGTCGCAACTGGATTTTTAAGAGTGAAGAGCAAAAGCAGTGGATGGAGCGCATGGCTGCCCGCGGCTGGACTGCACCGGACTGGCCTGCGGAATACGGCGGTGGTGGTCTAAATAAGGCCGAAACCAAGATTCTCAAAGAAGAAATGGCGCGTATCAATGCCCGCTCACCACTGGATAGTTTTGGTATCTGGATGATTGGCCCGGCACTGCTAAAGTTTGGCTCAGAGGCTTTAAAACAGCAGCATTTACCACCCATTATTCGCGGCGAGATTCGCTGGTGCCAGGGTTACTCCGAGCCAGGTGCTGGCTCTGATCTTGGCCGGCCTGCAGGCCAAGGGCGAAGATAGAGGGGATCACTTTATTGCCAATGGTCAAAAGGTATGGACCTCCTATGCGGATAAATGCGACTGGATGTTCTGTCTCTTGCGCACAGACTTCGAAGCCAAAAAACAGATGGGCATCAGTCTGGTGCTGTTTGATATGGCAACCCCGGGCGTAACCCCCAAGCCTATTAAGCTTATCTCTGGCAGCTCTCCGTTCTGTGAAACCTTTCTCGACGATGTTCGGGTTGAAAAAGATCAGGTGGTTGGTGAGATAAATCAGGGTTGGACTATCGCCAAATATCTGCTGACTCATGAGCGGGAAATGATCGGTGGCTTTGGTTTGACCGATGCCGGTTCTGACACTCTGGGCCAGATTGCCGCCAAGTCAGTCGGTGTTGAAGAGGGCCGTATAAACAACTCACTGTTGCGCGCGGATGTTCTTAAGTGGGAAATTGATGGCGCGGCTTTTGCCATGACCGCAGAGCGGGTTACCGATGAGGTTAAATCCGGCCATGGTGTGGGTGCAACCTCCGCCATGCTCAAGTACTACGGTACAGAGTTAAATAAACGCCGCTATGAGTTGATGATGAAGATCGACGGCAGTGACGCGATGATCTGGGATGGCGCCAACTCCAATGGTGGCTGGACACCGCGCACCTGGCTGCGCACCAAGGGCAACTCGATTGAAGGTGGAACCTCTGAGGTTCAGCTCAATATTATCGCTAAAAATATTCTTGGCTTAGGTTAGGGGACAATATATGGCATTGGTTATCAACGAAGAACAGCAGATGCTCAAAGAGTCAGCTCAGGGTTTCCTGGCTGAGTTTGCCCCGGTTGCCGAGTTGCGCAAGCAGCGCGATGCAGGCAGCGAAAAAGGCTACGCAGACAACCTCTGGGCGCAGATGGTGGATATGGGTTGGGCGGCAATTCTGGTGCCCGAAGCCTACGGCGGTCTGGAGTTTGGCCATGTGGGTATGGGTCAGATAGTCGAGCAGAGCGGGCGCACATTAACTGCCTCGCCGCTTTTCTCCACGGCAATTCTCGGTGTGACGGCAATTAATCAGGCAGGTAGCGAAGAGCAAAAAGCTGAACTGTTGGCTGCGATTGCTGGGGGTGAATTGACCACGGCACTGGCTGTGGATGAGAAGATTCACCACGCACCGACAGAGATCAGCATGAGCGCATCGGCTAAAGGGCAGGGCTATGTTTTAAATGGCAGTAAGCGTTTTGTCGCCGATGGCAGCACTGCCGACAAGTTAATTGTTGCCGCACGCACCAGTGGTGATGCTGGGGATATAAACGGCATCAGCCTGTTTATAGTCGATCGCACTGCAGCTGGTGTTGAGGTTGAGCGCACCCAGATGGTCGATTGCCGCAACTATGCCAATATCAATTTTAATAATCTTGAAGTGCCTCAATCCGCACTGCTGGGTGAAGAGGGCAGAGGCTTTCAGGCCCTGTCGGCAACATCTGGATGTGGGCAATGCTTATCTCGCCGCGGAGTTGCTGGGAATAGCCCAACAGACTTTTGATACCACGCTGCAGTACTTAAAAGAGCGCAAGCAGTTTGGTGTGCTTATCGGCTCATTTCAGGCATTACAGCATCGCGCCGCCCACTGGTGGAGTGAAGTTGAGCTGTGTAAATCCGTTGTTCTGAAAGCACTGCAAGCCCTAGATAAGGGCGACGACAATAGTCCGCTGCTGGTCAGTATTGCCAAAGCTAAACTCTGTGAAGTATCCGAGCTGGCGACCAATGAAGCGATACAGATGCACGGCGGTATAGGCATGACCGATGAGTATGATATAGGCTTCTATATCAAGCGCGCTCGTCCGGCTGCTATGCTGTTTGGCGACTACAGCTACCATGGTGATCGCTTTGCGCTTCTCAGTGGCTATTAGAGCTTACAGATTTTAAAAACATTAACAAAAATTAGAATAATTAAAAGGGATAAGCAGATGGATTTAGGTATTAGCGACAAGGTCAAACCCATACTGGCAGAAGTAAAACAGTTTATTGATACAGAGATTCTGCCCTTAGAAGGGGAATATCACGCCGAGATCGGCAGTGGTGATCGCTGGACCTACACCGAACGCCAGACTGAAATCCTCGAAGGCTTGAAGGCTAAAGCCAAAGCGCAAAATCTGTGGAATTTCTTCCTTACCCACTGGCCCGGTGGCCATGGTCTTAACACCGTTGAATACGCCTATATTGCCGAGGAGACCGGTCGCTCCCATCTGGCCCCGGAAGTGTTTAACTGCTCGGCGCCGGATACCGGCAATATGGAAGTGCTGGCGCGCTTCTGTACCGATGAGCAAAAACAGCGCTGGTTAACGCCGCTGCTCAATGGTGAAATCCGCTCTGCCTACGCAATGACTGAACCAGATGTCGCCTCGTCCGATGCGACCAATATCTCAATGTCCTGTGTTGCCGATGGCGATGAGTGGGTTTTGAATGGCGAGAAAATTTGGATCTCTGGTGCCGGTGATCCGCGCTGTGAAATTATGATTGTGATGTGCAATACCAACCCGGATGCACCGCGTCATTCCCGTCACTCGCAGGTGCTGGTTCCCTTTGCCACACCCGGGGTGCAAAACCTGCGACCAATGGAAATCTTCAATATAGACGACGCGCCCCACGGCCATATGCATATGCGTTTTACAGATGTGCGCGTTCCCAAAGAAAATATGATCCTCGGTCAAGGCCGTGGCTTTGAAGTAGCTCAGGGTCGTTTAGGGCCGGGCCGCATTCACCACTGCATGCGATCCATTGGTCTTGCTGAAGCGGCTTTAAAGATGATGTGTGAGCGTTCTCTGGAGCGTGAGGCCTTTGGTCGCCCACTGGCTAAGTTGGGTGGCAATGTGGATATTATTGCTCAGGCGCGCATTGATATAGAGATGACTCGTCTGCTCTGTCTAAAAGCTGCCTGGCTGATGGACAATGTGGGCACCGATGCAGCGCAGCCCTATATCTCAATGATTAAAGTTGCCGCACCGAATATGGCTCTAAAGATTATTGATGAAGCTATACAGATGTACGGTGGTCTGGGTCTGTCCCAGGATACACCGCTGGCAAACTGGTATGGCGGGCAGCGTGTGCTTCGCTTTGCCGATGGCCCGGATGCGGTTCATCGTATGGTGATTGGTCGTCGCGAGCTCAAGCAATATATGTAATTTTTGGTCGACCTAATAAGAATAATGAATTGAGTAGGGGAGCTTTATGAAAGCATTAGTCTGCAATGAGTTTGCACCGCCAGAACAGCTTGATCTTGAAGAGCGGCCCAGGCCGGAAGTTGGCAGGGGCGAGATTCTGATTGATGTAAAAGCGTCTGGGGTTAATTTCCCCGATCTGCTGACTGTTCAAGGCAAGTATCAGTTTAAGCCGCCACTGCCGTTTGTTCCCGGTGCTGAGGTATCTGGTGTGGTCTCTGCGGTGGGCGAGGGGGTTAGTACCCGCGCGGTTGGCGATAAGGTGATAGCGACGGTTCCCTTTGGTGGCTTTGCAGAGCAGTGTGTTACTTCGGAATATATGTCGTTTCCACTGGGCGAGAGTATGAGTTTCGAGCAGGCGGCGGGCTTTGCGATTACCTATGGGACTTCCTATTACGCGTTAAAGCAGCAGGCTAAGATTCAGCCTGGCGAGACGCTGTTGGTAATGGGTGCGGCTGGGGGTGTGGGTATTGCCACTATCCAGATTGCCAAGGCGATGGGCGCTACGGTTATTGCTGCGGCCAGTAGCGAGGAGAAGTTGGACTTTGCCTGCGAGGCTGGCGCTGATCTGCGGATTAATTATTCCACTGAAGACCTTAAGGAGCAGGTTAAGGCGCTGACCAAGGGTAAGGGTGTGGATGTTATTTACGATCCGGTTGGCGGTGATTTTTCCGAGCAGGCATTTCGCGCTATTGCCTGGGATGGTCGCTTTTTGGTGGTTGGTTTTGCTTCGGGGCCAATTCCTAAAATTCCGCTCAATTTATGTTTGCTGAAGGGTGCGTCTATTGTCGGTGTCTGGTGGGGCACCTGGGCGACTAAGTTTCCGCGGGAGTCACAGAAGAACTTTCAGGAGCTGATTGCGATGATTGATGACGGCAAGTTTTCGCCGCTGGTGACTGAGGTCTATCCGCTGGATGACTATAAAGCGGCATTTTCCTCAATTTCTGAACGCCGCGCCAAGGGCAAGGTTATTTTATCTATGGCATAAAGCCAGCGAAGGAATGTCACCCCAGCGTCGGCTGTGGCCCGTTTAACCTGTCATCTCGACAGAGCAAAGCGACGAGAGATCGCACTGCCGGTTACTCCTTAGTTTGGGAGCACAATAGCACCTGTCTCTTCCCTTGAGATCGGTCCCATGGATTTGAAATTTCCAGCGCTCCCGCAACTCGCTTCGCTCAAACAAGCGCTCGCTCAATCTGAAAATTGCAAATCCATAAGCGGGCCCTGACTGATCTCAAGGGAAGAGACAGGCGCTATTTGAATTATTGGAGTGGGCTTTGGTATCGTTTTTTAATCTTTGGTTTTAAAAATATGTTCTACCTTTAACAGGATAACTTACTTTCGAGGTGTATTTTGAAACTCTCTTGCAGCTGTAAAAATATCCAAATCGACTGGGATGTTAAGCCTCAAGGTTTGATTGCCCGCTCATGCTCCTGTGAATACTGTAGAAAAAATTCTGGAGAGTATGTGAGTGACTCGGGTTCAAGCTTTAGCTTTAAAATCAATAACCCATCCGACCATGTAATAGTCCAGCATGGCCATAAAACCGCAGATTTCCACGAATGCAAAAACTGTGGGACTGCATTTGTGTCCTGCCAGATTGATGGCGATAATTATGGAGTTATCAATGCAAAAGTTATGGGGCTTAAGGGCTATTCCATAGATTCAGTTTTAAAAGATTATTCCACTGAAACCATAAGTATGCGTCTAGCACGCCGTAAGAAGAATTGGTGCAAACTCTATTAAAAATAAGGCTTAGTTTAGCTTTCAGAATCTGCGAGTCTTGCAAATAGCCTCTGTAGATCCCCTTGAGATCAGTCAGGGCCCGCTTATAAGTTTATGATTTTCAGGTTGAGCGAGCGCCTGTTTGAGCGTAGCGAGTTGCGGGAGCGCTGAAAATTATAAACTTATGGGACCGATCTCAAGGGGATCTACAGAGGCTATCCCACTCCAGCCCAACCCTGACCCATAAACCCCCTGAAGCCAAGTAAAAAGAGTAAAACCACCCACACCCTTACTACGTATCATTCAACAAGTTTCACTACCCAGCTGCCAGTAAAAAAGGCAGAATAGACGGCCTAAAACAAGGAATCATCATGCGACTAATTATTGGCCTATCCGGCTCAAGCGGCGTTATTTACGGCATCCGAATGCTTCAGGTGCTGGCCGAACGCAGTGATATAGAAACCCACCTGGTAATGAGCCAGGCAGCACGCATGAATATCGGTATCGAAACCGACTGGAAGCCAGAAGATGTTGAGGCGCTGGCCGACGAAGTCCACAACAATAAAAACATTGGCGCCACTATTGCCAGTGGTTCGTTTAAAACCGCGGGCATGATTGTGGTTCCCTGCTCAATGAAAACCCTTTCCGGTATTGTTAACTCCTATGCCGATAATCTGCTAATACGCGCTGCCGATGTGGTTTTAAAAGAGCGTCGTACACTGGTGATTGTTCCCCGCGAATCACCTATGCACACAGGTCACTGCGAGCTGATGTATAAAGCCAGTCAATACGGTGCCATTATTTGCCCACCTTCACCTGCATTTTACAGCGAGCCAAAAACAGTCGACGATATAGTTAATCATTCAGTAGCTCGTATTCTCGATCTGTTTGATATTGAGATGGATGGTATGAAGCGTTGGCAGGGCAATGTCTAAGGTGGCTGATGAAGTTAAAGATTTCACCAAACTGCATGAGTTTTTGAACGCAGAATCGGTTTTAACTATCGCCACTTCTGATGCCTGCGGCCCCTGGTCAGCGCCAGTACTCTATGTGGCAGATATCTCTCTAGAGCCATTTGAACTCTACTTCCTGTCGTCTGCAAACAGTCGGCATATTAAAAGTATTCCGGCTAACGGCAGCGCAGCTGTTTCAATCTATTCTGATTACACTGGTGACTGGCAGTCAATATGTGGTGCGCAAATCTACAGTACGATAAGCAAGGTGGCTGATAGGGACAGGATTGCCGATCTCTATTTTGCCCGCTTTCCGGAAGTCTGGGCACTGGTCGATAATCCGACCACCGACCAGGAGCGCCTGATTGGTTCTGCCTTTGCTAAATCTAACTTCTACCGGGTTACCCCCTCATTTGTACGCTTTACCAATAATGGCGACAGCTTCGCAGGCCGTACTGAGTGGCAGCTGTAAAATCTCTCTCGTTTAAAAATTAAAAGTCGGAACAACATGTCGCAAAAAGCACTAGAGATTTTAAACAGCCTGTATGGCTATGATAGTTTTCGTGGTCACCAGGCCGAGATTATTGAACATGTTAGCGCCGGTAATAATGCACTAGTACTGATGCCTACCGGCGGTGGTAAGTCGCTCTGTTATCAGATTCCATCCCTGATCCGCGATGGGGTAGGTGTGATTATCTCACCGCTGATCGCTCTGATGCAGGATCAGGTCGATGCTATGCAGCAGTTGGGTGTTAAGGCGGCCTTTCTAAATTCCAGTCTCTCCCATAGCGAACAAAATATTATTGAGCAACAGCTAATGGCCGGGCAGTTAGATTTACTCTATATCGCCCCTGAAAGGCTTATCCAGTCATATACCCTCGATCTATTGGAACGCTGTAAATTAGCCCTGTTTGCCATTGACGAAGCTCACTGTGTATCCCAATGGGGTCATGACTTTCGTTCAGATTATCTCTCATTAAGTTTACTCAATGAGCGTTTTCCGGCGATACCGCGCATTGCCCTGACGGCTACTGCAGATGTGCGCACCAGAAAAGAAATTGTTGAGCGGCTATCTCTGGTGGACGCCAATTCCTATATCAGCGGTTTTGATCGCCCCAATATTCGCTATGCGATTGCCAACAAAACCACCGCCAAAAAGCAACTGCTGGATTTTTTAAAGCAGCGTAAAAGTGAAGCCGGCATTGTCTACTGCCTGTCCCGTAAAAAAGTCGAAGACACAGCGGCCTGGTTAACCCAGCAGGGTTTTACTGCCTTGCCCTATCATGCAGGCTTGCCCGCTCAACTTAGACAAACTCACCAGAGTCGTTTTTTGCGTGAAGATGGGGTGATTATTGTTGCCACCATCGCCTTTGGAATGGGCATAGATAAACCCGATGTGCGCTTTGTCGCCCACCTCGACCTGCCGAAAAGTATTGAAGCCTATTATCAGGAAACCGGTCGGGCAGGGCGCGACGGACAGCCAGCCGATGCCTGGATGGTTTACGGTTTACAAGATGTAGTGCGCCTTCAGCAAATGGCCCAGGGATCAGATGGCTCCGAGCAATTTAAGCGCGCTGAGCGCCACAAACTCGACGCCATGTTGGGGCTCTGCGAAGTCACCAGCTGCCGTCGCAAAGTGCTGCTCAACTACTTTGCCGACAACGCCCCGGAACAATGTGGGAACTGTGATAACTGCCAGATTCCCCCTGAGACCTGGGATGCCACGGAAGCTGCCCAGAAGCTCCTGTCCTGCGTTTACCGCACTGGCCAGCGCTTTGGTGCTGTGCATGTGATGGATGTGCTGCAAGGCAAAGAAACTGAAAAGGTATTGCAGCATCACCATCACCAGTTGAGTACCTTTGGTATTGGCGCTGATATTCATGAAGCCCGCTGGCGTTCAGTGATTCGCCAGTTGGTGGTGCGCGGTTTACTGCGTGTCGATATTGAGGGCTATAGTGCTCTGCAGCTAACGGACCTCTGTAGACCGGTACTAAAAGGCGAGCAATCGCTGTTTTTACGTATAGAAGAAATCAAGGCTCCCTCCGCTAAAAAGGCCGGCTCAAAGTCTGCCAGAAAAGCTCAGATACAGCCTGAAGATCAGGAATTATGGGATGAGCTGCGGGAGTGCAGAAAGATGCTCTCCGATGAGTTTAATGTGCCGCCCTATGTGATTTTTCATGATGCCACGCTTAAGGAGATGCTCGATACTTTACCGACTTCGGAAGCGGAATTGCTGACCATTACCGGCGTTGGTGAAAGCAAGTTGGAAAAATATGGCGGTGATTTTCTGGATATCCTTCGCCGTTATGCCGAGGCCAGTTAGGTTTAAGTTGCTCATCCCAAGTGGACTATTTTAAATAGGGTTAAGCTCGCGCCTTACCCCGCTAAATTAAACAGCTGAGTATTACCGCCTCTGGCCACCAGATTTTCTGTTCTGGTGCGCTCACTCAAAAACCACAGCAACCAGTGGTAATTGTATCCCTCGTTATTTTCCGGCCATTCAATTAACGGAATAACACTGCCGTTTCTCTGCGCCATGACCTGTCTTAATGCTGAGCTATCTGAGTTAAGGCTGTTGGCGATTAATCCTTCAACGCTACTGTCCTGTATTAGCCCGCTAAGGTTTTCTATGGGTTCTATCTGCAGTAAGTCTGCTGCTAGTCCTGCTTGCAGATAGTTTGCCTGTATAGTTTTTACTGAGGCTTTGTGGGACTGATCTGCTGCAATTATCACCGGACATCCGCAGAGCAAAGCGCAGGCAATTTGTTTCTCTGCTTTAGCCATCAGATCATTTTTAGTGACAACCAAAACCATCACTCCGCGGCCAAAAAGTGACAGCTTATTATCTTCACCGGTTGGGCCCGGCAGTTGAATAGGGTTGGCGAGTTTTTCTCGAGCGATCTGTTCAATCACCGGTAGAAACTCTGCACTGCACTTGCCGATAATTGACAGGCGGCTATCAACTGAGGTCAGTTGCCATTTGGCCATGGCCTTAACCGCACTGTTAATGCTCTGTGATTTGGCCGCTATGGCCTTGTTTAAATCTAACGAATAGGTGTTTTTATGCTTTTGATTACTGTTTGTTTCATTAGAAGTTGCGGAGAAACGCAGTAGATAATTGGGGCCGCCGGCTTTGGGTCCGGTGCCGGATAGTCCCCGTCCACCAAAGGGGTTTACCCCAACCACAGCACCGACCATATTGCGGTTGATATAAGTATTTCCGGCAATAGTGTTGCGGTAGACGGTTTCAGCAAAGGCTTCAATACGACTGTGGATGCCCAGTGTCAGTCCGTAGCCAGTGTTGTTGATCTGTTGAATAACTGAGCTGAGCTTTTCTGACGAGTAGCGAATCACATGAAGCACTGGGCCGAACACCTCTTCGGTTAGCTGATCAAGGGAATCGATTTCAAAAACGTGGGGTGCAACAAAGCTGCCGTTGTTACAACTATTACTGAGTTCTACCTTGGCGATAAATTTGGCTTCTTTATACATGCGCTCTATATGTGCCTGGAGTTCTGCCTGAGCGCCGCTGTCGATAACTGGCCCAAGATCGCTGGAGAGCTTTTTAGGGTTTCCTGCCTTTAGAGAGTCCATGGCTCCGGAGAGCATTTTCAATGTGTTATCGGCAATATCTTCTTGAATAAATAATACCCGCAGGGCAGAGCAACGCTGGCCGGCACTTTGAAAGGCGGAGATAATCACATCATCAACGATCTGCTCGGGCAGGGCAGTGGAGTCGACTATCATGCAGTTCTGGCCACCGGTTTCGGCGATAAAAGGTATTGGCCCGCCGGGACGTGCGGCCAGCTGCTGGTTGATACTCTGGGCAGTATAGGTTGAGCCGGTAAAGGCGATGCCAGCAATACGCCTATCGCCGATTAATAATTTACCGATCTGGGAGCCGCTGCCGAGCAATAGATGCAGGGCGGCACCGGGAATACCGGCTTCGTGAAATAGTCTGATCGCGCAGGCGGCAATGGCTGGAGTCTGGGCGGCTGGCTTGGCGATGACTGTATTGCCTGCTGACAGTGCGGCGGCAATTTGGCCGACAAAGATAGCCAGTGGGAAGTTCCAGGGGCTAATGCACAGGAATACACCCTGGCCTTGAAGGTTATGGGAGGGTAATGATCTGGCTTGTAATGCGTAGTATCGACAGAAATCTATCGCTTCGCGAACTTCGGAAATGCCATCGCCTAAGGTTCTTCCTCCCTCTGTCGCAATAACCCCAATAAGTTCCTCCGAGTCTCTTTCAATTAGATCGGCAACTTTATCCAGAATATCGGCGCGGCCGCTATGACCCAGACTATCCCAGTCGGGTTGCGCTGTATGTGCGGAACCAAGTGCGCGCAAAATATCTGCTTCGTTAGCTTTGGAATAATAGCCAATAAGCTGCTGTTGATATGTGGGGTTATAGGTTTCTTGCGCTTCGCCTTCCACGGGTTCGCCATCAATAATCGGGTGAGAATTCAGTGCAGATATCTGTGCCACTGTGCGCAGCAGAGCCTGTGTTTCCAATGGCGAGTCCAAATCTATTCCCCGGGCATTTTTGCGGTCTTCGCCGGCCAGAGTCAATATCTGCTCTGGTATAGCGATCATCTTATGTTGGTAGGGAAAGGCACTGGTGACCTGGTCTCTGGTATCTTCGAGTAACTCTTCGACAGGGGTTTGATGATCCAAAAAGCGATTGACAAAAGAGCTGTTGGCACCGTTTTCCAAAAGCCTGCGAACCAGATAGGGCAGCAGGTCTTTATGGTTGCCGATAGGGGCATAGACTCGAACGGCAAGTTGCTTGTTTTTATAGCTGTTTTTAAGCTGTGAATAGAGAATATGACCCATACCATGCAGGCGTTGAAATTCAAATTCACGCTCGCCAGCCAGTTCTAAAATCATACTGGCGGTGTAGGCATTGTGGGTGGCAAACTGCGGGTAAATCTCTTTTTGTGCATCGAGAAGAATACCGGCGCAGTGCTGGTAGCAGAGGTCGGTATTGGCTTTGCGGGTAAATACTGGATAGCTCTCAAGACCAAGTTCCTGAGCATGTTTAATCTCGGCATCCCAGTAGGCGCCTTTGACCAATCGCACCATTAGGCGGCGATTGGTTTCTTTGGCTAGGCCGATCAACCATTTGGCGGTATCCGGAGCGCGCTTTTGATAGGCCTGTAATACAAAGCCCAATCCCTGCCAGCCTTCAAGGTCGGGGCCTTTTGCCAGTGCCTCAAAAATATCCAATGAGATATCCAGTCGATAGGCTTCTTCGGCATCAATCGACAGGCCTATATTGTATTGTTTGGCTTGCAGGCAGAGTTGTTTAATGCGCGGCAGTAACTCTTCCATCACTGCTTGATGTTGAGCGTAGTAATAACGCGGGTGCAGGGCGGAGAGTTTTACTGAGATGCCGTTGGCATTAAACACTGAATCCCCAGAGGTGTTTTTTCCAATCTCATCAATGGCGATGCTGTAGGCTTTTAGATATTCGGCAGCATCTGCTTCAGTGCGGGCACCTTCGCCGAGCATATCAAAAGAAAATCTGGTTTCTTTATTGTTGTGTTTGGTACCGCATTTTAGTCCTTCGGTAATAGTGCGGCCGAGTACATATTGGCCGCCCATTATTTTCATTGCCTGCATTACTGCGGCACGAATTACTGGTTCACCCATTGTGGCCGTCAGGCGTTTTATCCAGCTGTCGGTATCCTGGGTAATCTCTCTGTCGAGGCTGACCAGCTGACCGGTGAGCATTAGCCCCCAGGTGGATGCATTGACAAATAGGGATTCCGATTTTCCGCGGTGGGTGTTCCAGTTTCCGGCCTGAATTTTCTCGGCAATCAGACGGTCTGCGGTTAAGGCGTCGGGAACCCGCAGCAGGGCTTCGGCCAAACACATAAGTGCTACACCTTCGGCATTGGATAAGCCAAATTCGAGCAGGAAGGCATCTAGTGTTCCGCTGCTAGTTTTGTCGGCGCGGCACTGGGTGACCAGTTGTCGAGAGTCGTGGAGGATTTTTTTGCGAGCCTTGCTGGTGAGCGGGTTGCTGTGCAGCAATTGAGTGACAGCCTGATGCTCATCCTGATGAGTTAGCTGGCGAATTCTGTTGCGTAGCTCTGCCTGGTTCATAGTTTGTCCTTAAGTGTTTATCCCTAAAATTTGATTCTGTGTAATATCTGGCATTTTCGGTTATTTATCTTGATATTTGTCTCCATAATTATTGATTTAACAGTTTTTTAGTCTGTCATACTTAAATTAATAGACTATTATTCTGAAGGGATATTTTGATTTTTTTAGTTTTTTTGAGGGGTGAAATATGAAAACAGTAACGGATCTGGATCGCACCGATCGCAGGATTCTTAATACCTTGCAACACAATGGCCGGATTGCCAATGTCGATCTGGCTCGTGAGGTTAATCTGACACCCACACCCTGTCTGGAGCGGGTCAAACGCTTGGAGCGAGAGGGCTTTATCACTGACTATGTGGCACTGCTGGATCCGGTAAAAGCCAATGCGGCGCTCTGTGCCTATATTGAAGTGCAGTTGACCAGTACCACCACGGAGGCGATCAGTCAGTTTAATCAGCAAATGATGGATTTGGATGAGGTTCTTGAATGCCAGATGGTGGCCGGTGGTTTTGATTATCTGATCAAGATTCGCGTGGCCGATATGCAGCACTATCAGCGGTTTTTGGGGGAGAAGTTATCCGCTATCGAGGGGATAAGCCAGACCCATACCTATGTGGTTATTGAGGATGTGAAATCGCAAACGGCACTGCAGATTAATCTGTAAGTGAAATTGAAAGTACAACTCGATTATTTATAAATTCTTGGAACCCGCAACGGCATTCGGGTTAGCAGTTCATAACCCAGAGTTGCGCAATATTCAGCAACGCGATTAACCGGCAGCTGCTTGCCCCAGAGCTCAACAGAGTCGCCAATAGCCACTGTTTTAAGGTCAGTTACATCCACGGTAATCATATCCATACTGACACTGCCCACCAGTGGGCATTCAATACCATTGACCAGTACTGGCGTGCCCTTGGGCGCGGTTCGAGGATAGCCATCACCATAACCAATGCCGATGGTGGCGATGGTTGTGGGTCGCTCAGCACACCATTTGCCGGAGTAACCGACTTTCTCGCCAGCCTCTATATTGCGCACTGAAATCACTGCTGAGCTAAGGGTCATTACTGGTTTTAGTTTGTCGCCATTCTCCTGAGCATGATCAAAGGGTGATGCGCCATAGATCATATAACCGGGGCGATTCCAATCTCTATGGGTATCTGGCCTGCCAAGTATCGAGGCAGAGTTGGCTAGGCTGGTTTTAACTGAATCAAAGCCTGAAATAGTGTTGCCAAAGGTTGCCAACTGCACAGCGGTAAAATCATTGTCTAAATCTTCTGCGCAGGCAAAGTGCGAGGCGATCACTATCTGATCATTGACATTGCGGCTATCAGACAGGCTTTGAAAGACCTCGGCGACTTCCTCAGGTGGAAAGCCAAGGCGGTGCATCCCTGTATCCACACCCAGCCATACATTGACTGGCTGGGCTATATCAGCATTCAGAACAGCCTCTTTCTGGAGGTGGTTTTCGACCATTAACCAGAGGCCTTTAAGGGCGGCGGTATTGACCTCATCGGCACTAAACGTGCCTTCGAGCAGCAGAATAGGCTGGCAGATACCGGCATCGCGAAGTTCCAGTGCCTCTTCAATACAGGCGACACCAAAGGCCGGGGCTAGATCAGCAAGCGCTTGAGCGACTTCGACCATACCGTGACCATAGGCATTGGCTTTGACCATGGGCATGGTTTGGGAATCTGTTGCCAGTGACTGGGCGAGAGTGAAGTTATCGCGCAGTGCCTGCAGATCGATAGTTGCCTGAGTGGGTCGAGACATGAGTTAAAGCCTGTTAATAACTGTTTTAATAATTGTATTTTTCGGCAGAGTATAGCGTTTGTGCCGCCAGCCATATATCGCCAACTTCACCGTTGCTGACCGGTTCGCCGTCTATTTCCACGACAGCGCCAATCTCTTTGGAGGAGCTGGTAATCCATACTTCATCGGCATTACGCACTTCATCCATACTAACAATTCGCTCTTCGACCGCAATACCCCCATCGCGACGCAGTATATCCAGCAGGATATGGCGGGTAATCCCCGGTAGCAGCTGATTGTCCAGCGGCGGTGTTATCACCACGCCATCTTTCACTATATAGGCATTGCAGGAGCTGGCTTCGGTCAGCTGATTGTCGGCATTAAATAGCAGTGTTTCATCGTTGCCCTGATCCTGACCCTGCTGAAAATGTAGGACATTACCAAGCAGTGCGGTGGATTTAATTTGGCAGCGCTCCCAGCGCAGATCTCTGGCGGTGGAGGCGGTGTATTTTTTCGCCAGTGCCTTATCGGCCACCGATGGCGGAGGCTATATTAAAGGTGAAGGCAAATACTGTGGGAACGACATTCTCGGGAAATCCATGGAAACGCTTGCTGTCGGCACCACGGCTTACCTGAATATAAATACCCAGATTGCCGGCGCCGTTTTTCTCAATCAACTGTGCGCAGAGATCGGACCAGTCATTTTCTGACCAGCCCAGGTTGATGCCAATAGCCGAGAGGCCATTATTCATGCGCTCAATATGCGGAGCAAAGCCAACCATTTTTCCCGCGTAAGAGGGCACGACTTCATAGATGCCGTCACCAAATAAAAAGCCGCGATCCATGGGCGATATTTTGGCTTCTTCCAGTGGTAGGTAGGTGCCATTGAGAAATGCGATATTCATGTTTTTCCTTTAAAAGAGTCGACTGCTGTGTGGTTTTTCCCTAACCCAAAAATGGTATCAGTACGCACTGTTACAAGCAAAGATTTAGTAGCCTGCTTGATACAAATTGTTTTTCATTTTCCGCCAGTAAGGCCTGTGCCCGATTCATGCTGATGGCCTCAAAGCGTACAGTGCCTCCAGCTGAAAGCTGTGCCAGTTTTCCTATATCCACAGAGAGTATTGAGCCAATCTTCGGATAGCCACCCATGGTCTGGCGGTCATTTAGCAGGATAATCGGCTGCCCATCGGCGGGGAATTGAATGGCGCCCAGGCAGATGCCCTCGGAGAGAATGCCCTTGATGGAGTGAGTAATTTCGGGACCTTCAAGGCGATAACCCATACGGTCACTGAATTTGGTAACCCTGTAACTGGAGTTAAAAAATAGCTGCTTTTGAGTCTCACTAAAGTTCTCTTGCTGATAGCCGAGGACAACTCTTAACAGTGCTGAATTTTGTCTGTAGTCCGCTCTTAGCTCTTCTGGCAGTTGCCATAAGCGAGGTTTTTCAATTGGCTTGCAGGGCAATATATCGCCGCTTTTTAGTGCAGAGCCATCAGCGTGCAGACCGCCCAATCCCTCGCGGGGAACCGTGGACACACTATTAAAAACCGGTTCGGCTTGAAAGCCTCCGGCAACGGCAAGATAGGCGCGGCTGCCGCTGCGGGCAAAACCCAGTTCAATTAGGTCGCCGGGATTAATGCTATGGCTGTGCCAGAGTGCGGCGGATTGTTTGTTGATACTTAGGGGAATATCGGCGCCAGTTACAGCCAGAGTGGTTTTGACTGTAGATTCCAATGCCAGACCGCCGACTGTAATTTCAATAGAGGCGCTCTCTTGGGGGTTTTCGCAGAGCAGGTTGGCCCAGCGAAAGGCGTTGCGATCCAGGGGGCCGCCGTTGGTCAATCCCATACTGTGCTGGCCATAGCGTCCGCCATCTTGTAGCAGGCTGTATATTCCCGGTTTAATAACTTTCAGGCTCAAAGCTCACCGCCCATGGCGATAAACGTCGCTCTATTTATGGATTGAAAGCGCACCTGATCGCCAACCTGCACGGGCATGCTGGGTGTAGCCTGTGGGTCGAACATCAATATTGGGCAGAGTCCAATCAGGTTCCAGCCGCCGGGTGACTGTGCCGGATAGACGGCAGTCTGTTGGTCGGCAATAGCCACAGCGCCACGCGGTACCTGCTGTCTGGGAGTAGCCAATCTCGGGGTGGCTATACGCTGATCGACTTGGCCGAGATAGGCAAAGCCCGGAGCAAAACCAATCGCATAGACGCGATATTCACTATGCTGATGAATGGTTATAACTTCTTCTACAGAAAGTCCTGCACCATCGGCAACTCTCTGCAGGTCGGGGCCGGATTCACTGCTGTAATAAACCGGCAGTGTGACCAGCGATCCGCTGCTTGTTTCTGATGCATGAGTAATTTTATTTAAATCTTTGATAGCAGTGTTAATAGCTATGCGTACAGACTGGTGATCGGTTTTAAACGGATCGAAGATAACCAGCAGAGAGGCGTAGGAGGGCACCAGATCAATCAGGGTTGCACCCAGATAGGTCTGGAGTTTTTTTACTGTAGTGGCGATCTCAGTGGAAATGGCTGCACTGGGTTTGTCGGCAAAATAGACAATTAGGGCATTTTCTCCAGCGATGGAAATAGTCTTTTCTGCACTCATTGATTGATCAGCTGGCGAATTTCTTCAATGGCATTAACCGCTTCCCGATTGTCACCATGGACGCAGAGTGAATCCGCCTGCAGGGGTAATACAAGACCGCTGGCTGTGGTTACAGTGCGGTGATTTTTCATCTGCTGTACCTGCGCAAGCATTTTCTCGCGGCTGTGGATGGCGCCTTCTTCACTGCGTGACAGCAGGCTGCCATCGTCGTTGTAACAGCGGTCGGCAAAGGCTTCAAAGATAAGTTTAAGCCCAAATATCTGCGCTTCCTGACGATGGATTTCGGCATCTGCCGTGGCCTGCAACATAAAGGCTAATGGTCGGCTATGCTGCTCTTGGCTATCAGCGATCGCCTGCATAATCGCGCTGCGCAGATGGCCATTGGTCATCATATCGTTGTACAGGGCACCGTGGGGTTTAACGTAGCTGACCTGTATATCAAGGGTTTCTGCCACTTCGCTGAGCACGCGAATCTGATGCTGCACCAGCTTTATTACTTCTGCAGGCGGCAGGTTCATCGAGCGGCGGCCAAAGCCAACAGAGTCTGGATAGCTGGGGTGAGCGCCGACAGCGACATTGTGCTGTTTGGCTGAGAGTAGTGTGCTCTTCATCAGGCTGTGGTTGCCAGCATGAAAACCACAGGCGATATTGGCCTGATCAATAAATGGCATTACCTGATCGTCGAGACCGGTTTCCCGGGTTTCGAGGCATTCGCCGAGATCACAATTTAACAGTAATGGCATTATTGGGCCTTGATAGCAGGATTGTTGGGGTGTTTCAGGCACAGCATACAGTCTCGATTGGGGAATATAAAATGCTCTGCTCTAGCGCCAGTTTTTTGCCCAGGCATCCAGCACTCGTTCGGCATACCAGTATTGACCATAGCTGCCATTGTATCTGGCGAGGGCATCGGCAAGGCGGCCCTTTTCCTTATCGAGATAATATCTAAGAATGGTACAGCCGTAACGCAGGTTGGTCTGGGTATCGATCAGATTATCATTGGGGCGGCCAATCTCTTTTTTCCAGAATGGCATTACCTGCATCATACCCATAGCGCCGGCACTGGAAACTGCGTAACTATCAAAGCGACTCTCTACTTCAATAACGGCTAGCACAATCTCTGGCTGTAACTGTGCAAGAGAGGCTTCGGCATGAATCAGTTTAAGCAGGTTGAGGCGCTGTTGCGGATTTTTGATTATCTTTGCCAGCGGGCGATCTTTGGCGACCAGCCAGACTTCTGCATCGTAGGCATTGTCAAAACTGTGGGCGGCGGAGGCGGCGGTTTTTAGTGCTTGAACCAGTGACGGCTCTGCTACTTTATTAACTGGCTCCGCTATTGATACTGACTCCGCTGAAGCAAAGTGCCCCAGCGCAGACAGTATCAGCATAAGTGCGCTGATCAGATAGTTATTTAGAGATGTTCTCGCTAATAAAGGCATCCAGCTTATCCATAGCTATATGTTGGTTTTCCGGTTCACGGCGATTGCGATATTCCACAGTGCCACCTTCAAGACCGCGATCACCGATCACGATGCGGTGGGGAATACCGATCAACTCAATATCGGCCAGCATGCCACCCAATCTTGCTTTGGCTTCATCCATAAATAGCACTTCATAGCCAGCGCTGCTGAGTTTTTCATAAAGCGCTTCGCAGGTCTCTTTGACTAGCTCTGACTTATGCATATTGATAGGCACTAGTGCGACCTGGAAAGGGGCGATAGACTCAGGCCAGATAATGCCATTGTCATCGTGGTTCTGTTCGATAGCGGCGGCGACAATACGGCTTACACCTATACCATAGCAGCCCATAGACATATTGCGCTCTTTGCCATTTTCATCGAGTACGGTGGCTTTCATGGCTTCACTGTACTTGGTGCCAAGCTGGAAGATATGGCCCACTTCAATACCGCGTTTAATTTCCAATACGCCTTTGCCATCGGGGCTGGCATCGCCGGCCACCACATTGCGGATATCGGCAATCGTATATTCGCCGCAGTCGCGCTGCCAGTTAACACCGGTCAGGTGGAAGCCGTCGCGGTTGGCGCCACAGGTAAAGTCGCTGAGTTGCGCGGCGCTGTGATCAATCACCATAGGCAGGTTTAAATTAACCGGGCCCAGTGAGCCAGGCGAGCAATTCAGAGTCGCTTTGATCTGCTCTTCAGTGGCAAAGGTCACTTCAGTGGCCAGTCCCAGTGCGTGCTGGGCTTTTACTTCATTGAGCTCGTGATCGCCGCGAACCATCAGGCCATAGAGTTGGCTGTTGCCCTCATTATCGTCGGCGCTGACAATTAATGTTTTAAGGCATTGCTCGGGGCTGCTGTTTACGAAGGCGCATAGGTCATCAATAGTTCGCACGCCGGGGGTGGCGAGTTCAGCCATCTCGGCGCTGCCTTCCGCTGTCTTAGAGTCAGATGCTAAAGCCTCGGCCTTTTCGATATTGGCTGCATAGTCACTCTCTGAGGAGAAGACAATCGCATCTTCTCCTGAGTCAGCCAGTACGTGAAATTCATGGGAGACACTGCCGCCAATACTGCCGGTATCTGCCAGTACTGCGCGGAATACCAAACCGGTGCGCTCAAAGATTGCTGAGTAAGTCTGGTACATCAGGTCGTAGGTTTGCTGCAGGGATGCACTATCGATATGGAAAGAGTAGGCATCTTTCATACAGAATTCGCGAGTGCGCATTACGCCAAAGCGCGGGCGGCGCTCATCGCGGAATTTGGTTTGAATCTGGTAGAAATTGGCAGGCAGCTGTTTGTAGCTGCGAATTTCATTGCGAATAATATCTGTCACCACCTCTTCGTGGGTTGGGCCAAGACAGAACTCGCGATCGTGACGATCCTTGATACGCAGCAGTTCTGGGCCAAACTGTCCCCAGCGTCCAGACTCTTCCCAGAGATCGGCGGGCTGTACCACAGGCATCATAATTTCTTGAGCGCCGGACTTATCCATCTCCTGCCGCACTATGGCTTCAACTTTGCGAAAGACGCGCAGCCCTATTGGCAGCCAGGAGTAGAGGCCCGAGGCGACTTTGCGAATCATTCCAGCTCGCAGCATGAGTTTATGGCTGATAACTTCAGCGTCGGCGGGTGATTCTTTTTTTGTTGAAATCAGGTATTGGCTGGCGCGCATGGTTTCTCTTACACTGGTGGTCAATGAGTTTAAGTCGGCTATTTTACGGTGCGTTTCTGTCGCGGTACAGCCATAAGCAGATATGAGGGCAAAATGTTTCAATTACATCCACAACTAGAGGCGGATACGGTACTGGTAGGGCGCTTTCCACTGAGTCTCTTACTACTGAGTAAGGATGCCAATTACCCCTGGTGTATTTTGGTGCCGCAGCGCGATGGGTTGGAGGAAATATATCAGTTGAATAAGGCTGATCAAGCGCAACTTTTACATGAGTCCTGTCTGTTGGCGGAAACTCTGTCTGGGCTTTTTGCAGCGGATAAAATCAATGTGGCGACGATTGGCAATATGGTGCCGCAGTTGCATATGCACCATGTGGCCAGGTTTAAAAGCGATGCGGCCTGGCCGAAGCCGATTTGGGGAGCGGTAGAAGCTGTTGCTTACCCGGAAGATATGCTGGCGCACAGGGTCGAGCGAATTGCGACTTCACTCGAACCCCATGGGCTGGGGTGATGTCTCTTCGCCGAGATGACAAAAGAAACCACCGTCATCCCAGCGAAGGCTGGGACCTCCATCAGATCTCTTACATACCTTCGAGACGACAGGAAAAAGTTTACTGCGCCATATCCTTAAGACCCTTGAGAGCATGAACCTTAACCGCAACAGAGGCCGGTCGTGCTTTAAAGGTTGTCTGTTTGCCGGTGAACGGGTTTATACCAGTGTATGCCTTCTTTGCCGGGCGCTTAACCGTATGGATTTTAACCAGGCCTGCCAGTACAAACTCACCTACTGAGCGCTTTTTAACATGTCGCTCAATCAGCACTGCGAGCTCATCGAGCACTGAATTAACCTGCTTGCGGGTCATATTGGTGTTGGCAGCCAGTTCACTGATAATTTGTGTTTTGCTGTAGCGTTCTCTAACGGCAGTAACTGGTTTTTTGGCCGCAGATTTTTTAGCTACAACCTTCTTTGTTAGCGGCTTCTTAGCAGCAGGTTTTTTCTTCGCGGCAACCTTCTTGCTGGTACCTCTAACCACGGATGCTTTTTTCGGAGCCGTGTTTCTTGCTGCGGTTATTTTCGAAGCGGTCTTTCTTTTGGCAGGAGCTTTTGCCTTTGGTTTTGATTTCGCTGATCCTTTTTTAACAGCCATTATCTCTTCCTTTATGAATGTAAAATTTACACTATCCCTGTCGAGTCGAGGGCAACAGCTAACAGGGCCTCGACATTATTTATAGCCGCTGTTTTCCCGTTGTGCCACGAATAGCAGCATTTTTAGGCTTTTTTTTAGTTTTCAACGGATTATGCTTCCGCAGGGGCATTTTCGAAGTGCAGGTGCTGGGGTATAATGCCTCGCTTTTTTACCGGCTACACAACTTGGTAGCTGCTGGATAATGGTTTAGGAAATTAACATATGCCTATATATGAGTATCGCTGTAATGCCTGTGGTCATGAACTTGAGGCCTTGCAAAAGATCAGTGACGCGACTCTTGTAGACTGCCCGGCCTGTGCAAAACCAGATTTAAAGAAGCTTCTGTCAGCGGGTGGATTCCGCTTAAGTGGCAGCGGTTGGTATGAGACAGACTTTAAAACAGGCAGTAAAAAGAATATTAGCAGTAATAGCGAAAGTTGATCTGGTGTTAACGCCAGCGCAGCTTCAATAGAAATTTAAACGAATTAGAGTAGGGATAGACAGCAGATGTATCGATCTAACTATTGTGGATTAGTCACCAGCAAAAACATTGACGAAGAAGTTACCCTCTGTGGCTGGGTTGATCGTCGTCGTGATCACGGCGGGGTTATCTTTGTCGATCTGCGCGATCGCGAAGGTATTGTTCAGGTTGTCTTCGATCCCGATGCCGGTGAGTTTTTTGCACAGGCTGACAGAGTTCGCTCTGAATATGTGCTCAAGGTAACCGGTAAGGTGCGCGCTCGTAGCGAAGCCACCGTAAACCCAAATATGGCTACCGGTGAGATTGAAGTCTACGGTACAGCGCTGGAAATTCTCAATAGTGCAGAGACACCGCCATTTCAGCTCGACGATCATGTGACCGTTGGTGAAGATGTTCGCCTCAAGTATCGCTATATGGATTTGCGTCGCAATGAGATGCAAAACAGCCTGCGCTTCCGCTCAAAGATTACCTCTTCAATTCGCAATTACCTTGTCGACAATGGTTTTTTGGATATTGAAACGCCGATTATGACCCGCGCGACCCCAGAGGGTGCCCGTGACTATTTGATCCCGTCGCGAACTCATCCCGGCCAGTTCTTTGCTATGCCGCAGTCGCCGCAGCTATTTAAGCAGCTGTTGATGGTTGCCGGCTTTGACCGCTACTACCAGATTGCCAAGTGTTTCCGCGATGAAGATCTGCGTGCTGACCGTCAGCCAGAATTCACCCAGATTGATATAGAAGCCTCTTTTGTGGATGAAGAGGACATTATGTCGACTACCGAAACTATGATTCGCGGTATCTTCGCTGAGCATATGGATGTTGAGTTCGGTGAGTTTCCGCGTATGACCTATGCCGATGCCATGCATAAATATGGTTCCGACAAGCCCGACTTGCGAATTCCTCTCGAGTTGGTCGAGATTAAAGATCTGCTTAAAGATATCGAATTTAAAGTCTTCGCTGGCCCGGCCAACGACCCTGCCTGTCGAGTGACAGCAATGAAGGTCACTGGTGGTGCTGAGATCTCACGCAAGAAGATTGATGAGTACACCAAGTTTGTCTCTATCTATGGCGCCAAAGGTTTGGCCTGGATTAAGGTCAATGCCATTGAGACTGGTATAGAAGGGCTGCAGTCGCCGATTATTAAATTCCTCGGTGATGAAGTCACCATGAATATTATGCAGCGTCTTGATGCCAAGAATGGCGATATCGTCTTCTTTGGTGCAGATAAATCACAGGTTGTCTCCGAGGCCCTCGGCGCATTGCGCTGCAAGGTCGGTGAAGATTTAAATCTTTACACCAAAGAGTGGGCGCCGATGTGGGTTGTCGACTTCCCGATGTTTGAAACCACAGATAACGGTGGTCTGACACCATTGCACCATCCGTTTACTGCACCTTCCTGTTCTAAGGAAGAGCTGAAAGCCAACCCCGCAGAAGCTCTGTCCCGCGCCTACGATATGGTATTGAATGGCTGTGAGTTGGGTGGCGGTTCTATTCGTATCCATGATCAGGATATGCAGCAGACTGTATTTGAAGTGCTGGGTATCAATGAAGAAGAGCAGCGCGAGAAGTTTGGCTTCCTGCTGGATGCTCTTAAGCATGGTGCGCCACCTCATGGTGGACTGGCATTTGGTCTGGATAGACTGATTATGTTGATGGTCGGTGCGGATTCTATTCGCGATGTTATCGCCTTCCCTAAAACTCAGTCTGCGGCCTGTCTGTTAACTGATGCTCCGGGAACAGTCGACAGTGCACAGTTGCGTGATCTGAGCATAAGAGTGCGCAGCAAAGATCCAGAGGCATAAATAGAGGCATATTTCCACGGCGGCTGTTTTTCAGTTAGGATACAGCAGCCGTGGATTTTCTAGAAAGTAAGATAGATATAAGTAAAAGCAAGTTAAGAGGCGGTATTAGGAAAAACTATAAACTCAGACGAGTAATCATAAAAAGAGGTGTTACCGATGAAAGTTATAAAAAAGACTAAGGAATACACTGTTTACCAGAAAGGCTCAGGTCGTTATGCAGTTAAAGATGCAGACAAGAACTGGGTAAATGCAGACGCAAAAATCACCATTCTATTGGCGGAAGGTCTAATCAAGACTGCCAAGCCAGCCCCACCTGTTGTTCAAGAAGTCGTTGAAGAAACTGCTGTAGAGGAAACTCCAGTTGTTGAGGAGGCGCCTGTTGAAGAACCAGCTCCTGCCGAAGAGGCACCTGCAGAAGAAGCTGCTCCTGTTGTAGAAGAAGCCCCGGCGGTTGTAGAAGAAGCCCCGGCGAAGAAGCTCCGTGGGAAGAAGTTCCTGTGGTAGAGGATGTGGTTGAAGAGCCTGTCCTGCTGCAGAAGAAGCTCCGCTGCAGAAGAAGCCCAGCAGCCGAAGAAGCCCCTGCGGAAAAGCCAAAAGCCAAAGGCTGCTCCAAAGGCCAAGGCGAAAGCTGCTCCAAAGGCAAAAGCTGCACCTAAAGCCAAAGCTGCACCAAAGGCCAAGGCAAAAGCTGCTCCAAAGGCTAAAGCCAAGGCTGCACCAAAAGCCAAAGCAGCGCCCAAGGCAAAAGCAAAGCCAAAAGCTGAAGAGTAAATTGGTTTGTCAAAAAAGACCCTTTGGATTAAATCCAAAGGGTCTTTTTTTTGCCTGCATATTCTCCACTGACTTGCTATAAGTCATCTAGCCATTCGCAGAGCCCGGCAGTTTTAGCCGAACAGTAGAAACCTGCACAACTATTAACTACATTGAATTAGTAATCTATTAAAGGAATTACTATGAAGAAGAGATTGATAGTCGCTGTGGTTATTGTGGTTCTGGTCGGACTTATCTATCTGCTATCCAGGCCCGATCTGCCAGAAGTGAAATTGGTAAAAGTCTCTTCGGGGGTGGTTGAGCAAACTGTTTCAAATACCCGGGCCGGAACAGTGAATGCCTGTCTGCGCTCTAAATTATCCCTGCCGATTGGCGGTCAAATTGCCGAGCTGCATGTGCGTGAAGGGGATCGGGTTGAAAAGGGACAGTTACTGATGTCCCTGTGGAATAACGATCGACAGGCCCAGGTCGAGCAGGCCAGAGCGCAGGTCCAGTCCGCCAACAAAGAGCATCAAAGTATCTGCATTGCATCGTCCTCGGATGCCCGTGAGGCGAATCGCCTGTCGCGCCTGCTGAAACAAAAACTTATCTCTGCGGAGCGCGCCGATATGGCCGCGGCAAAATCCCAGTCCAGCGAAGCGGCCTGTGCAGCGGCCGATGCGCGAAAAGCCCAGGCACTGGCCAGCTTAAAACTCGCCGAGGCAATTTTAGCCCAGACCTATCTGATTGCCCCCTTTGCCGGACGTGTTGCCGAGGTTACCGGTGAGGTAGGGGAGTTCTCCACACCTTCGCCACCGGGGGTGCCAACACCGCCGGCGATTGATCTATTAACCGATAACTGCCACTACATCAGCGCACCAATCGATGAGGTCGATGCTTCCGATATTGCCGTTGGTATGCCAGTGCGGGTGACTATGGACTCCTTCCGTGAGCGAAACTTTCCCGCCACTATCCGCAGAATTTCAACCTATGTACTGGACTTCGAAAAGCAGGCGAGAACTGTTGAAGTGGAGGCGGATCTGCTGCCCGATGCAGATATGCCTCGACTGCTGGCCGGTTATAGCGCCGATATGGAGGTGATTCTGCAGGCTAAAAGCAGCGCCCTGCGAGTGCCTACCGAGTTGATTGTCGATGAGAAATTTGTACTGGTAGTCGATGCAGATAACCTTGTCCAGCAGCGTGAAATAGAGATCGGTCTCGCCAACTGGCACTACAGTGAAGTGCTCAGCGGGCTCGAAGAGGGCGATTTAATTGTCGGCAATATTGGCGTTAAGGGCATAGTTGCAGGTGCCGAAGTGGTTGTCGCCCAGTGATCAGACTCGAGATGGTTAATAAGACCTACCAGGTTGGCGAGTCGCCATTGCGTGCGTTGCGCGATGTCAGCCTATCAATTGAGTCCGGCGAATACCTGTCGGTAATGGGCCCCTCAGGCTCGGGTAAATCGACCCTGTTAAATATGATTGGCCTGCTCGATCGCCCGGATTCCGGCCGCTACTGGTTTGATAATGTCGCTACCGAGGTGCTCGCAGAAGAGCAGCGCGCGCGACTGCGCGGCGAGAATATCGGCTTTATCTTCCAGTCATTTCATCTGGTAAATCGACTGACCGCCTTTGAAAATATTGAGTTGCCGCTGATGCTTGCCGAACAGCCACTTAAAAAGCGCCGCGAGGCAGTTGCCGAGGTTTTAGAGATGGTTGGCCTGACTTCGCGGGCCAGCCATAAACCCAACCAGTTATCCGGAGGCCAGTTACAGCGGGTAGCCATTGCCCGGGCCATCGTTATGCGCCCACGACTGCTGCTTGCAGATGAGCCTACGGGGAATCTCGATTCCCGTTCTGGTGGTGAAGTTATTGATGTTTTGGAAAGCCTTAACCGCGAGGGTATTACCCTGATTATGGTGACCCACGACCAGAATATTGGCGATCGTGCGACACGGCATATTCGTATGGTCGATGGGCAGATTGATCGGGACTACAGACTCACAGCAATGCCTCAGGTGAATAATGAAACTGCTTGATCAGTTTGTTTTCAATGGGCAGATATTCCAGCGCCATCGAGTGCGTACCTTTCTTTTATTGCTGGCGGTGGGGATTGGTGTCGCCTCGGTTATTTTATTGACCAGTCTTGGTGAGGGTGCGCGACGCTATGTCGATCGGGAATTCTCGGCGCTGGGAAATCGGGTATTGATTGTTCTCCCCGGTCGCAAGGAGACAACCGGCGGTGGACCGCCAATTTATGGCGCTGTACCTCGCGACCTGACTCTCGAAGATGCCAATGCCCTGCAGAGAATTCCCGGTGTTCTGGCAATGGCGCCAATTATTGCCGGTATGACCACCGTGGCGCGTGACAGTCGGTCCAGAGAAGTGATTACCCTAGGCAGCACCGATGCTTTTTTTGCGGTAAGACAGCTGGATGTGGGCGCTGGCCGCATACTCTCGCCGCGCACCCGTTCAGAGGCGCTGGCAGTCTGTGTGCTAGGAGTAAAACTCAAGCGCGAGTTGTTTGGCAATAGTCGCGCACTGGGTGAATGGGTAAGAGTCGGTGATCGGCGTATGCGGGTTATTGGCGTGCTTGAAGAACGCGGTGAATCCCTGGGTCTGGATCTGCGTGATATGTTGGTGATACCAGTACGCACCGCCGAACAGCTGTTCGATTCGCCTGGGCTATTTCGTATTATTCTCGATATAGCAGCCAGCGCCGACAGCGACAAAATTCAGCAGCAGATGTTATCGACCATTCGCAAACGCCACGATGGCGAGGAGGATGTCACGGTGATCAGTCAGGATTCCATGCTTGCTGCTTTCGATAATATTCTCTCGGTACTGACCATGGCGATTGCCGCAATCTCATCGATCAGTTTATTGGTCGCGGGTATTTTAATTATGAATATCAGTCTTATTTCCGTTAGCCAGCGGCGTCGGGAAATAGGCTTGTTAAAAGCTATAGGTGCTAGTAGCCGACAGATAAGGCAGTTGTTTGTCGGTGAGTCGCTACTGTTGATCTCCATGGGCTCTATCGCCGGTATTCTGTTCGCCTTTGGACTGATTTTTGTATTTGCCAATCTATGGCCACAGTTCCCACTGATGCCACCGCTCTGGGCAGTGCCTGCAGCAGTGGGTATGGCTTTTATTACCGGCCTAACATTCTCTATTGCACCGGCCCGGCGCGCTGCGGCGCTGGACCCGGTTCTGGCACTGCGAGGCTTGCAATAATGCGCCTGGGCGACAGCAGTCGCTGGATTTTTAAGGCGCTGTGGATGCAGCGCACTCGCAGCTTATTGACCGTTATTGGCTTCTCTATAGGTATTGCGGCGATGGTCTTATTGAGTGCGCTGGGTGAGGGTTTGCGGCTTTTTGTACTCAATGAATTCACCCAGTTTGGCAGTCATATTATTGCCGTAAATCCCGGTAAAACAGAAACCTTTGGGGTCGGGGGATTATTAAATACCACCAGGCCACTATCCCTGGATGATGCATCGGCAATCGCCAATTTGCCCAATGTTGAGCAGGTGGTGCCGGTAGTGATGGGCAATGCCAAGGTTAAAGCCGGTCAGCGCGGTCGCTATGTAGATATTGCCGGTGTCGGCGGTGCGGCGGACAAGGCCTGGAAGCTCGAGCTGGAACTGGGTAGCTTTTTGCCCGCCGATGATCTGCAGCGACCGCGCTCTTTTGTGGTGTTGGGCAGTAAGGTTCGGCAGGAGTTATTTGCCAATGCTAATCCGGTGGGGGATTTTGTCCATATAGGTGGCGCGCGATTTCGGGTGATTGGTGTCACCGCTCCGAAAGGTGAATTTTTGGGCACAGATCTCGATGACCTGGTCTATATTCCGGCGGGCAAAGGGATGCAGTTATTTAACCGCCAGAGCCTGATGGAAATTGATATCTTCTTTAATCCAAGATCAACGAGTGAGGCGATGGCCGCAAAGATCAGCAAGCTATTGATCGAGCGTCATGGGTTTGAGGATTTCACTATAGTCACCCAGGATCAGGTGCTCTCAACCATGGATAATATTTTATCTATCCTGACCTTTGCTGGCGCTGGGTTAGGGGCTATTTCATTGCTAGTGGGTGGTGTCGGTATCACCACCATTCTAATGATTACCGTCAATGAGCGAATTGCCGAAGTAGGGTTATTGCGCGCTCTGGGAGGCACTGTCGGTGAAGTGCGCACGCTGTTTTTAGGTGAGGCATTGGTACTGGGTCTGATTGGCGGTATTTGCGGTCTGTTGTTAGTCGGTTTATTGCTATTAATTATCTATCTATTTGTGCCGGGATTACCGGTTGCCCTTAGTCCGACAATTGTTCTCGGTGCGCTGGGTATCTCCATGTTGATTGGTCTGGTTGCCGGCAGTCGACCCGCCGGACGCGCGGCGCGGTTGACCCCGATTGATGCGCTTAGAGCTGAATAAGGAGCTGATATAGAAGTGCGCAAAGGCAATTGAGGTTGACTCAACGGCGCTGGGTTGCAACACTCGCAGGCAAATTAGAAAGCAAACAACCCCATGACTCGAATAATTGGCATAGACCCAGGATCACGGCGTACCGGCTACGGTATTATCGATGTTGAGGCGGGAAAAGCACGCTATGTCACCAGCGGTATTATTCGCCTACCGGAAGAATCTCTCCCCGAGCGTTTAAAAATTATTTTTGATGGTATCACCCAGCTGGTCGGGCAATATCACCCCGAAGAGATGGGTATTGAAGAAGTGTTTTTATCCCACAATGCCAGCTCCGCGCTAAAATTGGGCCAGGCTCGCGGCGCCGCCATTGTCGCCGGAGTTAATGCCGGCCTTAGCGTCGGTGAGTACTCGGCACGCAGCGTTAAGCTGGCGGTGGTCGGCACAGGTGCCGCAGATAAATCTCAGGTACAGATGATGATTGTGCAGCTGCTAAAATTATCCGAAGCGCCGGCTGAAGATGCCGCCGATGCTCTGGCAGTCGCACTCTGCCATGCACAGACATCAAAATCTCTGGCCGCCATGGCCGGTGCCAGCGGTTACGCCCGCGGGCGACACAAATAATATGACAGTCAATAGACGAGAACAGCAAACATTATGATTGGACGACTTCAGGGCAAGGTAGTAGAAAAGCAGGCACCGGATTTACTGGTCGATGTGCAGGGCGTTGGCTATGAGGTGCTGGTGTCGTTAAATACCTTTTTCGATATTCCGGAAGTCGGTGCCGTTGTCACTCTTCATACCCACTTTGTGGTGCGTGAGGATATTCAGCAGCTCTACGGTTTTACCAAAGTCTCCGAGCGCAGCCTGTTTCGCAATCTAATTAAGGTTAACGGTGTAGGCCCCAAAATGGCGCTGGCAATTCTCTCGGGCATGTCGGCCAATGATTTTGCACTCTCTGTGCACAATAACGATACAGCGGCATTGGTTAAGCTACCTGGTGTCGGCAAGAAGACCGCCGAGCGCTTGCTGATTGAAATGCGTGACAAGATTGGCGATATAGATACCAGTGGCGGCGATACTGGGTCGGGCAATAGTCTCAGCGCCCAGTCTGACTTGGCTCAAGAGGCTGAGAGCGCCCTGATCGCTCTGGGTTACAAACCTGCAGATGCGGCAAAAATTATTAATCGAGTCGCTGATGAATCGGTCACCGATGCTGGACAGCTAATCCGTCTGGCATTAAAAAGTATGAATTCTTAATCGCGGTTTAAGCCAAAGAAACAACTGGTCGGTTAGTGAAAAATGTACACCACCAAGGTATGCTACCCAGCAAAACCAAGATGGTGTTAGATGATAGAACCGGATCGCATAATCTCCCCAGATATCTCTGTTGCTGAAGAGCGTTTTGATCGCGCCCTAAGGCCTGTTGCACTCGCCGATTATGTGGGCCAGCCAGTGGTGGTTGAACAGCTGGATATCTTTATTCAAGCGGCGCGAAAACGCGACGAACCTCTGGATCATACCCTGGTGTTTGGTCCCCCAGGTCTGGGTAAAACCACCCTTGCACATATTATTGCCAACGAGATGCAGGTAGATCTTAAAACCACCTCCGGCCCAGTGCTGGAAAAGGCCGGCGATCTGGCGGCACTGTTGACCAATCTCGAACCCGGTGATGTGCTGTTTATCGACGAGATTCATCGTCTCAGCCCAGTGGTTGAAGAAATACTCTACCCAGCGATGGAAGACTACCAGCTGGATATTGTGATTGGCGAAGGCCCAGCGGCGCGCTCAATCAAACTCGATCTACCACCGTTTACTCTGGTTGGAGCAACCACCAGAGCCGGTTTGCTGACCTCGCCACTGCGCGATCGTTTCGGCATTGTTCAACGTCTGGAATTTTACTCTGAAGCTGACCTAACCAGTATTGTGCAGCGAGCTGGCGCCATATTAAATGTCGATATAGATGCCGCCGGTGCCCGAGAAATTGCCTGTCGCTCAAGAGGAACCCCAAGAATTGCCAACCGCCTGCTGCGCCGCGTGCGCGACTATGCCGAAGTTAAAGGCGATGGCAGCATTAGCGCAGAGATTGCCGATGCGGCACTGAATATGCTCAATGTCGATCAGCGCGGTTTTGATCATCAGGATCGGCGTCTGCTGTTAACCCTGATGGAAAAATTTGAGGGTGGTCCTGTAGGTGTCGACAGCCTCGCGGCAGCGCTCAGCGAAGAGCGCGGCACCATTGAAGATGTGCTCGAACCCTACCTGATCCAGCAGGGTTACCTGATGCGCACCTCGCGAGGACGTATGGCAACCCGAATGGCCTATGAATACTTTGGCTTAAAAAGTCCCAAGCCGGTCAATCAACAACTGGATGCCCTTGATGACTAATGAGCGCGCTGAGTATTCTCTGCCAATCAGAGTCTATGTCGAGGATACAGATGCTGGCGGCATTGTTTTTTATGCCAACTATCTCAAATTTATGGAAAGGGCGCGCACCGAATTAATGCGTAGTCTAGGCTTTGACAAACCGGCGCTGTTTGATGGTATGCAATTTGTTGTTCATGAGGTTGGGCTTAAATACCATAGTCCGGCGATCCTCGATGACGAGATATTTGTAACAGCAAAGCTAACCAAAGCGACCAGAGTAACCTTTGAAATGACCCAGCAGGTTTTTCGAGGCAGCTCAGAAGAAAATAGAGAATTATTAGTCGAGGGCAGTGTAAAAGTTGCCTGTATCGATGCCCGTAGCAAGCGCCCCAAAGGCATGCCAAAAATTATGTTTGAAACCTTAAAAAGCCAACTAGGCTAAACCTGGAGTTAAGCAGTGATTGAAGAAAATTTATCCATATGGTCGTTAATTGCCAATGCCAGCCTGCTGGTTCAAGGGGTGATGGCGATTTTGTTTATTGCCTCAGTAATGTCCTGGGTGATGATAATTCAGCGCGGACTCTACCTGCGCAGTGCCCAGCGAGGCTTCCGTGAATTTGAAGATGCCTTCTGGTCTGGTGTCGATCTAGCTAGTTTGTATACAGAGCTCACCCAAAAAGCCAAACAGCAGGGCGGCACTGATGGCATTGAAAATGTTTTCCGCTCCGGCTTCCGTGAGTTCAATCGCCTCACTCAGGGTGATAAAGCCGATCCGGATGCAGTGATGGAAGGTGCCGATCGCGCCATGCGCGTGGCGCTGTCGAGAGAGGACGAAAAACTTAATATCAGCCTGCCATTTTTGGCCAGTGTAGCCTCGGTAAGTCCCTATATTGGACTGTTCGGCACAGTGTGGGGGATTATGAACTCCTTCCGTGGTCTGGCCATGGTGCAGCAGGCGACTCTGGCGACCGTAGCCCCCGGCATTTCCGAAGCGTTAATCGCCACAGCAATGGGCCTTTTTGCTGCAATACCAGCAGTTATTGCCTACAACCGCTATGCGGCACTCGTGGAAATGACTAATAGTAATTACGAAACTTTTGCGGAAGAATTCTCCAGTATTCTGCACCGTCAAGTACATGCCCACTGAGGCTTTGCTAAGTGAAGAGTAAAAGAACCAAGCGAAAACTGGTAGCCGAGATCAATGTGGTTCCCTATATCGATGTAACACTGGTCTTGCTGGTGGTGTTTATGATTACTGCACCTCTATTAATGCAGGGCGTTAAGGTTGAACTGCCGGATGCCAATTCAGCGCCGATGGATACCAAAGATCAGGAACCCTTTATTGTCTCGATTAAAGCCGATGGCAGTTACTGGATTGACGTTAAAGGCGAAAATCAGGCCCAGAGTCTGGCGATCATTAAAGATCGTGTGGCCAAGGTTTTGCGTCAGACCCCGAAAACACCAGTGCTGGTGTGGGGCGACAGTAGCGTTGATTACGGTGTTGTGGTCAATCTGATGAGTGAGCTGCAGCTGGCGGGTGCGCCTTCGGTGGGGCTGGTGACGGAGCCGCCACAGAATTAATATGCGTAATTCCCTGAGTTACTCAGTCGCGATTTTGCTAAGCCTTGTGCTGCATATTGCGCTTGTCGGCGCACTTTTTGTCAACTGGCAGCCAGAGACCGAGCGGGTGATGATGCAGCCGCAATATATTGAGGCTAAGCTTGTTGAATTGGCGCCAAAGAAAAAAACGCCGGCCCCTAAATTAAAGTCTAAACCAAAAGCCCCGCCAAAAAAGCCCAGGGTAGATTTAGCCAAGAAAAAACGCGAAGAGAAAAAGCGCCTGGCAAAAGTTGCCGCGCAGAAAAAAGCCGCAGAGAAGAAACGTCTCGAAGAAGAGCGTTTAAAGAAGGCCGAGCAAGAGCGCCAAGAACAGCAGCGACAGGAGGCTGAGCGTCAGCGCAAAGAATCAGAATTTGCCGAGGCACTGGCCGCCGAACAGGCGCTAGTCAATGCTCGTGAAGATGAACAGGCGGCCAATAGTTACCGCCAGCTGATCCAGCAGCGCCTGTCAGAGAACTGGAGTCGCCCGCCGAGTGCGCGACTGGGTATGGAAACATTAATACGTATCCGCCTGGTACCTACCGGACGAGTTGTCGGCGTTACGGTCTTAAAGTCCAGCGGCGACAGTGCATTTGATCGCTCGGTAGAGCAGGCGGCCCTCAAGGCCGAACAGTTTGTCGAACTGCAGGCGATGGATCCGGCACTGTTTGAGAAAAGGTTTCGTCAGGTCGATGTGGCGTTTAGCCCTGAAGATCTTCGCTTGTAACTCAAGCTTGTAATCTGAGCTTGTAAAAGCGTTTGTAGAAAGTAAATTTACGGTTAAAAAATGGAGATATCTGTGGGTCAAAAAATATTCGCGCTGCTATTTTTGCTGTTGTTCTCTTCAGCCAGTTACAGTGAGCTGGTTATTCGCGTCACCCAAGGTAATGACAAGCCGACCAGAATAGCCATAGCGCCCATTGATCAGACCGGTATCCAGACCGGTGAAGATATCAGTCGTATCGTTGAATCCGATCTACAGCGCAGCGGCCTGTTTGAAACCATTGAACGTCGCAATATGCTCGCCTTTCCCGGCCGAGCTCAGGATGTTTACTATAGAGACTGGCGAATGCTCGGCAGCGAATACCTGGTTGCCGGACAGCTGCGCTCAGTGGGCGGCGGTCGCTACCAGTTAGAATTTAGCCTGCTCAATGTCACCGCACAAAAGACTGTACTCACCCACAAGGTCAGTGGCTCCATTAACCAGATGCGTGACCTTGCCCATTTGGTCAGCGATAAAGTCTATGAGGAAATCACCGGTATTCGCGGTGCATTTTCCACCAGGCTCGCCTATGTCACCGCGATTCGTAAAAACGACAAATACACCTACAGATTAAATGTTGCCGATGCCGATGGCGCCAGAGAAAAGCTGGTACTGGAATCCGCTGAGCCGATTATGTCGCCATCCTGGTCGGGAAATGGCAAAGAACTGGCTTATGTGTCGTTTGAAACCGGTCGCCCAGCGATATTCCGCCAAAATCTGGTAACCGCAGCACGTCAGCAGCTGACCAACTTTACCGGCCTCAACGGCGCACCATCCTGGTCGCCCGATGGCACCCAGATGGCGCTTGTACTCTCCAAAGATGGCAATCCGGAAATCTACCTGCTGGATCTGCAGAGCAATAAATTCTCCCGCCTGACCCGCCATTTCGCCATTGATACAGAGCCGACTTGGATGCCCGATGGAAAAAGCCTGCTTTTTACCTCTGATCGGGGTGGAACACCGCAAATATATAAATTAAATATTGCAACCAAGCGCACGGAACGCCTAACATTCACCGGTAATTACAACGCTCGCCCAAGTCTCGCGCCAGATGGGCGAACACTGGCCATGGTTCACCGCCAAAAAGACACTTTTCATATTGCCTCGTTTGATCTTAAAACCGGCAGAATGATCGAATTAACGCAGACGCGACTGGATGAATCACCGACCGTTGCGCCTAATGGGGCTATGCTGATGTATGCCACCAAACAGGGTGATAGGGGCGTTCTGGCGGCGGTATCGCTGGATGCCGGAGTGCGTTATGTGCTGCCCTCAAGTGTTGGTGATGTTAGAGAACCGGCATGGTCGCCATTTTTACGCTAAAATTTTATTTAAACTATTTATATTTAAGTTACTTATACTTAATCCAATTTATTTAAACTTATGCTCAACAGGAGTTAAACATGAAAGTATCATCCATCAAATCTGGTCTTAGTGCACTGTTCTTTGCCGCGCTTCTTGCAGGTTGTAGCAGTAATCCAGTTGTTGAAGAGCCGACAACTTCAACAGATATCGAAGACACATCAGTACAGACTGGCCAGGTTGATAGCTCAGAGATAGAGGATGTGGCCGTTGAGACTGTAGCTGCAGACACTATTTTCTATTTTGACTTCGACAAAGCACTGCTCAAGCCTGAGTCGCGTGCGGCACTGCTCGAGCATTCAGCCATGTTGCAGAGCAACCCGCGCAATGTACGTCTTGAAGGTCATGCCGATGAGCGTGGTACTCGCGAGTACAATATGGCACTGGGTGAGCGTCGTGCACAGGCAGTTAAAGAATTTTTGGTTCTCCAGGGCGTATCACCAAGCCTCATCGAAGTGATCAGCTACGGTGAAGAGCGTGCAGCAGCCTACGGCAGCAATGAAGATGCCTGGGGCTTAAACCGTCGCGTTGAGCTAAAGTAAAACCCCTGTCTGGATTGCCCGGTTTGTCAGCAAGCCGGCAACAAGCCAGCAACAAGGTAGTAACAAATAAAACCCACCGGCCAGAGTTATATTGTTAGCTCTGGTCGTTGGTTTTTTTGTAGAATAAACAGGAACACTCTCGAATATCTTCGAAACCTCTGGAATAGTTATGAAATCTCCTATCGCCTGTACTTCTTTAATCGCTCTCTCAATTGGATTGGCTTTGACCTCAGTCTCTGTGCTTGCGCAAAATCCCGCGCCAGTGGTTGATTTAAGTGCTGCAAATTCATCGGCACCAAAAACCGTTAAAAAGTCAGTCAATAAGAGTAGTGCAACTGCAGGCGACAGCTACTACCAGTCGCAGATGTTGCAGAATGAAGTTCGTGAATTGCGCGGCATGGTAGAGCAGCTAAGTTATGAACTACAGCGCGTAAAACAGCGACAGATGGACGATTATCTGGATATTGACCGCAGGTTAAGCACGGTACTTTCTGGCGCTGTCCCAAGTGAATCCGTGACAGGTATTGAGGGACAAGCGAGTACCGCTGTGACAGGCGAGCAACCCCTTGAGCCAACAGAGGCGGGTGTCGCCATAACCCCAACAGCTGTTCAGACGATTTCTCAGCGCAAAAGTCAGGCAGCAACAGAATCCGCAGCCAACAGCGAAGAGATTGCCGAGAACTATGCCCAAGCATCGAATTTGCTTTTAAAACAGCGAGATTTTAATGGTGCTGTTTTAGCCTTTAAGCAGCACGTTATTGACTACCCAAATAGTCCTTATATTGCCAATGCCCACTACTGGCTTGGCGAAATTTACCTCTTGCAGGGTCAGGATGAACTGGCGCGTCAAGCCTTTACACTAGTTGTCGATCAACACCCAACCCACGGCAAGGCACTGGATGCGAACTTTAAACTGGGTAAAATCTACCATCAGCTGGGTGAGGTAGAGCGCGCTCGTGAGCTTCTGGAAACTGCAGCCAAAGGTGCAGGTGGTGCAGCCAATAAGGCACAGAGTTATTTGAAAAATAACTTTTAAGCCCACAAACCTTCTCTATAAAACTATAAAAAATAATTCAATGTCTGAAACCGAACTGCGTATTACCGAAATCTTCCATTCCCTGCAGGGTGAAACCAGCACCACTGGCCTGCCCACAGTGTTTGTGCGTCTCACCGGTTGCCCACTGCGCTGCGGTTACTGCGACACCGCCTACGCCTTTGAAGGCGGCCATAAGATGGCCCTCAGTGAGATAATGGCAACCGTGGCTGAATACGGCGCTAACTGCGTGACCGTGACCGGTGGCGAGCCTCTGGCGCAGCCTCAGTGTATTGAACTACTTGAGCAGCTCTGTGATCAGGGTTACCGCGTCTCACTGGAGACCAGCGGTGCGATGCCGATTGCCGATGTCGACAAACGAGTATTTAAAATTGTTGACTTAAAAACCCCTGGCTCAGGAGAAGTCTCAAAGAATCTCTACGACAACGTCGACCACTTACTGCCTCATGATGAGGTTAAGTTTGTTATCTGCGACCGCCAAGATTACGACTGGACCTGTATGAAAGTCGATGAGCTTGGTTTGCAGGGCAGGGTAGCCGAGGTACTGTTTTCACCCAGTCAGGGACAGCTCCCCCCGAGACAACTTGCAGAGTGGATTTTAGACGATAAACTAAATGTCCGAATGCAGCTGCAGACCCATAAATATATCTGGGGCGACCAGCCCGGTCACTAGAGTCTAAATAAGTAGGTTCTATATAAGTAGCCCCCGACAACAAAATCTCTGAAAGTAAGGCCACCAATTAATATGTCAAAAAAAGCCGTAATTCTAGTCTCCGGTGGACTGGATTCAACCACAGTAGTCGCCATGGCAAAAAGCCAAGGCTTCGACTGCTACACCCTGAGTTTTGACTACGGACAGCGTCACCGTTCAGAGCTCGAAGCAGCTAAGCGTGTCTCTGAGAATATGGCCGTGAGCGAACATAAAGTAGTCAAACTTGATCTGGGCACAATTGGTGGCTCAGCGCTGACTGATGAAAGCATTGATGTTCCAGAAGAAGAGACCTCAGGAATACCTGTAACCTATGTACCCGCGCGCAACACCGTATTTCTCTCAATCGCCTTGGGGTGGGCAGAAGTGCTCGGCGCCAATGATATATTCCTTGGCGTAAACGCCGTCGATTACTCAGGTTACCCGGATTGCCGACCAGAATATATCAGCGCCTTTGAAACAGTCGCCAACCTCGCCACCAAGTCCGGTGTTGAAGGGCAAAAGCTCAGCATTCACGCCCCGCTAATAGATATGACCAAGGCCCAAATCATCCAGTCAGGATTGGCCTTGGGCGTAGATTACAGCCAGACAGTATCCTGTTATCAAGCCAATTTAGAAGGTCAGGCTTGTGGTAGATGTGAGAGCTGCAGATTGCGCAAACAAGGCTTTGAACAAGCCGCTGTAAAAGACCCCACCAGATATCAAAATAACGCTTGAATTTTAACTTCTGGTCAGTATGATACGCACCTCTTCTGAGGGCCGTTAGCTCAGCGGTAGAGCAGTTGGCTTTTAACCAATTGGTCGATGGTTCGAATCCATCACGGCCCACCAAAATCTAAAAACCTCCCTTGTGGAGGTTTTTTGGTTCTGGGAGATTGTAATGGTCGAGAATCATCCTGGTTCGACAAACTCGGCTCCAGCCGAGTTTGGACGCCGAAGGCGCCCCGAAGGGGTAGATAGCAGCCTAAAGCTGCTATCTATCAATCCATCCCAAACTTCCAGTCGGCAGAACTGCCACCCTATGGGTGGCTTTTTTATTTGTCTGAAGGGTTTGTCCGGAAAGAGCTAACGTTCGATCAAACACGCCCCGCAGGGGTCAAAAAAACCGTCGAATCACCCGGACCGCTATACCTATAGCCCAAATTCGCCTACCGCACCATTATTCTATAAATTTTCTGTAAAGCTATCGAAAACTTGATTAGCTACAGATATAGCAGCAGCTTCCCTACCTTTTGCATCCATATAGTTAGAGTAATTCTCAATTTTAGATACAGAGATGTCTTTTTTGATTTTCTTGTTGTCTGCGAATGTTAGTTCAACCGTCGCTTTAACAAAGCCAATTATAAAAGGGCGGGTCTTGTCATAATCGAGTTCGAACTCCTTGCCATGCATGGTTTCGGAAATCAATACTCCGAGAGGCCCTATACCAGCACTGGTGCTTGAACTTTGTAATAAGTCAGCTTGTTGGTTCGATTGAAAAATCATCTTGTTAAGAACTATATCAATTTCATTTGGTTGGTCTTCCCAAGTTGAAATAGCCTTATGCACTCTTATTCTTAACAGCTCATCTAATGCTGGAGAAAATCCTTTATCACCTAAGGTCATTATTCCGTAATCAGATTTAAAAACCATAAATGAGCCAACGCTGAATTTTTTATCGTCACTTGGCCTTTGATCAATAACAGTAATGGTTGCTCCAGAGCCAAGAGAGCCAATAGTCTTTGTTTCTTCAATGACATATGGCTTGTTTGCAGAGCATGCAGTTATAAAGGTAGCAATAAGAGCTATCCAGAGAATTTTTTTCATAGTGATTGTAAACTCCATTTACGGTGATCTTTGAAGGGTTATATCTTGAAGGTTTCTAGTTTAGGGTAGTAGGTGCTGTCCTATATTGACATTAAATGTTACAAATTATCAATCCATCACGGCCCACCAAAATCTAAAAACCTCAAAAACATTCCACTGGCATTACCAACCCCAAATCGCTATTGTCTTAAAACAATTAAAAAAACCTCCCCGCCCGGACCAACAATGAAAATCCACCAAGTCTACACCGCCAGCGAATTACGCAACTTCACCTACCTGATCGAACTGTCAGATAGGAGCGCCATTGCCATAGATCCCTGGGACGAAGGGGTGATCAACAAACTTCTCGATGATAACCAACTCAACCTAAAAGCAATCATCAATACCCACGAACACTGGGATCATATCCAGGGAAATCCAGCCTTAGTTGCCCAACACGGCTGCGAAGTCTGGGCTCATACAAATGGTCAGGGCAAAATCCCCGGCCTAAGCCGCACCCTTGAAGCAGGTGAGAAAATAACCCTCGATAGCGGCATAGAACTGCAAGTGCTGGACACTCCAGGCCATACTTTTGCCCATCTCTGCTTTCTGGTGCTCGACAACTCTCAAATCAAAGCCGTATTTACCGGCGACACGCTGTTTAATGCTGGTGTTGGACACTGCCGCAGTGGTGATGCTGAAGTGCTTTATCAAACTGTCTCTAAACAGTTCCACAGTTTGCCGGATCATGTGATTGTCTATCCCGGGCATGAGTATCTGGAAAATAATCTGCGTTTTACCCTGAACCTTGAGCCGGATAATATAAATGCTCAACGTTGGTTGGAGCGGGCGCTTAAATCTGATCCATTGGTTGAGCCAATAACCACCTGTATTGGTGATGAACGGCTGTTTAATAGTTTTTTCCGCCTTCATAGCCCGCAGATACGCGAGCGTCTCGACTGTCAGCTGGCATCTGATAAGCAGGTGTTTGTTGCTTTGCGCTCACTGCGTGATAGCTGGTAGTTAGCAGTGGTTTAATCTCTATTTAATCAGACTTATTGCGATCATCAGCGCAAAGCTAAAACTGACAATCAAGCCACAGAGGGGCACCCATAGAGGCACAGTAATGCCGGTTAATGGCGGCCTGTCACTCTCTCTATATCTATCGCCCAGTTTTAAACGTAGCAGTGCAGCATTGACCAGTGTTGCGATAATTAAAATCATCAGCGATGTGGTTTCTGCCAGTCCTTCAATATCAAAACTCAGCGCTAAAAAACTTACCAGCAAAACAACAGCGGCTGTGGCTTTAACCGGGGTTTGGGTTCGTGGATTAATATCGCCCATAAAACGCAGCGATTTGGGGGCGAGGGATTGGCGGCTCATACCGTATAAAACCCGCGAAGCCATAATCATCTGAATCAAACCGCCGTTTAGAATCGCAAAGATGCCTATCAGGCTGATAAGGGCGGGATCGGAACCGGATTTAATCTGATAGATATAGCTGAGTGGGGCTTTTTGCTGGCCCAGCTCGAGGGGGGAGATACTCAGCACTGCTATCAGAGCAACCAGAAAATAAATTAATGTGGTGAGTACCAGTGTGATAATTATCGCGCGGGGTAATGTCTTCTCAACATCTTTGATCTCCTCTGCAACATTGACCATATCTTCAAAGCCGATAAAGGCATAAAAAGCCAAGAATGAACCGCTTAAAATCCCCAGCCAGATGGTGCCATCTAATCCGGGCATCAGCTCATGGCTGCGCAATGGGACTGTGGAAAATTCATCTCGGGCTACCCAGATAATCAATAGCAGGCCGCCTATTTCGATCAGGGTGATTATTGCTGCGGCACTAACCGATTGTCCTATGCCCCAAGCTGCAAGGAGTCCCAGGGCGATGCTGATGGCGATAATGGCAGCCCAGTCAGGGATGGGTAAAAAGGTTTGCAGGTAGCCGACAAAGCCATTGGCGAGGGCGGCGGCGGATACACAGCCATTGAGAATCACCAGAATACCTACAAACAGAGCTAGTTGTTTGTAGTTAAACGCTTCTTGGACGTAGACGGCTTCACCGGCACTTTTTGGATAACGGCTGGATAATTCTGCAAAAGTCAGTGCGGTAAATGCCGATAGCAGTGCTGCAGCGACAAATGAAATTGGTGCCATCATGCCGGCGCGCTCTGCGACCTTGCCCACTAATACATAGATTCCACCGCCGATGGTTGTTCCCAGTCCATAGAGGGTAATTAATGGCAGGTTTAGCGCGCGTTTGAGTTGACGCTGGGGATTGTCTGAGCCGTTTTTCTGTGATGTTTTTGTTGGTTGCATGGAATAAATAATAGACCAGATTTGTCGGCTGTCTGGTGATAAACAGGGCCTCTGACCTAGGGGAGGGAGAAAAATATTTTCTTTCGAAGGTGGGGATAAAGGTGTTTTTGGAGTCTTATTAAGTACACCGCCTGATTACTTTGTAAGGTCTGGGGTCGGTTGAGCAAAACAGGCAATCACGGAGCAATTACTAACGACAGGATGGTCGTTAGACAATGGATGTGCAGGAGACAAGGTGAGTCATAAACCGCAAAACCAAACTCTTAATCTAGAGGCTGAGAATATACAAGCTGAGGCTCTAGCTACTGGAAATCCAGAGCATGAGGCTCTGGAATTAGAGAGGCTTATTTTGGAAATGACTGCTGCCGGTGCTGGCATCACAAATGCTGAGATTACTCAGCTCTATCAGGATACCTCTGACGAGTTGCGCCGCCTGTTGGTGCGCAAGCTCGGGGATGAAGAGGGCGCTGAGGCGTTGGCTCAGGATGCCTATCTAAAACTTATTCGCATCAAGCATAATCAGGATGTTGGAAATCTACGTCGCTATCTGTTCAGTATGGCGGTGAGGCTGGCTCTAAATGTCTTGCGTAAGCGTCAATTGGACAGTCAATACTACTGTAATTCTGAAAGTCTGCAGAAATTCTCGGGAGAGGATAGTTCTGCCTACAGGGTTTTGTTAGATGAGCTCAGGCAGGAGTCATTAAAAGAAAGCCTTTCTCAGTTACCGGAAAAAACCCGCTATATCTTCCTTTTGTACCATTTTAAGGGAATGTCCAAAACGAATATTGCCCATCTTCTTGAGGTCTCTGAGTCGGTTGTTGAGACCCATATTGACTGCGCACAGGATCAAACCGCCAAGGCGTTAACTGAATTTGCTTTGATGGATGTCTGAAAGTCACGATGCTGAAAAAATCAGGGCTGCTCTGGAAGAGCTTGAACCCTGGGCCGATAAGGAGATAAGCCACCTTGAGCGGCAATTTGAGGCGCGCAAAAGATCTGTTTATCTACCCAGAAAGATCCGCTGCCGAGTTAGTTTTGTAGCCGGTGTGTTAAGCGGTATGGTCATTGCGGCGATGCTGCTGTACTGGTTCTATCCGCAGTTTTGTAGTCAGCCATAAAAAAATGGAGGGGCTGAAACCCCTCCATTTTATCGATCAAAACCTACTAACTTCTAAGCTTTTTCTAGCTTTCATATTCGGTATTAACTACCACAATATCCACATCCAGAGCAGATATAACCCGTTCAGCAGTATTGCCTCGGCGAGTTTTAATCAGACCGGTTTGCCCCAGAGTACCCATAATAACCAGGTCAGCACTAAGCTTCTTCGCGGTTTCTGCGACAGTCTCATCCGTATAGCCTTTAACCACATGGATATTTTTTGACGCTATGCCGGCTTCTTTAGCCAGATTGCCGCGATCCGGGTAGTGCATTGAATCTATATAGGCATTGACTACATGCAGATCGGCGCCGTAGTTTTCAGCAAGCCATTTTCCATGGGCGAGAATATTGGCGTTAAGCAATTTTTGCTGGGTGCCAATAGCCTGGAAGTTAACCGCGGCAAGGATAGTTTTGCGCTGCTCTGCGGCACCGGGGCGAACCAAAATCACCGGGCAGGTGGCCTTCTTCAGTACTTTCCATTTTGATTCACTAAAGGTGAAGCGCAGGGCGTTTTTCTTTTTCTTTGGAATCGGCAGCAGAATAAGATCGGCACCGAAGCTATTGGCTGATTTTAAAATCGAGCGCTGCCATTCACTGGACCAGGAGATTTCAATTTTATAATCAAGGCCTTCTTTTTTGAGAGGGGCATGTATCTCATCTTCGAACCACTGACTGTTTTTAAACAGCGCATCATTGCTGGCGCGCGTATCCACAGCCTCACTGTCAACACCAACGAAGATGTAGAGAGTTGGTGATGGCGTGCGGAATCTTGCGGTAATAATGGCGCGCTGCAGGGCGATATGTTCACTGGCGGTGGGATCAACAACAACAAATACTTTCTCTTGCACGGACATCTTGTCTTATTCCTTTAAAAGTGATTTCAGGGTTAGTGTGGCGGTTGCCGGTATCAGTGATATGACACCGGATTCAACCTTGCTGTGAGTAATCAGCTTACTCAGTTTCTACGCTGTGATAGATATTTTGGACGTCATCCAGATCATTGAGCATATCCATAAAGCGTTCAAACATTGCCCTGTCGTCATCGTTGCCGAGGGGGGCGGTGTTTTGGGCGATAAACTGGACTTCATCGACTTCGTAATCGATTTCGCCAAAGGCTTCGCTAAGTGCATTTTTAGCCTTGAATGACTCGGTATGAGGTGCGAACACTGTCAACATGCCGTCTTCATTCTCAATATCGATAACATCGACATCGCTCATTAGCAGAGTATCTAAAACCGCTTCTTCGTCATGGCCACCAAAACGGAGAATGGTTAGGTGATCAAACATATGGCTAACGGCGCCTTGGGTGCCGATCTTGGTCTTGGTTTTGGTAAAACACAGGCGAACATCACCGAAGGTGCGGTTTGGATTATCGGTTAAGCATTCGATAATCACCATGCAGTTGCCTGGGCCGTATCCTTCATAGCGAGCTAGTTCGAAGTTTTCACCCGCGCCGCCCTTGGCTTTTTCTATCGCCTTGTCGATCACATGGGTTGGAACCTGGTCTTTTTTTGCCCGGTCAATCAAGCTGCGAAGGGCAAGGTTACCAGTGGGATCAAGACCGCCAGATTTGGCGACAACATAAATTTCGCGGCCATATTTACTGTACACCCTGGCTTTAGCGTCGGATGTTTTGGCCATGGAGTCTTTGCGGTTTTGGTAGGCTCTGCCCATTGTGAATTCCAATTCAAATTTTTTAGGAGCCGTGATTCTACAACAGCCAGCGCCTCAGGGCGATTCTAATATTGCCCTGAGGCCGAAGAATAATTTGTAAATTAGCAGCGACAGGTTTCTATTGTTTACCGGCTAATTTCAGGCGTATATCCATGATCAGTGGCAAGTGATCGGAGGCCACTCTGGCCAGAGCATTATTGGGTGTATAAATTGCCAGCGGTTCAATGCTTTTATCCATAAAAACATGGTCAATTCGGGTGGTCGGCAGGCGGCTGAAAAAGGTTTTTTTTGGCCGATGATCAGCCAGCGTGACCTGGCCGTCCGGGAGTCGGCAGTTGAGTTTTTGCCATTCAGGGGTGCCGGGTCTGGCATTAAAGTCGCCGCAAAGAATAGTGGGTTGATGGCATTCGGGATGTCCGAGCCACTTATCGCCAAGTAAACTCTGCACCTCTGTTCGACGTTCTTGACTGCGCAGGCTAAGGTGGGTGTTAATCAGCTGAATCTCCTGACCGAAAATATCAATGGCGACCCATAGTGCGCCGCGCGGTTCACTGTTGGGTTTATAGGAAGGGCTCGGCAGGTTGCTGGCCTTGATAAGCCGTATGGGAAACGCTGTGAGTATCGCATCGCCAAAGCGTTCTTTTTGGAGTTGCATTGGGCTGTGAAAATGCATTTGCATCCCCAGATAGCGGGCTATAGCATCCGCTTGATCAAGCTCTTGTGTGCGCAAACGATTAACATCCAATTCCTGAAGCGCAACTATATCGGGGCTGTAGCGAGCAATAACACGGGCAATTCTCTCTGGTGCCAGCTTGCCATCCATTCCGATGCAGCTGTGGACGTTGTAGGTCATGATTCGTAGCATTGTCTCCCGTTGATTGGATGTTTCGGCGCTGGGATGGCTGAGGGTTTTGTCCTGCTCATCAATGTTGTTACGGCTTTTTACAGTGACTTTTTCTGGATGCATAAATTCAAGGGCTGCATCTCTTATATCCATTAGCCGTGATCCCTCTGAGGTTGTTTTCCCCAGATAGATATCTTCTGGAAGCAGTGCAAAGGCATCGGTTTGCTGGCGGCTCCATCCGCCGTGAGTACCAGTTTCCACAGCAAAACTTACTGCCTGGTAGTCTTCATGTTCAGGAGGGTTAATAAATTGGCCGGAGGCTATCAGTACACCGGCGTCTGGATGTTGGCAGAGCCGTTGAATATCCTCATAGGCCATATCCGGATAGGGGTAGTCACTGCCGAACAGTGCGCTGGGGTTTTCCTTTAAATTGTATTCGCTGTGTTGACGACAGACGCGCACCTGTCCGCTTGCATTGCAGTATAAAACCACAGGCACATGGGCCTCTGTACACAGGGCGTGAGCAAGTGCGCTGAGCTGATGGGCGGCCAGGGCCTGATTAAAGTAAAGGTGCGCCACGGGTCCCAGTGTGGCTATACGGAGCTGTGGTCTATTGTCTCCAGGCGATGGGTATTTTCCATTACTGATATTGGCTAGTAGTTCGGCGAAAATCTTTTGCGTACGCCTGCCGCCAAACATTCGTATACGCTCCAGCTGGATGCCTTTTCTACCTGCGGTTATACAGTCTACAGGGCAGCCCAATTCGCGACTGAAGATATTGGTCGCGGCCTGAGCAAAGCTTGTACTAAAGATTTTTTCATAGGGCACTACTTCCTGTTGGCCGTGATCAGAGTAAATCCACAGGTCGTAACTGCGGCGACTGGCCTGTAGCGTAGCTCGCCATATTCGAGCGATGGCGTTATCGATACCGCGAAGTGTCCAGTGGGCAAAGAGCGATTTTGGGTTGCGTCTATGAGCCTGTTCATCATAGCCAAGGAAATTGACGTGGATGATGGGCAAGCCTCTGGCGACGTCGATCTTTACGCCAATGGTGGTCAGTTCGCGAAGTAAAATAACAATCAATACCCGGCTGGGAATAAATTTTAACTCTGCCCATAAATCGCGTCCGGAAACCAGGCCGCGAGTGAAATCAACAACTGCCAGTACGATTTCCAGCAGCATCAATGCCAGGGTTCGAATAAAGCTGAACAGATGACTAGCGACCAGTAATAGCAATACCAGGGGGCGGGCGCCCTGTAATGTTTTACCCCAACCTAGTGAACTGGGGCAAAAATGTGCTTCAGCGGCCCCACCAGTAAAGTTGTCCGCATAGCAGCTACCATCCTTTAGCAGGGGGGCTGTCTGCATGGCACTCAGTTTCTTTTCCACATTGTCCGCCGCGGCGGGTTCAAACATGCGTACCAGATCTTCAGAGTTACGAGGTTTAAAGTTAAAGCTGGGCACAGCGGTTTTAATGCCATAGAACAGTTCCCCCTGAGCGGCGGGAGTCGTCGATGGAATGCCCGAGTAAAGGCTGTGAAGTTGGTAGTTTTCGCGCTTGATAAGATGCTTTAAAAAGGGCATTTCGCCCTGTTCAATTGCCCGCTCTAATTCATGGTGAGAGAGACCGTCAATTTGCACCATAACCAGTCCGGCTGTGCTGTCGGGTTCTGCGGACAGGGGCAGTTTTAGTAAACGACCGAGCCATTCGCTGCGACTCAGGGTTCTGCGGAAACGCCTTAAAATTGTTTCAACCTGTGTGAGCATCTAGCTACCTGCAGCTTCTTCTTGCCTAGTATGATTGGTCACAATGGAGTGGCTTGCGGCATTGGCAAATCCTTCAATGATTGCCCATTCAATTTTTATCAGCTCTAGTAGTTGGGTTAAGTGGCGGTAATTTTTAGTTTGCTCTGGACTTCGTTGATGGCATAAGTCTTGATAATGCTGAAGCGCCAGGTTTGCAGTATTGGACATTGAAAACTCGCGGGCTGTTTTACGCGCTGCCAGAGATAGTGATAATCGCCTCAGTGGCGGTTGATCGGCTACCCACTTTAATCCAGCGGCAAAAGCAGCGGCATTCTCTCTCTGCAACAGACGGCCATTGATGGTATCTATAACGACTTCTTTGACGCCGCTGGCATCAAGCGCAACTACAGGCACGCCACAGGCCATGGCTTCAGTCAGAACCATGCCCTGAGTTTCGCTCTTAGAAGCAAAGGCAAATACATCCATGGCATCGTAGGCATCTGCTAATTGCCTGGGGTTTAAAATGCCCGCCACATGCAGTCTCTTGGTTATTCCTGCGCGCTGGAAAGTGGTTCGGATATGATTCTCTGATGGACCTTTGCCGATAAGCAGAAAATGTACCTCCCTGGAGTGCTTTTTGCCTTTAGGGTTGTTTGCAGTGTTTTTAAAAGCGTTTTTTAAAGTGCTTGATGCAATAAATTGAGCCACTGTCTCACTGAGAAAGGGTAGGTTTTTCTCGGCAGCCAGACGGCCCAGGTGGCCGACTACAAATGCTTTTTTGGGGATATTCATGGCCTTGCGAAAGCGCTCGCCATTGCCGTTCTCAAACTGTGAAATTTTAACGCCAGTTGGAACCACGTTAATTTTTGAATTAACGCCTCGTTGTCGCAACAGGGTCGCAACACTCTCGCTGGGGGCAAAGACTCTATCGGCCAGGTTGGCATAGTGGGTGGCTAGCTCAATGGAAAACTGCTGCATTTTGGGGGAGTCTCCAGGCACATAGTGGGTGTACTTCTCGTAGAGTGTGTGCTGGGTAAAGACCAGTGGCAGATTGCGATAGCGTGCAATACGCATCGCTGTCATACCGAGCAGAAACGGATGGTGGGCGTGGATGATATGAGGTTGGAATTCATCGAGCTTGCGGCTGAGCAGGCCGGATACTGGCAGCGCGACGGAGAAGTCACTGCCGTTAAACTTTTGCAGTGCTGGAACACGCAATACATCAATTTCATCGCTCGGAGTATGCTCAAATTCTGGCGCAACGATCAGAACCCGGTGCCCGAGTTTTCGATACTGCTGTGCAAAGCCTTCGACAGATCGCGCTACACCTCCCACATGAGGGGTAAAGGTGTTGGTAAACATAACAATATTAAGCCTGGCACTGGTGTTCACAGTTAGCTCCTCAAATGATTAGGGCTCCCCATCGGGAGTTGGATGATGATTGATATCTGCTGATAGCAGGCGGTTGGCCCAGTGGTGGAGGTATAGAACAATACTTACTGTCATCACAAAGCCGATGCCATAGGCTGCCCATTCCAGGGCAGTGCGTTCTGCGTGGCGAGTTCCCAGCGTTGCGATATCTGCAGCCAGAGAGCCGAGATAAGCGTTGTGCAAGGAGAAGGGAATAAACCCGAGTAGGCTGGCGCCGGCAAAATCCCGCAATGGCATTTCCGTCAAACCAAACAGGTAGTTGGAGAGTTTGCCGGGAAAAAAAGGAATCAGTCGAGTTAAAAGAACTATTTTGAAGCCCTGAGAGCTTATATCTTCGCTGATCAGGTCGAGTCGGTTGTTGGCTAGAATATAGCGCTTCAGGCGGCGTCCCATAAGATGGCGGGCGATTAGAAATGCAATGCAGGCGCCCAGTGTTGTCCCAATCGCGACACTGGCTGTGCCCTTGGTTATGCCAAAGACAAATCCGGCCCCAGTGGTAAATAAAACCCCCGGCAGTACCAATATCACGACCAGAGCAATTATTAATACAAACCAAAAAAGTGCCCAGGTACCCAGTGAATCCAGCCACTGCAGGGTGCTGAGAATCTGCTTGTCTATATCCAGAAAAAGCATGATCAAAAGCAGCAGGGTCACAACAACGATGCCAATCACAATGCTTTTAATCAGGCCTAACTGTTTCGACATACAACCTCAAGGCGTCCAGCGCCTGGCTGTCAGGTGAATGATAGTTAGACCAGTTAAACCGGTTGTCGTGGGGACATTATTGATGTCGGTCAAATAGCATGTGGATAGAATTTAATGCGGGTACGAAGCTAGGCTTGGGTATTTATGACCCCTGTCAATTTTCTTCTACAGGGAGTTGTAACAATTGAACGCTCTAAGCAATGGTAATTTTATGTGATTTTGCAGGGCCCGACTTATGAGCAATTTTGTTGAATTAAAGCGGCAGATGATAGAGCACCAAATGGTTGCCCGGGGATTGCGTGACGAGCAGGTGCTTGCAGCGGTTAATGCTGTTCCACGAGAGAAGTTTGTACCCTCAGATCTGGTTGAGTTTGCCTATCATGACGCACCTCTTCCCATAGCTGCCAGACAGACTATTTCACAACCTTATATTGTCGCTTTGATGATTGCGGCTCTGCAGTTGAAAGCAGAGGACA
>CALSRZ010000005.1 GCA_943788895.1 uncultured Pseudomonadales bacterium | reverse complement strand
TATAGCTATCTTATTGGCGATAAAAGCAGCGGCGCAGCACTGCTGATCGACTCAGTATTAGAGCGCACAGATCAAACACTGCAATTAATTAAGCAGCTCAATCTAAATCTGACTCTGGCCATTGATACCCACACCCATGCCGATCATGTTACCGGTCTCGGTGCACTGCGCGATGCCACGGGCTGCAAAACCATGATGGGCAGAGAGTCATTGGCCAACTGCCTGTCCAACACCTTTGTCGATGGTGACCATTTAAAAGTAGGCAGCCTACGTATAGAGGTTATTTACAGTCCCGGACACACGGATGACTCCTATAGCTTCTACCTGCACGAGTCTCAATCCGAGAACAATCAGCCCATGCTGTTTAGCGGTGATACCTTGTTAATTCGCGGCACCGGCCGTACCGACTTCCAAAATGGCAGTGCCGAGGATCAGTACAACAGCCTGTTTAACCGACTCTTAAAACTGCCTGACAACACCCTGGTTTATCCAGCACATGACTATAAGGGCTGGATGGTCAGCAGCATAAGTGAAGAGAAAAGGCACAATCCGCGCCTGCAGGTAAACAGCCGTGATGAGTATATTGCGCTTATGGATGGCCTCGACTTGCCCAACCCAAAAATGATGGATATTGCAGTGTCGGCCAATCAATCCTGTGGGGATATTTTATAATTCGTCGTGAAATAACACCCGATTGATCGCCTGTCAGGCAGCCGCCGTAAACATAAGCTCAATATCATAAAAATATTCCCATGCAATTAAACTGGCTGGATAACGAGACTCCGACACCTGCGCTGCTCTCAAAGGGCTTTCCGGAAAAAATGGTCTTGCTCGACCTTGAAACCACTGGCGGCAAAGCCACCTATAACCGGGTAATTGAAATTGGTCTGCTGGTGATTGAGCAGGGTGAAGTGGTTGAGCGCTGGCAGTCCTTTATCGACCCTGAAACATCCTTACCACCGTTTATTCAAAAGCTCACCGGCATTGCCCCAAGCATGCTGCGCGGTGCGCCGCTATTTGCCGAGATTGCCGAACAACTGCTCGGCTACCTGGAGGGGCGCACCTTGGTGGCCCATAATGCGCGCTTTGATTACGGCTTTCTAAAGAATGAGTTTCAGCGCGCGGGTATTAGTTACAACGCCAAGCCACTCTGTTCAGTGAAATTTAGTCGCAGTCTGTATCCACAGTTTAAACGCCACGGTCTCGATCAGATTATTAAGCGCTTTCAACTGCCGATTGAGAACCGCCATCGCGCCCTCGATGACGCAGAGATGATCCAGCGCTTTTTTCTTAAATCATCTGCACTGTTTTCCGATGAAGAAATCGCTGCTACCTGTGCCAGCCTGCTAAAAAATCCAGCGCTGCCGCCACTGCTTAAAGCCAGCGATATTAAAAAGCTGCCGGCCTCAGCTGGAGTCTACTATTTTTATGATGCCAGTGGCGTGCTGCTCTATGTGGGCAAGAGCGTGCATATCCGCAATCGTGTGATGAGCCACTTTTCTCAGGATCATAAAAACCCCAAAGATCTGCAGATTAATAACAAGCTGGCGCATATAGATTTTGAAAAGGCCCCAACTGATTTCGGTGCGCAGATTCGTGAGAGCAATCAGATCAAGGCGCTGTCGCCACTGTATAACCGGCGTCTACGTAAAACCAAAAAGCTCTATCAGTATCGCTGCGAAGAAGATCGCAACGGCTACCAACGGATTGCTATCGAAGCGGTGGAGTTGGATGCTGAGGGGGTTGATGAACGCTTTGGTCTGTTTCGCTCACCGCGCCAGGCCTCAAAGCAGATCGAAAAACTCGCCGATCGCTATTTTCTCTGCCATAAGCTGTTGGGGCTGGAGTCGGATATCAATGCGGCCAATCAAAAACCCTGCTTTCGCGCCCAGCTGAAGAAATGCTTTGGTGCCTGCCATGGTGCCGAAGAAGCGGCCGCTTACAATCAGCGAGTAACTACCGCACTCAATAATTACCAGTTAAAAATGTGGCCCTATCCCGGTGCAATTATGATTGAGGAGCGGGATATGCAGGAGCCAGAGAATGTTGCCTTTCATGTGGTTTATAACTGGCGCTATATCGCCAAACTCAGCTTGATTGAGGATCTCTATGATCAGGGCTATCAGCTGGCAGATAGGCAATCAGGTAACCAGTATAACAACCTCAATACAGACTCCCTATCCGCGCCGACCCCTGAGGATGATCGCTTTGATCTGGATATCTACTTTATTCTGGTGCGCTTTTTGGTCGATGCCGAGAAGATGAAAATGCACAACCTTAAAATCTGGCCACTGCTGCCCTGCTCCAACGATCTCTAATTAAAAATATTTTAATTTAGCTTTTGATTTCCCTTGAAGAAATCCGCCCCGCACTAGATACTGTATATATAAACAGTAATAATGATTTTTGCGGGGAGTTTCTATGAGTGTCTTGCTGGTAAGACATGGCGGTACGGCCGTTCATATAAAAAACAATTTTGTTGGTATACCGCTATTTCGCGAGGCAGTATCCGCCGGATTTCCATCGCCGGCAGAGGACTATATCGAGCAGTCTCTGGATCTAAATGAACACTGTATCAAGCGCCCTGCGGCAACTTTCTTTGTGCGTGTGCAGGGTGATTCGATGATTGATGCGGGGATCTATGCTGAGGATATGCTGGTGATCGATCGCTCTATCCCGGCAGCTCACGGGGATATCGTGATCGCCGGAATACACGGGGAATTTACCGTTAAAGAGCTGCAACTGCGACCGCACACCTGCCTGATGCCGAAGAATAAAGCCTACTCGCCCATTGATATTCCCGAGGGTTCTGAGCTGGATATTTTTGGCGTGGTGACCCATGTGATTCGCAATCTTAGACATAAATAGCAGGTTATTTGTGTCACCGTCTACCTTTGCCCTTGTCGACTGCAATAATTTTTACGCCAGCTGTGAGAAGTTATTTAGGCCCGACCTAAAGCACCGCCCTCTTGTTGTGCTCTCCAATAACGATGGCTGTGTGGTGGCGCGCTCTAAAGAGGCCAAGGCGCTGGGGATTAAAATGGGTGTGCCGATCTTTAAGATTCGCAACGAGCTGCGCCAGCATAATATTGCGGTATTCTCATCCAACTACACACTCTATGCGGATATGTCCGCGCGGGTAATGCGCACTCTTGAGGAGTTGGCACAGCGGGTGGAGATTTACTCTATAGATGAAGCATTTCTCGATTTAACCGGCACTCAATCATTACTCTCCAATACTCTATTTGGCCAACAGGTTAGACAGATTATTGGCGATTGGACGGGTATTACTGTCTGTGTGGGTATTGCTCCAACCAAAACATTAGCGAAAATGGCTAACCACGGGGCAAAAAAGTATCCGGCTACTCAGGGAGTTGTCGATCTTAGCGATCCCCTGCGACAGCAGCGACTGATGGCATTGCTGCCGGTCGACGAGGTCTGGGGGATTGGTCGGCGTCTCGGTTTGCGCCTTCAGCAGATGGGCATTAATAGCGCTCTGGATCTGGCCAATGCCAATCCAAAACATATTCGCCAGCATTTTTCTGTGGTGGTTGAGCGTACCGTTCGTGAACTGAATGGCGAGTCCTGTATTGAGCTTGAGGAGGCACCGCCGACCAAGAAACAGATTGTCTGTAGTCGCTCATTTGGTGAGCGGGTTACAACGTTGCAAGAGATGCGTGAGGCGATCTGTCAGCACAGTGTGCGAGCGGCGGAAAAGCTGCGCAAGGAAAAACGCTACGCGAAAGTGATCAATGTTTTTATTCGCACCAGTCCGTTTAATGCTCAGCAACCGCAGTACTCGAACTCAATCAGCGGTGAGTTATCTGTGCCCAGCGATGATAGTCGCGATCTAATCAATCTGGCGATGCGGCTGCTGGAATGTATCTGGCGCGATGGTTTTGCCTACGCCAAAGCGGGGGTTATGTTGTCAGACTTTTACGAAGCCGGGGTCTATCAGCCAAGTCTGTTTGATCAGGAGGCAGCGCAGTCGAACAGCCCTGAGCGCATGAACAGCCCTGAGCGCGAAAACAGCCCTGAGCGAAAGAAAAGCCGGGCTCTGATGTCGACGCTGGATAAAATTAATCGGGGTGGCAAGAGCAAACTGTTCTTTGCCGGACAGGGGGTTTCTATCAATTCAAAGACAGGCAATTCAAAGACAGGCAGTTCGAAGACAAAAAACTGGGCCATGAAGCGCGAACATCTCTCCCCCGCCTACACCACCAGTTGGAATGATATTTTAAGAGTTAAGTAAAGAGCAAAATACAGTCTCTTGCTATAAGCTATGGCTACTGATTTAAACACCACTAAGGGGATATCTGTGCTCGAGATTCCAGTCTGGCATCAGGTCAGCGCTGAACAGTTTGACAATGAAATTGTTCCGCTAAATAAACCAGCACTGCTCAAATCACTGGCCGGCGACTGGTCGGCGGTTAAGGCTGGAACAGAGTCCCCTCAGGCAATTGCCGATTATTTAAGCGCGATGGACAGCGAGAAGTCGGTCCCTGCCGTGGTCGGCAACCCAGAGATTAACGGGCGCTTCTTTTACGGTGATGATCTGCAGACCATGAACTTTAGCCGTGCTTCGACGACGCTGAGTTCTGCCCTTGAACAGCTATTAAAAATAATTGATCAACCCAATCCTCACGCTATTGCGTTGCAGGCCATCCCTATCCGCGATGCGCTAAAAGGTTTTGAAGACCAAAACCCTCAGCCCCTATTGGATAGCTCCATTGCCCCAACTCTATGGCTCGGCAATCGGGCGATGGTGGCTCCCCACTATGATATTCACGACAATATTGCCACCGTGGTTGCCGGTCGCAGACGATTCACCCTCTATCCGCCCGAGCAAATAAATAATCTCTACCCGGGCCCGGCACTGAGCACACCCGCCGGTGTGCCGGTGAGTATGGTGGATATTCGTCAGCCGGATCTCGAGCAATTTCCCAACTATGCGCAGGCTGAAGCTGTTGCCCAGCAGGCGATTTTAGAACCTGGAGATGCTGTCTATATTCCGGCGCTGTGGTGGCACGGAGTCGAGTCGTTAGAGGGACTAAATATACTGGTCAATTACTGGTGGGGTGGACAGACTAGAGGGAACGCCATCCGCCAATGACAGTATGATGCACAGTATGCTGAGTATCGCCAAGCTGAGTCCGGAAAAGCGCGAGGCCTGGCGACAGTACTTTAACTACTTTGTATTTCAAACCGGCGATGATCCGCAGGGACACTTGCCGGCAAGTCTTAATGATCTAGTGACTGATCTCAGTGAAGAGCAGAAAAAAGCGCTTAGAGAATTTTTAAGTAAGCGCTTACGATTAATTTCAGGCTACATAGATTCTGCTTTGCAGTATTTGCTGATAAATTCCTGATGGCTGGGCAGCTGGCCAACTACAGTGATCAACTGATGATTTTATGCTGTGCATAAAGGCTTTTAGCTCATCGTCGCTCATCATATCGACGATCGGATGGTGCTGTTCAGGCACTAAACCCTGCCCCAACATCACCTGAGTCCAGGAGTTTTCCGCAAACAGATCGCCGACCTTGTGGAAGACACTGCCAGTCTGTTTAAACATATCGATACGGTGCTGCAGCGATTCGGGAATTTCCATGGTTTTGCAGTGACGCCAAAACTCGGTGTCTTGCCGTTCGGTGACATGGTAATGCAGAACAATAAAGTCGCGGATAAAATGGAATTCATCGCTCATCTGCTTGTTGAACTCTTTGACATAGGGCTTATTGATCCCTTCGAAGGGGAACATCCGCAACAGCCGCAATATGCCGCTCTGCACCATGTGAATGGCGGTGGATTCCAGAGGCTCGACAAACCCTCCGGCCAGACCCAGTCCAATGACATTTTTATTCCAGTGCTGAGTGCGTTGACCAGTGCGGAATTTAATCACTCTGGGTTCAGTTAGCACTTCGCCTTCAATATTGCTTAGCAGTGTTTCTGGGTCGCTGCTCATCAGACAGATACTTGCTGCAAAAAACGAAGCCATTGCCGACCCGAGACTGCAGTGGAATGCGCCACTGCCAACCGGCATCACGGGCAATTGAGCGGGTGTAGGGAATAGGCTCGGATACCGAGCGGGTCTGCACGGCAATCGCGCTGTCACAGGGCAACCATTTCGACCAGTCTTCAAAGCCGGTACCGAGGGTTTCTCCAAGCAACAGCGAGCGGAAACCACTGCAGTCGATAAATAGATCGCCTTCAATTTTCTGCCCGGAGGCCAGTTGCACATGACTTATATAGCCGTTATCGCTGTTGGTACCGACCTCAACAATCTTTCCTTCGATACGTTTGCAGCCGTGTTGCTCGGCGATCTTGCGCATAAATTTGGCGTATAAGCTGGCATCCATATGGTAGGCATAGTTGAGCCCATCGGGCTTAAATACGGCGAATTTATTGGCTTTGGCGGCCATTAATTCGGTGCAGTACTCGCCAAAATCGGCCTTATTACCCTGCGCTCTGGCCTTTAACCAGAAATGTACAAAGCCCGCGGCCCAGCAGTCTTTGCCGGTAAAGCCGAAGGAGTGAATATAGTCTTTGCCGACATCTCTCCAGTTTTCAAAAGAGATACCCAGTTTAAAGGTGCCCTGCACGGCGGCCATAAATTCCCGTTCATCGATCTTCAACAGTTGATGCAGGGTGATTAGGGTCGGAATGGTGGCTTCGCCGACACCCACGGTGCCGATTTCATCGGATTCAATCAGGGAGATATCAAGATTTTTGCCCAGCAGTTTTGCCACGGATGCGGCGGCAACCCAACCGGCAGTACCACCACCGACAATAACTACTTTTCTTACTTTTTGAGCGCTCAAAATAATCTCTCCGATATTCTCTAAAATAAAAGCTAACGCTTAAATTTACTTAACAACAGATTGTGAATTTGCCTGGCCATTTGCTCATCCAATGGGTTTAAAACCCCTCGAGCCTGTTCGGGAATATGCTGGTAATTATCTTCACTGGCATTAAATACATAGTGGTCAAAAACCTCTCGCCAGGCAGCGCGCTGCTCTGGGGGAAGTTCACGAATTCCCATAATACCGTGCTGCAAAACATTGACCGGCGTACTCATATAGGCGGGCGTATTGCGCCACCAATAGTTGATCAAAATATTCATATCATCCATCGATTCCACATGATGCCACCACATGCTGGGGATGAGGATTGCATCACCGGGTTCGAGCTCGACGACCTGCGCGGCTTTGACTGCCTCGCGAAATTTCGGGTAGGCTTCATAATCCGGGTTGGCAAAGTCGACGAGGCTAATAGACTGGCCCGCTGGGGTAAAATCTATCGGTCCCACATACAAATTCTCAAGCTGCTCTGGCGGGAACAGGGTAAAGCGTCTGCGTCCGGCGACACAGCAGGCTATATTGGTTGGAAAATCATAATGAGCCGCTATGCGACTGCGATTGCCAATCCAGATACTCACCAGAGGGTCCTCTCCTTCGATAACCAGATCATTGTCGCGGCGCAATTCTGGCAGCCAGTTATCGACCATGGTCGAACCCACATAGAGGGTTGGCGGCTGTGCTTCGCTGCTGTACTGACGAAGGTTTTCAAACAGTTCCGGCAGCGGCAATCTGATTCTCTCGAAGTTAAAACCGCTGAGATCAGCGTTGTAAAAAATCCGCCCATCAATTTCCGGTCCGCCGCGGTAGGCGGTCAGCGGCTGACCGCTGTCGAACTCTAGAATATACGCTTCAGCTTCGGCAGAGGATTGCACTGCTGCTTTAACCAATGGCCAGTCAGCAGCTAGTCCACGCAGTACCAGAGGCTCTTTGGAATTAAGAATATCGTCGCTTAGACTGTCGGGTCGACAGCCTGTGACTTCTCTAACTTGGCGATTAATCTCTAGCAATATTCAATCACTCGTCATTAATATATGTTGAAGGGTTAGTCGAGACTGGCATTTTTCTTGGCGATCAAACCGCTGACTCGCGAGAATGAGGCGACGACCATATAGATCGCCTGCAGAAAACCCTGCTCATGCAATTTACCCAGCGTCTCTGATTGCAGACCGGCGAGTTTCTCTTCATTGATGGTGTAGAAGCCCTCTAATCTATTATTGGAACCATCCTTTAAGGTGATATCCAGATTAAAGCCTTCTAGCAAATCATTTTCTAAAAGCGCGGCAATAAATGCCTTGTTCTGCTCGTGACCGCGATGAATGGTCTGTAGATTTTCCATTGTTTTTTGCAGGTATTCGCTGGGTTCGCCGCTATCGCTAAACAGGGCTTCACCCTCTGTTTCACTGATTCGAGGACTTTCAACATTGATAGAAACCACGGGTCTCTTTTCGCCGTTCTCGATATCTGGTGATTGTTGAAAGCCAATCAGAAAAGGATTTCTCTCAACCATCAACGGCATATAGGTAGCATCCCAGACATTGCCTTTCAGGTAGAGATTTTCATCGCGCTGAAAACCAAATAGCGCCAATGGATAAAATTGTCCGGATTCACCATCTTTGGCAAAGAAGATCGGGTAGCAGGATTCGATATTCCTAAATTCCAGAGGGAATGTCATGGCGTACATCAGGTTGTCGCCATAGTCGGCACTACGCTCGGTGATAACTCTTAGTTTGGCATGCTCTGACTGACTAAGAAGTGAATATTTACTCATGCTGTAACCCTTAATATATATACTTTAAATAAATCTATAACGGCTATAAAAAACTATATTTTTTGTAGCCCATAGGTATTAATTTTTTCAATTAGTTGACGATTTGTCGGCATTGCCGCCTGCAGCTCCTGACGCTGTTTAGCGTTTTTCTGGAACAGGTTTACGGCGGCCTCTCGACCCAGCCGATCCGAGCGGCGAATGGTTGTACTCGGATTGGTTTCGAAGTTCATGCCGTAGAGCACATACTGAAAACTGGCCGAGGGAAACATCTCATCGGTATGGTTGGTATCGCGATGCCATGGTCCCTGATATTTCCACAGTGCGATAAGCTCTTGCAGGCTGTCGGGAATTGTCGATGGATCGAGGTGATCTCGCCAGTACTGGTCTTGGCGACGATTCAAAATATAGTGAAGCTTGAGAAAGTCGATAATACGATCCCAACGATATAAGAACTTGTCGTTAAATCGCTTGGCCACTATATCCATCATCTCGCGATTGGCTGGGAGCTGTTCGGCAATCATATTGGAAGACAGCTCGACCAGAATCAGCGCTGAGGCTTCCAAAGGCTCAATAAATCCAGCGGACATGCCGATGGCGACACAATTCTTATGCCAGAACTCGGCGCGATGGCCGGGATCAAAATTAATTTTCCGCGGTTCCGCGTCTGCAGCTGCCTGGGCACCAGCGGTGCGCTCTATATAGCTGAGCAGTTCGGCAGTGGCATTCTCCTGGCTGTTATGGGCGCTGGAATAGACATGGCCGGTTCCGCGCCTCGAAGGCAGACCAATATCCCAGATCCAACCCGCTGTCTGAGCGGTGGATAATGTACAGGAGGCAATCGGATCATCGGAATTAATGTAGGGAACCTGTGCAGCCAGGGCTGTATCGTTAAACAGAAACTGTTTTTTACTGCGCAGCGGTACCCCGTAATGCTCTCCCAACAGCAGGGATCTGGAGCCACTGCAGTCGATAAACAGATCTCCTTCAATATCACCGCTGGAGTCTGTAGTAACTGATGCAATATCGCCATTTTCGGCGGAGTTCACTGCAGCTACATTGGCTTTTATGTGTTTTACCCCCAACTTCTCGACACAGTGTTTGCGTAAGAACTCGGCAAATTTGGCTGCATCCAGGTGATAACCGTAGTTAACCGTGCCTGCGTATTCCGGGGTTGAAATCTGTTTTGGTGCCCGCGAATCCGGAAACAGTACAGACTGATGTGAAACTGCCTGATCAAATCTGGGCCTGCCCTGCAATTCCTGCCAATGGGGTGCCAGATTGGTCTCGTTGTATCCCTGAGGTGCGGTGAAAGGATGGGTGTAGTTGTCGTTCTCACCTGTGGTCCAACCAGAAAATTCAGTGCCCTGCTTAAAGCTGGCCGTACACTCGCGAATAAAATCTGTTTCCGACAGGCCCATCTTGCTCAAGGTGGTGCGCATGGATGGCCAGGTGCCCTCGCCAACGCCGATGGTTTTAATATCCGGGGATTCGATTAGGGTTAGCTGAAACTGATTGTCCTGCTGATCGCCAGCTTTAGAAATAGCGTGCTCGGCAGCGATCACCCCAGCTGATAACCAGCCGGCAGTTCCCCCGCCCACAATAACAAGTCGACTTATTTTTTTACTCATTTGTATCAGCTATTATTTTTGGTTTTTTTAGATATTAGGGCTACTTCAACGCAGTCTTATATGGATTCTTTGAGCCTAGAATAGCGCGAAGATTCCATGGCTACAATCTTTTATCCGGGTTAAAACCTGCAGTTTGAGAGGTTGTGCATTTTCCCAAATTGCCGAAAGAAAGAAGCCGCTTAACAAGTTAAGCGGCTTCGGTTTTCATCTTACTTTTTACTTATTTTACTACATGTTACTTATTCAGGGTCAACTTAGAACTTAAAGCGAGCACCGAAGTTGTAACGTGCGCCACCCTGGTAAACACCCAGTACCTGGCTGTCGATGCGGCCGTAGTTTCTAGGTACTGACTCAGTGACGTTAAGGCCTTCAACAAATACGGTGAAGTTCTCATCGTACTCATAGCTGACATTAAAGTCCCACTGGCCATAGGCTCTGACATTAGTTGGGTTAGTAAATGTACCCTGTGGCTGACCAACACCGGCGAGGAAATCATCTCTCCAGTTGTAGGCAACTCGTGCCTGCAGGCCATCCTGGTCGTAGAAAGCGATAAAGTTGGCTGAGTCACTCAGGCCGTTAATCACAAACTGGGCACCAGAGGTAAAGGTGTTGTCGTAACTGATATTGGCATTGGCCATTGTGTAGTTAACGATCATGCCGTAACCAGTGTCAGCAAAGTTGTGCTGAATAGCGAATTCCCAACCATCTACTCGAGCGTCGTTCATGTTGACATCAGTTTTAACATCAACAGGTACCAGCGGATCGCCATCGACACCATTGATTGTCACTTGATCGCCATTCAGACTCCACTCTGGAGAAGGCGCACGGTTGTCTCTGATCCAGTCAAATACTTCAGCTTCTGTGGTTGCACCATCAGCTGCAGCATCAGTTACAGCCTGTAGCCAGAAATCACCCAGTGCTGGGTGTGGAAGGTTCCAACGCTCAGACTGACGCTCTTCACCAGCGGCAATAAAGTTCTCTACGTCTTTCTTAAAGTAACCGATAGAGACATAGCTCTCTTCGCCGTAGTACCACTCAGCAGAGAGGTCGAAGTTGGTTGCTTCAATTGGCTCAAGACCTGGGTTACCACCACTGGCTTCTGTACCGCCAGTGCCTTGAAGGCCTTTAAAGCTCAGGCCACCAAGCGTAGTTCCACCCTTAATCTGTGCGTAGTTTGGACGTGTAACTGTCTTGCTCACCGATGCACGCAGTACCATGTCGTCAGTTACCGAGATATCGAAATCAAGGTTTGGTAACAGCAGATCGTAGGCACCAACATCATCGACATTCTGTGGCTCTGTTGCGCTGATCATAAATTCGTTAGCAGCATTGGTCCAGGTAACACCTTCATACTTGGGAACAATACCCGCAGACGCTACATCGGTCTCTTCATAACGCAGGCCAGCACGAACATTGATCGGCATTGCGTTGTACTCTGTCGCGTGATTTACCTGGAAGAAAGCAACTTTAGTCTCTTCAGTGGTCTGTAGGTCTGAATCCCAAGGAACATTTTTACCCTGGATATCACAGTAAGCCGTACCACATTCACCAAAAGTGCCCTGCTGGTTTGGGTTTGGCGTATAGCGACCTGAAGCAATATTGGTTTCAGCAATATGGATAAGATCTTCAAGATTTGCCGTAAAGAACTCTACCTGCTGACGTTCGTCATCATAGTTTGCAACTTGATCAAACTGGTCGACAATAGATCGTCGATCCAAGACATCAACCAGGTCACCAGTGATATCAGTAATACCACCCCAGGTACCACTCTCAACCAGAGCGCCCACTGAGCGGTTGCTGACTTCATTCAACTCAATACCGAAGTCGATGGTGGTTGAATCAGACAGATCAAAAGTACCAGCGAATCGTGCTGCTTCAATCTGCATATCTGACTCGCCACTACCGAATTGGCTACCAGTGATAATCATATCTTCTTTAAGGAGTGGACGAGGCGAGCCATCTTCCAATGTACCCAGATCGACCTCAAGAACACCCATCTCACCGCCGAAGTGACCAGTGGTCTCGCGACGATTAAAGCTGGCCATAGTGATCGAGCCAGAACGAGGATCCATGCTTGCTCTTTTGGCTGTTGAATCATGGTAATCGAACTCAAGAACCAGGTTATCCATCGCCTGCCACTCAATGTTCAGACCAACTGAGTTAGCCTTGTTTCGATCTTTGTTATAACCAACACCGTTGGTGAAGTCAGTCGTGCCCTTTTCTTCTTCAGTGTAAAACAGGGGAGTAGAGTTACCATCAATAACGCTGTTCCAGCTTGAAGTACGATCTCTGTTACCACCGTTAAACCAGGAGGCCAAATCGTTGTAGCGACTCTCAACAATCATTGAGCTGTATACGTAATCAACCGTCGCAGTCACTGTTTCAGTTGGAGCCCACTGTACATTCAACATACCGTTAACACGGTCGGACTCAAAGTTCGACAGGCTGTAAGCCATGCTCTGAGGCTTGGAGAGCAATGTGCCCTCGGGAAGGTTTTCTATATTGAGGTGGCCTTCTTCACCAATTCTGCGCGTCCACTCTGAAGTGGTAGCAGGACCTGTGTTCCATCCGCCAACAGTGGCAGAAGCTTGACCGCCTTTACGATTCTGGGCAACACCACTCAATGAAACACCAACGGTGTCATTTAAGAAAGTGTTTGAGAAAATACCTGAGAATTCTGGAGTCAGCTCTTGATCACCAATAGTTACTGATGAATCGGCAACCAATTTAACGCCAACACTGCTCTTAAAGCCTGGATTCTCCAGAGGACGTGAAGTAATAATGTTGATCGAAGAACCGATACCACCGGTAGGAACGTTTGCCTGACCCGTTTTGTAAACTTCAACCGCAGAAATACCTTCAGAAGCTAGATCGGCAAAGTCAAAAGATCGGTTAGTACCGTTGTGAGTAGGTAGCTGGCGACCATTCAGGGTTACCAGGTTGTACTCAGGACCAAAACCACGAACAGTAACCTGACTACCTTCACCGTTTGAACGGCTGATAGATACACCAGTGATACGCTGCAGGGATTCTGCAAGGTTGGTATCTGGGAACTTACCCATGTCTTCAGCAGTAATAGCGTCAACAACACCTACTGAGTCTCTTTTGATTTCCATATTTGCCTTCAAACTTGCACGAAGACCACCTTCAACAACAACTTCCTGGATCGCGCCGTCGTTAGCGAAAGCAGGAGCACCAACGCTAACAAGCGCTAGAGCAATACTGCTAGAGAGAACATTTTTCTTCAAAAACATCGATTTATACCCCCAAGGTAAAAATTAATTATTATTCTGACTTTTCTTTTTACGCCCAAACGGCGGAATTTAAAGCCTTTCACTTCAGAGACTACCGCAGATAAACCATTAATCTCACTACTTTTGAGACTAATGGGGCATTTATGCGACGACTGGTGATTATTGGGCTGCATTGACTATAATAAGCGGGCAATCGGACGCAATGAAAACCTACAAGGACAGTTTAATGCCCCACCAAATAAGCCAACCACTCTGGCATCCAAGTGTTAAAAGCATCAACGCAAGTAATTTACTGAGCTTTTGTCTTAGAGCTTGTCGTAGCGGGCAAGATTATTAATCCGAATCACTGCCTGAACTTCATGGACATATTTTTCCCGCAATTCTGAATACTCGAGTAGATTTTCTGCCAGCTGATAACCGCTGGCAGCTTTATCTGTGCTGCGAAGGCTTGCGCGAGTGGCGCGAAGGTCAGCATAGGCTCTATGGGTATTAATATTGCGAATATAGGATTCGACTGACTCTGAGACCGTGGCAAATTTTGCGACCTCATGCTGGCTGCCAGAATTGCGCTGCAGCGGAACAAGGCCGCAACCTTTTTTATAACACCACTGACCAAAAAGGTTATTACCCTGCACAGCAAACCGCGAAGTCCCCCAGGCCGATTCAATCGCCGCCTGAGCCAGCGCCAGTGATGCCGGTACTGGATCAGCCCTCAACAGCAGTTGCTCGACAATCTGTAAATCACTGCGATTTTCTCTATCGACAAAATAATCTTCAGCTAACCCGTCGAGCTCTCTCTGCTGAAAAAAAGATAAATCATCAATGTTCTTTGCCAGCACCTCAAGTTGCTTTCGATCTTCTATTACAAGCTGATTGCTGTGCTTTACCAGCGGCAATATATAGTCAAAAAAAGCGCTCTTCTTTTCCTTCACCTGATTGTATTGGGAGAAATCTGGAAGAGGATTTCTGTCGATAATTGCCGCAAAAAATACCACGACACTTAAAATAAGAAAGCTTAAAACTCTTCGTTTGAATAACATAAAAACCCTGGGCTAAAAAAAACAGCCACATTGAAATGCAGCTGTTTTTTCGATCATCAGATTAACTTGGAATACTTAATCACTTAATCTTGAGTGTAGTAAATATTCTTAATATAGATCTTCTTATCTGCATCGCGAGTGGTGCTCAGTATTGAAAGAACACTGCCGACATCACTCAGGTTGCCACCATTGTGTAATTGACTCATAGGAATCTTGTAATCAATCCATCGGCTACCCAGTTTTCTGGATGTATTTGGACCAAAGTTAACAAAGTTATTAACCTGATTGTTATCTGCCCAGCGACCCGTCTGATAGCCAATCTGGAAGGAGACTTTGGAGTTACCGCGAATAGTGAGATTCAGATGACCCGACTTATACTTCGACAGGTTCTCGCCCTTTTTCGCTTGAATTTCAAATCCAGCACCCCAACCCCACTGCGCACCTTCTCGAGTGAGAATTGAAACAACACCTTTGGGTGACATCTCAATACCTACGGTGCCTTCCCAGGGGCTCAACTTGATTGGCGCACTTGGGTAGGTCATATCGTTGCTGGCCGTAGGCTTCATTTTTCTGTGCGCAATCACATAGCTACCGGCTTTGACCGGCTTACCGGTCTTCAGCGCTTCATTAACCGTGGTGATCTTGCGAACCGGCATGGTGCTCTTGAAGGGAGGATTAAGCACATCGTTTAACAGTGCAGCTTCGTCGCCACCGTAGCTTTTAACCAGCGGCTTGCCACCGCGAGTCAGACCGTCGAAACGACCTTCATCAAATAGTTCCCAGAGGGCGTACTTGGCTTCGTTGTTGAGTCTGACAAAACCAAAGTGGTTTTCTGAACCGCCCGGGTTGCTGGCGTGTTTCCACTGCTCATCAAAACCTTCAAAGTAAAACAGCGAGATACCAGCGGCATCGGTCCACTCACGCATAAACTTGTAAAACAGCGCACCTTTATACTCATCGGCCGCTTTTGAACCGCCGGCACCGTAGGAGATATTATCCATAGAGGCCCAACCGGTTTCACCGATATGAATAGGCTTTTTAACGCCGATGCTGTTGAGGTAATCGACAACGCCCTGATACTGCGACTGCGCATATTCCACCGCGCGCATCATGGTACCGGCCATCATCTCAGGTCTCGACAGCTGCTCTTCATGGGGAAGAACACCCCAGTAATCTTGGTTGTAGTATGAATCGTGGAAAGGATAGGTATGCGCCGAAATAAAATCGACTGCCTTAACCAGCTTTTCCAAATCTTTCGTGTGGTACTGCTTGCTCTTACCACCCCAGGATTCATAGTTATCCGAACTGGTGATCCAGACATCTCTGGATAGACGCTTTTTCTTCTTCAACCCTTGCAGGTGATTTACCCACTTGAGAATGGTCTTCGGGAGAACAAAGTAGCTGGTCGCCCACTTCACCATTGCTTCGTTACCGACGGCAATCGCCTTAACAATACCCGGATACTGATTAGCCAGCTCTACGGCTTTATTGATTTCAGCGGTGTTATTTTTAACATTGCCTTTGCTGTGATCGACGTTATCGCCCCAGGAGCCCTGAGCTTCAACCCAGGCACCGAGCATCACATACATCTCAAAATCTGGATCTTCCTTCTTAAGCCTGTCGATTGCCTGTAGCAGTCGCTCGGCCATCAGGAACTGCGAGGTGTTGTAAGTACGCAGTACTTTAACGCCCATGGCAGAGAGTATTTTCATATCTTCAGCAAGGTCGTCAACGCTTGGCTGATCGTCTCTGGAGATACCGCGATAGCCGCCATAGGACATCGCTGGATAGTTTGGGTTACCAAATATTTCGGCCGCCGATGGTCCGTTGTCCGCATTGGACTTGCTTAGTGCAGAGCCACTGGCGAACAGAAAACCAATAGAAAAAATAAGTACAAAAAACTTTGGGAATTTAATCACAGTTATAAATAACCTTTTCTTTGATGAATAAAGCTTGGTAAGTAAAGCTTAGAGGATAAATTTTATAATTATGGGGGGATTATATGGTTCACCCTCACTTTTATCAAAGTGATCATTAAATTCTGCCAATAGATTTACCAAATAAGCCTTTAATAGACGGAATATTCGAACAATGAACAGAATTATCGCCTTGTTCTCACCGAGTGAAAAACCCATAATCCCCAGCTCGAAAAAGGAACCCATCAATGAATCCCCGTAAAGTCGAGCTTATTAAACAAGCGCAAAACTATCAGTTAACTGTCGACGGGGAACCGTTCTATATCAAAGGCGCCGGACTTGATCTTGGCATTGATAATATAAAATCTCTTGCCAGCCACGGCGGCAATGCGTTTCGCACCTGGCGTGTCGAAAATGGTGAGCAGTCAGCACTTGAGATACTTGATGAAGCTCAGCAGCACGGCCTAATGGTCTGCATGGGCCTGGAAGTAGCCCGTGAACGACATGGCTTTGACTACGATGACAAAGAGGCGGTCGCGCAGCAGTTAGCTCTTATCAAGCAGGATATATTGGCGCTTAAAGATCATCCCGCACTGTTGATGTGGGGTATTGGCAATGAACTCAATCTGCGCCATACCAATCCAAAAGTCTGGGATGCGGTTAATGATCTATCGAAGATGATTCATCAGCTCGACCCCAATCACCCGACCACCACTATGCTCGCCGGCGCTGAACCTGAAGATATTGTGCTGGTAGCCAAGCGCTGCACGGATGTCGATCTGCTGTCATTTCAAATCTACGGTGAGATCGATCAGTTGCCGCGCTTTCTTGAGGAAAGTAAATTTAAGGGTGCTTACACGGTCTCGGAATGGGGCGCTACTGGTCACTGGGAGTCACCGCTTACCGATTGGAAAAGACCAGTCGAGGCTAATAGCAGTGAAAAGGCCGAGTCTTATAAACAGCGTTACCTTAACTATATCGCCGCAGATACGGCCCAATGTATTGGCTCTTTTGTATTTTTGTGGGGACAAAAACAGGAGCGTACGCCTACCTGGTATGGGGTGTTTCTGGAAAATGGTCTGCCCATGGGTGCAGCTCAGGTTATGCAACAAGTATGGACTGGCGAGTCGGTTAAACATTTGGCGCCGGTGGTTTCTGCACTGACTATTGAGGGTTTAAGCGCTGCTGATAGCGTTCACCTTAAACAGGATAAGTTCTACAGCGCTGAGGTCTCTGTTGATAAGCAGACTGATCAAGCACTGACTTATCGCTGGGAAATTATGCGCGAGGTCGATAAGGATGTGGAGAGTGATGGTGGTGATTTTGAGCCCACACCAGAGGTCGTCTGGCATCAGTCGGATGCACAGACTTCTAACAAGATTCAGTTTAAGGCGCCAGAGGCTGGAGAGTATCGGCTCTATGCCTATGTCGAAGATAAGCAAGACGGTGCCGCTACCGCGAATATTCCGATTTTGGTGGAATCATTGATGGCGACCAAAGCCAGCCGACTCAAAAGTTAAGACTCGGCGCGCTTTATACTGGCATACTAGCGCATAGAATTCGGTGGACACTCCATTCATCGACCAAATGCACTAGCTTCATCGCAAACTGGTATGTTTGGACTACTGATCCTGTTATGTTTTTTGGATCTTTTATCAAAGGAAATCTGGGCCTGTCACTATTCGCCCAAAGACCTCTGAGGAGTACCCGGCTAGGGGGCTGGGTAAGATGTTAAAACTAATAATAACTGCGGAAAAAACAAATTATGGCTAACTAATAATTTACAAGATGCCACGCTAAACAAAATTCCATTCAATCAGAAAGTCGCCTTCGGTGTTGGCATGCTCGCCAACCAGATGTTCCCTGCCGCGCTGGGTATCTTTATGGTTATCTTGGTACAGAGCCTGGGCATGAGCCCTGTTCTCTGGGGTCTGATTTTCTTTATCCCTAAACTGGTTGATGCGATCACTGATCCACTGATGGGCTTTATCTCTGACCGCACTGTGTCGCGCTGGGGCAAACGTCGCCCGTACGTGTTTATCGGTGCGATTATCTCGGGACTGTCGTACATGATGATGTGGCAGCTTTCCGCAGAAAACACCGAGATGTATAACTTCTGGTACTTCCTTGGCTGGTCGTGCATCTTCTTTATCGGTATGACTGTTTTCAGCGTTCCCTATGTTGCTATGGGTTACGAGATGAGCAGTGACTTCCATGAGCGTACACGCCTGATGGCTGTCTCTCAGTGGATCGGTCAGTGGGCCTGGGTGATCGCGCCCTGGTTCTGGGTTGTGCTCTATGATCCCGATTGGTTTGCTTCGGCGACTGAGGGTGCAAGATACCTGTCTATCTGGGTCGGCGGCGTGTGTATGATTCTGGCACTGGTTCCTGCTTTCTTCTGTACTTACACCAATACTGAGGCGTCGGATCAACAGCAGGCTACTGAACAGAAGACTTTTAAAGAGACGATGGGTGAATTTGTTCAGGGTATTGTGATTACTCTGCGTAATAAGCCTTTCCAGAAAATCTGCCTGGCGACGTTCCTGATCTTTAATGCCTTTAATATGGTGGCGGGCTTCTCTTGGTTTATTATCGTTTACTACATGAACGGCGGTGATCCTGGACAGGCTTGGTGGTGGCCTACTCTGTTTGGCTGCATTTCTGCTCTCTGCACCTGCTTTTTGGTTATTCCTATTGTTAACTGGTTTTCGCAGAAGTTCGGTAAGAGATCTGCTTTCCTTTACTCGCAGTCAATTTCAGTTCTTGGCTACTGCATGTTCTGGTGGAGTTTCACTCCAGAGAATCCATTGTTGATGTTTGTTCCGATTCCTCTTTACGCGTTTGGTATTGGCGGTCTGTTTACGATCATGATGTCGATGACTGCGGATATCTGCGATATGGATGAGTTGGAGACTGGACAGCGTCGTGAGGGTACTTTTGGTGCGATCTACTGGTGGATGATTAAGTTTGGTTTGGCTTTTGCTGGTCTGGCGAGTGGTTTGATTCTAAGCTTTATCGGCTTTGATAATTCTGTGGCTGCCCAGTCTGAGGAAACTCTGACTCAGTTACGTTTTGCGTTTATCGGTATTCCGATTGCTGGAACACTGACGGCGATCTTTGTTATGCGTAACTATGATCTGGATGAGAAGAAAGCGACTGAAATTCGTAATGAGTTGAATCTTCGTGCTGAGGCCGCTAGCTAATATAGAAGCGTCTATACATTAAAAGGCTCTGTCTTAGGACAGGGCCTTTTTTTTGGGTTGTCATTTTTTGGGAGGGGTGCGCTGTTTGGGGTTGGGGAGCGGCCGCAACCAAGGGAGGCCTTTCAGGACTCACTCGAGCCATCCCTGGTCGTTCGAGCGCCGTTCCCTACGGCGCACGGTCCTGAAAGGCCTCCCTTGGCCACGACCTAAAAGCTAACCTTCAGTGTTCTAAATAAGTTAAAAAAAAGAAAATAAGGGTTAGAAAAGTAATCTGTTGTATCAGGCGAAGGTCAGAGTTGGGTGGGGGCTTTTCCAGACCCTGTGCGGCATGGATGCCGCACTCGAGCCCCCATGGACGATATACAGGGATGTATGAGTGTCGCGTTAGGCAGGATGCCGGTAGCGACCGGGGTTCACGGCGAGTCGGGGAAAGCCCCCACCCAACTCTGGCCGCCTTGATCTAAAAAAGCACACCCAAACAAAAACTTTCAACCGCCAAAAAAAAGAGAAAAAAAAGGCGCTCAATGAGCGCCTTTTAAGATCACAAACTATCGACTACTCAAGCCCAGGCTTAAGAGCAACTTCGATCTGCGAGACAACGCCTTTCTTATCAAAGATCTGCATTGAAGTATCCGCATCAATATTATTGCCATCAATACTGTTGCTGGTGCCATCCGCATAGTGAACAACAATCGATGTCTCTTCAGCCAGGCTGTAGACAACCGGAACCTGACAGTAGGTAAAGCCAAGCTGACCTGCGGCCAGAGCGACAGACTGCTGATCGCCATTGATATCGAAGTAGCCCAGAGAATCTTCTTGTAAAAGGAACTCAGACTTTCTCAGGATAAACGGATTAAAGGTAATGCGCCCTTCAACAACCGAGACACCCACCTCAAGTAATCTGGCGATAACCTCTTCCTTCACCTGACCTGTCATACCCGGCTGCTTAGCACCGGCAAAACCTGGTGTGTGCGAGTATGGGTCGGTTGGGAATGCACCGTAATTATCCGGCGTTTTGTTAAAGCCGATACCTGAACGGATATCGAAGTAACAGTCAGCCAGACGACCGATAAGCACAGGGTCAGAACCATCAGCTACAGCCTTCTGGAAGTTCTCCAGAGCCGCGAGAAGCAGTTTAGAGACCATATGCCAGTAGATAGAACCGAGGCCCTCGTAGGCGTACATACCACCTGAGCGACCGGTGAACTGACGGTGAGTAAAGACTGATTCGAAGATCTCTTCGATCAGCGACTCATCTTGATCGACAAGGTCAGCATAGCCATTCTCTTTCAGAGACTGCATCGCTTCCTTGGCACTGACGACATTATTAAAGCCGCCGTTAAAGTGGTAGCCACCCTCAGAGTTTTTCTCAACCAGCGAGCGATCGCCGGCAGAGACCAACGCCTTCAGCAGTGCCGAGCGCTGAATATCAGCTTCGGGAATAATATTTTTATCAATAAATCGCGTTAGCTCTCTATCTGGATAGAGCAAATAAGAGTTCTGGCGAGCGGTGTAAACCGCAGACTGGCGCAGTGCGACCAGAACATCCAGAGCCTCTTCAGGCGATAGGTAACCAGAACTTAGAACCGCAACCTGACCTTCGAGCATCTCGTAGAGGTAAGTGATCTCAACCGTATCTTCGCCAGCAGTCATCAGATTGTAGGCGTGGTAGAGGCCATCTTCACGACGGTTGGCCGCGATAGTGTGGTCAATAAACTCCAGTGACAGTTCGAAGAACTTAACCAGATCCGCTGTTTTAACCGATACGCGATCGCCAGAGAATGCATTCTCGTAAATGCCTGAACGGAATTCACCGCCAGCCAGACCAAGACGGTCGAGAACCTTCTTGCGATCGACATCGTTGATCTTGCCATTCAACAGATGCTTGTTATCAGAGAAGGTGCCATCAATTGCATTCAGCAGCTGATAGATCTCGGCAGACACTTCTACCTGATCAAATTCAACCGCAGAGAAAAGATCGAGCAGAGTACTGCTGGTAACGTCTGGTGTAATACAGAGTCACCATAGATACACCGTAACCTACCAGTGCATTGTTGGCATCGTTCCACTCGGGACGCTGGGTGTTAAGCCAGATACCGCCTTCGGGAATAAAGTTGGAAAGCTTAGACAGCACAGTGGCCAGCAGCTTCTCAGTCAGGTTTACATAGTAGACTGAATCGTTCTTGTCCCAGATCAGACGACCATCTGCACCAACCTGCTCAACACGCTGGCTGATAATTTCTTCTGCGTCTTCGGCAAAATCGATGGTGTTGTGCGGATCTTTAAGCAGATCTTCGTAGCCTTTGATCTGGTAGGGAACATTGGCGTAACAGAACAGATCGCGGGTCAGGAAATCGCGCAATGTGCCTGGGTGATGATCGTTGGAGAACTCGAGGAACTTCAACAGATAGATAATCTGGTGATCACCCCAGTAGCCGATATTTGCCCATGGGTCGCTTGGATCGGGCTTTTCCCAGTCAATGCCGGCTTTGGTAATTCGGTAAGGGTTGTAGCCATCAGCGGTGGTGGCGTTCACAAACTTGCAGATCATGCTCTCTACATAGTTTGGAATCGACAGGCTGAGTGCTTCCCAGTTCTGGAAGATATCGCGCCAGTTGCCTTCATAGTTAAGCAACTGCGAACCATCATCTTTCTTCACCTGAATCGCGAACTTATTCCAAGGGCGCGATGGGTCACCGTGACGACGGCTAAAGGAGAGTGGCAGATATTCCATACACAGACGCTGCAAGCTGGCTTCGCCCTGCTTTTCGGCGGCTGCAATTAAATCGCTGTAGTGGAAGCTGTCATCCAGCTCGGCAAAGAAACCGGCAAACTTTTCAAACTCGCCACGGTTAAAGCCTTTTACAAAACCAATTAGATCCTGCTTATCGACGGCGTAGTTGTCGACAAACAGACCACCGCGCATCACATTAAACAGCACGTTGGCAAAATGGTGATTGGCACTGAGTCGATCTTCAGTGACCTGCAAACCGTCTGAGGTACCAACGATTCGCGCAAGATTTAATGAACCCAGAGCAATATCGCTTTCGATCTGCTCGGCAATATCATTGTTGCTGTTAAGGAATGCAATAAGCTCTCTAACATCTGCAGGACCCTGATTGAGGTCGGCAACAATGCTCCAGCTCTCTGCAGCCTGTGCAGCAAGGTTAACTGTGTCATTGACGAAATAGGCGCCGCGACGGCCGCGAACATCTGTTTCTTGTTCAATATTTGAACCTTGACGAAACTCATCCAGCTGAATTGAAGAAACCAGCTTCTTAGAGTTAGGCAGACCTACAGACCAGACAGCGGTTGTAGAAAGTGCTTCGCTGGGTTCTGCACGGTCAACCAGAATTGAGCTCATGCTGTAGAGACCAACACCGGAATCTGCCTGCAGTTCATTTTTCTTGTAGGCATCGACCAGGCAGCTCAAGGAGTTCTGCACATCGGATTCAACACCGTAGGGAATTAGGTTTTCAATACCGTCGAGAATCTCAACGGAGACAGCCTGATCGCTGTTATTGACAAGCTTGGAGGTTTTAACAAAACCAAACTTATCGGAAGTTCGCCATGCGTAGCTAAAGGTCAGACCGAGATCGTGATTGATCTCTTCAAAGATCAACTTGTCGCCGTAGACATTCTTATAAAGGTTACGGGTAAGCTTGTAGGCACCTGCATGCTGCTCAGACAATGGCTCCCAGAGCGAGGTCTTATCGCCAGCAGTGACCATAGCAATGGTGCGACTGCCAGTGAACGGTGATCCATCGCTGATCTTGTCATCGGTGTAGTAGGGGAATAACGCACTCTGCGCATTAATTCGGCCGGCTGTAAGTCCACCGCGAGTAGAGATAAACATCCAGTGATTGGAATCGCTGACGACACTGATAAAGAAATCTTTCATCTGGTCATAGTTAGCGATTTGATAGAAGTCTTCGCCCTCTATCTTTACATACTGTCCACTGACTTCTGTCTTATTCTGTTGCAGAAGTTGTTTACCTATATGGATTTGTCGTTGAGTCATGGGTACCCTAAATCATGTGTTTTTTTGTTATCCCCGCCGTGAAAATTCCACAACGGAGAATATTTATTCAGTCTCTTTCCATGCTGCCCTTTTTTCAGACCTTTTAAGTTCTGAGGGGCTAGTAGCGACGCTGTCCATAAATTGTCGGGCAGTATCCTAAGGTTACACCAGCAATTTCGCAACTCTAGAGCCCAAATAATCAGCTTTTAGGCTGTTATATGTGCATAAATTGAACAGATTCGCGATTGTAAGTTGATTTTGCCTCAAGTAAAATTTGCAACATTACTAGGTAAAGCTCTGGTCAAACTGCAATTCAATATCTCAGTCTGCCTCTGCAAGCCTTTATTTCTCTATAAAAATATGTATAAAAAGCGCTTTCAAAAAGCTGCTAATAACTATAAATAACGACCCTTAATTACTAGAAGCACTCTAATTAATATCAAAAGGACTCTGTCAGCGAATGTCAAAGCGCGAAGATAAAATTTTATCCCTTGCGGGGATGGACCCTACCAACGTTAGCAGCCTGCAATTACACAAATATTTTAATGCCTATTTAAAACAGGGCATGCACGGTATTGGCTTTAGCGCCTATGAAGAGGGCCAAAAGCCTGGTGATGAGCTAAGCCTTGAACAGGTGCAGCGCCGAATGGCGATACTTGAGCCGAGCATCAAGTGGGTGCGATCCTTTTCATGCCTGCAGGGCAATGAGCTGATCCCCACCGTGGCCAAGCAGATGGGCATAAAAACTCTGGTCGGCGCCTGGCTGGGTGATGATTTGGAAAAGAATGAGCAGGAAGTTGAAGGCCTGATCAAGCTGGCTAAAGAGGGTTATGTGGATATTGCTGCGGTTGGCAATGAGGTAATGTACCGCAAGGACCTTACCGAAGAGCAGCTGCTCGGCTATATCCAGCGAGTTAAAGACGCTGTGCCCGGCGTACCTGTCGGCTATGTCGATGCCTATTACGAATTTGAAGATCGCCCGGCGATCACTGAGATCTGCGATGTGATTCTGGCCAACTGCTATCCCTTCTGGGAAGGCTGTGCCATTGAGTACTCGCTGCTGTATATGAAGGATATGTTCCGCAGAACGCAAAAGGTTGCCGCGGGTAAAAAAGTCATTATCACTGAAACCGGCTGGCCCAATCAGGGCGAGAAATTCCACGGCGCGGAACCCTCTCAGGAAAACGCTATTCGCTACTTCCTCAACACCCAGCAATGGGGTCAGGCGGACAATATTGATATCTTCTATTTCTCGTCATTCGATGAATCCTGGAAAGTCGGCGCCGAAGGCGATGTCGGCGCGTTCTGGGGTCTCTGGGATAAAGACGAACAACTTAAATATTCGGTACAACTATCATGAACAATCAACCGCTGCCCTACTGTAAAGCTATTTGCTACTCCGGCTACCGCGATGGGCAGAGCCCGGGGTCGGGAGAGATCCCTACCTATGAGCAGGTCAAACAGGATCTGCATATATTACAAGGTGAATGGCAGTCTCTGCGTCTTTATGCCAGCGATGCGCATTCGGAAACCGTACTCGCAGTGATTCGCAATGAGCAGATGTCTTTCGACGTTATGTTGGGCGCCTATATCACTGCAGAAGTCAACAATGAAGAATGCCCCTGGGGCGGTACCTACTCTCCGGAGCAGTTGCTGGCCAACAAAGAAGATAACCGAGTGCAGATCACTCGACTGATCGAATTGACCAATGCCTATGAGGATATTGTTAGCTCTGTATCACTCGGCAATGAAGCCTCGGTCAGCTGGACTGATCATATGGTAACCACTGAAAGTCTGGTCAGGTATGCAAGGCTGTTAAAGCAGGGTGTATCCCAACCGGTAACTTTCTGTGAAAACTATGTGCCCTGGCTGGACAAGCTAAAACCTCTGGCTGAGGAGCTGGATGTTATTGCGATCCATACCTACCCGGTGTGGGAGTACAAGAGTATTGAAGAGGGCCTGGCCTTCACGATTGAAAACTACAGTGCTGTTGCCGAAGCCTACCCTGACAAGCAGATTATTATCACTGAAGCTGGCTGGGCGACCAATACCAATGGCCGCGGTATCGAGCCGCACAATGTTAATGAAACATTTCAGGAGCAGTATTATCAGGAGCTGATGGAGTGGGCTGAACGGGAGCAGGTGTTGGTTTATTTCTTCGAAGCTTTCGATGAAAACTGGAAGGGTTCAGATGATCCCCTGGAACCAGAAAAGCACTGGGGTCTGTATAAAGCAGACAGAACACCAAAGCTGGCTCTGATGCTCTAGGCTATTTTCTACAAGCTTTTTTCTACAAGCTCTTTTCTACAAAGCACTTCTCAAAACGAATAAAGTACTCTGTTTAGCTGGTTGATAAAAACCAGCTAAACAGAGGCTGCTATCACTATTCCACGGCTTTGATCGAGTAGTTATCCGTCACAATTCCAAACGTACCATAGGAAGCACCACCAGCTCTAAACAACAGGTAGTAGGTTCCGGCAGTGGTAATGTCGAACTGCCCGGGATTTGCAGACGCATCACAACCCGATGCCGTAGCAAGTCCAGAATAGGTGACCTTGCCAGCACAGTCCCAGGTATTAAAGACTTTTATCACCTGCTGGTCACCACTGTATTCGCTGCCGGCAATCGGCTCAGAAGACCCAATATAAACCTCACCCCAGATATCACTGGAATTGGCATAGACCACAGACATATCGAACTGATAGGTACCTGGCTGTAAATATACTGAGGTATAGAGACCTATATGCTTCCAATTACCCGGAACATATGTCTCTGTTTCAACCAGCATTGCCGCACCATTGACAAAATTCACACCGCCCATGGTATTGCCGGCTTCATAGTGATTGATCATCGTCCAGCCAGTAGCATCATCCAAATCGCCGTAGACAAGCAGATTATCCCCAGTGGTCACCGGTGGTTCTTCTGGTGGCTCTTCTGGCGGCTCCTCGGGAGGATTAATCACAGGCATCGCCATAGGATCAACCGTCGAGGTGTATCTGATTTCCGGAGACTCAGCCTCGCCTGCCTCAGTTTGTGAGGACTTTAAGACATAGGCATTCCAGCCATCGACAAAGGCATTCTCATCACCTTTGTTAATACGGAAGAAGACATATTCGCCTACGCCATTACCACCGTCGTAGCGAGCATTCAGATAGTCGATCAACGGCTGGTTAGCATCTGCTGATGAGGTGACCATTCCCAGCTCAGTTTCAGGGGTAAGGTAGCTGCTCTGAATCAAGCTTCCCGCTGCGGCAACACCCGTATCAGGACCTACATACCAATCGCTCAGCAGTAAGTCAGGACTAGCGGATGAACGCACCGCCCAGAGGTCAGCGGTAAAGTCGAGAGCATCGCCCTTCTGGTCCAAAAGCACCTCAAATTCGGCACTCAGGAATGGATTGCTGACATCACCAAAGTTGGGGATCTGGAAGACCATCATGCCCAGAGTCATCCCGTAATTTCCGCTGGCGCCGCCATACCACTCACCGATATTCAGCTTCCAGGCTTCGTTACCTGAGAGGTTGTCGCCATGGAATGCCAGCGAGCTGCCAGTAGCCGGATTGGCAATGCCATCGGCTAGCCCCGGGGTGCTGTTAATATCAGTGGCTCTGGCTTCGAGCATGCCGTCATTCTCTATGGAGTACATTGAGAATGTTCCCTCTGGATTTGGCGGCGTAAATACCGGCTCGTCAAGGAAAGTCACATCATCCCAGTAATAGGTTTCACCATTGCCCGCCGAACCATAGTCAAAGTAGACCGATAAGCTGTCATAGCTGTAGCTGGCATCCAAGGCTGTGGTTCCGGCGACCTGGTTACTAAAGTCGAAGATAATCACTTCCCATTGATTAGCAACCGTAGTGAGCATTTCTGCTTCAACGCTGTTAGAAGCATTACCAGACTCTTCGAGCTTGATACGCACAGGAACCCCAACCAATGGCGAGTAAACTCGCATCGAAAGACGCGTTAATGTATCCGTCAGAGGGTAAGTAATTGTGCCACTAGCCAGAGTTGTGCCCGCATTGAGATCACTCACTTTTGACGATAAGACAACTGAGTTGCCCGCCTCTTGAGGATCGGCGGTTATCTGGCTTGTGTTGTCACCAGAATCAACCAGAGCATAGTCTACGAGCTGATCATTGAAACTGATTGTCTCGTCAATATTTAGCACTGCATCGCTACCAGTACCTATATCACCGGTACCAGTTCCACTACAGGTACCTGCAATATCACCAGTCACATTGCCTGCGCCATAAGCCCAGGTTCGGTTAAACCAGGTGTCACTGTAACCAGCAACGTTGTCTGATGAACACTCACCAGCACGGTAAGGTGTCGCAAGATCTTCTTCAGTACCGTCAACTATCCACTTGTACTCCATGCCCTGTGCAAGGCCTGGATCAATGGTTGCTGTCCAGGTGCCATCAGCGTTATCAACGGCGGCTAAGGCATTGGCCAAGTTCCAATCAAATCCACTTGAGTGCATTGACACTGAAGTAGCGCCTGCTGCAGTTACCGTATAAGAAACAGCGGATTCTGGGGTGGGCTCAACTGGCGTAGGATCAGTTCCGGGCGACACTATAGGATCAACCGTCGAGGTGTACCTGATTTCCGGTGCCTCATCGACGCCTGCCTCAGTTTGCGAGGACTTTAAGACATAGGCATTCCAGCCATTAACAAAGGCATTTTCATCACCTTTGTTAACCCGGAAAAAGACATATTCGCCCACACCGTTGCCACCGTCATAGCGAGCATTCAGGTAGTCGATCAACGGCTGGTTGGCACCCGCTGATGAGGTGACCATTCCCAACTCAGTGTCAGGGGTAAGGTAGCTGCTCTGAATCAAGCTTCCCGCTGCGGCAACACCCGTATCAGGACCTACATACCAATCACTCAGCAGTAAGTCAGGACTAGCGGATGAACGCACCGCCCAGAGGTCAGCGGTAAAGTCGAGAGCATCGCCCTTCTGGTCCAAAAGCACCTCAAATTCGGCACTCAGGAATGGATTGCTGACATCACCAAAGTTGGGGATCTGGAAGACCATCATGCCCAGGGTCATCCCGTAATTTCCGCTGGCGCCGCCATACCATTCACCGATATTTAGCTTCCAGGCTTCGTTACCTGAGAGGTTGTCACCGTGGAATGCCAGCGAGCTGCCAGTAGCCGGACTGGCAATGCCATCGGCTAGCCCCGGGGTGCTGTTAATATCAGTGGCTCTGGCTTCGAGCATGCCGTCATTCTCTATGGAGTACATTGAGAATGTTCCATCTGGCACGGGCGGCGTAGGCGGTTCTGGCGCTACTGGCGCTGGTCCAGCGGGCTCATCTGTCGGCGTGAACTTAAACCAGTTGAGGTTAAAGCCGCCCGATGGCGTTTCAAGACGCAGAACATACTCACCGGCAACTAAACTAACAACCGCGCCAGTAGTGGTTTGCCACGTCTGCCAGCCGCCAGTACTCGGCACCGCTGCAGTGACGAGCAAGCTGCCATCAAGATAGAAATTGATACCCGGGTTACTGCCAGATTGACTGGCGGCTCTAAAGGAAAGTTGGTAATTGCCGTCCTGCGCTACAGTGAAAGCATATTCCATCCAATCACCGGCATCGATCCAGCCGACATTTAAACCGCCGCCTTCATCCTCTGCACCCTGAGTACCAATTTCTCCTTCGGGCAATTGGATTGAATTGTTATATCCCTCGGCTTCAATGGTAAGTGCGCCGTCATTGAGACATTTCTCGGGATCTGCCTGGTTAAACTTAAACCAGTTGATATTGAAGGAGTCACCCAGCGCTTCAAGACGCATGGTTTGAGCACCTTCGCTGAGCTCAATACCACGCTGAAAGGTAACCCAACTTGTCCAGCCTCCGGTCCGCGGCACAGTAAAGCTGTCTTTCACTTCGCCGTCAAAACTCAACTCAAAACCCGGGCTGCCGCTCTCGCTGGCAACGCGGTACTCTGCGATGTAACAGGCATCGGCTGGAACATTGATGGCATACTCAATAAAGTCATCCTCATCGAAGTTGCCGACAAAGTCACTGAGATCGCTGTCTGTGGTGGCACCAATACTGACCGTGCCATCGGGCGATCCAATCACATCGGTCCACTCTTCCGCTTCAACATAAATATCATCGGGTTCCGGTGGGATCCACTCACAACCCGCGCCGTAATCACTTGCACCTATACCACCCGGCTGAATATCCATATTCATCAGGTTCATATTGCCGCCACTGACCACACGCAATTTTTGCACGCCGGCTTTGAGGGTGACATCAACTGTCATATCTTGCCAGGTATCCCAGCCATTGGTATTTGGTGTTGCGAGATCGCCGGTGAGTTTTACACAGTCAGATTCCACAGAGATAGAGCCACCAACACCACTGCCCGAGGCCGTGCGCAATGTAATCTGATAGTTACCGGCGGTGGCGACATCAATGCTGTACTCGAGCCACTCATCGGTTTCAAAGAAGCCTACCGCTGTGTAGCCTTCGCTGGTCGACTGAACATCAACTGCCTCGTCTGCACGGTAAGCTTCACCGAGGTTTCTGGCACCGTTGTCGTGATAGGCGACGCCCTCACCACCATAGTCATAGTCCGAAGCCCAGAGACGGCCATTGGGTGCCAGGCTATCCAGTGCATGCTCGCCTTCACCATTGGTCGGCACTGGCATTGGGCTGCCATGGAAGGGTCCCGGCGGAATTTCCGCAAGATCTTCCAGCGGCGCGATTGAGCTGGTATAGCTGCTGGCTACTCGGTAGGTATTGGCGCCATTGCGCTCTACACCTTCACCTATCACACCAGTCATACCAAAGTTTTCACCATCCCCTGAAGGCAGGGTTCCGACAAGGTGCGCTGAACCACCCCAGGGGCGCAGTGCGATATCACCGGTGGGCAACTCAAGCCATTGGAATTTTTGATTTTTGCCAATTTTAAAGGCTGTCGCCTTAAGCGGCTCACCGTTGCCGCTGACAGTGAGGTACTTGCCATTTGAAGCGCGCAGTGCCACAGAGCCATCATCACCGGCATCGATAACCACAAATTCATCACCGCCAAGACCATCGTAGTTACGGTCATCGGCAATCACCTGAAGGAATTCATCCAGTCTCAGGAATGCCTCATCAGCACGACTGTAAAGACCGATTGTCTGATCAAAGGCGATGGTCGGTGAGCCATTGGCCGGCCAGGTAGTGGTGGGATTTTCCGGACGCCAGGTAGTGCCATAGCTATCCAGATAGCCTTTGAAACGCTCCAGTTCGAGATCGTTGGCACCCAGCCATTCAAACTGTGTCCAGCCAATATGATGGCTTTCAAAAACTTCGTTATAACCATTTTTGGTGTCGCCCGGATGGAACTCGGTACACATCAGTGCTGGGTATTTTGTGCTGGTTTCAAAGGCTGCGATAGTGCTCTCAACCTCAGGCAGGTTCCAATAGGCGTGGAAAGCAAAGCCAGCATTTTCCCAAATACCGGGAAATTCCTCAGCTAGGCCGTCGGCGCCATTGATCGCCTGTGAGCCGCCAAAGAACGACATAAAGGATCCCAGCAGGACCATGGTATCCGGTGCCACAGTGCGAATAGTTCGGTACATATCCGCCTGTCTTTGCCAGTCCTCAGAATTATAGTTACCGTTAACACCCAGGACCGGCTCATTGTGAGCCTCAAAGATTACATGAGTCTCGTCAGCATATTTTGCGCCGTAGAATTCCCAGAATCCGAGGGTCTTTTCCATGCTGTGAATAGCGCCGTTCTCACCGTTATTACCCATGGTAATAATCAGGTACATTTTGGCGTCGCGGGTCAATCGCACCAGCTCATCGCCAAGCGCTTCATTGGTACCCACAGGATCTGGGTTCTGGCCGGCATCACCCTCGAGATAGACGTGAACTGTATTAAAGCCGTAGTCTACAACCAGTGATTCCATCTGCGCAGCTGTCGGCATTTTGGCCGCAATACTGCCGTAGGGGTCACCGCCATCAAAGGACAGACTAACACCGCGCAGGGCGGTATTCAGGTCTGTACGGATCACGTTGTAACCCAGCGACTTGTCGATATGCGGACGACCGCGGACAGTGACATCATCCAATGTCAGGTCAACAATTTCACCTAGAGGGCCATCGTTAGGTTCAGCGCTGGTATCAACGATATTTTCAGGCATCTCCAAAAATTCATTGTTGTTTTTAACGCCTGTGTCACAGCCAGCCAACGCCAGTATGCCAACGGCTAACAGGGAATTCCTGAGGATGGTACCGAGCCCAAAAGCGCCAGGTTTAGTGTGATTGTCTAGCATTAATATTCCCCCAAAATGTATTTGTGGCCTTTTGCTGGCCATCTCAGCCCTAGGGCTTTAATTTTTTTAATCTCGTGCGCGCGCTCTAAAATGAGTAGCGCAAACCAACGTTATAGCGTGCATGACCGACAGCATATTCTCGTAACTGATAGGTAGAGCGGCCGTGTACACGCTGATCTTCTGAGGTTAAATTAATACCTTCGACAAACACCGAAAACTGCTCGCTGACTTCATAGCTAATATTCATATCCAGTTGGTAATACTCTTCGACAAACCTTGGATCGCGCGCCGCTGAGGAGAGGAACTGCTCTCGCCAGTTCAGGGCGATTCTCGCCTGCAGACCGTTTTTATCGTAGAACGCAACCAGGTTAGCGGTATTACTCATACCGGGAACAACCCACTGCTCTTCATTGAGATTGATATCGTATTCAAGGTCACCATCAACAATGGTGTAGTTGGCCTGAAAACCAAAACCGCTTTCACCAAAGGTATGCTGAGCCATTAACTCCAGGCCCTGCACCTTGGTCTCGCGCTGGTTTATCGGAATAGTGATATCGAAGATAGCCACCGGATCACCTTCCAAACCGGTGACTTTAACTTCGAGATCCTCGCCTTCACCGGTCACTACAACGCCCGGTTGAGAGGAATAATTTTCCGCGTAGTACTCGTTGAGATCGCCGAGATCAAAATCAAAGCGCGGATCTCCTCCGGTCAGCTCCTGAACCGCTTGATTGAAAATATCACTTTCAATCGGGGTGAAAAGGTCGCTGAACAGCGGCTGGTTTTCAAAGGTGTTGCTGACAATAAAGTTATCTACATCCTTGGCCCAAAAACCCGCCGAAATATAGCTGCCTTCATCGTAGTACCACTCCAGAGAGACATCGATATTGGAAGACTCCATCGGCAATAATTGCGGATTACCTCTGCGGCCACCGCCACCATCTGCGCCGAGATAGTCAATAATCAACGCGCCCTTAAGATCGTTATAGACGGGTCGGGTGACAGATAAACTGTAAGAGGCACGTAAGATCAGGTCATCGATAAGCTCGATATCAAAATCAAAGCTCGGCAAGATCATGCTGTAGGCACCGTCGATTTCAGAGAAGCCCTGAATCGTATTACCCAGCTCATCCTTCTGCTTATAGAGGTTAAAGCGGTTGTCGACAATGCTCCACTCAATGCGATCATAGAGCGGCACCAGTGCTTCAGAATGAACCTCGGTCTCTTCGTAGCGCAGACCGTAGAATACATTCACCGGTCGATCCATCACATCGCCGACCCAATGGGCCTGGAGATACATTGAGTTGGAGGTCTCGACGGTGATCTCATCGAGATCAAAGTCGTAGGTAGGACAGAATCCCGTGAGACAGGGTCCACCATCACCAACCACATCGCCGTGGGCGCCATCGCGCAATAACTGCTCGGCGCTATCGATCAGTGCCTGGAAATCCCAGGTGAAGAACTCGTCTTACCTGACGCGGATCATCACTGCCCTCGATACCATCAAAGACGCCGTCGATAGTATCAACGCTCAACAGACTGGCGATATCTCCCGGGGTACCAACACCACTCCAGGAATCACGGGAAACGCCTGTGGATTGCCCGCGGTTGGTCACTTCAACGCTGGCAATACCAAAGTTAATACTGTGTCCCTGATCGAAGATATATTCACCGTCAAATTGGAGCTGTTCAACGTCCATACGGTTGTTAAAGCTACCAAATGAACTGCCCGAAAGCTGCATATCATTGGCATTTACCTGATCAATTCGCGAGATCTGGTTATAGGAGTTTCGCTCACCCAGCTGGACTTCCAGAACCGGCATACCCGTGGCACTAAAATAACCCGAGGTGGTAATACGGTTCAGGGAAGCAACGGCCATAGAACCGCCGGAACCATGCTTGCTGTTGGGGCGCGATTCACCGCTCGACTTATGGTAGTCGAGGTTCAGGGTGAGGTTATCGCTAGCCTGCCATTCGAGGTTAAAACCGGCAGATTTATTTTCATCAATTGAGGCAAAGATACCCACGCCCTGCAGGTTATCTGCCGCACAGCCAACCTGTGTATAGCTGGTAGGCGACCAGATATTGCCCTCTTGAATCCACTCGCTCTCTCGGGTGGCACAGCCGGGATCAAACCAGGCCGACAAATCCTGATGCTGGGTATTAATCTGGTTCTCAGCATAGGTGTAATCCAGAGTTCCGGTCAGTGTTTCTATGGGTCGCCACTGGAAGGTCAACTGGCCGTTGACACGTTCACGATGGAAATCATCGAGGTTGTACTGAATATTGGTAGGGATTGCATAGATACCCTCAGAGACCTGATCCGGGAAGTTAACCGCTGATGGATCACCGACTGGGATCGAGCCCCATTCAGCATCTTTCGTCTGGTTATCTATATCATCCAGGGTAACAAAATTTCTACTCATAAAGCTGCCGGTGGTCGCCGACTGAGTACCACCATCGCGCTGCTGACTGCTCAATGACAGGGATATACCCACCGTGTCTTCGGCGAAGGTCTGGCTAAACAGGCCGGCAAATTCCGGACTGACACTGTTGCCTTTGCGCGTGCCGGGATCATGAACGCCCTTGGCACTGACTACCGCACGCAAGCCTGGCATTTGCAGAGGCTTGCTGGTCTTAACATTGACCACCGCACCGATACCGCCGGTCGCCACATTGGCGCGGCCAGACTTATACACCTCAACCGCAGAGATACCCTCAGAGGCAATATTGCCGAAATCAAAGGAGCGTCCGCCGGTAGTCGGCATCTGACGACTGTTAAAGGTAACGATATTAAAGTCCGGACCAAACCCTCGAACGGTGATCTTGGAGCCTTCGCCGCGATCGCGCTCGATGGCTACACCGGTAATCCGCTGCAGGGATTCAGCCAGGTTGGTGTCAGGGAATTTACCAATATCTTCCGCAGAGATACCATCGACAATACCTTTGGCGTCACGCTTAATATCCATTGAACGCTGCAAGCTCGCTCTGATACCGGTGACCACAACCTCTTCTACCAATTGATCAGAATCGTTCTGGTTATCTATATCAGCTTCTTGAGCACTGACACTCGCGGCTACTGCCAAGGCAATACTCCCGGCCAGCAGTTTTCGCTTGAATTGCGCTTTATGCATCATAATTTTTCCCCACTAATACTACTTTTTTATCGTTATATTCTGTTTTTACAGATCTGTTTTTAGAGCTCTTTTTTAGAGCTCTTTTTTAGAGTTCTGCTTTTATGGATTCGATTATTTTCTGGTCAATCGAATCCAGTTGATATTGATCGGCCCACCAAGGAAGTCGAAGCGCATAATTTGATCGCCTGCCACTAATTCCACTTCCGCACTCTGGGTTATCCACTCCTGCCAACCGCCGGTTGCCAGCAATGTCTGGGTGTCCACCACGACACCACCAATGCGGTTATCAAAACCCATGGAGTCCATATCACTGGCCACTCGGTACTCAATCAGGTAGGTACCAGAAGAGGGAACATTAAAGCTGTACTCAACGAAGTCACCCTCGTCGATATAACCGATATTCTGACCACCATCGTCGTCGGTGGTATCTTCGAGAGCGATACCACTCTCATCATCAAAATCTTCCGCCTGGATAAAGATTTCAGTAATCGGCGGCAACAGTTCGAACCAGTTTAAATTTTGCCCCTCACCGAGGAAATCGATGCGCAGAGAATAGAGCCCCACCACCAGATCAAATGGCGCTGAGGTTATGGTTGTCCAGTTCTGCCAATCACCGGTATCTGGAATCACCTGCTGATCAACCAAAACACCGTCAATAGAAACTTCAAATCCAACGCTGCCGCCATTACTGGCAACACGATAGTCGATGCTATAGGGACCAATGCCCGGCGCGTCGATACTAAAGACCAGGGAGTCACCGGCGCCGACAAAGGCTACATTCTGCCCGCCGCCCTCATCAAGCGTATCCTCGACACCTATGCCGATGGCGCTCAAATAGGCTTCCGCCTCATAACGAACCGGCTCGGCTTTTGGCGCTGCTTTAGACTGCAGTCCCAGCGGGCCCTGCACACAGCCTTCAGAGTTAATACAGCTGAGATGAATATTATCCAAGTGGATAGTCGCGCTGCCTGCGAAATCGAGAGTCATAAGTGAGGTGACCGCTTTAATATCCAGAGGCATTTCCACCCCCTCCACTACCGCGGGGTTGTTGACCAGATCAACAACAGGAATGCTATAGCTAGCCCATGCGTCGAGAGTCAGATCAGCCAGATACCAGGATGAGACACCCTTGCCATCAACCCCTGACTGCATGCTGATTTCAATCGTTTCAGCAGTCGTGCTGGCGCTGTCGACATACATATCAAAGTCCAGCGCAACACCCAAACCGATCAACTCAACAGCCTCTGTCGCTATGCTTATACTCGCCAGTCCAGAGTCATTAGTGATCTCCAGAACATTGCCCTGCTCACCTTCAGTGGACAGAGAATCCACATCAGCGGCAGTTACATTGGAAATAGTCAGCTCTTTGATTTCATCGGTGTAGTGCCATTCTAGAGGCGGCAAATCCGAGATTTTCGCGCCAGTGACTATGTCGTAGTAACCATTTGTGTAGATTTCGGTAACAACCGGACCAACCGTCTCAATGCGATCGGAAGCGATTTTGCTAACTTTGGTTTTCTCTTTAGAGGCACAGTCTTCAACCGATAATTCGACTGAAGGATCACAGGTCCAAACCTTGACCTGATCGACCAGTATCGACGCCGGCAAATTATCACCACCGGCCGTCAGCTCAAAAACAACCTGCATATCCTGATTAAAAGGCCCGGCATTGTCGCCGACAACCTGATCGCCGGACATGTTGTAAGCCCAGGTATGCAATGTGTCTACAGTGTGAACATGCACCCCGTCGATATACCAGCGAATCTCGTCTGCGCCCCACTCGATGGCATAGCTGTGATAGTCAGTAGCAAGAGTCTCAATCACATCGTCGTTCAAGGTTATGCCGCTAGTCAGACCCAAGCCGTAATGAGTGCCAGCAATAACCGCACCACTGTCAGCCTCAACCCCGACCAGAGCGTTTTTTCCATCGTATAAATCAATGACCGGCACAAGCTTAAAGGCAGCCAGAACATCCAATGCTGCCGGAGCCCTGACAAGCGCTTCAACGCGACCATACTTAAGGCTGTTGGCACCAATTACTGAGGATACCTGCCCCTCTTGGGCAGCGATAACCAGATTACCGCCGGAAACGCTGGCATTAACACCAGTCCACAGAGCAGCATCAAACTCCCCGGAATTGAAGTCATCGCTCCACACCAGTTGCCAGCCATACTCTTCGATCTGCTCGAAATCATTCTCGACATTAATTGTCAGAGTAGCCGTATCAGTCTCACCTGATGCCGAGTCGGTCACCACATAGGTAACAGTATCCGCGCCAAAGAAATCTTCGTTGGGGTTGTAGATGAAAGAACCATCCTGATTAAATTCCAGTACGCCATTAGCCATGCTGGCACCGGAGGCAAGGGCATAGGTAAGGCCGCTGCCGCCTTCATCATTGGTACTGACATCGCCCTCTACCGAACCACCATCTTCTACCGTCTCAACAATTTCGCCAACGGCAAAAAGAGTGCGCACAACATTTTGATCGGCATCTCCACCACTGCCGCCCCCACCGCAGGCCGTCAAGCTCGCAGCCAGTGAAAAATACAGCGCGGTATGGAATTTATGGTCAATCATGGTACTCCCCCATCTCTCTTATTATGTAAGCGGTCAATCGCCGCTTATTTCCGGTCGCTGATATCAATTACATGGATTGAAATCTAGCGCCTGGTGATTCTATGTTATTCAGCCTTGCCGCAGCGAAAACTAAATTTGTCACGCTAATCTACAAATCACAGCTGTAGTAATCGTCCGAGTAACGTACTCGGACACCAAATGTTGGAAAAAAAGCGTTTTTTAGTGGGAATAGCTGTTCGGATAGCTGCAAATATACGCCGCTAGAGGGTAGAAGTAACTTTTAATAGTGAATAACTTTTCACACAAAAATAAACGATCTAAGCCATAATATGCAGCGTAAAAAGGGTTCGTTTAGGTGTTTTAGTACTCACAGAGTTTATCCGGACGATTGTGTAAAGCATTCCACACAGACTCAAGTTATTCGATTGCAGTTAGAATAAATTGCAAAAATAAAATATAGCGATGCATTACCCGCTTATAGAGGCAGTTGATGGGAACTCTAGAATTCGACACGGTACTATTTAATTTCCACGACGTAATCTTGCTGATGACGGCGATGCAGTGCCTGTTTTGCTTTTTGTTGCTGTCTGCAACCGCTTTTCGCAACAACATCAGCATACTTTTCTTCGCCCTATTTCTATTTGCCCATGCCCTGATCCCAATCAATGAGCTGATGATGTGGGGGGCAGACTTTAAGTTTATCGCCCGCGAGAAAGTCCCAAGCCTGTATTTCGTTCCCGCCATCGCCTATTACGTCGATGGCGCGCTGCTGTTTTTATGCTTTAAATCGCTGGTATTTAGGGATTTTTCTCTCTCCAAATTTGATCTGCTGCACCTGATTCCACTGCTTATCTATGGGACCTTTATCTGGACGGCATTCTATAGCCAACCCCAGGAACAGCGTCTGGATATGATTAATTCCGAGACCTTTGTCTACAGCGCCAACTATGTCTATATGGAGTTCTTCAGCAAGTGGGTAAGAGTTTTCTACGGCATTGGCTGTTACGTACTGATCAGCCGCTATAGCAGCCTGCTGCAAAACACCAACTCGAATATGGAGAAAGTCCATATCTCCTGGCTGCGCGCGCTAGTTATCGGCTTTTTAATGGTGATGGTTTCAGAGATGCTTCTTATCGGCGCCAAGATCACCAATGTGTTTACCGGCTTTAGTTTTGCACAGGCACAGCTGAGCAATATCGGACTTACCGGTTACTACATTACCTTTGCACTGGTTAATTTACTGGTGTTCACCGCTGTTCGCTACTTCGGTGCCTTCGAGCAGGTTAGTGAACCGGTTGTCAGCCAGAAGGCCAGTGAGGAAGAATTCTTACAGCCGGAACTGGCAGCACAGGTAGACGAGGGAATCCGCAGGGACAAGATCTATATGGAGCCGGATATTACTCTCGACAGTCTGGCAGAGTCGCTAAATATTATGCCCCGTGACCTGTCGATGTTGATCAACCGCCACTTCGGCATTAACTACTATGAATTTATCAACCGTTACCGTATTGAAGAAGCTAAGCGAATGCTTACTTCTGCCGAATATAAAAATACCACGATCACCGATATCTATCTGGAAGTCGGCTTTAACAGCAAGTCGGTTTTCTATACCTTCTTTAAGAAGATTGAGGGTATAACTCCCACCCAGTATCGCCAGAATCCAGATCAGCCATCAGACAGCGCTGAGCTTTAAAAACAGTCTCTTAAAAAGCTATTCTTAAAAATACTATACATAAAAAAACCGGCTACCAAGGCAGCCGGTTTGTGCAATCTATCTACAGTATTTAGTAGCGAACTAGTAAACCAATGTCTGCATCGCGCGAGGCGGGATAGTCAGCTTGGTCTGCTGTTCACCAACAAAGAAGTTATAGTTAACCGCTTCATCTGTATGGTTCATCACGATAGTCGCCATCTGGTTATCTTCGTTGATAAACGACGTGGCCAGTAAAAAGCTGCGGCTGCTGCTAGTACTCATACGCTGGGCTTGTGGGCGAACAAATTTGGAGAAGTGGCCCAAATAATAGTAGGTTGGTGTGTAAATCAGCTCACCTGTTCGCGTATCAGCGTGAATAGGCGCAAAACAGAAGTTCTGCACATGATTGGGTCCGCCAGTGTGGTCGAGCAAAATATTCCAATCAGTCCAACCCACAGTCCCGCGGTTAAAATCGTTGATCATTGAGTGACCATAGCGCTCGGCATTTGGCCAGTGCTGGTAGCGGTCGGCACTAAAGTTTTCATTAGTCCCCTCGGTAAACAGCAGATTTTTGGTCGGATAAGACTCGTGAACCAGCGCCAGGTTGTCATGCATAGTCTCGCCACCGGCCCAGGTTTCATACCAGTGAAAACCTATACCCCAAGCGTATTTTGCCGCTTCAGGATCTTCGAAAATTACATTGGCACGACGGGTAATCAGATCGCGGTTATGATCCCAGACAACGATTTTCTTATCGCCCAAACCTTCACGCTCAAGCACAGGCCCGAGGTGATTCTTAAGAAAGTCGCGCTCTTCTTCAGCGGTGTAAATCATCGACTCCCAACGCTGCACGGCCATTGGCTCATTCTGGATAGTCACACCCCAAACCGGCATGCCCTCGGCCTCATAAGCTTTAATAAACTTGGCAAAATACATTGCCCAAGTTTCGTAGTACTCAGGTAACAACTTGCCGCCGCGCAACATATTATTGTTGCTCTTCATAAAGGCCGGAGCACTCCAGGGGCTGGCATAGAAGGTTATATCGCCGCCGGCAGCTTCTGTGGCACGCTTGATCATCGGGATTCGGAACTCGCGGTCCTTATCAATATTAAAGGTCTCTAGAGACTTATCACCCTCTTCAATATAGGTGTGGCTACCGCTGCCAAAATCCGAGCTGTGAATGGAAGTGCGAACCACGGTGTAACCAATACCGTCCTCTTTATCAAAGTATGCTGTCAGCAGCTCTTCCTGCTTATCAGCAGGCAGCTTGGCAAATACTTCGGAACTGGCATCGGTAATTGCACCACCGAAGCCAAGCACTTTTTGGTAGCGCTTATTCGGGTTTACAAAGACCGAGACTTCATTTTCGAATGGCTGTACGCCTAGCTCAAAAGTAAGCTCATCGGTAAGGGTCAGGCGCTTATCGGTATCCTTAGCGGTGGTGTAAACAGTCACCCCTTGGATATCAATTTGATTATTTTGTGTAGCTTGCTGTGATTTTTCTTCTGAATTATTCATACCTTCCTGACAACCGGTTAAAAAAACTGTCAGCATTAAGCCTATTATTTTTATATTTTTCATTAAATGAACACCATTACTCGTTATTATCAGCGGGCTTTGATTCTCTTGGGCCAAATCAAGCGCGCGCATTTTTTCTAGCCTACATACTAGTGTCATTAGAATATAAGTTGTTCGGGTTAGTGAAAATACGGTCATCCGAACCTTTTTTAGGACGAATTACGTGTTTTGAAGGTTGAGTGGCACAGATAAGCATCGTTATGCATAGAGAGTTAAATAAACCATTGCCATCCCGACAGAGCGAAATAGTTAAGAGCCTGCGAGGAATCTCCAGCAGATATCTCCCAGCTATATTCGTCGATATAAAAAATACTGACGAAAAAAAGGGGCCGTTTCTAGCCCCTTTCCAACTTCAAGTTGTTCTTTATAGCTCTTCTTTATAGTTCTGGAATCAGTGCCTCAAGATAGGCTTCAATTTCTGCTGAAGTGGTTCTTGACGCATCTTCCGCTATGGCACCATTGATAAGATCATCGCCACTATAACCAAACATATAGCGAAGAATAACCAGACCATCGGTTAAGGCATCAACCCGCCCATTTGCGTCTATATCAAGTAATTTTTGTGATTGATCATAGGCTGTTAGTGGAAATCTATCCAAACTATCCACAATACCATCTGCATCGTCATCGCTGTCGGCATTATTACCTATACCATCCGCGTCAGTATCTACTGCTTCATCAGCATCGTATGGGAAGTGGTCAATAGCATCATCAACACCATCATTATCATCATCGCTGTCGGCATTGTTACCTATACCATCCGAGTCAGTATCTACTGTTTCATCGGCATCATATGGGAAGTGGTCAATAGCATCATCAACACCATCATTATCGTCATCACTGTCGGTATTGTTGCCGACACCATCGCCATCGCTATCCATACTTTCTAGAGGATTTAGCGGAAACAGATCCAGATCATCCGATACGCCATCATTGTCATCATCAGAATCAAGGGTTAATCCAGTTGTTGAGTCACCCTCACCTTTCCCCTCATTCCATTCATCGGGCAAACCATCACCATCAAAATCAGCGGAGGCAGAAGGATCTGTCGGGAACATGTCGCCTAACTGAGCGTTTGAGTCAAACCCATTGTGGTGTGAGATCAAAGAAATATTATTCAGGCGATAGACTAAAGGACTCTCAAGGCCATCCCACTGATCTATCATAAATGGCCACCTAATCGCAGATAAGTCCCCCTCGTAGGGGCCTTCTCCACCGGGCGCATTCAGGTCTTTGATAGCAACTGTTATGGTTGTCCAAGTGCCGGTTTCGGGTGCATCAAATTCCAGCCATCCGACACCTGTATCACCGTAGAGCCCAACCCAGAGCTTTTGATTTTCAGGCGACTCAATAACCTTTAGATCAAATTGAATATAGCCATCTTTCATATGACTTAGGTCTACAGAACCCAAATCCCAATCACGAGTGAGGTTGAGGGTAGAGCCGCCCAACCCAGCATATGGAAGCTGATTTAATTCAACGACAGTCGATACCTGTCCATTACCGCTATAAGTGGAATCATCTATAAGATTCCAGCTTAGTTTTTCACACTTCCCAGAAATATCCTCGCTGGTATCAGACGAGTGATCACAGTAGGCACTAACGCCCAACTCATATTCCTCATAGCCAGACCAACGGTTCCATAGGTCGGATATCGCACCATCTTTTACTAGTTGTACCTGCTGTTGAAAATCCAGAATCCCATCGTTATCGGTATCAGTGTCGACATTGTCGCCGATACCATCCCCATCGGTATCTAAGGTTTCGTTTGCATCCAAAGGAAATCCATCAACTGAATCTTCAACGCCATCATTATCATCATCAGTATCCGCATTGTTACCAATTCCATCGCCATCGGTATCCAATGTTTCGCTGGCATCCGAAGGAAATGCATCATTAATATCTAAGACACCATCACCATCACCATCACCATCACCATCACCATCACCATCACCATCGCCATCGCCATCGCCATCGCCATTATTTGAATGAACTAATATATCCTCAGGGATATCAATCTGCCCCTTAGAGTTTCTCCCCCAGCAACTGAAACCCTCACTCGATACTGCACAGCTAGATTCGTTACCAAGCCAGATAGACTCGACCTCAGAGAGGTTTGACGGCACCTGTAATTGACCGTAAGTATCATCACCCCAACATACGATACCGGTATCATCTAGCGCACAGGCATGGGCGCTACCGACGTCGAGATCTCGCGGATTACTCAGCTCAGGAGTAGTTTCACTGGCCAATTGCCCCCAACAAGAAACATCATTGTTTGCTATAACACAGCTTGAGAGATGCGCACTCTCGAGCTTACGAATATTAGCAAGACCCGACGGAACTGAAAGCTGCTGTGTATTATTTCTGCCCCAGCAGGTTACCTCATCGTTTGACAGCACGCAGGCATGGCCACTACCCACTGAAATCTGTTGCGGCGACGAAAAGCTTGGTATCGCACTTAGCACATCACTACTCGAATCAACTCCCCAGCAAACAACCCCGGAATTATCCAATGCGCAGGTATATTTTTTGTGGCTACTAATTGCATATGGCCCTGAGAGTGAAGGAACGTCAGTTTCACCGGCACCATTGTCACCCCAGCAGGTTACTGTGGGATCACCAGTGTTATTTAAATGCAGTGCGCATGCGTGAGTGCTTCCAGATTGGATATCTATTACATCGGTCAGATTTTCCGGAGGACTTAACTGGCCGAAATCTGTGTATTGAGAAGAGAGAAAACAGTGGACACCATTATCGGCTTTAATGCAGTTGGTCAATGCATCATCACCAGAGCGGTAAATATAATCTCCGTGCTGCGGTATTAGAATACTACTAGTGCTATAAGCATCTAAAATGCCATCGCCATCATAATCGCTATCAGCATTGTCGCCGACACCATCGCCATCAGTATCAATAAAAAAGACTGGTGTGTCCGTCTGGGCACGATCATTTTTTCCCCAGCAGACCAAGCCAGTATCATCAAGAACACAGCTATGCGCGTTACCCAAAGACACCTGGACAATATCACCTAATGCTGGAACCTCAGTCTGCCCCTCTCTATTATCTCCCCAACAAACAAGACCCGAATCATCTAAAGCGCAGCTGTGCTCACCTCCCAAGAACAACTGTCTTGGATTACTCAATGCAGGCACATCGACCTGCCCATATTCATTCCAGCCCCAACATTCAACCCCATTATCATCAAGGGCGCAGGAATGGTGCCCTCCAAGATCTAGCTGAGTCGGATTGGTTAATGCAGGCACATCAATTTGACCAAACTCATTTCTACCCCAGCAAACCCAACCCGAATCATCAAGCGCACATGAATGCCAAAAGCCAGATTCTATGCGCACAGGATTAATGAGTGCGGGCACGTTAGTCTGACCGTAATTATTATGCCCCCAGCAGACCACTCCCGAGTCATCAATTGCACAACTATGATAGCCACCAAGAGATAATTCCGTTGGATTACTTAACCCAGGTACATCAGTTTGGGCAAACTGATTAAAGCCCCAGCAGATCAGCTCCGATTCATCTATAGCGCATGTGTGATAATTGCCTGATGAGAGCTGAATAGGATTATTAAGCTCAGGCACATTGAGCTGTCCATATGCATCATATCCCCAGCAACTTACGCCTGAATCATCAACAGCACAGCTGTGAGATCCACCTGAAGATAATTTATAGGGAGAAAGGCCATCATCCAGAGCGATACTATTTACTGAAAAAAACAAGAGGACCAAAGAAACGATAATCTTATAAGAGCAATAAGAAAATAAATCCGCTGCAGATGCAATATTTCGCAATGATTTGCCGATGATTTTAAGCATTAAAACTAATCCCCTGTACCCTTTTAAGCCCGAAAATAGATTTATTCTTTAAGGATATGCCTTACCCCTAAATACGCTTTTTGGGCTTTATTTAAATTATTTATTATTCTATAGATTACCCTATTAGCATTGGCATAGCTATTTTGATGGCGGCAACTAGATAGGCTTTAAATAAAGGGTATTTGATTATTTCTACAAGCTATATCTTTATGAGGCGGCGGGAATTATTCGTCCTTCGTCCTCACCCCTTCGGGGCCGCCGTCGCTGCGCTCCCGCGTTGTCTCGCCACTGCGTGGCTCGGCTGGACCCGCTTCGCGGGGCATCTGTCGCTCCGCTCCAGCCAATAAAAAACCCCAACCCTTTCGGGTTGAGGTTTGTTATTGGTGGAGGCGGCGGGAATTGGCTCGGGCCATCCTTGGCCCTCGGGCTTGCGCCCGCCTTCGGCGCCCAAAACGTCTATCCTGACGTTTTGTGAACCCGCTTTGTGCTTGATTCATTCCAATTTCAGCCAATAAAAAACCCCAACCCTTTCGGGTTGAGGTTTGTTATTGGTGGAGGCGGCGGGAATTGAACCCGCGTCCGCTAATCCGCTGCTCTCGGCTCTACATGCTTAGATCAGCCTATTAGTTTTAACCCGTTGCAACCCGGCTGTCAGGGAACGCATTGGGCGACAAAGGCTATTATTAGCAGGCACCTAACTTTCAATACTTAATCCCCAAAATTGGAGAATGTGTGCCACATTGTGTGACAGTTAAAAGTGGTATTCAAGGACAATAAGTGCCAATTTTCACCTACGCCGAACCCACCCCGGGGGTACTCACCCTTTTGTCAGATGGGACTCCTGAAGTTAGGTAGTATTACTAATGCGCGGAAATGAATTAGATTTACTCGGCTTTGACCTTTGGTGTTGTTATAGTAAATACACAAACCCTGGTTAATTTGAGCAAGAGCGATGTATAAACATTACATATATATAATTTCCCTAACTGCTTTTTTGAGTGGCTGCGTTAACATCAAGGGGGATTTGGGTACATTGTCACGAAATGCTGATTTGATCCCTGTCGGATATAGTCTTAAACAAATCGCTGACATCCTTGGAAGACCACAGCTATATTTTGTTAACCCGAACGATAGAAATTTAGCGTATGCACATTATTGCTACTGGGGTATTTTTGAAGATGACGCTAATGGCTTTTTCCTATATAAAGATAGAATGTATAAAAGGGTACAAAATCATGATGAATATACACGGTCCACTGGTGTCTATAGTAACGGTGATTATAGTACCAATTGTTATAACGATGTTCGAATAGATTGGTCTAGAACTCCTTTAGATCCTGCGAGCCAAGCACGAGCAGAAGAGAGTGAAAAGCAAGCGCTTAGAGCGAGACAGAAAATCAGCAAAGAATATTTTATTGATGGCCTGATCATTAATCATTTTCAATATACTGGTGTAAATTGCGTAAGCGGAGGTTTTTACCAAATTAAGCTCAAAGGTAGTATAGGGCCTGACAGTAGTTTTGCGATTGAAAAATTATTAAAGCGCTCGCCCAACTGCGAAGACGAAAACAATGAAATCGTTAGCCGTACGAGTGTTATATTGAATTCTGGGGGCGGCATGCTTAAAGATGGGTACATGATGGGCGAAGCCTTCCGTTCCTATAATGTTGAAACTGTTATTGGCAGCGACACTATCTGCGCGTCGGCTTGTGCGGTAGCTTATTTAGGTGGGGTGCAACGTGTCATCCGAGGGCAGGCAATGATAATGTTCCACTCTCCGTATCTCCCAGGCCTAAATGCACAGGGTGAGAGAACAGCTGACTGTAAGATCGGCACTAATGCAACACAGGAGCTACTCACTTACTATCAAAATATGACATCTGTAGAGGAAGGTCAACGATTGATGAATAGGACGATGAGCTATTGCAGTGCGGAAGATGGATGGGTTGTCAAAGGCTATGATGCTGCGGAGTTGTTTGGGATAGCAACAAAATTTGATGGTAACTTTTAAGGATATTTTGGGTATGCTTACTAAGTGAATCTGAATACGATTAGGTCCCTACTGAGCATCAACATGATCCAGTTGCCATATCAAAAATTTTATCAAGAATAGTCAGACCAAATACTCCCGTAACAATTTTTAACCAATATCTTCAATGGGCAGATTAAGCCTTTGCTTCACGTAAATCTATATCGGAACTGGTATACTCGTAGATGAGTGTCATTCGGTTACTTAGATACCCCACAATTCTCAGATACACCGAACCCACTACGGGGGTACCCAACCTTTTGTCAGGTGGGACTCCTGCTGTTAGGTAGTATTACTAATACGCGAAAATGATTTGGATTTGAAGAAAATATCAGTTTCAGTCCATTTTTCCGCTTAATTTGTATTTGGAGAGGAAGTAGCTTTATGAACAAGAATTTGAAGCCAGCAATTGCAATCGCATTTCTTGCAGGGTACTTTGTTAGCGATGTTATCAATGATGCTGGAATTAGCTTTATCTCTGAGGCAAGAGCCGATATTGATGGGATGAGCTATTATGATTTAAAGCGTGACCTTAATTTCGTAAGAGCTGTCAAGTATGTGGTTGAGGAAAATTGCCGAACAGATCTTAGAACCAAAAATGGAAGAATTAAAACTTATCATCATTGTGGTCAAAATCCACAATATGCTCCCTAAAGAGATATTCTAAATAAAAATCAAACTGGTAACATAACCAATTATTAATATCGGTCTGTGCCGAGGTGGAAATTCCAGACTGGCGAGAGCCACCAAAAATATCAAGGAGTTCTGATATTTTTTATTTTCTTGATTTAAGTTAAGTTCCATTTTTACATCCTATGGTAGGAAAAACTGCTAAAACTCAGTTCTACAGCTTCATTTATTGCAGTAATTAATCCCATAACCCAAAAAATTTGAATGTTAGCTCAAAGTTATCGCACTTTGGACATAGATATTTTTCATTAGTAAGCATTAACTTTCGTGTAACTTCCCACTTTGGCTTGCGCTTAAAGAATAAAAATCGAGCAACTGGCACTAGGGAGTACAACTCCTGTGAGAAAACCCACGAATCCTCACTCAAGCCGGTATTATGAATTAGACTAGGATCATCATATGGCAGCACAGAAGAAGAGTCACATTGACTGCAAACTACGAAAGGAACTTTCATATTCCCTATAAAAAGGTTCTTGCATTCTAGACATAGGTTGGGAAAGCTACAGTCAGTCTTGAAATTACTCTTTCCGCCACCAAGAAATAACTTACCCGGGGTATAACCGCAGGTGCACTTTGCTTCTACTACATTCCCCATTGCTTAAAGCCCATATATATTTTTTAGAAATCATCCTTTAGATCTTCCCAGGAATGAGTTTTTTTTATTTTTTTTCTTGGAATAGAAACAGGGAGATTCATATCTTCTTGACTATAATTTTTCATTAGATTTTTTAATCCCAGCTTCATACACTCGGAAATATCAGCGGTAAGACGCGCATCAAGAATATGAGGCTCTAGATTTTTAGTTGATTTAAAATATTTCTTGAGGACAAACCTCCTTACTAAGTCATCATATTGAGAATACAAATCATTATTAAATGAAATAAGGAACTCTCTAAATTTAATTGAATCTAAAAAATCTCGATAACTTTCTATTTCACTTGAATCAATACCCTCAATCACTTCTTTTGCGATAATGACTGAATCAACTAAGCCCAAAAAGGGTTTTTTACTGGCAATTTCAATCTCTTTATTCCATTTTTGTTTTGCAATTATTTTGTCTTCATTTAATTTTTTCTGTTGATTTTTTTTTGCTATTCTTGCTTTTTGAGCAGCTTCAAATTTTTTCTTTTTCGCAAGCCCATCCTTAATAATATTTTTTTCAGCTTCTTTTTCGGCAAGCTCATTTTTTAGATGAACTTTTTCATACTCTTCCCACGGTATAAGTCGAGCATCTCCAACAAGTTTAAAATTAAGATACCCAATTAGTCTGAAGGTGAATAAATAGAAAATTAAAGGAAAAACTGTATCCAATAAATTTAAGTCACCATAATCAAATAAAATAAGACTAATAGTAATTATCAAAAAGCTAGAAAACCAAATGAAATTAAACCAAGCCAAAATATTACTAGCTACATATCTTATTAAATTATTCAATGCCTAATTCTCCAAACATTCCTTTCTTTGCCTTTACTAACTCACACCGAAATCCTAACTAAATAATGCTGTTGCATTCAGCTTCTATTATTTATTCGACATAGAATAAAATGGGGCTTTAGAAATCATTTTTAAGGTCCTGCCAGGAATGGCTGTTATTGATGGTGCGAGATTTAATATCAACCTTACCCAATAAATTCGCTATCTCGTCCAACTTCAATATTGATCTTAACCCTAACTCCATTGACTTTTTTATATCCGCTTCCAATGAGCTTAGATCTAAAATGCTATTTCTTTCGCGATAAGCTTTAATCACACTTTCTTTGTATTCTGATTTTATTTTTTCATTAAGTAGCTTAACTGTATGCTCAATTTCAGATGGTCCTTCCAGAAAATCTACAATATCCAATAGTTCGTTAAGCGGGAATTTTGAAGCTGCTATTTTTGCAACCTTTGCAGTCTCGAGCAGATTTAAATAAGGCTTATCGACGGTTTTCGCATTATTTTTAGTAGTTGATTTACTACCGTCTTCTTCAGTTTTTCCTGCGGTTCCTTTTTTTCGTAGCCCACCTTCTGAGCAAGAATTACAATATAGTTTCCCTTTCAAAATCTCTAACTCACTAGGAAAGCAATTTCCACATACCACGCAACCATGAGCCATAGCTTCATGGTATTTTTTCAATTGTTCCTTAGGGTTTTGATAATCAAAGGCAGGGTCCCCAACTCTACCATTATGGTATTCTTCAAAATTCATTAGTACTTACCCTTTACATCCCAATTAGTGCACCTAACCCGATTGCTCCAGCTACTTTCGCTATCTTCATAAATGATTTTTTCGATTGAGCAAGCTTTGCATCATTTAAAATTTCCTGGAAAACTTTATCGGTATCAGAGATAATTTCTTTTAGACGAGACTTTGCAGGCAACTTTCCATCGAAAAACGACTGAGCAATTTCAGACTGATGGCCATGAGCCTCTATTTCCCAAGGCTGTACACGGTAAGGTAAGTGCGTTAAATCTGTACCTTTCCAAAGGCTTCCTACAAAATCACCTCTATCCACTTGCCAAGCATGAATAATCTCATGCGCCAGGCTGGTTATCATTTCCTTAATAGTCGAGTTAGGATCAACATACACACATACAATTGAGTTATCGCGATCAAAGCTGGGGGGCATATGCCAGGCTCGAACCCCCGCACTGTTGCCGATTGCGTGAAGCACCGACCTTTGAGATATGTATACGTCTACCTCATTATCTATACTAAACGCCTCTAGGAAATGAGCAGATGCTGAACTAAATGCATCAAAGTGGGATTGCGTGAGTGAATGCTCTGCACCGTCCACAAAAAATATCTCATTTTGACCATTACTCTCAAATTTCATCACATACCCCAGAAGACCATCCGCAGCCAAACAAACTAGATTTAACTTCTTATTAAACACTGAATAATTAATCTAGACAACTTAACGCTCTAATTACCAACCCTTAATTATTTTCTCCATTTCTCTAAGCTCTGCCATCTTTTGCGCCCTTTTCGCACGAATAGCTCTAGTTTCACCCCCATGAACAGTCTTTGCTATACCGCAACGCTTTCGGCCTTCGTCTGTTTTAGGACCAGTTGATTTACCACCATGGAACCTACAGACACGCTTTCCCTTAACAGCTGGTGCGCCACACTGCAGTTTTGTACGTTTTGATGTAGCCTGGCATCTACCACACCGAATACGTCCGGATGCTAGGGTCATGTATTGCTCCCTGTCAGAGGGCGATTGATCTGATTTCATGCACTGGACCTCTTGAACTGAGAGGAGCTGGTATCAATAACCGAAAAACCTAAATGACCGGATCGGTTACTTCTGGCTTGGATTAAATAACCCCCGAACCAAAACCCCCTATAAGGGGGTTGGGTGGGGTTAATCCGGTTGTTTTTTATGGTAGGCAAATACATTTATTTTCATCCTCTTTAATGTATTCACCACTTTTTAGTGACGCTAGAGTTTCTTTAGCCTTAGTAGTAACTCTGTGTTGAGGTTCATTAACCAATACCTCTTTAGCTAGACCTAAGGCGTCCATTTTGGTGATAGGCCCATTTGCCTCATACTTCGCTTTCAATGCGTTAAACACGGATATTTGTAATTTACCTGTCGGGGTGCGCTCATGCTTGGGAGGTTCAGTTGGCCTTACCGCACAACTGGTTTCATGTTCGTCAAAGGTACTGCCAGATGTTGTGTGGATAGCTAGAGTGAAATGCTTAGTAACACCATCATCGCCATCTTTTACTTTGTGCGTACTCCATGAGTGCCCAACAGCAGTTTTTTTAACCTCAATAGTTAAATCCATAGCAGCATTCATACTACTGTGACCACGCAATCCTTTACTGCCGTCTTTGCCCGAATGATGGATCAGAACAACTATACCTTCTGACTCCATGGCTATTCGCTTTGCTGCGGCGAGAAGTAAACCCATATCGACTGAGCTATTTTCATCAGAACCGGGAGAGGCTTGATTTAGAGTATCTATGAAGGTAACCCATCCCTTATTCAGCTTCGGCTTCGTGTCTTGCATTAAACCAGCTACGTGTTCAGAGTCCTTTAAATTAAATTCCCCAATCACAAGTTGTAAGTTTTCAACCTTCTTACTATTTTCTATTTCCCAAGCATCGATTCTCTTTCTGATTCCACCGCCACCTTCAAGAGCCATGTAAACTACATCACGTTGCTTAGCGCCAACACCAAACCATTGATCTACTCCTTCACTGATTCGCGCTGCTAAGTCCAAAGCCAAAAAGCTCTTACCCGTTCCCGGCGCTCCAAAAATAGCCGCGGTTCCTTGTAAAGGTAATACTCCATGTATTAACCACTGTTGTTTTGGAAGCTTTCGAAGATCTTCCCTGCTGTAGATTTGATAACTACGGTTACGCATCTGTGATTCTGGGACACTTTCCTGATCAACAACTAAGATCTGCTCAAATGGTGATACCGGAGTCCATCCATTACTTTTTGATTCAGCGATCAGAGTGCCAATAGTAATATCTCTCTCAGGATCAAAACTTTCTATTAGTCCTTGTAAAACCTCATCTGTGGTTTGCGCAGAGCTTTTAACCCAGTGCCGTAGTGACGCCTTACTCCAGTCTCTAACAAGATCGACTCCTATGTCCCAGCCAAGCGAGGTAACAGACCAAATAATATTACGCCATTTCTCGTATTCACAATCGGCTGAGCAGTACCCTAGGAACTCCTTTATCTTTGCTATATTGGATTCATTCTCTTCCCACCCATTGACTTCAGACTCTATTTTTACTGATGGTTGTGGCTCTAAAGATCTTCTATCAAACTTGATCCTATCGAGGCATGCCTCAATATTTACTGCGTCCCCATCAACCGACAAAAACACATAGTCCTCGATACGCCCTGTAGGGCATCTAGGCAGATAAAAGTATCGAGAGATATCCATGCATGCTGTATCGATAAAGTCCGTTATACCTAAATTCTGGGCCACATGGAGTAACAAAGATTTATGATCGGGTGGCTTAATTGGTTCTGATATATCGAGTATCAATCTAAAGCGTGGATTGTCTGGCGTGTGATTATAAGTCGAGTGCAGAATCGCTCTGTACCCATTATCCCTAATAGCCATTTCCAACTCAGCCTGAGTAACAACACTCCCTTTATTATCGATGTCGAAGACTAATAATGAGGTTGAAATTACCCGGTCATTAGCCCTAGGACCATCTGGGATGTTTGCTGCCACCCAGCCGCGACCTTCTTTAGCTCCTCCTATGACACGCTTAAGTCTTTCGCAGAGAGAAGGCCAACTTATAGATCGAGCCTGCATCGGGTGGCTATGAGAGCTGCTAGTGGCAATATTTAAGGTCATGGCTTGCATAGCTCCACCTCCGTCATAACCCAATCTAATAACGCTAAAACTTCCAATGAAAGTTCGTATACACCACCCTCTCCAAAACGTAGATCTCTAGCAGTCTGCTTCCAATTACTTTTAAGCTCCCTTGATGCCTGTTCTGCTAGATCAATCAACCTCTTAATTTGGGAATTTACATAAGCAGTTATCCCATCAATATCATTTTGTGCTAAACCCTCATGTTCTAATGAAGGCAATGCCGATACGAGCTTAAATGCCAGATCATAGGTAATGTTACGAGGCATTCTTTTGGCATAAATAGCTATATCGTACGAATCGCAGCCTCTAAGGCTATTGCAGGCGTTTTTGTTTCCGGCAGAGCAATTACCTATATTAATGAGATTATCTGGAAGACGCCTTAACCGCCGTTGAAATTCTCTTATTTTATAAAGAGAGCTAGAGACAAACGGATATTTCTGTCGGTCTGTTAGGCCTTTCTGATAGGCTTCATGACAAGGGTATTTATATGAAGTTGTCATCTCAAACCTCCATCAGCGTTGAAAAGACTGACTTTCGTTTGAGATGCAGCTCTGCCACAAGATTACGAATTTCGTCTTCTGATAACCCGGCTACTTGTGCTGCAGTAAGTATATTGACTTCGTCTATGGGCCAACCAACAGCTCTTTGGCCTAGGTTAACTGGCTTCGTAAATAGTCCATTTTGAATATCTCGATAGTGACTACTACTTGAGCGTGCTCTTTGGGCGAGCACTTGGGGTATTTTAAGAATCATAAGATTCTCCCGTAATAAGATTAAGAAACCAGACCTAAAAAGGAATGGATAATTAAACTCACTAAGGGACGAATTCAGTGGTTGAGCATGCTCAATAGGTAATATTTACGACCTTGGGTTTACCTTTCCCAGCACCTAATTAATTAGGGGTCTTAAGCAGTCTTTAGATAAGATACCGTGCCATTAAATATCACGCAAGCGATAAATTTTCCTTCTAAAATTTCGTTGCCACCATACGATTCTATTTGGCACCAAAGAGCACGAAACATCATCAAAACACACTAAAATATTTTTAATTCTTTTGCCGGAAATTAAACATTTTCTTACCTCATAACTTTTTTAGTCGTCTTGGTAAGAGATAATAACTGTGAAAGTCAATTCACTTAAAATAGAATCAAAATTCACTCTGTCTATAGAATCAGCTAAAAGGGAAACTGGTATGGACGAACCATATCGACCAAAGGTTTCTCCCACTTGCTCATGTCCAAGGAGCTCTCGAATATGCTCATTAGGCACGCGGCACATAGTCAATTTGTCCCGCAAAGTATGTCTAAAAGAGTGAAACACTTTAGTGCCCTTAGGGAGCCCAACAGACGTTTTGTAGCGCCCAAACCATTTCGAAGGCTCGTGGCCAAGATTAGTATTAGTTCTTCGTAAATCAAATAAAAACGACCCCATTGGACGACTGCTGATAAGATCAAGAATCCCGAGTTCAATTAGGTCGCTGTGAATCGGGATTTTTCTTACCGAGCATGATGTCTTGACTCTATTTTCACTATGCCCATCACCATGAATATCCAGATAATGACACTCATCAGTTAATTTAAAATCCTCAACTTTTAGCTGGCACAACTCTTCGATTCTGGCTCCGGTGTATAAACCGAGTAACGGCAGCCAATATTGCCACTCACGTCTTGTAAGCCTTATGAGTATAAAGGCGGGTTCCAAAGAGTAATTTCAAATCATGGTCGGTAAACGAGCTTCTCTCAGAACGAGCCGAATGTACTCTCCGAGGAGCTACTCCTAGGAACGGGTTCTCATCTTTATACCCCTGCTTGACCAACCAATTGAAGAACGAAGATACACGGCCGATTATGTTTCTAACAGTCTCAAGACTAATCGGATCGCAACCCTGCTGAATCAACTGATCTATGGTTTTCTCTCTACGGTTACCCTTGTGCCGATTAGCGGGATAGCTAAGTAATGTCTGCCGATAGTCACGCACAACTGACTTCGTTACAGCCACGACTGGTAGGTCTCCGATCAACTCTAAAAGCTGCTTAAAGGTCGCTTCATTTTGGGCGGCCGTCCGGGTTCCCCAGTTCTCGATCGTTTGCTCACGCTTGTAAAGGGAAAACCCTTCGGATAACAAAATCAGTGACGCATCTGATTGGGCTAACTTGAGGCCTCTTTGCCTCTGAGCGCCCTTTTTGACTGACAATATCTGATACTTGTTGCCTTAGTACTACCTCACAAGAATGCGCGTTAGCAAAAATAGGGGCTATTTGATTCACCTTCCTGGAAGGCTTCCATGGGGTCTTTAGTGCTTAGAGACTGCCTGATGAATTGGTTATTCCACCTCAGGTTAAGGTAGTAAACGCCATTTCTTTTGATGGTATACGGAACTGATAACTTTCTCATTGTGTGACACCTTTGTGTGACAAAGTGACTTCAATTGAAAGTTTTAAAAGAAAAACCCCCTAAAGACAAGGGGTTATCTATTTTTGGTGGAGGCGGCGGGAATTGAACCCGCGTCCGCTAATCCGCTGCTCACGGCTCTACATGCTTAGATCAGCCTATTAGTTTTAACCCGTTGCAACCCGGCTGTCAGGGAACGCATTGGGCGATTTCGGTAAAAGTTTTAGTGAATCCGCCCCGAACAAGCTTCTCCACGATCTTATGAAATATGACACCTGAGCGTTCCGCTTCCCGAGGGATTGAGTACTCTGGACGCATAAGCACGGCTCCAGTCAGATGGCACTACACTGGGGTTTAAGCAGCTAGTGCGTAGTTGTCGTCGTTGGCAACTATAAATTTGCGACTTTGGATTAACGAGATTGGTCACCATCTCGGCATGCACCGGTAGTTTTGTAATCGGCGTCGAATCCAGAACGCCCCCGATAAGTTTAATTCTAGCACAGAGCAGTACAGTCTCTGGCAACCTTTAGAGCGAAAAGACTTAAAAGAGCTATAAAGAGTCAAAAGCCTGAAAACTATTCAGTCGAATTAATTCCGACAATCCCCTAGAATCGAGTCTTTAAAAATAATTATAAGGATGCAGTGATGCAACGAGGTGTCTTCTCTTCCCGCCTGGCATTTATTTTTGCCGCTTCCGGTTCCGCTGTGGGGCTTGGCAATATCTGGGGCTTCCCCACCAATGCCGCAGAGAATGGCGGTGCTGCCTTTGTATTAATGTACCTTATTCTTGCCTTTCTTCTGGCCTATCCGGCGATGATGGCGGAGCTGATTATTGGCCGCCATACACGCTCGAATATGGTTAATGCGCTGCAGTCTATTTCCTCCGGGCAGGCGGCTAAGACCGCGGGCACAGCTGTGGGTATTGCCGGGATGATTACCGCGGCTCTGATTCTATGCTTTTACGCGATTGTCGCCGGGTGGATGATTGCCTTTATGTTTGAGCCAGTCACTGCACTATTTGGTTTTTCTGAGCTGGGTAGCTGGCTGACGGATTTTAGCCTGGCGCGCAATATTGGCTTTTCTGCACTGTTTATTCTTTTGACTGTGCTGATTATCAGCGCTGGCGTTGAGCAGGGTATCGAGAAGTGGTCGAGCCGCCTGATGCCTTCCCTGTTTGCACTGCTGTTTGGTCTGATTCTCTATGTGCTGACTCAGGACGGCGCCATAGAGGGGCTTAAGCACTATCTGGTTCCGGACTTTTCACAGATGACCAATCCCAAGCTGATTGTTAGCGCCATGGGTCAGGCGTTCTTTTCTATGTCCCTGGGGGTTGGCACTATGCTGATCTATGGCTCCTATATCCGTAGAGATGAAAATCTGCCTGTGGTCGGTGCTCTGGTGACATTGACGGACACATCCGTGGCCTTCTTGGCAGGACTGTTGGTATTGCCGGCGATTTTTGTGGCGCAAAATCTTGGGGTGACTATTTATACTGAGGCCGGCAATCTTATTGCCGGGCCGGACCTTATCTTTCAAGTACTGCCGGCGCTATTTGAGGGCATGGGCGCTACTGGATTACTGGTGGGCTTTGCGTTCTTTGTGCTGATGTCTATTGCGGCGGTGACCTCTTCAATCTCCATGCTTGAGGTGCCGGTTTCCTATGCGGTGGAACAGCATAAGGTCGACCGAGTGAAGGCGACCTGGCTGGTGGGACTGATTATCTTTGCTATCAGTGCGACTATTTCACTGAACTTCGACAGCCTGTTTGGCTTTGTAATTACTCTGACGACTGAGCGTGCCCAGCCGTTGTTGAGTATGGTGCTGTGTATCTTTGCCGGGTGGGTTTTTTACCGCAATAGTATTTTGCAGGAGCTTAGGCAGGGTTGTCCGGAAGTTGAGCGGGGTCTGTTTTGGAAGATCTGGCCGCTGTATGTGAAGTTTTTCTGCCCGGCGTTGATTTTGCTGACGTTTGCGCAGGGACTATAAAAAGAAGCTATAGAGAAAAACCAAAGAAAGAAGCTATAAAAACCGGCTGTTCTTTGAAAACTGTCCGCGCAAAAATTCCATCTGATCACCCAGTATTCGGCGGCTGTTAGTCAGCGCCAGATACTCGGCGTTATTCGGCCTATAGGGCAGCGCAACCAATTCCATATTGGCTTCTTCCGGGGTGCGATCGGCTTTGTGTTGATTGCAGCGACGGCAGGCGGCTACTACATTTTCCCAACGATCAGCACCGCCTCTTGAGGTCGGTTGAATATGATCTCTAGTCAGCTGTATTTCGGTGAATTCTCGTGCGCAGTACATGCATAGATGGGCATCGCGAACAAAAAGCGTGGGATTTTTTAACGCTGGGTTGGTTCTGGGTCTGGCTAACTGCTCTCCGCCACAGGCGATCATACTTGGCAGTTCCACCACTGAGCGCAGTCCGGATAGTCGCGAGATACCACCCTGAACCTGACGCACCACATCACCCATACTCCAGATAACCAGGTCCCGTGCGTACATACAGACCGCCTCTTCCCAGTCGAGCCAGTTGATAGGTTGTCCGGCTAAATTTAGCCTGAGTATTTTCATATTACAGCCAACCTTTAGTTAATAATTATTAGCTATCTGCTGCTGGTATCACTAAACATACTATAGATATTCTATGCAGTCACTTATAGGACGATGCAAACCCCCTGCGGCTCAATTTATCTAGTCTTTGCAATTGACCGCGATGCCCTTGTTGGTTAGGGTGATCGCCCTGTATTTCAATCTTTTTACAATGGTACCCATACGTGACTAAAGATAAAAAATCTGTGGATTTTGAACAGCAGCTGGAAAGCCTTGAGGCTCTGGTGGAGTCTCTCGAAAGCGGCGATCTCAGTCTGGAAGATTCACTAAAGTCCTTTGAGACTGGTATTAAAGTTGCCCGCGAATGCCAACAGGCGCTTAAAACCGCTGAGCAAAAAGTCGAGCTGTTAATGCGCCAGGGGGATGAACTGGTCAGCCAGCCTTTTGACCCCTCGGATAGCTAAAACTTTAAACTCGGCTTTTTATGACAAACTTTAATTCCATTATCAGCGACTACACGGCACAGGTTGATGCCCAGTTAGAGGCTATTCTGCCCGCGGCATCTGGCCCTGCTGAGCAGCTATTTTCGGCGATGCGCTATTCGACCTTTAATGGCGGCAAGCGGGTTCGTCCGGCGCTGTGTTTTGCTGCGGCTGAAGCGGTGGCAAGCAGTGATAGCAATACTGCCAAGGTTGCTGCTGCCGTGGAGATGATCCACGCCTATTCATTGATTCACGATGATCTGCCGGCAATGGATAATGATGATCTGCGTCGCGGCAAGCCGACCTGTCATATCCAGTTTGGTGAAGCGACGGCAATTTTAGCCGGTGATGGCCTGCAGTCCCTGGCCTTTGAGCAGCTTACCGAGTTAAGTGATATTCCAGCGCAGACAACCGTTGAACTGATCGGCATACTGTCCCGCTTGGGTGGCTGCTCTGGCATGGTCGCCGGACAGGCCATTGATCTGGCGGCAACCGCAACAGCACTTGACCTGCAACAGCTAAAAACCATGCATGCCCATAAGACCGGCGCTTTAATTGAGGCCAGCGTTGTGATGGGTGCTCTTGCTACAGCTCAGGCATCTGAAGAACAGCTGGCGGCGCTTAAGAAATTTTCTCGGGCTATTGGTCTGGCATTTCAAATTCAGGACGATATCCTCGATGTCGAGAGTTCTACCGAGCAGCTCGGCAAGCAGCAGGGCTCAGATGCCAATAACCAGAAGTCGACTTACACCTCTATTTTAGGTCTGGAGCAGGCCCGCAGCGAAGCAGCCGCGCTCTATCAGCAGAGCATGCAAGCTCTGGATATTTTTGCCGATAAAGCTGACAGCCTGCGCGCCATCGCCGACTTTATTATCAAGCGTAATCACTGATATAAAAATAAACGAGCAAGGCACCTATTTGGTGTAAAATCTTTTTCATAGCATCTAACGCAGCCATACATAAGCATGCCCAAAACATTCAACGACATTCCTCTCTCACGGCCTGATACTCCACTATTGGACAGTATTAGCCAACCTGCCGACCTGCGTGACTTAAATACTCAGCAGTTAGAGATTTTGACCGATGAGCTGCGCCACTTTCTACTCTACTCTGTGGGAAGAACTGGCGGCCATTTTGGCGCCGGACTGGGTGTTACCGAATTAACCGTTGCTCTGCACTATGTCTTCAATACACCGGATGACCGCCTGATCTGGGATGTGGGTCACCAGACCTATCCCCATAAAATCCTTACTGGCCGCCGCGAGCAGATGCACAGCATGCGCCAAAAAGACGGTTTATCTGGTTTCCCAAAACGCTCTGAGAGCGAATACGACACCTTTGGCGTGGGCCATTCAAGCACGTCCATAAGTGCCGCGCTGGGTATGGCGATGGGTTCAGCACAGCTGGGTTCGGAGCGCAAAACTGTCGCTATTATGGGCGATGGCGCAATGACTGCGGGTATGGCTTTTGAAGCGATTAACCACGCCGCTCATGTGGATAAAAATCTGTTGGTTGTGCTCAATGATAACCAGATGTCGATCTCGAGAAATGTTGGCGGCCTGTCCACGTACTTCTCGAAGCTCTGGGCGAGCAGGTTTTACAACCAGCTGCGCGAGCGCGGCAAGAAAGCCTTGCGACAGATGCCTCATGCCAGCGCCTTTGTGCGTCGCACGGAAGAATATATGAAAAGTATGGTCTCTCCGGCGACCATCTTTGAAGAGCTGGGCTTCTATTATGTCGGCCCGATTGATGGTCATGATCTGCCGCTGTTAATTGAGACATTGGCTAATATCAATGAGATTAACGGCCCGGTGTTACTGCATATTATTACCCATAAGGGTAAGGGCTTTGCGCCGGCGGAAAATGATCCGGTGGGTTACCACGCGTTAAATAAAATTGAGCCCAAGCCAACCGTTGCGCCTGCTCAACCTATACAAGCCTCAAAACCGAAACCAAAGTATCAAAAAGTGTTTGGCGATTGGCTCTGCGATATGGCCGAGCAGGATAATCGTCTGGTGGGTATTACCCCAGCTATGTGTGATGGCTCGGGGATGAATGAATTTGCCGAGCGTTTTCCGGAGCGCTTTGAAGATGTGGCGATTGCCGAACAGCATGCGGTGACTTTGGCAGCCGGTATGGCCTGCGAGGGCTCCAAACCGGTTGTGGCGATTTACTCAACCTTTTTACAGCGCGCCTATGATCAGTTAATTCACGATGTGGCGCTGCAAAATCTGGATGTCTTGTTTGCTCTGGATCGGGCTGGACTGGTGGGCGAAGACGGTGCCACTCATGCCGGTGCCTACGATATTAGTTATTTGCGCTGTGTTCCCAATATGTTGGTGATCACGCCCTCAGATGAGAATGAAACCCGCCAGCTTTTATACACCGGTTATCAGCACAGTGGCCCTGCGGCGGTTCGCTATCCCCGGGGTACTGGGCCCGGCGCAGTGATTGAACAACAGATGACCGCACTGCCTGTCGGCGTTGGTGTTATCCGCCGCGAAGGCTCTGGTGTGGCGATCCTAAATTTTGGCACTCTGCTCGCCTCTGGTCTTGAGGCCGCTGAACAGCTCGACGCCAGTGTTGCCGATATGCGCTTTGTTAAGCCTATCGACAAGGCGATGATTCTTGATCTCGCCAATCGTCACCAACTGCTGGTGACCCTTGAAGAAAACAGTATTGCCGGTGGCGCCGGTTCTGCGGTCAGTGAGTTCCTCTCGGAACAGGGTATTGTTATGCCGGTGTTGCATCTTGGACTGCCGGATACCTTTGTCGATCACGCTAGCCACGAACAGCAGCTGGCTTCTCTGGGTCTGGATAGCGCGGGTATTTTCGCCTCTATCAGCAAACGCCTGGAACTGCTCAATACGGCTACAGGAAAAAACAACGCTCTATAATAAGACTTTAAACAAAGGATACCCTGGCTATGAAACTCTATGATTTTGCGATCGCACCCAACCCCCGCAGAGTAACAATATTTATAGCCGAAAAAGGTATTGAGTTAGAAACCGTGCAGATTGATCTGCGCGCCGGTGAGCACAAAACCCCTGAATTTACCGCGATCAATCCTATGCAGGATGTGCCTGCTCTGGAACTCGACGACGGCAGCTGCATCAATCAGGTCAATGCGATCTGCCGCTATCTGGATGAAGTGTATCCAGAGCCGCCACTCTATGGCCGCACAGCAGTGGAACGCGCCCAGGTGGAATCCTGGAATCACAGTATCCAGAACAATGGTATTTTGGCGGTGACTGAAGCCTATAGAAACTCTTCACCCTACTTTGCCAATCGCGCTGTTTCAGGCCCCAATGCCTATGCGCAAATTCCCGAACTGGGTGAGCGCGGCCTAAAGCGTATTGGCGATTTCTACACTGATATGAATGCCCACTTTGCCGACAATCAATTTGTGATGGGCGACTACTTTTCTGTGGTGGATATCACTGCCTATATCACCGTCGATTTTGCCAAGTGGGTAAAGATGTCTATTCCCGAAGACTGCACGCACCTGCAACGCTGGTTTGATGAAGTGGGTTCCCGTCCCAGCATTAGCCAATAGCTTCTAATCAATAGCCTTTAGTTAAGAGACCCAAAAAAATCCTGCCCATAAAAAAAGCCCTGACCGGAATCCGGTCAGGGCTTTTTTATAAACTACTTTCTGTCTCAACAGCGATTACTGCTCAATGGTAAAGCCGTAAGCTGAAGCATTAACGGTTTTGCCATCACTGTAGGTTACAGTCTTGGTCTGGCCAGTGAAGTTATAAACCACATAGGTTCTAACAGCACCTTTATCAAACGCAACTGCCCCTGGATCATTGGCCGTCAGTTCACCAGTACCAGTCTTAAAGTGACCCAGTGCTTTAAAGGTATGCAACCAGTGATAGGTATGCGCTTTTGACTCACCAGCTTCAGCACCATAGTTGGTTCCAGTGGCGTTATAGTCAGCCAGAGCAGCGTCAGCATCGGTCATCGCCCAGAGGTTCCACCAGAGGTCAGTCCACTCATTGGCCTTAAGACCTGAGGGCTTACCATTGGTTGATTCTGTCATACCCAGCTGGAAGTAGTCCTGCATATAGTCTGCATACTGACCCACATAGAGAATCAATGGGTTTGATGGCAGACCCTGAATACCGAGAATATGCGCGTAAGCTGGGCTAAACCAGGTAGAGAAGTCGGCACCACTACCCCAGACAATCGAGGTGGTGATTTTGGTATAGCCCGCAGGGAAGTTATTGTAATCTGCGCCGAGGTTGTTGTAGCCGTCGATATTGTTCCAGTACTGCCAGAAAGCCGCAGTCGTGGAGGCATGCATATACATACCTTTCTCTACAATATCGTCCTTACCCACTGCCAGACCATAGAGCACCATAGCGCCGTAGGCATTAGCTGCCTCTGAGGTAGACTCATTGTTGTTGCCCTGTACTGCATCGCCTTTGCCGTCAGCCCAAGAGAAACCATTGGCCGGGTCAAAGTTACGCAATTTCGGGAACATCTCTTCGCTATCATCACCCGCATAGTCACGAATCAGCAGCTCAATCATTGGGCCGTACTGATCGTCGCCACACCAGGCAACATCGACACGACAGATCTCAGCCGCAGCGCGCACAAAGTAGCCGTAGTGGAAGTGGTGATCAGCCATACGCTGGTGTGAGCCGTAAGCTTCTTCGATACCAAACAGGGCATCCCACTCTTCGTCATAGGCGAAGTATTTATTGATATCCAGCTCACCATCGGTCTCTGCGGTAAACCAGTCGGCAAGCTCTACTTTCAGCCAGTCGATCAACTCGCCCGCTGCAGCGTCCATACCAATGGACTGTGCCAGAGCAGCAGTTTCAGCAACCTTGCCATAGCCTTTGCCTGACCAGTAGGTATCAGTGCTGTCATACCACTCGGATCCTCACCCGCATTTACAAAGGAGGTAACCAGCGCTTCAAGGGTAGCCTGATCATAGGATCCTGAAATTGATGGCATGGTTGGCAGAACACCGGTAAATGGCAGGTCATAACTAAAGCCATCTGTCTCAGCGAACTTGATCATACCGCGAGCACTGCGGATCTTGTAAGCAGAGGTTGCCTGGTCAGAGTTCTTCCAGTGCAGTGGGTGCAGGCCAACAATAGTATCCGCTGGATTGCCCTGAGCATCTAGGTAGCTGTGATTAACGGTAACTGTATTGGTGCTTCGATCAACCGTGTAACCAATCTCAACGGAAGCTACTTTGTTGCGCGCTTTGGCAGCAAAGAAGTTGCTCATACTGTTACTTGAATCGCCACCTATCTCGGGAAGATAGGTCAGAGTAAATTCTTTTGAGGTATTGTTAATGGTGATCTCATTGCTCGAGATATTAGAGTAGGTAGTTACTCCCTCACCACTCAATAAAATATTATTGCGAATACCGGAGACATTAGTCCAGATACCCAGGTGGTTACCCTGATTGTAGAAAGTACCTTTTTCTCCACCATCTGCACGCAGTGTGCGCAGCAGAGGATTACCCTGATAAACCTTGAAAGTAGACATAGGGTGAGCCGTGAACAAAGGTGGCATCCATCACTTGGGTAGTACCAGATTTCCACTGTACGGTCACTGAGCCATCGCTGTGATCCGCAACATAGGCATCCATATTGCTGTAAGCCGAGTTGGCAATTGCCACGCCTTCAAACACTTCATCAAAGGGCACTGGGCCTTCATATCTTGGGAATTTATTGCCGAAGTCTTTAAAGCCACTTGGAATACCGTTGATACGCGCGCCTTTATTGGAGATACGAGCTCTGATTGGATCTGGTGTGATATAGGCCGCTTTGCTGACATCACCAACAGTCATCTCACCAACAAATGAAACCGATCCCCACCACTTATGGGTTGGCACTGGTTTATTTAGGGCTTCACCGGTCAACTGTGGAGACAACCTTGTAGGTGTTCCTGTAGGGATTCTTGACTCTGCATCACAGGCGGCAATAGCCGGCTCTGTAACACCAGCATTGTAAATCCAGTTGCCGTAATCAACTGCACAGCGGTAGCTGGCAACATTGATGGTATCGGAAACACTACCGGCGCCATAAGGAGAGGGCCGTATAGTCAGTCGTACTGGGCGGTAATGGCGTACCCGGATTGGGTTCTGCTTGGCCAACATCATCCGTCACAACGATATCTTTAACGATAACCGTTGAATTTCGCTCAACCACATACATCAGGAATGATGAGTAAGTATTTGACGCACCCTGTGATGGAACATTCACAGTATATTCCTGCTCAGCTTCACCGCTGATCAAAATTGGCGGCAAGTCAAAGGCAGGCTGAACATCCGGATAAGGCATACGTTCAAATCTGAAATAGACATTGGTATCACTGCCGCCCGGTGCAACCGCTGCCGTAAAGGTAATCGAACCTGCATTGGCAAAGGTGAAGGGATAGATATCTTCATTGAGGTTAGCAAAGCCAGCCCATGCGTCTGCGCCGGATGGGAAGCCGTAGGATGAGTCTGCTTCCAGATACACTGCACCACCAAAGCCTTCGATCATTTCAACCGCACCAACTGCGGTTGAGCTACCGTCTGTAGAACCACCGTCAGTTGAACCACCGTCAGTTGAACCACCGTCAGTTGAACCGCCATCAGTAGTCCCGCCATCGGAAGAACCACCATCAGTTCCACCCGAATTATTACTGTGTGTAGTCACGACAATATCTTTGACCATTACCGTCTGATCTTGATCAACCACATACATCAGGAATGATGCGTATGTATTGGCTGAAGCCTGTGGCGGAATAGCGACTGTATATTGCTGCTCAGCTTCACCGACGATCATTACTGGATCGAGATTAAAGGAAGGGTCGACATCTGGATGAGGCAAACGCTCAAATCTAAAGTAGACACCGGTATCACTGCCGCCCGCTGCGACTGCTGCTGTAAAGGTAATCGAACCGCCATTGGCAAAGGCAAACGGATAGATATCAGTATTTAGGTTAGCAAAACCAGCCCATACTTCTGCACCTGCTGGATAGGTAAAGTTACTACCATCAACAATTGCACCACCAAAGCCTTCGATCATTTCAACCGCACCAAGTGGGGTTGAGACACCATCGGTAGAACCGTCAGTAGAACCATCGGTAGAACCATCGGTTGAACCATCGGTAGAACCGTCAGTAGAACCATCGGTAGAACCGTCAGTAGAACCATCGGTAGAACCGTCAGTAGAACCATCGGTAGAACCGTCAGTAGAACCATCGGTAGAACCATCAGTTGAACCATCAGTTGAACCATCGGTTGAACCGTCAGTTGAACCATCGGCAGAACCGTCAGTAGTCCCACCATCAGTATTACCTGGCGGAAGGGGGCTCTCGCCTGAATAAATACTGCCACCACCGCCACCACAGGCTTGCAAAGTCAGTATCGATAGCAATAGGTATAAAGGCGCTAAGTTCTTAATCTTCAAGATTTTCTCCCTCGAATTACTCTAATTATGTTTTTTTAGATTTTTGTAATTTGGCTAAATAGCCTTTTTTTCTGCAACATATAATGAACTTGACCCCAAAAAAAGATACAAGCTTTCGACCAGTTGATTTGCTAATGCGGTAAATGGGGTCTCTAAACGAAAAAAAGCCCTCCTAAGAGGGCTTTTTTGGGTCAGTCAGTCATTCTGCCCCCATAAAGGGCAGAACCTTACTGTTTTATTACTGTGGTGAATTTCCAGTACTACCGCCATCATCGGTTACAACAATATCTTTGATGATCACCGTCTGATCTTGCTCAACCACATATAAGAGGAAAGACTCGTAAGTATTCGCCGCATCCTGTGCAGGAATAGTTACGCTGTATTCCAGCTCAGCTTCACCGCTGATCAGTACGTTTTCTAAGTTAAACGAGGGATCCACATCCGGGAATGGCAAACGCTCAAAGCGGAAATAAACATTGGTATCAGATCCACCGGCTGCAAGCGCTGCCGTAAAGGTGATCGTGCCACCATTAGCGAAAGTGAAGGGGTAGATATCAACATTCAGGTTAGCGAAACCAGCCCATACTTCTGAACCTGCTGGGAAAGTAAAGGAAGAGGCAGCCTCATCAAATACTGCGCCACCAAAGCCTTCAATCATTTCAACAAATGGAGCTTCTTGAGCACCGCCATCGGTTGAACCATCAGTCGCTCCACCATCAGTCGCTCCACCATCGGTAGTGCCTCCGTCAGTAGCGCCGCCATCGGTAGTACCACCATCAGTAGTGCCGCCGTCAGCAGTGCTTCCACCATCATCAGTTACAACAATGTCTTTGATGATCACCGTCTGATCTTGCTCAACCACATACAAGAGGAAAGACTCGTAAGTATTCGCCGCATCCTGTGCAGGAATAGTTACGCTGTATTGCGTCTCAGTTTCGCCACTGATCACAACAGGGTCTAAGTCAAAGGATGGATCAACATCTGGGAAAGGCAGGCGCTCAAATCTGAAGTAAACATTGGTATCACTGCCACCCGCCGCAACCGCTGCAGTAAAGGTGATCGTGCCGCCATTAGCAAAAGTGAAGGGATAGATATCAACATTCAGGTTAGCGAAACCAGCCCACACTTCTGAACCTGCTGGGAAAGTGTAGCTAGAGGCAGCTTCATCAAATACTGCACCACCAAAGCCTTCAATCATTTCAACACCAACAGTATCTGTGTTGCCGCCGTCAGTAGATCCATCAGTAGTGCCGCCATCGGTAGATCCGTCAGTAGATCCGTCAGTAGATCCGTCAGTAGATCCGTCAGTAGTGCCGCCGTCGGCAGAACCATCAGTAGAACCACCGTCAGTAGTTCCACTCGCATCATCAGAGCTTCCACCGTCATCGTTTACAACGATATTTTTAATGATTACCGTCTGATCTTGCTCAACTACATATAGAAGGAAAGATTCGTAGGTATTCGCTGCATCTTGCGCAGGAATAGTCACTGTGTATTCCAGCTCAGTTTCACCGACAATCAAAACAGGGTCTAAGTCAAAGGATGGATCAACATCCGGGAATGGCAGACGCTCAAACCGGAAATAAACATTGGTATCGGCGCCGCCCGCTGCAACCGCAGCGGTAAAGGTGATAGAGCCGCCATTAGCAAAAGTGAAGGGATAGATATCAACATTCAGGTTAGCGAAACCAGCCCATACTTCTGAACCTGCTGGGAAGGTATAAGAAGAGGCAGCCTCATCAAATACTGCACCACCAAAGCCTTCGATCATTTCAACGCCAGGAGTACCTGTAGCGCCGCCATCTGTAGCGCCGCCATCTGTAGCGCCACCATCTGTAGTACCGCCGTCTGTAGTACCGCCATCGGTAGTTCCATCGGTAGTTCCATCGGTAGTTCCATCGGTAGTTCCATCGGTAGTTCCATCGGTAGTTCCATCGGTAGTTCCATCAGTAGTACCACCGTCTGTAGTACCGCCATCGGTAGTTCCATCAGTAGTACCACCGCCTGTAGTGTCAGGTTCTGGAAGAATTCCAGCGCCGCCTCCGCCACAAGCCTGTAAAGTTAGTGTTAAAGCCAATAAGTATAAAGGTGCTAAGCTCTTGATCTTCAAAATTATTCCCCTCAATTGATTCGGGTCTCTACCCGTTTTTTTAGCTTTCCCCCAAGCCAGTAACCCGGGGAAACATTTTTTATATATTCTCTTGAAGACTACACCGGTTTAGCGCAAAACCAACCCACTAAGCGTTCACAGGCTAAAAATATGCGACCAATGGGGTTTTAGTGGCAAAATGCAAATAAAAAGCGCCGAAACTGCGGGCAATAGAAGGGTTATTCTAAGCTTGATGGGCTCAATACAACTCTTTTGCAATGTCGACCGCATGGGCCAGAGGATGCTTCTTCAAGGCAAAAAAAAGGCCCCTTTCGGGGCCTTTAAAACTTATCGAAACATTTTTAATTTACAAAGAACCTTCAATCACCCACTCGCTGAACCATGGCGTAGTTCCTTCTTTAACCGCACCAACAAAGTCAGTTGAGTCAAAGACGAAGCCAGAACCATTGTCCAGGGCAGTGATATCTGTAGCTGGTACAGATGCACTGTCGTTAGTGATGGCATAGTTGGCATCGAGAACAATCACTTCTTCAGTAACCGTTGAACCTGCAACTGGATCTTCCTTATTAAAGGCAACACCCACAGTGTCACAGAGGAAGTTGTTCAGAGTGATAGGTGTATCGATCTTCGGCGTGTTTGCATCACCGTCGTTATCTGAATCATCGATACGGGCACAGGTTACATCGTAGCCAGTTACCGCTGAGTTGTGGATTGCAGCCGTTACCGAACCGCGCAGACGCATACCGAACTCACCAGCTGAGTTAGCTGCATCACCACCAATAATAGTAACGTTGGCGATAACACCAGCAGTCTGAGGTGTGTAGCTGGCATCAGAAGAGTTCAGCTCGATACCGCGGGGATCGTTTGAACCAACGGGAACAGCACCAGGGGTTTGATTCTTAATAATCAGCGCGTACTGGATATTACCCATATAGCCTTCGTCAAAGTCGATATCATCATCGTCATTGTCGGTAAGAACCGCGTGAGTCACATTTACAGTACCACCGAACCACTCGATACCATCATCCTGGTTACCGTGAACCTGAACATAGTCGATCAATGTACCGTGACCAACACCTTGCAGAGTCAGACCGTTGATCTCGTTATTTGGACCAGCGATCAAGCCGCCTTCAGCGATACGCACATAACGGATAATACCGCTGTTGTCGTCGGCAATAGCGCCACCGTACTCTTTAACAAAGTCTCCGCCTTCACCCTGTACGTTACACCAGGCTTCGCCGTCGGCATAACAAACACCAGTGTCGCCCTGACCATACTGTGGTGCGAAGCCCTGAACGATTACACCGCCCCACTCGCCAGTACCATCATAGCCAGTATCAAGGCTGCTGAAAGTAATTGGGCTTGTAGCAGAACCGTTAGCAATCAGCTTGGAACCACGAGTTACCAGCAGAACGCCGTCAGCAAATGCGTTGACGTCAACACCAGCGCGGATCGTCAGGGTTACACCCTGAGCAACCACTGCGTCGTAATCTTCAACAGACGTGATCTCAACATTGCCGTTACCCACTTTTACAACACCTTCTAAACGGTATTCAACACCAGCAACCATTGTGTAGTCTTTGTCGATAGTGCCAGTCATAGTACAAACAGTCTTAGAGGCGTTACATACTGCAAAGCTCTCTTCCTGCACTTCTTCCTGGAATCCAACAGAGCCAGGAATTGTCCAGTCAGACCACCATGGCGTTGAAGCAGAAGGATCTACAGCACCAACAAAGTTAGTTGAGTCGAATACAAAGCCTGAACCGTTATCAAAGGCGGCAATCTCAGTTGGAGCGCCGAGCATTGCCGATGAATTGATGATGGCGAGGTTGTCGTCAAAGTTGATACCTTCTTCAATAACCGTTGAACCAGCTACCGGATCTTCCTTATTAAAGGCAACACCTACAGTGTCACAGAGGAAGTTGTTCAGAGTGATAGGTGTATCAATCTTAGGCGTGTTTGAATCACCGTCGTTATCTGAATCATCGATACGGGCACAGGTTACATCGTAGCCAGTTACCGCTGAGTTGTGGATCGCAGCCGTTACTGAACCGCGCAGACGCATACCGAACTCACCTTTAGAGTTAGCTGCATCACCACCGATAATAGTAACGTTGGCAATTACACCAGCAGTCTGAGGTGTGTAGCTGGCATCAGAAGAGTTCAGCTCGATACCACGGGGATCATTTGAACCAACAGGAACAGCACCAGGGGTCTGGTTTTTGATAATCAGCGCGTACTGAATGTTACCCATGTAACCTTCATCAAAGTCGATATCATCATCGTCATTGCCCGTCAGAACAGCGTGAGTAACGTTAGCTGTACCACCGAACCACTCGATACCATCATCCTGGTTACCGTGAACCTGAATGTAGTCAATCACAGTGCCGTGACCAACACCTTGCAGAGTCAGACCATTGATCTCGTTGTTTGGACCAGCGATCAGGCCGCCTTCAGCAATACGCACATAACGGATAACACCGCTGTTATCATCGGCAATATTGCCGCCGTATTCTTTAACGAAGTCACCGCCTTCGCCCTGAACGTTACACCAGACTTCACCGTCGGCGAAACAAGCGCCAGTGTCGCCCTGGCCATACTGTGGTGCGAAGCCCTGAACCACTACGCCACCCCATTCGCCCATGCCATCATAGTCAGCGTCGAGGCTGCTAAATGTAATTGGGCTGGTTGCTGAACCATCAGCAATCAATTGAGAACCGCGAGTTACCAGCAGAACGCCATCAGCGGCAGCTTTAACATCTGAACCAGCTTCTACTGTCAGCTCAACACCCTGAGCAACAACTGCGTCGTACTCAACCTGAGAAGCGATCGCTACATTGCCGTTACCAACCTGAACAACACCGCTGAGGATGTAGTTAACTTCTTGCAAAAATGTGTAATCAGTGTCGATAGTGCCTGTTACCGTGCCCTGTGAGCAATCATCGTTGAAAGCAACGAACGCTGCTTCTTCAACCTGAGCACAGAGACCAGTGACAACTGGCGTTACAACATCTGGCGTCTCTGTTGTTGTAACGCTGTTATCAATAACATCGCCTTCAACGTTTACCGTAATGTCACCTGCGCTCTCGCTGTTGCCATCACAACCTGCGAGTGCCATAGAGGCTAGCAGGCACCCTACATATAGATTAGTTCTCATGTTTAGCTTTCCTATTTAATGTGTTTTAAATTTTTTAGCGAAATATCCCAAATGGTAAATTCCGCTTTACCTACTACCGATTTGTAAAATTAAAGTCTGTAATCCAGAGATAAACTGATCGATGTTCCGACTTCATAAACCTCGATTAAGTTATTGTTTTGCGTATAGCTGACTGGCTCATCCGTTAGGTTTTTAAGCTTGAGTTTTACCGTCCACTGTTCTGAGAAGGACTTCTCGTAATTCATATCAACAAGGGTTCGCCCAACTTCAACAACCGGCCCCAGTGCAGCGCCTCGCGCAGTGCGGAAGATTCGATCGTCAAAATAGTTAACCAACAGAGTGACCTTCTGCTCGGATGGATAATGGTCGTAACCAATCTGCAGGTTCGCCAGGTATTCAGACTGGCCCTGTAGCTGGCGGCCATTGGAACCGGCACCTTCAAGCTGCAGCGACTTGGCGCCCAGAGTTACGGCAGAATCGATAAATGTAATATTGCCGTTGACGAAAACCGAGTGATCATCGCGATCAAATACCACGCTGTTGAAATCAAATTCGATGCCATCGAGTTCTGCGGCTTCCTGATTTCTAAAGGTAATACCATCGGCAGCGGAACCAGAAGCGTCTGGAATTGCACGCTCTACAGGATTGATAATTTCCTTATTGAAGAGTGCCAACGAAACACTATTGCTCTCACCAAAGTAGTACTCCATGCGCAAATCGAGATTATCGATCTCGGAAACCATCAGCTCCGGTGTACCAAAAATAGGATCATCCGTTGATGGGTCATAGGACTGTGATGCAGAGCGCTCGATAAGACCGGGGTATGAAACTGTCTGGCTGTAGCCCAAGCGCAACTGAAGTTCCTCAGTGGCGCGCCAAGACAGGTTAAATGCCGGGTACCAAGCTTCGTGTTCCAGAGTGCCAGCCGCAGCTGATGAGGAATTAGGGTAGCTAATATCCTGACTAAAGCTTTCAAAGCGCGCACCCAATTCGGCTGTCCAGGCGCTGCCCAATTCATTGATCGCTTTTAGGTAATAGCCCTCTACTTTTTCTGCGGACGCGTAGGAGTCGGTCGATCCAGTCGCTGGTCGCAGTCTAAATGCATCGGCGGCAAAATTTTCAACCGACAATAGAGATTCAATGCCATCAGTTACATTCAGGGAAATTGGATCATCACCCAGTCGAATACCGAAACGGTAGAGATCGACTGTTCGCTGTTTATCCGAAGCCAGAGCACCAACTACCAGAGAGGTGAAATTTTCAGCGCCCCACTCGAAAGAGCCAGTGTAGTCAAAACCAATATCATTACTGACTTCGTTTAGATCTGACCAGCGACGCTCAAGTGACGATGTTGCCAGGCTGCCGTTCTGCAGGAAGTACTGGCGACGATCGGGTTCGATACGATCAGTTTCCGAATAGCCAACACGCCAATCGATCTTGCTCTCCAGATCACCCAGGTAAAAATCATAGAGACCACTGACGCTCTGGGAGAACAGCTGGCGCTGCACATATTCTAAAATTGTCTTGTCGCGGTTAACGCCTTCAATATCCACAGCAACGGTGTTTCTCGAGGTGTCATCTGTAGAGCGCAACAGGGTTGTCTTGGAGAGAATTTCACCGCGGTCAAACTCATAGCCAACCACGCCGTAGCCATTCACAGAAACTGTGTCCTGTGTGCGGTTATACATACCGGTCAGGTTAATTGGGTTGCTCAGGCTTGCGTCGCCGCGGTAGCCAGTTGTGCGTCCATAGGAGGCGGCAACAAAGTAACCGAGCTCGCCTTCAGCAAACTCAAAGCGATCACCGAAGTCCGCATCAAAGCCAATATCTGGATTGGAATTAACCGGCTCCAGATCATAGTCGGGCTTAAAGGTAAGCGCGTAGGCAAGTGCCACTTCAGGGCGAGTACAGATATCAGCTATATCAGGATCACAGATAGTCAGTGAAGTACCGCCGTTTGTGGCTTCCAATACACCGCTGTGAATATCTCTTAAGCCGCTGTCAAAGCCAGCCCACTCAGTAACTGAGTCGCGATAGCCCTGCACATCATCACCGGTAAAGCTGCTGTTAAACCCGGTGGACACTGACAGGCTGCCAACGCGTTCATCGGGCAGGCCTTTGGTTTTTACAGCGATCGAGCCACCAGTTGTCGATGCCAGCTGATCTGCTGAAAATGATTTTTGAACGGCAATCGATTCAACAATATTGGATGGGAAAAGATCGAGCTGGATATCGCGACGCAGTGGATCGGTACTCGGCATCAGAATGCCATTAAAGTTGGTAGCGATATAGCGGCCGTCGAGACCACGAACATTGGCGTACTTGCCTTCACTGACACTGAGGCCAACAATTCGGCCAATCGCCAGTGCCACATCACTGTCACCAAAGCGGGCGATCTGATCGGCATCCATCGCGCTGACAATTGACGAAGCGTATCGCTGAATATCACCAGCGCCTTCGGTTGGGTTAAATACACCCAGAGTAACCACCTCTTCCAGACGTGGTGTCGGCAGTGCAATCGCGGAATCCGCTGGCGGCTTTTTCAATAACTTAAAGCGCGCATTAACACCCAGATCAGCAAATACTCGAATAGCATCAACACTGGAAGTTCTGTATCCATCTCTGGTGATTTCAACACTGTGCACACCACGGGGAAGCTCAAGGGTGTAAACACCTTCAGCGTTTGTCTCTGCGGATAATTGAATATCGACAACTTCAACAGTTGCACCGACAATCGGCAGCCCAGAAGGTGAGGTAACCACACCGGCAATATAACCAGAGGCATCGCTGTCAGCAGTAAAGGCCTGACTTTTTACCACCGGCTCAACACCCTGCTCTCGGCTGAATACAGCTGAGACTTCAACTTCGCCGTTTCTGGGGATATTAAATCTAACCGGAATCGCCAGATCGTCATCAATCAAATAGAGCTTGTGGGCACCAGGCTTCAATGACGCCTGAATCAGACCCTTGCCATCAGTGACGCCAACAATCTTGCCGTCGACAGCAACTTTGACGTGTCGAAGCGGTGCATCTTCAAGAAACACAAGGACAAAAAGGTCCTCAGCCAACGCCTTGGGCGCTATAAATGAAGCTACCAAACTCAATACAAAAAACCATTTTCTGGCCATCTTCCACCCAACCTCGCGTCATGACTGTTAAATTCAATTATTTGAGGCGCACACAAATGCGCCTTGCATCAATAAGGATGCAAATTAACAGTCAAAAATGACGATGGCGTGAATGTTTAATGACAGAAAAATGACTTAAATATGACAGATTTAATTGCTTCTTACCTTGCGCAAGAAGCATCAGCTAACCACAGAAAAGGGCTTCTATGGTTAGCTAATTTTTAGACTATCTACTGATGCCTGATATCTTTACCTTTAACAACAAAGACAATTTGTTCGCAGAGATTTTTCGCGTGATCGCCAATGCGCTCCAGAGAACGAACTACCCAGAGAATATTAATCGCACGGCTGATGCTGCGAGGATCTTCCATCATATAGGTGACTAACTCGCGCAGGGCTGTTTTGTAGTCGAGGTCGATCTGCTTGTCTTCTTCTATAGTGCGCATTGCAGCATCTACATCAAAACGCGCAAAGGCATCCAGTGCATTGGATAGCATGCTGACAACTGACTGACCCAGGTGACGAACCTCAGTGTAACCTTCGGATGTCTTGCTTTCACCGGCGAGGATAACCGCGTGATTGGCAATCTTTTTCGCTTCGTCGCCAATACGCTCCAAATCGTTTACCGCTTTGGTCACCATCATCACCAGACGCAGATCGCTGGCCGCAGGCTGGCGACGGGCAATAATAAGAATACAGGCTTCATCGATATCGACTTCCATCTCATCAACGAACTTCTCTTCCTTAATCACCTCTTCGGCCAGTTTGCTATCTGCATCACTGACGGCGCGAATGGCGTTTTGCAGCTGCTGTTCAACTTTGCCGCCCATCTCCATTAGACGGGTGCGAATCTCTTCGAGCTCCTCGTCGAACTGCTTCATGTAATGATTTTCGAACTTCATTTTGTCCATATTGCTCCCCTTACCTCCTGTCTATTAATTCTAGCCGAAACGACCAGTAATATAAGCTTCAGTTAACCGGTGGGCAGGCATAGTGAATACCTGCTCGGTTGGGTTTACTTCAATCAAACGACCGAGATGGAAATAGGCTGTGCGATGAGACACTCGTGCCGCCTGCTGCATCGAGTGGGTCACTATGGCAATAGTGAAATTCTCGCTCAGTTCTTCGATCAGCTCTTCAATTTTTGCCGTGGCAATTGGATCCAGTGCCGAACAGGGCTCATCCATCAGGATCATCTCTGGGCTAACGGCAATAGCTCTGGCAATACAGAGTCGCTGCTGCTGACCACCGGAGAGACCTGTACCCGCCTGATGCAGGCGCTCTTTAACTTCATCCCAGAGGCTGGCTTTGCGCAGGCTTTTTTCAACGATCTCATCGAGATCCACACGGCTGTCGGCCAGTCCGTGCAACTTTGGACCATAGGCGACATTGTCATAGATAGATTTTGGAAATGGGTTTGGCTTCTGGAACACCATGCCCACTCTAGCTCGCAACTCAACCACATCGAGCTTTGGCGCATAGAGGTCTTCACCGTCCATGCAGATTTTGCCCTCGACCCGGCAACCATCAACCGTGTCATTCATGCGGTTTAACGAGCGCAAGAATGTTGACTTGCCACAGCCCGAGGGGCCAATCATGGCGATCACTTCATTCTTGGCGATATCCACACTCACGTCGTGAATGGCCTGCTTGTCTTCATAGAAAACATTGACGTTGCGCATACTCATCTTTGGCTTGTCAGTAAAACACTGGCCCACCGTCGCTTCATTATCGGTTAACTCGAGAGTCTGCATAGCTTCAGGCTTTGCTTCCTTCGCAGGCTTTGTACCTGCAGTTGAGGCATTCTGATTCATAGTTATATCCTTTCTACCAACGACGTTCGAGGCGCTTGCGCAACCATACGGCTGATGTATTCATAATAATTAAAAAGCTCAGCAGCACCATAATGGCAGCGGAGGTCTTTTCGATAAAGGCTCGCTCAGGACTGTCTGCCCAGAGGAAAATTTGTACCGGCAACACGGTTGCCGGATCGCTAAAGCCGCCGGGAATATCGACGATAAAGGCGACCATACCAATCATTAGCAGCGGTGCTGATTCACCCAGCGCCTGGGCCATACCGATAATTGCGCCGGTCAACATACCGGGCAGTGCCAACGGCAACACATGGTGCAAGACCATCTGGTACTTGGAGGCACCCATACCCAGTGCCGCTTCGCGAATTGACGGCGGTACTGACTTAATTGCCGCACGGCTGGTAATAATAATCGTCGGCAATGTCATCAGGGTTAATACCAGACCACCGACGATCGGCACCGACCTTGGCACATGGAAAAAATTAATAAAGATCGCCAGACCCAACAGACCAAAAATAATCGATGGCACAGCAGCCAGATTATTAATATTGACCTCAATAAAATCCGTCCAGGCATTTTTCGGCGCAAACTCTTCAAGATAAATAGCTGCGGAAACACCAATCGGGAAGGACAGCAGCAGGGTCAGGATCAATGTCAGCAGCGAGCCCATAACGGCACCGCGAATACCGGCCTGTTCTGGCTCTCGGGAATCACCGCGGGTAAACAGATTAGAGTTGAACTGCAGGCGTATCTTGCCCTGATCGTGAAGCTCGTGAATCCATGCGACCTGCTTAGCAGTCAGTCGCGCATCGTAGGGCTCACCATCCAACCAGGATTTGTAATAGGTATCGATATCATCGTCAGCCAATACCCACAGCGTCTCACTATCACCCAGGAGTAAAGGATTCTCCAACAGACGATCTTTAAGATCGAAGCCGGCACCATTACTGACCAAGCCATATAAGCTGCGCTTATCTTTGCGACCGGAAACATCGGGGAACTGATTACGCAGAGAGACTTTGGGCATTGCCTGCCAATTGCCCAGCGCTAACTGCTGCGGATCAGTTAGATTATCTATACCGATCAGATCCTGATCATAGGTGATATCGAGCTGCAAATAAGCGATACGAAAAGCGCCGTGACCTTTGCTGACAATATCGGTAAATAGCAGCATTACCGCTGCCAAACCGATTAATACTGCTGTAACACCGTAAAACCTGAAACGCTTTTCTGCGCGGTTGCGGCGACTCAGGGACTTCCTGATCTTTTCTAAGTTATCTACGGACTTACTCATACTGCTCTCGATATTTCTTAACTATATGCAGGGCGAAAATATTTAGTAACAGGGTCACGGTAAACAGCATTAAGCCCAGAGCAAAAGCTGCCAGGGTTTTTGGACTGTCAAATTCCTGGTCACCGGTCAACAGGGTAACAATTTGCACTGTTACTGTTGTCACAGAATCCAGCGGATTGGCCGTTAGCTTAGCCGCCATACCGGCCGCCATCACTACAATCATGGTCTCACCAATAGCGCGGGACACCGCCAGCATAATACCGCCGACAATACCCGGGAGTGCTGCGGGGATAATCACCCGGCGCACAGTTTCAGATTTGGTGGCACCCATAGCCAGAGAACCATCGCGCATAGACTGGGGTACAGCGGTAATCACATCGTCGGCAAGGGACGAGATAAAGGGAATAATCATCACCCCCATCACACCACCAGCGGCAAGGGCACTCTCAGAGGAGACCGATAGACCAAAGCCTTCACCCAGATCGCGCAAAAACGGCGCGACGGTTAAAGCGGCGAAGAAACCGTAAACAACAGTGGGAATACCCGCCAGCACTTCAAGGGCCGGCTTGGCGTAACTGCGCACTGTCTTGTTCGCGTATTCGGCAAGGAAGATAGCCGACATCAAGCCGATCGGCACGGCAACTACCATAGCCACCGCGGATACCAGCAGCGTACCGACAAACAGTGGCACGGCACCAAAGCTACCGGAGGAACCTACCTGGTCTTCGCGAATAGCTGTCTGCGGACTCCAGTCCAGACCAAAGATAAAATCAAAGGCCGGCACCGAGCGGAAGAACTGTATAGACTCAAAGAGTACAGAAAGTACAATGCCGAGGGTGGTAAAGATCGCCAGACAGGCGCAGGCCAGTAAGATCTTTTCCGCAACGGCTTCAACCACTGGACGCGCTCTAAACAGTGGCGCGGTCCGCGACCAACCCCAGGCCATTCCGACCAGAGACAGGGTCAGTATCAGCGCGGTCAGCGACCAGCGCGAGACCACCCGATAATTAAGCATTTGATCGGCAGCGGTAATCAGAGCTGCGCTCTCGCCACTGCGCGGCAAGATGCCGTCGGCTAAATTGGCGATTTTGTTGAGCAGCAGATTGTAACTGGCCGAATCTGCCGGAGCACTTGCTGCAGGTAGAGCATCCATCACCATACTGTTAATCAGCAGATCATCAAAAATCATCCACAGGCTTAATAGAAACAGAGAGGGAAGCGCGCACCAGAGTGCTGCGTGAAATCCGTAGTAGGAAGGCAGGGAGTGCAGATGGCGAATACCACCCAGTGGCTTGGCAATTGCCAATGAGCGCCCACGCCCGAGATAGAAGGCAAAACAGCCCAATCCGAGTATTAAAAAAAGAATATTTGTCGCTTGCATATTGCTGGCAGAATCTCGTCAGATAAAAAAACAGCCCGGCTTATTCAGCCGGGCCGTACTGTGACAACTTCTGAGCATTATTTCAATGCTTCTTTGCCTGTCATAGGCACTAAATTTCTAGTGTTTGCAGCCATCACCTTGCGCTCGGCATCTGGCAGCGGGATCATACCTTTCTCAGCAAGATATCCCTCTTCGCCCCAAGCCTTCTCGCTAGCGAACTCATTGAGGAAACCCTGGATACCAGGCACAACACCTACGTGGGCTTTCTTAACATAGAAGAACAGCGGACGTGATACCGGGTAAGACTTATCAGCAATTGACTCAAAGGTTGGCTCAACTGATTCAATCTGTGAACCCTGAACCTTGTCGGCATTCTGGTCGAGGAAGCTAAAGCCAAATACACCAAGGGCAGCCGGGTTTGCTTCAAGCTTCTGAACGATCAGGTTATCGTTTTCACCAGCTTCGATGTAACGACCGTCTTCACGTACTGTGTGACAGATAGCCTTGTAGGCGCTCTTGTCTTTCTTTTTAAGGGCAGCAATCCAGGCAATCTTCTTACAGCCACCTTCCATTGCCAACTCGGCGAATGCATCGCGAGTACCAGAGGTTGGCGGTGGGCCAAGTACTTCAATGGCAGTGTTGGGCAGTGAAGCATTAACCTGCTTCCAAGTGCTGTATGGGTTATCAACCAGCTCGCCTTCTTTTTCGCCGGGAACCTGAGCAGCCAGCGCAAGGAAGATATCCTTACGGGTAAGCTTCATTGGCGCTACCTTTATAGAGTTAGCAATAACGATACCGTCATAACCAATCTGAACTTCAATAATCTCTTTAACGCCATTGCTCTGGCACAGCTTGTACTCAGAAGCCTTCATGCGACGTGAAGAGTTAGTGATATCCGGGTAGTTGGTGCCAACACCGGAGCAAAATAATTTCATGCCGCCGCCAGAACCAGTAGATTCGATTTTTGGAGTAGGCTTGCCACTGGCACGACCGTAACGCTCAGCAACGACAGTTGAAAAAGGGTATACAGTTGAAGAACCTACAACTTCAATGCTGTCACGAGCCATTGCAGATGATGTAGCTGTTATTGAAGCCACTGTGAATAAGATGGCTGTGATTATTGTACGTTGGGTCATATAAACCTCCACATTCAAGCACGGTAATGTGCTGTTGATTAAACTAACTTTGATGACGCAAATGAGGATATTGAAGTTATATGACACAAATATGACAGAGGGCCCTGAAATAACAATTTATGTAATTTTTATGAATCTATTATGTAAATTTTATGACTGTCATATGAATGTCATATTTAATACATAGAGTTGTCATGTGGCTGTCATATTTCAGCCTTGGTTTCTAACCATATAATTGTCAACTGACTTTAAAATTTGGGGAATTTGTATGAAAAAATTACTACTTAGCGCCGCTATCGCTTCAACTATGGGTTTTGCTTCCCATGGTTTTGCCGCCGGCCCTATCGACGGTACTGTTTACGGTAAAGTAAATGTCTCTCTGGTAAATGCAGACGACGGCAGCAACGATGAGTGGAAGCTGAACAGCAACGCTTCTCGTCTTGGCGTTAAAGGAAAGAGCGAAATCGCTGAAGGCCTTACACTTGTATACAAGGCTGAATTTGAAATCTGTGTCGACGATGGCGACTGTAAAGGTCAAACCTTTACCCAGCGCAATATTATGGGCGGCATCAAAGGCTCTTTCGGTACAGTGTGGGCCGGCAAGCACGACACCCCGACCAAACTGGCACAGAGCAAGATCGATCTGTTCAATGACCTTGAAGGCGATATCAAGAATACCTTTGAAGGCGAGAATCGCGTTTCCAATATCGTTGCCTACAGCTCACCAGAAATCAACGGCTTCTCTTCTACTGTAGCTATGATTCCCGGCGAAGACGCGGAAAACGATAACGGTGGTCTGGCTGACGGCGTATCTTACTCTGTAAGCTACAAGCAAGACGACCTCTACCTCGCCCTTGCTGGCGATCAGGATGTTGACGGCCAGGATCTGATGCGCGCTGTTGCTCAGTACAAGGTAGACGCTCTGAAGCTAGGCTTTATGTACCAGCAAAATGAAAATGATGGCGGCACAAAAGATGAGTCAGGTTACTTTATCAGTGCAGCCTACAAGCTCGACAGCGCTGTTACACTGAAAGCACAGTTTGGCTCTATTGAAGATGATGCCGACGGCGATGAAGAGGAAACTTTCTCTCTGGGTGCTGACTACAAGCTGGCTAAAAGCACTAAGCTGTATGTTTTCTACACTGATAACACAGACTCATCAGTGGGCTCTGCGGACTCAGAAAACAGCGCATTTGGTCTGGGCATGGAACACAAGTTCTAAGCTCAATGCGCTCACAATGCATTAATAATGCAATGCGTAAAAAAGGGTGCCTAGGCACCCTTTTTTTATATCTGAAAATTGTTGCTAGCTTGTAAGTCTAGTCTATTATTTTAGCTTATTGAGACACCGGCAGCCGGCAGATAAATTCCGCACCCTGCCCCAACCTGCTGTTGATGGTCAGCTGCCCACCGCAGCGTCCCAACGCATGCTTCACAATTGCCAAACCCAAACCTGTGCCACCGGTATCGGAGTTACGGCTGCTATCGCCGCGATAAAAACGTTCGGTGAGTCGCGGAATCTCCATCGGGTCTATACCCTTGCCACTGTCCTTGACCGAGATATTAATAAAGCCGCCATAGCTGGTCACAGTGACCGCAACAGATGCCCCATCCGGATTGTGGCGCACCGCATTAAAGACCAGATTGCCCAACACACTGCGGATATCCTTTTGATCCGCCTCAACACTAACCGCCTCTGGGCAGTTGAGGGTTATTTTATGCTTACCATTACTTAGTAATTCAGCTTCAGCGACAATTTCTTTAAGCAGATCCGCCAGACCTACCTTTTCAAAAGTCGGCTTCTGGTCATCGGCCTCCAGCCTAGAAATCAGGATTAGATCGTCAGCCAGGGATTGCATCCGATCCACCTGCTCAGACATCTGGGCATACGCCTTACTGGAAATCGGATTGTCCGAAGGCATAAGCTGTAGGGTTTCCAGATAACCGCGCATCACCGTCAGCGGTGTGCGCAACTCATGGGAAACATTGCCAACAAATTCTTTGCGCAACTGCTCAAGGCCGTCGAGGCGGCTTATATCAGTAACCACCAGAACAATTTCATCGGCACCAAAGTATGAGGCGGCAAATTGCTGCATAGTGCCGGTGGGACTGGAAGTGTTCAGTTTGAGAGCGCCAACAAATTCTTTCTGGGTGATATAACTGACAAAAGCCGGGTCGCGAATTAAATTTGTCACTGCGCTGCCGCGATCAACAGAGCGCAGACCCAAGAGCTTTGCCGCAGAGCTATTCCACCAGTCTATGGTCAGATCACTGCGCAATACCAAAATACCTTCGCCCAGGGCTTCAGTTAGCCGAGTGACTCGATTAATGGTGCGGCGCATTTTTTCTTGGGTGCGGCGATGGCGGCGGCGCTGGCGATTTAACGTATCGCTAATTTCGCCCCAAACACCGTCGGTGTCCGGAGGAGTGCCGCGCATACCTTTATCGATCCAGCTGAATATCAGATTGATTATGCGGAAGGTCCAGAGTACGTAGATAACGACTCCGGCGAGAAATAATTCAAAGGGAGCGCCGAGGCTCAGACCAAATAACAGGGAGAACAGGCATACCAATACCACACGCCATATCTCTGTATGCATTCCCGGTCGCAACGAATTTACACCCTCTATTAAGCATTTTTTAGCTGGGCTGAAAAACGGTAGCCTGCTCCGCGCACAGTCTGCACATAGTTTTCATGTCCTGCAACCGAAATTGCTTTACGCAGACGGCGAATATGAACATCCACCGTTCGCTCGTCGAGGTAGACATTGCCACCCCAGACATAATCGAGAATCTGATCGCGGGAGTAAACTCGCTCTTGGTGGGTGAGAAAGAATTGCAAAAGCCGGTATTCGGTGGGACCCAGATTGATCGCCTGATCAGCAATACTCACCCGGTGTCCGATCGGGTCAAACACCAGCTGACCTATAGAGATAGGCTCCTGAAGTTCCTCACGGCCAACGCGTCGAAGAACGGCCTTGACGCGGGAAATCAACTCGCGCGGAGAAAAGGGTTTGGGAATAAAGTCATCGGCGCCGGCATCAAGACCGGAAATTTTGCTATCTTCCTCAGCTTTGGCGGTAAGCATAATCACCGGGATCTTGGCGGTCAGGTCATCACGCTTAAGCCGACGCAATAATTCCAGCCCGGTGGTGCCAGGCATCATCCAATCCAGCAAGACCAGATCAGGTTGTTTATCAATTATCGCGGCGTGAGCCTGTTGCGCATTCTCTGCATCCAATACATTAAAATCTGCCGCTTCCAGTGCTATACACAACATATCTCGAATCGCCGCTTCGTCATCGACGATTAAAACCGTATGCTTCGGCATGGTAATAACCTTATCATTCATTTGTAGATGACTCATTTAATGGCGAAAAGATGACATAAATATGACACATGACGAGTGTAAGCCGATCTTTTACTTTTTCAACCCGGTTTTCACTCTGAACGGCAGTCGATATTTACGGCTTATTCGCGCATAATGACGCACTTTTAAAACCACCCCTTTTTAAAGTTATCAGGAACAGACAATGACAATTAAAGAAAATAGCGCCGTAAGCTTTCATTACACATTAACCGATGATGCCGGCAAGACAATCGACAGCTCTGCAGGTCAGGATCCATTGGCTTATCTGCATGGCGCAGGCAATATTATTCCGGGATTGGAAAATGCACTCGAAGGCAAAGCTGTCGGCGACCAGCTGACTGTTGCTGTTACTGCTGAAGAGGGCTATGGCCCAGTCCAGCAAGAGCTGATTCAAGAAGTGCCACGCAGTGCCTTCCAGGGTGTTGAGAGCATTGAAATCGGCATGCAGTTTGAAGCGCAGAACGGCCAGGGCGGCGCAGTACCTGTTACTGTTACTGCAGTAACTGACGAGACTGTTACCGTAGATGGCAACCATCCTCTGGCGGGCAAAGCCCTCAACTTTGATGTGACTATTGAAGTTGTCCGCGATGCCACTGCTGAAGAACTTGAGCACGGCCATATCCACGGCGCCGGTGGACACGAGCACTAAGTTTTTTGGACTCCCAAAAAAAAGGCCACCTGTCGGTGGCCTAAAATGGGAGGAGATGTACGATTTAAACTTTGTGTGTTGCTTTGTGCGTTGAAGAGTTCCTTAGCCGAGCTCTTCAATCAAACTCTTTGGCCTGGCTCTTTAGCCAAACTTTCTAGTCAAACTGTCTAGTCAAACATGGGAGAAAACTCGCTAACCGCGACACAGGCGCCGAGTCCACAGCCCATCCCTATACTGATCCAAAAATCTGCGCCGTAGGCGAAAATGCCAATCGACGCTCCAAACAGAGCACCACAGGCAATTAAAAACAAACTGGCAATTCCTAAAAAATTCATCAATGATTCCTCTTTGCTGTTCCCTTGTAACATTTGTAATGCTTGTAAAAATTGATTCCTTGGCTACAGCCTTTCGCTAAACCAGCTGTATTGGAGAAAGTTCATTGAAAGGGTTTTATTGTGTAATTTCTCACGAGTTGTTCGCAGTTCTAATGCGTAGCTGTTCTCAAACGCCCAGTTGCAATAAAATTGTGAGCTGTGTCGATAAATAATTTTTGCCTAGACATACTTCTGTCATAAAACTGTAGTAAAAAGAAAGCTAGCAAAGGAAAGTCAGATAAAAAAACTGCACACAAGAACACCAACAGAGATTAAATATTGCTATGACAATCAAAATCGGAATTAACGGCTTTGGCCGCATGGGCAGACTCTCCACACGTGCCGCATGGCACTGGGACAACTTTGAAATTGTCCAGGTCAATGAGGTCGCTGGCGACGCAGCCAGCGCAGCGCACCTACTAAAGTACGACTCGGTACACGGCACCTGGGACGAAGAGATCAGCGCGGCTGACGATGGCTCGACTATCCAGATAGGCAGTCGCAGCATCAGTTACAGCCAGAACAAAAATATCCAGGACACCGATTGGTCCGGCGTGGATATGGTTATCGAGTGCACCGGACAGTTTAAATCCCAGGAACTCCTTGCACCCTATTTTGACCAGGGCGTTAAAAAAGTCGTTGTCTCGGCACCGGTAAAAGATGGCACCCTAAATATTGTGATGGGCGTTAACGATCATGAATATCAAGATCAAGCCATAGTCACCGCCGCCTCATGCACCACCAATTGCCTGGCACCGGTCATTGATGTGCTGCATAAAACTTTTGGTATCAAGCATGGCGCTATAACGACTATCCATGACATTACCAACACCCAGAGTATTCTCGACGAATACCACAATGACTTACGCCGATCACGCGCTAGCAGCATGTCGCTTATTCCCACCAGTACAGGCTCCGCAACGGCAATTACAGAAATCTTTCCCGAGTTAAAAGGCCGCTTAAATGGCTTGGCGGTTCGCGTGCCTCTGGCCAATGCATCCTTGACCGACTGTGTTTTTGAACTGGAAAAGAATGTCAGCGTTGAAGAAGTAAACGGCGCTTTAAAGACCGCCGCAGAGGGACGCCTAAAAGGCATTCTGGGCTTTGATGAAGTGCCGCTGGTATCAGTGGATTACACCAACGACAAACGCTCGGGCATTGTCGATGGCCTCTCGACTATGGTGATCAACGACTCTCAGGTAAAAGTGCTTATCTGGTATGACAATGAAGTCGGCTACGTCAATCGCATGATGGAACTGGCCGCCAAGGTTGCCGCTTCTATAAAAGACTAAAACAGGCTGCCGGCTAAATGCTTGAGCTTAAATCTGCAACCACCCAATACGTTATTGTCACTCTAAATTATTGGGCCTTTACACTCACCGATGGCGCGCTGCGACTGCTGGTGGTGCTGTTTTTCCACGGGCTTGGCTTTAGCCCTCTGGAGATTGCCGGTCTATTTTTACTCTATGAATTTTTTGGCGTTGTCACCAATCTGCTCGGTGGCTGGCTGGCCACAGCCATAGGCTTAACTATCACTATGCAGCTGGGTCTAGCGCTGCAGATTATCGCCCTCTGTATGCTGCTGGTCGACAGTTCGATGTTAACTGTCGCCTATGTGATGGTCGCTCAGGCGCTCTCAGGTATTGCCAAAGACCTGAATAAAATGAGCGCCAAGACCAGTATTAAATCCCTGGTTCCCGACGATGAACAAAACCTTCTCTACCGCTGGATTGCCCTGCTTACCGGCTCAAAAAATGCCCTTAAGGGCATTGGCTTTTTCCTCGGTGGTTGGCTGCTCGCCACTATCGGCTTTCAGGCTGCTGTCGGCACAATGGCTGCGCTGCTGGCAATGGTGCTGCTGTTTAGTCTACCGCTGTTAGATCGCACCACAGGAATCGCCAAACAGCGGAGTAAATTTACCCAGTTATTTTCCAAAAGTGCCGCGATCAATCGCCTTAGTGCCGCGCGCTTCTTTCTTTTTGGCTCGAGGGATATCTGGTTTGTCGTGGCTCTGCCACTATTTTTGCAGACTGAATTGAACTGGAGTTATATGCAGGTCGGCAGCCTGCTAGCGGCATGGATTATCGGTTATGGCATTGTGCAAACTCTGGCACCGAAAATCACTGCGGCATCAGGGAAAACAGCTTTTGAATGGGTAGCGGCTATCTGCATGCTTCCGGCATTAATAGCCGCAGGCCTCTATCTGGGATGGAATGCTGAGCTGCTGATTGTTGCCGGGCTGCTGATCTTTGGCGCCCTGTTTGCGATTAATTCCTCAGTTCACTCCTACCTGATTGTCTCCTATGCCCGTGAAGATGGCGCTTCATTGGATGTGGGTTTTTACTATATGGCCAATGCCGCAGGTCGATTGGTAAGTTCATTGCTATCCGGATTGATCTATCAATATTACGGCCTGGCAGCTTGCCTAGCAGGCTCTTCAATAATGCTTATTGCAGCAGTGGTTATCTCTCGAAAACTACCCCGCTAGAGCCCCTATAACCTTTTACTGGCACCCCTTTGTCTGCTAGTGTGCATCCTTTGAAATCCATCCTTTAATACAAGAAAGAAATCCTATGACTAATGAAAAAGAGACAGAAATGGATCCCAATGGTCTGTTTCGTGAAGAAAACTTTACCGATCAAAAATTGGGCACCATTCGCAAACTGGTTCCCATTAAAGCCGATGGCAGCGATGATCCAGATCGTGAAACGACCTTTTTTGGCGCAGCTCAGGTGATGACACCTATGGGCGCGCTGCCACTTAACTTTCAACTCGATGGCAATACCATTGGTGAAGCGGCCAGTGATTTTGCCGGCAAGGCACAGATTGCCGTCGAAGAGGCCGGTAGAGAACTGGAAAAAATGCGCCGCGAGCAGGCTTCACAGATTGTTGTACCCGGCCAGGGTGGCGGCAATGGTGGCATGGGTGGTGGAATGTCTGGTAACGGAATGCCTGGTGGCGGAATAATTACTTAAGCCAGCTACTTAAGAAGCAATGATCCCTCAATAGGCTCAAATACAGCGGCGGCATTAATTAACGATGTCGCCGTTAGTGCCGCAACACCAAACACCCTCGTATCTACGCCATAGTTATTTTTGACCCGCTCCAGCAACAGATCAAAATCTCCATCCCCTGATAACAGCACAATAATGTCCACCGGCTGATCGGGGTTGGCAGCACAGTCCATCACATCAATCGCCAAACCCACATCCCAGTCGCCCTTGGCCGAGCCATCGCTGCGTTGGATATAGGGTTTTAATTTCACATCAAAACCAATCTCTCGCAATACCTGCTGAAAGCCTTTTTGCCCCGGATCATTGCGCTCAATAGCATAGGCATTGGCGACAACAATCTCGCCCTGCTCCCCGAGCCTTCGCCACAGCTCACGATAATTAAAGTGACAGGAAAACTGCTCTCTAACGGTGTAATAGATATTTTGTACATCAACAAAAACAGCAATTTTTTTCACTGGACTACCCTTTTATAAACTGACTACTACTCGCGCTTGTTAAATAATTAGTTCCGCACCAAGGGAATAGCTACCCGGGTGGATAAGCTTGCTGATACTGACAACCTTATCTCCGCTCCAACTGCGACGACTTACTTTTAAGCAGCTGCTAATGGTCTGCAGACCCAGAGCGCCAGTAATTTCAGCATTGGGCATCACTGCCTGCACCTGATGCTCAACTCTGGTCGCCGGCGCTACCCAGTTCAGATAGGCCTGAGGTGTAACTTTGGAATAGTTTTGCTTCAGGTAGGCCGCTGCTATCTGCGGGTTTACATAGCACTCTTCCCATTGAACCGCGGCAGAGTCACGGTAATGGACAACAACTGAGTGAAATAGCTGATCACCCTGATTGAGGCCCAGTACTGCAGCTATGTTTTTCTCCGCAGTGCTCTCTTCTAGAACCAGAATACGGTTGCTGTACTCGGGATTGCTGTGGCTGAACTGCTGGGTAAAATCAGTGATTTCCAAAACCGGCGTGGCTATCTGCGGCTCGGCGACAAAGGTGCCCAATCCCGGCGCGCGCTGCAGCAGGTTTTCATCCGCCAACTCCTGTACCGCACGGCGGGCAGTCATACGACTTACCACAAAATCCACAGAGAGCTGGTTTTCAGAGGGAATGCGCTCACCGACCTTCCACTGACCAGATTCAATCTGGTTTCTTATATAGGTTTTTATCTGTGCATAGCGCGGCAGCGAATAGATAGCCTGACTCATGATTAAAATACCTTTTCAATAAAAGCTTTTCTGATAGAAGCCTTTATTTGTATATACTCTATACCTGTATATACATTAATAAAAATCAACTTTTTAGGCCGACTCTCAATATAATCTTTTGATTAAATGGGTTTTACAGGAGAGAAATTACAGGAATATCTGAGCTGAGTAAAGATACTATTGTATATACAAGCTTTAGCTAGCCTTACTTTACCTACTATTAGCCGATCAATTCAAGCTTTTGCTCCCGGGATAGCTTTTTGATTTGCGCCTCGCGAATGCTGGCGCTACTGCGGTCATAGCCGGACTCGACTAAGACCAGCTGCTCTGGGCTGCGTCCACGGAAATACTTAGCCCCGGCGCGCCCACTTTGATGCTCGGCAAAGCGCCGCTCCACATCAGTGGTTATACCCGTATACAGAGACTGATCCGTGGCGCGGATAATATAGACATACCACCGACTCATCCGTTGGCCGCCAGGTCGGATTCAATAAAGCTATGGCAGTACTGACAGCGATACTGGTAGCCGCGCTGAACAATTCTTTTATGGCGCACACTGGTTAACTGGTGGGTTCGACAGCCGCACTTGTAGGCATACTTAGTGTATTGGCGCATGGGAATACCGGTTAGATCATAGTCCCCGGTGGCCTTTGGCCGCGCGCCAAAATCCAACATAATCGACTTCCACTCATTGCCGTGAGGCTTTACCCGCCCGAGGCCGTAAATGCAGTCGACCAGATAGTGGGCGACCTCGTGAACCACTGTGTTGCTGAGGCTCTCTTCGTAGTATTTGGCAAATAGCCAAGGGTTGTAACGGATGCGGCGCGACCGGCCCCTCACTTCATACATCCCGGCACACTTGCCTTTGAGATCAAAGTGCACAGGGATAGGCTCAAATTTGCGGTCATACAAACCGGCGGCAAGTTTTATATAGCTTGCGGTAGCTGCCTCTACATGGGTCTTTTGAATATCGGATATAGGCTCAATCATAATGTCAGTATATAGTTGGGTCAGCCTGTTACAATAGGCTAACTAATTTTACGTTCAGACCATGAATATAGACTTTCACTGCCACACTACAGCCTCGGATGGCTCGCTGAGTCCCCCAGCACTTCTCGACCTCGCCCAAGAGCGAGAGATCGATATGCTCTCAATCACAGATCACGACACCCTCGAGGCCTATCAACAGCTCGACCAGGTTTATAATTCTATTCAGATCATTCCCGGTATTGAGCTTTCCAGCCAGTGGAATAGGCGTGGGGTTCATATAGTTGGACTCAATGTTGGCCTTTCTTCTCCATCAATTCTTGAAGCGGTAGAAAAGCAGTCCACTGCAAGGCGTGAAAGGGCGGAAAAAATAGCCGAGAAACTCGAACGCTTTGGCTTTGAAGATTGCCTGGCAGGAGCCCTGTCATTTGCCTCCAGTCCAGAGCAGATAGGGCGCCCACACTTTGCTCGCTATCTGGTAAAAATCGGCGCTGTAAGCAATTTTCAGCAGGCCTTTAAGCGCTATCTGGGTGCCGGCAAGGCTGGCGATATTAAAGATCAGTGGGCAGACCCTAAAACGGTTATCGGCTGGATTCGTGATGCCGGCGGTGTCGCCGTGCTCGCTCACCCGACCAAATACAAGCTGACGCGAACCAAATTAATTGAGCTATTAACCGATTTTAAAGTGGCGGGCGGTGAGGCCATGGAGGTTATTTCCGGTTCACAGCTGCCTTCAGTCACTCGCGATATGGCACGCCTCTGTCGCGATATAGGCTTTGATGCCTCCTGCGGTTCCGATTTTCATGCGCCCAATCAAGAGTGGGCGGCCCTCGGCAAAGTTGCCCCACTGCCAGATAATTGCTCGCCAATATGGCAACGATGGCAGTAAGACTCCAGATCAGAGGCCGGATACCCGCTGAAGAGTTAGCCGGCATTTCAATTCCTGTGTATACTTGCGCGCCTTAAGGAAGTCCGGATGTTTCTATACTAGGCTTTTATGCCCCATATAAGAGCAACGCTCTTATCGGGTAAATTTAATGGTTTTAAGTTTTTAACGGAAAATATCAAGTGGAAATTTTTGTCTTTGTCAGTGAGCAGTGGTTACTAATCAGTCTTTTAGCAGCCTTAATTGGTGTGTTTTTTCTAACCGAACAGGGTAAGAGCGGTAAGTCATTAAGCACTAGCGAACTGGTTCGCCTGATCAACAGCGATGAAGCTGTAGTGGTCGATGTCAGAAGCGCTGCTGAGTTTGAGGCTGGACATATCCACGGCGCTATAAGCATTCCCCACCAAAAACTTGCCAGCCGTATTGCCGAGCTGGAAAAGCATCGCGATAAAATCATCGTCGTAGCCGATAAGATCGGCCAACATTCCGGCGCTGCTGGCAAAAAGCTAAGCAGTGAGGAATTTAATGTTCGTCGTTTAGGCGGCGGCATAAGCGAATGGCAGGGCTCAAGCCTGCCGCTGGTAAAGGGCAAGTAAGCCCGCACCTATAAATCAAAACCCCTCATACGCAAATAGAGAACCCTATGTCTCATATCGTACTATTCGGAACGCGATTCTGTCCTTTTTGTGTCGCTGCGCGCCGCCTGTTAAGTGCTAAAGGCATTGACTATCAGGATATTGAACTTGATAAAGATCCGGAACTAAAAGGCCGGGTAATGGCTAAAAGTGGTCGCAATACGGTTCCGCAAATTTGGTTTGGAACCGATCATATTGGCGGCTTTAATGAGCTGCGCGACCTGGAGGCTCAAGGCAGCCTCGAAGCGGCGGTAAAAGCCGGGCTTGAATTGGGCGAAACAGTCTCCATATAGAAAGCTGTGAACTAACAATTATTAAAATTAAGTTTAAAAATTTAAGGCATTCATCATGACTGATAACAACACTGAAGCAGCTAACCAGGATAACGCCGCAGGACCAAACTTTGCGGTACAGCGCATCTACTTAAAAGACCTCTCATTTGAAACCCCCCAGGGTCCAGCTGCCTTCCAAAAGCAGTGGAAACCCAAGGTCAATCAAGATCTGAGCACCAAGTCGGAAAAGATTGATGACAACACCTATGAGGTGGCTCTGCGCATCACGGTTACCGTTAAGGATGAAGATGAGACTATTTATCTTATTGAGGTTGAGCAGGCAGGATTGTTTACCATTAAAGGATTCGAAGACCAGCAGGTAGCACAGGTGCTCAATGTCACCTGCTCAACCATGCTGCTACCCTATGCTCGAGAAGCAATTGACAGCACTCTGATCAAGGGTTCATTCCCTCCACTGATGATTCCACCAATCAATTTTGAGTCTCTGTTCAATAACGCTCTAAAGCAGTCGGCAGAAGCTGCCGCGGAAAAAGCAGAAGCGAACACTCACTAATTTGTGAGAATTGCCGCTTAGCTAAAACAAAAAACCCCGCTGATCAGCGGGGTTTTTTATTGGCGGAAACTTTTTCTACAGGCTCCGCACGCCAATATTCAGATCGCTTATAGAGCCTGATTTTCCATTTTATATTCCTGCAACTTTCGGGTCAGCGTATTGCGGCCCCAACCCAACAACTGGGCAGCATCTTTTTTTCGCCCACCCGTATGGGCCAGCGCTGTTTCAATCATTGTGCGCTCAAACTCAGGCAGTGCCTGAGAGAGAATCTCTCTACGACCCGCCTGCAATTCACGCTCACTCCAGCGTCGCAACATCTGCTGCCAGTCGCCCTGAACACGCTGCTCAGTATTTGCCTCTTCGGCTTTTAACTCCGGGGGCAAATCGGTTAATAAAACCTCGCGACCAGCGGCCATCACCGTCAGCCAGCGACAGATATTTTCCAGCTGTCGCACATTGCCCGGCCAGGACAGCCCATAGAAAAAGTCTTCAGCTTCCTGAGATAAGACTTTTGGCTCCATATCCAGCTCTTTCGCGGAACGGTGGAAAAAGTGTTTCATTAACTGGGGGATATCTTCGCGGCGATCGGCCAGTTTCGGTAGATGCACGCGAATAACATTGAGGCGATGATAGAGATCTTCCCGGAAGCGATTACTCTCAACCAGCTCTTCAAGATTTTGGTGGGTGGCAGCAATAATTCTGACGTCAACCTTAACCGAGATGTGGCCACCAACTCTATAAAACTCGCCGTCAGCCAGCACACGTAACAAACGCGTCTGAGCCTCCGGCGGCATATCTCCAATTTCATCGAGAAACAGGGTTCCGCCATTGGCCTGCTCAAAGCGGCCTTCTCTGCGCTGTGCAGCTCCGGTAAAAGCCCCTTTTTCATGACCGAACAATTCCGACTCAATAAGGTCATTGGGAATAGCGGCCATATTAAGGGCAATAAATTTTGAGCTTCTGCGTGGACTGTGTCTGTGCAGCGCATGAGCGACCAGCTCTTTACCGGTTCCCGACTCACCGTTGATAAGCACCGTAATATTGGAGTTTGAGAGACGGCCTATGGCACGGAAGACCTCTTGCATAGCAGGAGCTTCGCCGATTATCTCCTGAGTGGGCGGCGCCTCTACAGGCTCCAACTTGGATTTTTGCTCACGGGCAAAGGTCACCCCGCGACGGGCGACTTCGACCAGCTCATCCAGGTCAAAAGGTTTCGGCAAGTACTCAAAGGCACCACCCTGATAGGCTGCAACAGCACTGTCGAGATCAGAGTGGGCGGTGGTGATAATCACTGGTATATCCGGTCGCGTGGTGTGAATCTGCTTTAGCAGTTCGAGACCGTCAATCCCCGGCATACGGATATCGGAGATTATTATCTCCGGTTGCGACAATTTGAGTGCCGCCAACAGATCATCGCCATTTTCAAAGCTCTGCACCTCTTTACCTTCGCGCTTAATGGCTTTTTCCATCACCCAGCGCAATGAGCGGTCATCTTCGGCGATCCAAATTTCTGATGTGGTCTGCATGCTATGCCTTTATCGGTAAATAGATTGAAAAACAGGTGTGACCGGGCTCTGACTCACACTCAATAATCCCCTGATGAACATTGATCGCCGTCTGGGCTATGGTTAGCCCAAGCCCAGTGCCCGCGCTGCGACCGCTAATCATGGGAAAGAAAATACGCTCTTTAATGTCATTTGGTATACCCGGACCAGTATCAATAATATCCAGCCGGCAGAGCGCCTTGTGATACACGCCAGCAATGGTGAAGCTTCTTTGAATTCGACTTTTAAAGGTTAACTTACGCCCTTCCAAGCCAGCCTCAAGGATTGCCTGCATGGCATTTCGGGCAATATTTAGAACCGCCTGAACCAGCTGTGTCCGATCCCCGGACATATCGGGAATACTCGGATCATAGTCTCGAGTGACCACTAACTTACCTTGAACTTCAGCATCTATAAGAGATGCAACATGCTCGGTAATTTCATGAATATTAATTTCTTCATAGATTGGCAGCTGACTGGGGCCGAGAAGACGATCGACAAGCTCTCTTAAGCGATCAGTCTCTGCGGTGATAATTCGGCATAACTCCGCAGTCTCATCATCCATGCTGCTTTCGGTTATCTCGTCGGCCAAGAGTTGCGCCGCGCCGCGTATTCCGCCCAGGGGATTTTTAATCTCGTGGGCAAGTCCGCGAATAAGGCTTCTCGATGTGTTGTGGACAGATAGCAGTGCCTCCTCGCGGTTGATGCGCAAAATACGATCAATCGGCTGCATCTCCATCAGAATCCACTGACCGGAATCAATACTGATAGGTGTCACTGTGTAATCCACCTGAGAAGATTCACCGGGGCCACTGAGGAATTCATGGCGAATAGTGTGGGGATTACCGTATTCAATCGACTCGCGTAGGGTTTGGCGGGCTGCTTCACTGTTATCAAATAAGTCACTGGCAGCGGTGCCGCGCAGACGCAAGCTGCCAACCTGGAGCAGAATTTCTGCCGCTGGGTTGATGTAATCGATCAATAAATTCTGATCCACAAGCAATACAGCTGTATTCAGGTTATCGAGAAGTAATCTATGTAACTGATCTGAGGTCATAGGTGCCGCGCCAAATAAATGGCTATTTAAATTTTATTTTTGTAATAACTTACTTATCTCTGCAATAAGCAGGCCAATAATTGCAGTCGCAATCAACCCGCATAGCTGTTGTTTTAGCGGCTTTAAAGCCGTGTTTGGGAAGAGTATACGCCGCTATCTATTTTAACGCACCATATTGGTGCATGAATATTTATACGGCCGACTAGTTACGCTTGAAATGGCGCTGAACATGCACCCTGACTGATTGGGAATTGGCCACAGTTTCGCCCCCTGCAGTTACTACGCGAGCAGAAACTCTGTGTGATCCGCGCTGCAGGTTTCCAATGGCATAGGATGTTGCCGCTACGGGCGACCATAAGCAGTACCATCCAGATAAAACTGTACAAAATGCCCTGCCTGAAGCTCGGGTGTCAGCGCTAACTGCACAATAATATTCTGCTGGTCGAAGTGAATAAGGCTGTCATCCAGCGGCGCGACCAGATCAACCACTGAATAACCGGCAAAAAGTGGTTTATCCAGCAGATATGACTTCAGCTCTGCGGGCCTGGATACAGGCAACTGGTTGATTGGTGGTAATTCAAGCTGATCCGCGCTCTTTTCAGCTGGCGGTGTATCCGTATAGATGACCCTGCCCGCTTCGTCGACAATTTTATACACCTCGCTCTCCGCAAGGCAGGCGCAGCTAGCGAAAAGCAGGATTGTTAGCGGAAGTGGTTTTATCATCTGGTCTGTTATCTCAACTCTTCGGGATTGGAGTATTGAATCATTCAGGTTCTAACTAAAGACTAGACCTATTTTAGGCAAAGAAAAAGCCCGCCATTTCACAATGACGGGCTTCTTCAGGTATTGCTGAGTCTTAAAATGTATAAGCTTAACGCTGTAGTACATATCAAACTCTACCGGGTGAGTGGTGTGCTCAACGCGGTAAACTTCTTCCATCTTCAACTCGATGTAAGCATCGATTACGTCGTCAGTGAATACACCACCAGCTGTCAGGAACTCACGATCCTTGTCCAGCTCGTCGAGTGCTTCACGCAGGCTGCCAGCAACCTGTGGAATCAGAGCGGCTTCTTCAGCAGGCAGATCGTAGAGATCTTTGTCAGCTGCGTCGCCAGGGTGGATCTTGTTCTTAACACCATCGATACCAGCCATCAACATAGAGGCAAACATCAGGTATGGGTTAGCAGTAGGATCACCGAAACGTGCTTCAATACGCTTGCCCTTCGGGGAAGGTACGTAAGGAATACGGATAGAAGCAGAGCGGTTGCGAGCTGAGTAAGCCAGCATTACTGGAGCTTCGAAGCCTGGGATCAGACGCTTGTAAGAGTTGGTAGAAGCGTTAGCGAAAGCGTTCAGTGCTTTAGCGTGCTTGATGATACCGCCGATGTAGTAAAGGGCAGTGTCACTCAGGCCAGCATAGCCGTCACCAGCAAATACGTTCTCACCGTCTTTCCAGAAAGACTGGTGACAGTGCATACCAGAACCGTTGTCACCAACGACTGGCTTAGGCATAAAGGTAGCAGTCTTGCCATAGGCGTGAGCTACATTGTGTACGCAGTACTTGAGGATCTGTACTTCGTCAGCTTTCTTAACCAGAGTGTTGAAACGGATACCGATTTCACACTGACCAGCAGTACCAACTTCGTGGTGGTGAACTTCTACGTCCAGACCCATCTGCTCCATTGCAGTACACATAGCAGCACGCAGGTCATGCAGAGAATCAACAGGAGGTACGGGGAAGTAGCCGCCTTTAACACCAGGGCGGTGGCCCATGTTGCCGTCGTCATATTTGTGATCTGAAGACCATGCAGCTTCTTCAGAATTAATCTTGTAGAAAGCACCGCTCATGTCGGCACCCCAAGTGATGTCATCAAAGACAAAGAACTCTGGCTCAGGACCAAAGTAAGCAGTGTCACCCAGACCTGTAGACTTGAGGTAATCTTCAGCGCGGCCAGCGATGGAGCGTGGATCGCGCTCGTAGCCCTGCATGGTAGTAGGCTCAACAATGTCACAGCGGATGATGATAGTTGCTTCATCAGTAAACGGATCGAGAATTGCAGTGCTGTCGTCAGGCATCAAAATCATGTCTGATTCGTTAATACCTTTCCAGCCGGCAATAGAAGAGCCGTCAAACATTTTTCCGTCAACGAAGAAATCATCGTTAACTTCGCCGATAGGCATAGAAACGTGCTGCTCTTTACCCTTGGTATCAGTAAACCGCAGGTCAATCCAGCGAGCTTCGCTTTCTTTAATAAGATTAAAAGTCTTCTCAGACATGTGTTCCTCCAATTTGGAATTCGTTGTTCGTTATTTATAAGAAGCCTTGCAGATTTCTCTTATAGGGCCGCCCGCCTGCAAAATTCACAGCAGACTTTTCGAATGTAAGAAGTGCAATAGTCGTGCCAATAGACCAGCGCTTGCGCTAATCAAATCAACATCCTCTCCCTCTAGCGCACAGCCTGCTCATTTCGCACTATGACAGCTAACCAGTAAAGCCAGTAAAGCCAGCAAAAACACTTACAAGCACCTTTATGGTGCATATTCAATAAAAAAGCACCATAAAGGTGCAGTTATGCTGGTTTTGCCGGTAGCCGCTATTCGACCGGGCCAGTATAATGCCCAATCATGCAAATTCTGTCACTTTTTCTGATCTATTTTGCCTTCAAAGCACCAATTAAGCCCTTATTTCGCAATATAGCTGCAAATGGAATGCCCCCGATGCAAGCAATTGAAAATGTAACCAACCCCAAACCCGGCGATATTATTATCGATGTGCGCCATCCTGAGGATGCCGAGCAGAGACCACTGGCCATCACCACCAATCAGATAATCTCGCTGCCTTTCTTCAATCTCGGCAAATGCGCTGATCAGCTGGACAGGCAACAAGTCCTATTTACTCTACTGTGACAAGGGAATTATGAGTCGCCTGCATGCCGACGCTCTGAGCAAGCAAGGTTTTACCAAAGTCGGCGTTTTTACCCCCTCAGCAAATAACCGCTAACCCCAGTTATCCGCCAATTCGCGGCCACACTGTGATCTATTTCACATTATTTTAGTTGATTAGTACCCATTTCCACTGAGAACGGACTATATTTAGCACTTACTCGCTATATTAAAAAATAAAATCTGCCGCAGGATGCAGCCGATGATGAGCACTGAAAACTTGCTCGGGGAACCCAAGGAAGCAGAGCACTCCAATCCCCGCTCTCTCAAAGAGTCGATACAGATTGAGTTAGAAAAGCACGCGCTAGAAAACCTTAAGTTCGGACTTGGCGTCTCTGTAATAAGTGGCGCATACTATTTCTACTGGCCACAAATCAGCTCCCCTCAGCAATCCAATGGATCTGGCTGGGCAGCGTAGCCTACGTCTGCACTGATTATCTGGCTGTGGATGGTCAACGCCAGCCGTTCAGGCAGCCTGTCAGTCCGCCAGACCAGCGCCGTCATTATTATCGCCTCAAGTCTGTTTGCCATTTTATGGGGTCTGGCCGCACCTCTATTTATCAATCCCCAACAACTCGAAACCTCGGCACTGACAGTCATTATTATCGCCACGCTGGCTATTTCCTGGCCGCTCAACCATACCCACAGCAGGGTTTTTCGCCATCTTTTTCTCAGCGCTATTTTCACGCCCCTGCTGGCAAGTCTGTATATCTTCTATCCACAGATACATCCGGGCTTTTTGGCTTTAGTTGCGCTGCTCTACGCCCTGACAAACAAAGCCGTGGGGAATTACCGCCAGGGACTGATCGAGGCGACCGGCAATATGCTTAAAGCCAATCAGCGCTCCCAGCAAATTATCACCACCAGCCAAAAGATAGCCAGCCTGATCGAACAGACACCACTGGGTTTTATTGAATGGAATCAGCAGCGGCAAATTATCAGCTGGAATCCAGCCGCCACAACCATTTTTGGTTACGCCAAAGAAGAGGTTCTGGGTCGCACAACGGACTTTCTATTTGAACAGAAAAAAACATTCTTGCAGCAGCAAGTCGAGAATGATCTTCTTCTTGTTTGGCAAAGATTTCTCCGGCACTGCGGAAAACATTACCAGCGACGGCACGGTGATTATTTGTGAGTGGAATGACACACCGCTGTTTGACGATGCGATGAATGTAGTGGGAGCCGCCTCTTTTGTCGAAGATGTTACCGACAGAGTCAAATCGGAAACCCGCATTAAGCAGCAAGCCTATTTCGACCCACTGACCGGCCTGCCAAACCGCCATCGTCTAATGGAAGAACTAACTCGGGTAATTGCTCTCGCCCAGCGCAATCAAAATTACTGCTCACTGTTATTTATCGACCTCGACCACTTTAAAGAGATCAATGATACCCGCGGCCATCACTATGGCGACTTAGCCCTGACCCTGTTTGCCCAGCGGCTGCGCAAAGTGATTCGAACTGAAGAGGCGGTCGCACGCCTCGGCGGTGATGAGTTTGTCGTGCTTCTGGAAAACCTCGGTCGAGAGGAAGAGGCCTCGCGCCTGTTAATTGCCCAGGTCGCCGAGAAAATCATCGATGCTGCCCGCGAACCCTTTGTTATCAAAGACGAAAAGTTTCGCATCAGCTGCAGCATCGGCATTGTCTTGTTCAATGATGGCAGTGCCGATGGCGATGCTATTTTGCAGCAGGCCGACAAAGCCCTCTACACCATCAAGCGTGAGGGCAAATCAAACTTTTATTTCCACAATCAAAAACCACCCTCAGAGCTGCAAGCTCAAACCGCACTTTTGGAACAGCTGCGAGATAAGGCCAACACCGAATCATTTATGCCTTTCTATCAGCCTATTCTCGATACAGAGAGCAACCTTATCAGCGGACTACAGATCTTTCTGCGCTGGAGAAATCCCGATAACGAGCTGATCTGCGCCAGTGAAATTATTCAGATTCTCGAGTCCGGCTCGATGATTGTCGATATATCCCTATCACTGCTCGAGCAGATATTCCGCCAAATTGAACTGTGGAAAAATCAGGATCTGTGGCGAGAAGAACAGCAAATTTACTTTACCCTCAGTCTTCGTGAACTCGAACACTCGTCTTTTGTCGACAGTCTGGATCAACTGCTGAGCCGGTTTAAGATCAGCCCGAAAACTCTGGTCTTTGGCTTGCATGCAGAGACATTACCCAAGATACACAAGCCCCTGGGCCAGCAATTGGGCAAGTTAAAAGAGATGGACATTGGCTTTATTGTCGACAATGTCGGCTATCAGAGCCTGCCAATTCAAAAATTGCGCGACTTTGAAATCGATACCATCAGAATTTCACATAAATTAATGTCTGAATGCACTTATATGGAAAGCTCGTGGAATCTGGTTAAAGGCTTGCTCGAACTCTCCAAATCCGTCGATTTAAAATGTATCGCCCCCTGCGTTGAAGAGCCCGAAATACATCATCTTCTGCTGGATACCGGCTGCCAGTTATTACAGGGAAACCTGATTGCACCCCCCTCACCAGCGACCTCAATTACGCGAATGTTGATCGAACGCAACGTCAGTCAAAAAGAAGAATCTACCGCTTAGCGAAAAGATCCGTAGCAGTTTCTGAGAATTCCACTATAATCGCGACCTTTTGCGCCTACTGGTATCTCTCATGTCCATTGAAAACTTGCGTAACATTGCAATCATCGCCCACGTTGACCACGGTAAAACTACGCTGGTTGATAAACTTCTGAGCCAATCAGGAACCCTCGACCGCAAAGATGTCGGTTCCGAGCGACTGATGGACTCCAATGATCAGGAGAAAGAGCGCGGCATTACCATTCTGGCGAAGAACACTGCCATCAACTGGAATGACTACCGCATCAATATCGTGGACACCCCTGGTCACGCCGACTTCGGTGGTGAAGTAGAGCGCGTACTGTCGATGGTTGACTCAGTACTTCTGCTGGTCGACGCGGTTGACGGCCCGATGCCACAGACACGCTTTGTAACCTCAAAAGCATTTGAGCAGGGACTGCGCCCGATTGTTGTTATCAACAAGGTCGATCGCCCCGGCGCTCGTCCGGACTGGGTTCTGGATCAGGTATTCGAACTCTTTGATAACCTTGGCGCCACCGATGAGCAGCTCGACTTTCCGGTTATCTACGCCTCAGCACTAAACGGCATCGCCGGTCTTGAAGCCGACGAAATGGCTGAAGATATGACGCCACTGTACGAAATGATCGCCCGTGATGTCCCGGCACCCAAAGTTGATTTAGACGGTCCTTTCCAGATGCAGGTTTCGGCACTGGCCTATGACAGCTATGTTGGCGTTATTGGTGTTGGTCGAATTACCCGCGGCAAGCTCAAGCCAAACCAGCAGGTCATTGTTAAGTCTGCCGATGGCAAAGAGCGTAAAGGCAAGGTATTAAACGTAAAAGGTTATCTGGGTCTCGATCAGATCGAAACACAGCTGGCCGGTGCTGGCGATATCGTCTGCATCAACGGTATTGATGGCCTGAGCATCTCCGATACATTGTGTGATCCAGAACATATTGAAGCACTGCCAGCCCTGAGCGTTGATGAGCCGACTGTAAGCATGACCTTTATTGTTAACGACTCACCTTTCGCAGGCCTAGAAGGTAAGTACGTAACCACCAGAAATATTAAAGACCGCCTCGACCAGGAGCTGATCCACAACGTAGCACTGCGTGTTACCCAGGGTGATACACCAGACAAATTTGTTGTCTCCGGTCGCGGTGAATTACACCTCTCGGTACTGATCGAAACCATGCGTCGTGAAGGTTTTGAAATGGGCGTATCCCGTCCTGAAGTGGTACAGAAAATTGTCGATGGCAAGGTTCAGGAACCCTATGAGCAGGTTGTTATCGACGTTGAAGAACAGCACCAGGGTTCGGTGATGGAAGAGCTGGGTATGCGTAAAGCAGAGCTCACCAATATGGAACCCGATGGCAAAGGGCGTGTACGTCTTGAGTTCAGCATGCCATCACGTGGCCTGATTGGCTTCCGTGGCACCTTCCTGACCCTGACCTCAGGCTCGGGCATTATGACCAGCATCTTCGACAAGTACGGTCCAGTTAAAGAAGGCGAGAGCCACAAGCGTCAAAACGGTGCCCTGATCAGTATGGTTAAAGGCAAGACTGCCGCCTACGCGCTGTTTAATATTCAGGCACGTGGTCGTCTGTTCCTCGGCCACGCTATCGATATCTACGAAGGTCAGGTTGTCGGTATTCACTCCCGCGCCAATGATCTGGTTGTTAACCCCATCAAAGGCAAGCAGCTGACTAACGTACGTGCATCGGGAACTGATGAAGCACTGACGCTGGTGCCACCGATCAAGCACACCCTTGAGCAGGCCTTAGAATTTATCGAAGACGATGAGCTGGTAGAAGTAACACCAGAGAGCATCCGCCTGCGTAAAAAGCTGCTGACCGAGAACGAGCGCAAACGCGCACCCAAGTAAGGGCACTCTAAGTAGAGCACAGAGCCTACTGGCGGGCCAGCACGGCCCGCCAATTTCTATGCTACATTTACTACCAATGGATGGTGGGATGCATATGACTGAAACGGACAGCAGAGAATCAATACCCGGCGGATTTCTCTCCTTCTCGCTGGTCGCTCAAGAAATTATCACCGTACTCTTCGCTTTTTATTCCTATCAACAGGGCGATATGTCCACGGCCACCTTTTATCTGGCGATGGCCGGTCTGTTATTAGTTGGCTCTGGGTATTCACAGTATTTTTGATCGCCCGCATCTGGCCAGGGCACTGCTGGCATTTCTTTTGATTGGCAGCTTCTTTTATCTGCTTGTTGCAACGCCAGATAGCTCGACCCTGATGTGGTGCCTAACCATTATTCCCGTTTTAGTCGGAACCTTTGGCTACCGCTCCAGCATTTTAATCCTCAGCACGGTATTTGCTGCAGCCGTCTGGCTGCTCTACGGCACACCGCAAATAATTACCGCCGGCGGAATACACTGATGTCAGTATCGTGCGCTTTCTGTCTGCCTATATAGTCTTATCCCTGTTTGCCGTCGCCATGGATATCTCCCACTCCCGCAGCCTGAACAAATACAAGGATCTATCTCTCAGAGTCGACCAAATCGCCCATCAGGACCAGCTAACCCAGCTGCCCAATCGCCACGATATGGAGCGACGACTGGAGAAAAAGTACCAGCAGTACCGGCTGATCAACCAGCCCTTTTCCGTACTGCTCGCCGATCTGGATAACTTTAAATTTATCAACGACCGCTATGGCCATGATGTCGGCGATGATGTGCTCCACGCCATAGGGATTCTGCTCGGTGAGCCACTGCGTGGGGAAGATGTAGTTGCGCGCTGGGGCGGCAATGAATTTATGGTACTGCTGCCCACCGCCAACGCCGAAGCGGCGGTTAATATTGCCGAGCGACTGCGCTCCCAGGCCGGCAAGCTAACCATGGAGGCACAGGGCGATAGCCTGCGTATCTCGCTCAGCGTCGGTGTCGCATCAATTGATAAATGCACCGGTATTGATGATTTAATTTCTACCGCCGAAAACGGCCTCTACCAAGCCAAACATATGGGCCGGGATATGGTGGTAGTGGGTTAAACTGCTGGTTAAGTACTCGCCACCCACCCCCTGTGCTGGCACAGGTAAAAGTTCATATAATCTTCTATACAAATGGCAATCAGCCACAACTTCTTCGAATGCTTTTACTGTTTTCGCTGCAAAACCTGTTTATCCGGGCGCTAAAATCGCATAAAGTAAAACAAATAGCCCGCACCTGAAGCAGGCGTTCGCACTAGTCTTGCCGACACTGTGAATTTTAGAATGGATGACAAACTTCGCCTAATGGCGAATTTCCAATATTTTTAGTATCGGTTTCCATTATGAACAAGTCAGTTTTTCACCCGCCCTCACAAAGAAAAAACACCCTGAGCAGCTTCGCTCTGGTTTTGCTTGTCAGCCTGATGGTCGGCTGTGGCGGTGGTGGCGGCTCTGACAACAGCAGTTCAAACAATGGTGGAAATACTGGTGGCGGTAATGCCGGTGGCGGAAATACCAATGGTGGCAATACCGACGGCGGAAATACTAATGGTGGCAATACCGACGGCGGAAATACTGGTGGTGGGAATACTGGCACTTCAACCCGGGCAATATTTATCAACGAAGCCTCTTCCTCTAACTCCACTTTTGAAGATGAAGATGGCGACAGTCCCGATTGGTTTGAGCTGCACAATAGTGAATCCACAGCAATCGACTTAACCGGCTGGAGCATAACAGACGATATCCTCGAGCCTGCAAAGTGGGTTTTCCCGCAAATAGAACTGGCCGCTGGCGCCTATCTGCGAGTATGGGCATCAGACAAAGATAAAGCCTCCGCAGGAAACCTATAAAACTTTGGTCAACCGCGGTGATAACTTCCGCTATCTGCTGCCTCAGGCAACGCCCAGCAGCGACTGGACCAACCTGAACTTTAATGACAGCAACTGGCAACAGGGCAGCAGCGGATTTGGTTACGGTGATGGCGATGATGCCACGCTGGTTCCGGCTGGCACAGCATCCATCTATGTCAGAATTCTTTTTACCATCAGCAATCTGGAATTAATCGACAACCTCTTACTGGATATGGATTTTGATGATGGCTTTATCGCCCATATCAACGGCGTTGAAGTTGCCCGCTCAAATATGCTGGAAGCAACACCTTCCTTTAACTCCACAGCAATAGTCGATCGCGAAGCGACAATCTACCTGAGCGGCCAACCCGCTCAGGTTCGAGATTAACGAATTTCAGAGCAGTGTTAAATAGCGGAGAAAATGTTCTCAGCATTCAGGTGCATAATATTTCTTCCGGCTCCTCTGACCTCAGCCTGATCCCCTATTTATCGGCGTCTTATCGCGGCTCAACAGACGGATGGAGAATCGCCACCAGATATACTTGCCTTTCAGAGAATGCCAGCCTGCACACCAACTTTAAACTCTCATCCGAGGGGGAATCACTTACCCTGTTTGACAGCAGTGGCAATCAGGTTGATCAGCTGGATGTTACGGGTCTTACCACGGACAAGAGCATTGGACGATCTGCACAAGATGGTAGCCTTGTCTATTTTGAGGCCCCTTCACCAGGAAGCGAAAACAATAGCGAGGAATTTCACCGGCATCACATTGAGCGAGATTGTTTTTTCTCACAATGGCGGCGAGTTTAATGGCCAAAGCATCAGCTTAAGTGGCGCTAGCCAAGGCGAACAAATTCGCTACACCCTTGACGCCACTGTTCCCAACCCTCAATCGCCGCTTTATTCTTCCGCTATCAGTATTGATGGCAATACCGTTGTACGTGCCAAAGTTTTTCAGAGACGGCTATATTCCTTCACGCACTGTAAGCCGGACCTATATTACTTCTAATACTCACTCCTTACCCATAGTCACATTAGTCGCTGAGCCAGATAATCTCTTCGATGAACAGCAGGGCATTTATGTCTACGGCCCCGAAGAAAATTATGAGGATGCACTACCATTTTTCGGCGCAAACTTTTGGCAAGATTGGGAGCGAGATGTCCACTTTAGTTTTTATGAGCCAACAGGAGAGTTAGGCATTGCACTGGATGCAGGAATTAAAATCTTTGGCGCCTGGAGCCGCGCCAACAATCAGCGCTCACTTTCGATTTTTGCTCGAAGTCGCTATGGCTTTGGGAAATTGAAATACCCGTTATTTCCCGAACTGGACTACGATAGTTTTGAGTCAATTGTGTTGCGTAATGCAGGCAATGACTGGACGGCAAGTAATATGCGGGATGTTATGGCGACGAGCCTAATGGATGGAAGTGGCTTAGAGACTCAAGCCTATCGTCCCGCTGTGGTTTACCTGAACGGGGAGTATTGGGGCTTTTACAATATTCGTGAAAAAGTAAACGAGCACTTTCTCGACGATAAAATTGATGTTGATAAAAGTGAAATAAATTTACTCGTCGCTAACGGAGAAGTATCAGAAGGCAGCAATGTATCCTACAACGCAACTTATTAACTTCGTAAGGGATAATAGTCTAGCTGTTCAGGACAACTTCGACTATGTGGCCAACCAAGTTGATATTGATAATTTAATTACCTATCTGGTCGCGCAAATTTATTTTGATAATTGGGATTGGCCTGGTAACAATATTAAATTCTGGAATTCTCCATCAACCAAATGGCGCTGGATTTTATACGACACTGATTTTGCCTTTGGGGCCTGGAATGATGTTGCCTACGACAAGGACACCCTGTCATTTGCACTGGAAGAAAATGGCCCAGGCTGGCCCAACCCACCTTGGTCAACCTTGCTCTTCCGCAAACTAATGGAAAACAGCCAGTTTCGACATCAGTTTATCAATCAATTTGCCGATGAATTTAATGGCCGCTTTAACGCCGCCAGCGTCACCCAACATATTGATGCTATTGCCAATTCTATGGAGCCTGAAATGGAGAGACATTTTCAGCGCTGGGGCGATGGAAAAACTGCTGATGTATGGCAGTCGGCAGTCAGCGCCCTGAGAAACTTTGGCAGACAATCGACTATCGCCCCTGAAAGGATATATTCGCAATTACTTTGGTATAAGCGGAATGTATCAACTGAATATTGCTATCAATAATCCCGCCGCCGGATCAGTACAGCTGAATTCTCTCCAACTCACCAGCGCCACCTGGCAGGGCCAGTATTTTAACAATATCCCAGTCTCTCTTACTGCTGTTGCCAATGAGGGCTATGTGTTTTCACACTGGCAGGGGGATATTGATAATACAAATAACAGCGTTGAGCTGAGTAGATCGAGCAATACCAGCTTAGAAGCGGTATTTATCCGCGACTAATATTCAGGCTAACACTGAGAGTAACGAAAACAATCCAGGCAGTGGTCATTAACCAGCCCCATTGCCTGCATATGGGCATAGCAGATGGTCGAGCCAAAAAACTTAAAGCCGCGCTTTTTCATATCTTTGGCGATCAAATCAGACAGCTCAGTAGTGGCCGGAATTTCGCCTAGGGTCGCCCAGCGATTAACAATCGGCTGGTTATCCACATAGCCCCAGAAATAATCGCTAAAGCTGCCAAACTCCTTTTGGATTTCGATAAACAGACGGGCATTGGAAATCGCACTGGCAATCTTTAAGCGATTGCGAACAATACCGGCATCACTCATCAAACGCTCCACATCTTTTTCCGTAAACGCCGCCACCTTCTGCACATCAAAATCGGCAAAGGCACTGCGGTAGGCCTCGCGCTTGCGCAATATGGTTATCCATGACAGTCCCGCCTGAGCACCCTCGAGCAGCACAAACTCAAACAACTTTTTGTCATCGCGGCAGGGCACCCCCCACTCATTGTCGTGATACTGCTGGTACAGTGGATCATCACCACACCAGCTACAACGGGTTATCTCTGTCATTTGCCTTTCCTCAACTTGTGACCTAGGGTTATCTAGAAATGGAGCATATCTAGTCACTTTATAACTAGTCAAGTTATATTAATAACTCACAAGAATTTCCATTGGCAAGTTATAGCTTAAATTAACAGACCCTCAGGGTAATTCTATCGCAATGTTTAAACAGTTCCCGGCCATCCGACCCTACAGAAAACAGTTTATTTCCGTCACAGCACCACACAAACTCTATGTCGAAGAGTCAGGAAATCCCGACGGTATTCCGGTGCTATTTATACACGGTGGGCCCGGCGGCGGCACCGCAACCAGCGACCGCTGTTTTTTTGATCCGGAGAAATACCGCATTATCCTTTTTGATCAGCGCGGCTCAGGACTATCCACACCCCATGCCCGACTGGAAGATAACAACACCGCCGCCCTGATCGAGGATATAGAAACCATACGCCAAACCCTCGACATTGAGCGCTGGGTAATTTTCGGTGGCTCCTGGGGCTCGACCCTCGGACTGCTCTATGCGCAGAGCTATCCCAAGCTGGTTATGGGGCTTATATTGCGCGGTATCTTTTTATGTCGCGACGAAGATATCAACTGGTTCTATCAAGACGGTGCCGGACGCATCTTCCCTGACTACTGGCAGCAGTATTTACAGCTAATACCAGAAGACGAGCGCGGCGATATGCTCGTTGCCTACTATAAACGCCTGACCAGCAACAATGAATTAGAGCGTATGGCCGCCGCAAAAGCCTGGTCAATCTGGGAAGGGCGCTGTGCCACACTGCACAGCAACCCGGATGTCGTCGATCGTTTTGCCAACCCCCATATGGCCATGGCTATGGCGCGTATCGAAGCCCATTACTTTATCCACAAAGCATTTTTACAACCCAATCAAATTATTAACAACGCCGAAAAACTAAAAGATATTCCCGGCACCATAGTTCACGGTCGCTACGATATGGTCTGCCCGGTCAACCAAGCCTTTGCATTAAGTGCCGCATGGCCCACTGCAAAACTGGAAATTATTGCCAATGCAGGGCACTCTTCCAGTGAGCGAGGTACTACCGATGCATTAGTGCGTGCAACCAATAACCTCGCCTACCAGCTTGAACTCGATAATGTGGACTAATTAAAAGCAACAGGGCCAGCGACAGAAGAACTATGATCGGATTAATTCAACGGGTAACTCATGCCAGCGTCAGCGTGGACAACGCTATCTGCGGTGAAATCAATCAGGGCATTATGCTGTTGCTGGGAATACAGCGCGATGATGACCAGACCCATGCCGATCGGCTCTTAGAAAAAATACTTAACTACCGAATTTTTGCCGACAGTCAGGGCAAAATGAATCTTATCCCTGCGCGATATTAATGGCGGCCTGTTAATCGTATCCCAGTTCACACTGGCCGCAGACACCAAAAAAGGCCTGCGCCCCAGCTTTACCTCTGCCGCCGCCCCGCAGGATGCCGAAGCCCTCTACAACCACTTTACTGCGCGAGCCAAAAGCATTCACCAGGATACCCAGTGCGGGATCTTTGCTGCTGATATGCAAGTCTCCCTGTGCAATGATGGGCCGGTTACCTTTTCTCTTCAGAGTTAATAAAGTACCGAGCTAGAAAGCGCAAAGAAAGAGCATCACTGTAACGCAGCCACCAGACGCTGATGAAAGCCCTCAAAACCACCATTGCTCATAACTCACAATATGTGATTTTTCAGCGCCATCGAGCTGTGCGATGGCACTCGCCAGCAACTGCTCAATATCATCGCAGACCGCCGCAGGAATTCCGCAACCTTGAGCAACTGACTCTATATCCCAATTCACCGCAGCACTCTTATACCAGAGCGCCTGATCAGCCGCATCCACAGAGCCACTTAAAATACCCTGATGCAGACCCATCTTCATGGTCGCCGAGCGCGGCTCGACAATCGCAATAATTTTTTCGTCACCCACCTTGGCCCGCAGCCCCTCAAGCGTGGTCTTGATCGCCGTTGGATGATGGGCAAAGTCATCGTAAACCCGTCACCCGGCTATCCTCGTGGATAACCTCCATACGCCGCTTAACTCCAACAAACTCACTGAGCGCCGCACAGGCAGTTTGCAGGCTAATGCCAACCGTCGCGGCTGCCGCTATAGCAGCAACGCCATTCAACACATTGTGCAGACCCGTATGCTGCCAGTTAACCTCAGCATTGTTATCCCCATCGCTGACTTCAAAACTTGAGCCATCGCTCTGCAGCAAACGATAGCGCCACTGAGCTGCACTCTTGTTGGCCGTACTCTCATCAGAAGATTGCTCGGCAAGCGTCTGTATCTGACTCCAACACCCCTGATCAACCACCTGCTGAATACTCTCAACACCCGCCGGATAAATCACCGAACCGGTACTTGGAATAGTTCGCACCAGATGATGAAACTGCTTCTGGATAGCCGCCAGATTTTCAAAGATATCGGCGTGATCAAACTCGAGATTATTTATCACCAGCGTATTGCTATGGTAGTGAACAAACTTGGAGCGCTTATCAAAAAAGGCGCTGTCGTACTCATCCGCCTCAACCACAAAATAGCCGCTACCCTCAGCTTTACTCTCAGTTTTACTCTCAGTTTTGCCACCCAACCGCGCCGACAGACCAAAGTCACTGGGCACACCGCCAATTAAAAATCCCGGATTTAATCCTGCGTAATCGAGAATTTTGGCCAGCATACTGCTGGTTGTGGTTTTGCCATGGGTGCCGGATACCGACAATACATGCTGATCACGCAGCAGGTTTTCCCCAAGCCACTGCGGCCCCGAGGTATAGGCAAGGCCGTGGTCGAGCATATACTCAACACAGAGATTACCCCGCGACATCGCGTTACCGACAATAATTAAATCCGGCGCAGGCTCCAGCTGCGACGGATCAAAACCCTCGATCAGATTGATCCCCGCCAACTCCAATTGCGTACTCATAGGAGGATAGACATTGGCATCACAGCCCGAAACCTGGTGACCAAGCTGTTTGGCAAGCTGTGCTAGACTGCCCATAAAGGTGCCGCAGATACCAAGAATATGAATATGCATAGTTTGCCTTTGCTGATATTTGTCTGAGATTTTCCTGAAAAGCGCCTGGAAAATAAAATTATTAAGGGATTATGTCACCACGTAAAAAAAACTGCTAAAAATCTGCATTTATAGTCTAAAAATACTGGTATAGAACAGCCAACAGCAATTATCCCAGGCTAAAGCCAAACTGCGCAGTGGACTAAAAGGATTAAATAATAGTGAATAATTTATCCATCACCATCAGTCTGATAACGATTATCGCCCTTTCCGGCTGTAGCAGCGGTGGCGGTGGGCAAAAAAGCACTGACAGCGGCACCACTATTCCCCCGGTAGTCACCAACCAGGACAACAGCACTCTCCCCTGGAGCAGCTTCTCCGCTCAGGCTCAGGATCCCGACGATCTCGCCGCACTGGCCAGCGAATTTGAAACCGAAGAGTACGCCGGCATGGGCGCGCTGGACATGATCAATGCCTCCAGTGCCTATGCGCGCGGCGCCACCGGCGAAGGCGTTACCATTGGCGTAATCGATTCCGGCGTCTATGAGGAACATGCAGAATTTACCCGCGGCAGTGGCGATAAAGTCACCTATGCCGGCAGTGACTACAGCAGCGCCAGACCGAGAACCGACGAAGCCTTAGGCCACGGCACCATCGTCGCCGGGGTTATCGCCGCCAATCGCGACAACAATAACTTTGGCAGCGGATTTAAAATGCACGGCGTCGCCTTTGATGCCAGTATCAGCGCCTACGAAATACCCCTTGGCTCTGGTGGTGGACCCTACGAGCCCCTCGACGTTGACGATATTAACTTCTCCACCGACAATTATTTTGCCGAGCGCTTTACCACCATGGCCAACCAGGCTCAGATCGTCAATATGAGTTTTGGCTTTTCCGGCGTCATCACCTCCTACAGTGTCGCAGAGATAGAATCCGCCTTTAGCCTCAGTATTGACGCTCTAAAACAGCTCAACAAATCCCGCGGAGACCGCTCAATCTTTGTTATCGCCGCCGGCAATGCCTACAATGATCTCGACGAATTTGGCAATGTAGTCGATGCCAGCTCACCGGAATTACTGCCCGGTTTACCCTATTTATTCCCTGAACTAAAAGACCATGTACTCGCCGTAGCCGCCGTTGATAGCAGCGGTGAAATTTCATTTTTCTCCAATCGCTGTGGCGCCGCTGCAGATTTTTGCCTGTCCGCCCCCGGCGGCGGTGATGCCAACGGTGATGGCAACTTTGATAACGACGAAATAATCTGGGGACCAAGCCCACCGCCCGCAGATGGCGAACCCGACAGTGATTACTATGCCGGCACCCTCGGCACATCTTTTGCCGCGCCCCTGGTCAGCGGCTCACTGGCACTGTTAAAACAGATGTTTCCCAGCGTTGGCAACCATGAACTGGTCAACCGCCTGCTGGTAACAGCCAATAAAACCGGTATCTACAGCGACAGCAGTATCTACGGCCAGGGATTGCTGGATCTCGACACAGCCACCCGTCCGGTCGGCGCAACCGCCATTGCCTCTGGCAGCAGCCTCGACAGCGGATTAGTGCCACTCAATCAAAGCAGCATCAACACTTCTAGCGGCGCACTCGGCAACAGCCTGCAAAGCGCACTCGGCGACCACAATATGGCCGTCTTTGATGAACTCGGCTTTCCATTTATTCAGAGTGCCAGCGCCCTGATCAGTAACAGCCCAACAACACCCAAAACCTCGACCCTGCGTCACCGCACGGAGCAACTTGAAGGCGGCAGCAGAATTCAGGTTGGCGCAGCTATCGACCACTGGCAGCGCAACAACTCAGGTTTCTATACAGACAACCCCAGTGACCAGATACAACCAGATTACTTTGCCCTGCAAGCGCAAGATAGCCAAGGTGGCGAACGCTTTGCCGGTATTAACGCCAACCCCGGCTGGTTCTTTGGCGTCTACGCCGATTCCTTTGTCACCCCGGGCACCACCAATGATGACAGCAGCTTTGCCGCACCCTGGCTGCGCTTTGCCTGCAATGGCTGGAGCAGCGGCGGCGCTATAGCGCTGGGTGAGGGGAAATTGCGTATGGGCGTTTTCGAGGGCTCGGCCAGCTGGAATCGCTATCAACCAGTCAGCGAACATCGTGGCAATGGCGCCATAATGGAATACAGCCTGACAATTAATGATCAAGCTCTAGGATTGAGCATCCAGAGTGGCTTTGTTAATGAACGCGACACCTTCCTCGGCACCGAAATTGGCAGTGCACTGGGCCAACTGGAAAACAGCGAAACCTATTTCGCCGGCATCAATGGTCATCTGCAAATCCGCAAAAACTGGCAGGGCCTGTTTGCCCTCTACAGCGGCACCACTGACTCTGGTCTCGAGCAGGGCGCAAATAGCGGCCTGCTTAATTTCGACAGCTCAATTGCCAGCAGTTCATGGTCCCTTGGCCTAAGTGGCCACTCACTCTGGCAACCTAATGACCAACTGAGTATCTACCTCGCCCAGCCCCTGCGTATAGAGCGCGGACAGGCCAGCCTGCAACTCGCCAGCGGCAGAACTGTCGACCGTCAGGTTATCTACCAGACCGTCGCCATCGACCTGCAGCCCCAGGGCCGCGAACAGCAACTGGAGATGAACTACCAGTTTGCCTGGGGTCGTGCCACCGCGTCCGCCCGCGCTGAATACACCCACCAGCCCAATCACAATTATCAAAACAGCAGCTATTCAGAAATCAGCTTTTCACTGCAGTTGCCAATCGGACGCTAACTGCCACTTACCGATCACCACCTAAAGCGTTACCATAGCGCCTTAAATGGACTTAATATCGATATAAAATCGACTTGATAAAAAGAAGGGAAGTTTTTTATGGGCAAGAGAAATGCATTCTACGCACAGTCCGGCGGCGTCACCTCAGTTATTAACGCCTCCGCCTGCGCTGTTATCGAAACCTGCCGCGCCAACAGCGATACAATTGGAACCCTGTATGCCGGCAAAAATGGCATTCTCGGCGCACTCCAGGAAGAGCTGATCGATACCAGCCTCGAATCCCCCGCCGCGATCGCCGCCCTAAAACACACACCCGGCGGTGCCTTTGGTTCCTGCCGCTACAAAATGAAAGATATCCGCGACAGTGATGCTGAGTACCAGCGGTTGATAGAAGTCTTTAAAGCCCACGATATAGGCTACTTCTTTTACAACGGCGGCGGCGACTCCGCCGATACCTGCCTAAAAGTCGCGCAGATATCAGAACAGATGGGCTATCCAATTCAGGCCATCCATATCCCCAAAACCATCGACAACGATCTGCCTCTGACCGACTGCTGTCCCGGCTTTGGCTCCGTGGCCAAATATGTCGCCGTCTCCACCCGAGAAGCCAGCCTCGATATCGCCTCCATGTGCGCCTCATCGACAAAAATATTTATTCTCGAAGTGATGGGCCGCCACGCCGGCTGGATCGCCGCCGCCGGAGGTCTTGCCGCCGAAAAAGCCGGTGATCCGCCACATATTATTATCTTTCCGGAAATCCCCTTTTCTCGGGAACAATTTATCGCCAAAGTCAAAGAGACGGTTAAACAAAAAGGCTACTGTGTAGTCGTCGCCTCTGAAGGCGCCAGCTATGCCGATGGCGCACTGATCTCCGGCTCTGCCCATAAAGATGCCTTTGGCCACCAACAGCTTGGCGGCGTCGCCCCAACGCTGGCCAGTATGGTTAAAAAAGCTCTGGGTTATAAATACCATTATGCCCTCGCCGACTATCTGCAGCGCTCGGCAAGACATATCGCTTCAAAAACCGATGCGGAACAGGCCTATGCGGTGGGCAGGGCAGCAGTCGAAAAAGCCCTCGAAGGCAAACGCGCAATTATGGTTACCATCGAGCGCAATAGCGGTGAGAAATATAGCTGGTCGCTGGGAGAGGCGCCGCTAACTGAAGTCGCCAATGTGGAAAAAATGATGCCGCGGTCTTTTATTACTGAGGATGGCTTTGGGATTACTCAGGAAGCGCGAGATTATTTGCAGCCATTGATTATAGGGGAGGATTATCCGCCTTATAAAAATGGAGTTCCGGAGTATGTAACACTTAAAAATAGCTTGGTCGCTAAAAAACTGGATACGCTGTTTAGCCAATAAATAACAAAGATATTTATTGCTTTTCTACCTGCCTGAATAGTTCTGATAGTGGGATATTAAGTGTTCCGGAAATTTTCTGAAGTTTATCAATACTAATGCTATTCTCGCCGCGCTCAAGATTGCCGTAGTAGGTTCGGTTAATCCCTATTTTATCCGCAAATGCTTCCTGACTCAGCCCAGCATTCTTTCTAGCCTCCCTGAGATATCGTCCAAGCACGCTTTTGTAAGTTATTCCTTTAACTTTCATGCGAAGAAGATTCAGCCAATCCAAACCCCTAGTCCACTGTATATATACGGAATTACTGTTCTTCATCAGATTTGTCGATGGCCAAGAGTGATAATAATTTTATATTTTTAAACCCACCCGGGCATTATCAGTATTAAGCTTTCTCTTCGCAGTCGGAATTTATTAGGCGTTTCCTTGATCACAATCAGGCCAAAGCAAATTATAATTTGGACCAATTGTGTATATACGATATGTTCCTTCCTATCACTCAGGAAGGAGCGATTATGCAACCAGATAGCAGGCCAGACAACAGGGGGAAAACTGTCCTCGATAAAGATGATCCTAGGTTTTCTATTATTGGTTTTCATGAACCTCTAAAGCTGGAAGAATTAAACGATCATATTGTTTTTGTTAAACAGCTGGTCGTCTCAAAAACCCCCGACGATCTAAAAAAACGCCTGTTAAGCATCTTCAATAAGCTCGGCTTTTCTGATTTTTCTTTTTTGGGTTTTACCCATAACTATAAACCCCATGTCTTTTTAACCACATTGCCCGAAAAGCTGCTGGCCGACTATGAGGCCAAGAAACTTTATACGCGCGATATGACATTGGATTATCTCAAAGCGTCTAATCCCACCCACATCCATCATTCAGATATCCAAAAAATCATTGATAACCCCTGTATCCCAACCCATACCTTTAACAAGAACAGGGAAATACTGGCTCTATATAAAGAGTTCGGATTTAACGACGCCTACCTGATGCCATACAAGACCGATGAGGAACTGTTTGCCCTCGAAAAGGCTGATGAGGAAGAGGCTAATGAAGTAGTGGTTGATAAGGAAGAAATAAAAAGCAAAGAGCAAATAAAAAAGGCAGCTCGTAATCGTAAAGGCCGCATGCTGTTCTCGCTTATGGCAAAGGGGGCAACTGCAGAAGAATTTAAGGCGCTTACTGAATCTCGTGGCGCGGTTTTACATGGACTGGGAGACACCGCTGTACGTGTCTTTAAAAACAAATTTATAAGTAAAAACCCGGCACCGAAAATAAACCCCAAAGCACTAAAACTAATAACCGTTATGGCCAAATTCGATGTAACTCTCGGTCAGGCGGCCGAGAAATTATGCGTCAGCACAGACACAGCTAATAAATATATGGCTATGGCAAAAGAGATGCTTGGATCGCGGTCTCAGGCCAATACAGTTTATAAGGCAATCCAGCGGGGGTTAATCGATTTCGATTGATTGCCTTCACTTCGAAAACTTCAATTAGTCAGCTAACAACTATAATATTCCTCTCCAAAACCGCATAATAGCGTCCACAAAAAGAATAGACTTCAAGGATGCGCATTTTCATGTCTGCAGCACTTTTTAATTTCTACCAAAAAACCGTTCTTCGCCACCCCCTCGCCGCCATTTTTATGGTTCTGGCGCTGGCGGTTGCCATGGCGCTTGGGCTGCCCAATTTTAAGCTGGATGCCTCGGCGGATTCGCTGACCCTGGAACATGATGACGACCTGAATTTCTTCCGTGAGGTGGTGCAGCGCTTCGGCAGTGATAACTTTCTGATTGTGACCTTTTCGCCATTAGAGGGCGATCTGTTTGACGATAACAATCTGCAAACTCTCTCTTCCCTGCGCAATGAGCTGGCTGAGATTAAAGGCGTTGAAAGTATGCTATCGCTACTTGATGTGCCGCTGCTCTACAGCCCAAAAATTGAAGTTGCGGATTTAAAGGGCGAGCTGAACACATTGCTATCGCCCGGGGTTGATCGCGATCTGGCACGGCAGGAATTTCTTAACAGCCCTATCTACAAAGACCTTATTTTAAGCCGCGACGGCCAGACCACCGGTATGCTAGCAACCCTTGAGCTGGACCAGAAATATCTCGATCTGGTACAGGCCCGCGATGCTCTGCGTCTAATCAAGTCAACTGATGGGCTCAGCCAAGAGCAGCAGGTTGAGCTGGATGCGGTAAGTAAAGAGTTCCTCGACTACCGCACAGCTAAAGCGGCAGTAAGCCATCAGCTGGTTGCCGATGTGCGCAGCCTGATGGATGGCTACCGCGATCGCGCCACTATTTTCCTTGGCGGCCCGGATATGATTACCGCGGATATGGTCGACTTTATTAAAAGCGATCTGGCGATCTTTGGTACCGGTATTCTGATCTTTGTGATCGTTACCCTAGGGGTTATTTTCCGCCAGCTGCGCTGGGTTATTCTGCCCCTGAGTACCTGCGCTCTGTGTCTGGTTATTATTCTCGGTTTCCTTAGCTGGATCGACTGGCGCCTAACGGTTATCTCATCAAATTTTGTCTCGCTGCTGCTAATTATTACCCTCGCGCTGACCATGCATCTGATTGTTCGCTACCGCGAGCTGTATCGCACTCAGCCAGAGGCGACTCAAGAACAGCTGGTGACCGCCACGGTAACCTCAATGGCAAAGCCCTGCCTGTATACGGTGCTAACCACTATCGTCGCGTTTATGTCGCTGGTGGTCAGCAATATTCGTCCGGTGATCGATTTTGGCTGGATGATGACCATGGGTATCAGTCTGGCACTGGTGGTGGCGTTTATTATTATTCCGGCGGGAATGATGCTGGTGGGCAAGGGGAAAGACAGCGCCGGCAATGATAACTCGGCATCGTTTACCTCGGTATTTGCCAGCTTTACCGAGCGTCACGGCAATATTGTACTGCTGGTTGCCTGTGGACTAAGCGTGCTTTCAATCTATGGCATTACCCGCCTTGAGGTGGAGAATCGCTTTATTGATTACTTCCGCAGCGATACGGAAATTTACCAGGGCATGGAGATTATTGATGCCTCGCTGGGCGGCACTACACCTCTGGATATTATTCTGCAGGCACCGACTTTTGCCGAGCCTGAGCAGAGTTTCGCGGCTAATGAAGACAGTGAATATGCGATGAGGCTTTTGGTGACGATGCTTTCGGTGACGATGCGTTTTCTGAAGAGGACGACTATGGCTACGGAGGATGGCGGCTACGAGGATGATAGCTTTGCAGATGCTTTTGATAGCGACGCCGATGCCTTTGGCGAAGACAGCGCAAACGAGCTTAAAGATACCTATTGGTTCACCTCGACCGGTCTAGCCGATCTGGCCAAGCTGCAGGCATTTCTTGAAGCGCAGCCAGAGGTAGGCAAGGTCAGTTCGCTGGTGCAGATCTACGATGTCGCCAGTGACCTCAGCGGCCATAAGCTCAATGATTTTGAAATTGCCTTTATGCGCAAAAGCTTTGGCGATGAGATCTACCAGCAGATGGTGGCACCCTATTTAATTGAAGATATAGATGAGGCGCGCATTCAGTTGCGCGCCATGGAAACCCAGGGCCTGTTACGCCGCGCTGATCTGCTGGAGAAAATCCGCGACTACGCAGTAAATGAGGTGGGTATCGCCAGTGAAGATATCCGCTTTACCGGTCTGCTGGTGCTCTATAACAATATGCTGCAGAGCCTGTATAAATCGCAGATCCTCACTCTGGGTGCGGTTTTTGTCGGCATTATGCTGATGTTTTTGGTGCTGTTCCGCTCAATTAAGATTTCGGTTATCGCGATCCTGCCAAACTTCTTGGCGGCGGGAATCGTTCTCGGCGGTATGGGTCTGGCGGGTATACCGCTGGATATGATGACCATTACTATCGCGGCAATTACCGTGGGTATTGGTGTCGATCACGCGATTCATTACATCACCAGATTCCGCCGTGAGTTTGCCGTGGATGGCAACTATCTGGGATCGATGCACAGGGCCCATGCCAGTATTGGCCTGGCGCTGTTCTATACGGCAATTACCATTATTGTCGGCTTCTCGATTCTGGCGCTATCTAACTTTATTCCATCGATCTACTTTGGTCTGCTGACCGGACTGGCCATGACCGCCGCTCTGCTCGGCTCGATGACTCTACTACCCAAGCTGATTTTGCTCACCAAGCCCCTCGGGCCTGAGGCTAAAACCAACGCTTAATATTGGATAACCTATAACCCTATGCCACTTGTCACTCTGCAGGACATCTTTCTTAGCTATGGCCAGCCACCGCTAATCGATCATATTAATCTGGTTATTGAACCGGGCGAGCGGGTCTGCCTGATCGGCCGCAATGGCGCGGGAAAATCCACCCTGTTAAAAATTCTTACCGGTCAGGTAATTGCCGACGATGGCGTACTTAAGCGCGCCGCCGGGGTAAAGATTGCCCAACTGGAACAGTCGGTGCCCCATGATGCGGTTGGCTCGGTATTTGATGTTATCGCCGAGGGTCTGGGTGCCGAGGGAAAGCTGGCGGCTCGTTACCACCATCTGATTCTCGAACTGAGTTCCAACCCTACCGATAAGGTGATGCGTGAACTCGAAGAGTGTCAGGCTGAACTTGAGCGTGTCGATGGCTGGGATATCAATCAGCGGGTTGAGGCGATTGTCACCAAAATGGATTTAAATCCGGATGTGGATATCTCCAGCCTGTCCGGTGGATATAAGCGTCGGGTGCTACTGGCCCGCGCTCTGGTCTGTAAACCAGACCTGCTGTTGCTGGATGAGCCAACCAACCATTTAGATATAGACGCGATTAAATGGGTCGAGCAGTTTTTGCTTAAGTGGGAGGGCGCGCTGCTGTTTATCAGTCACGATCGACGCTTTATGGATAACCTGGCAACTCGCTTTATCGAGATAGATCGCGGCAAGATCGCCGAATTTAACTGCAATTACTCCACTTATATCCAACGTAAGAAAGAGATGCTGGAGATCGAAGACAAGCATAATGCCCTGTTTGATAAGCGCCTTTCCCAAGAGGAAGTGTGGATTCGTCAGGGTATTAAGGCGCGCCGCACCCGCAATGAAGGCCGGGTTAGAGCGCTGGAATCGATGCGCCGGGAATATGCCGACCGCCGTAAACAGCAGGGCACCGCAAAGATGGATATTCAGCAGGCGCAGAAGTCTGGAAAGATAGTTGCTGAAGCTGAGAATATTAACTTTGCATTTAATGATGGTGAGCAGGTGGTTAAATCCTTCTCAACCCTGATTCAGCGAGGTGACAAGGTCGGCCTGATCGGGCGCAACGGTGTCGGCAAAACCACCTTGCTAAAACTGCTGCTCGGCCAGCTGGAGCCACAAACAGGTACAGTTAAAACCGGTACCAATCTTGATATTGCCTACTTTGATCAGTATCGCTCGGCTCTGGACGAGTCAAAAACGGTTCAGGACAATGTCTCCGGTGGTCGCGATATGCTCGAAATTGGCGGCAAATCGCGACACGTTATCAGCTACTTACAGGATTTTCTCTTTAGCCCCGACCGCTGCCGACAGCCGGTCAGTGCGCTTTCCGGCGGTGAACGCAATCGCCTGCTGCTGGCCAAGCTATTTACTCGGCCATCCAATATTCTGGTACTTGATGAGCCAACCAACGATCTGGATATAGATACTCTCGATCTGCTCGAAGAGCTGCTGATCGACTACAAGGGCACCATCCTGCTGGTCAGTCACGACCGCGCCTTCCTCAACAATGTAGTCACCAGCACGCTGGTGTTTGAGGGCGATGCGGTTATTAACCAGTATATCGGCGGCTATGATGACTGGCTGCGTCAGCGCAAGGTCGAGACTGCCAGCAGTGAAAAAGCAGCGACCAAGACTCAGGAAAAGCCTGCCACCAGTGCTAAAAAACGCTCCTACAAAGTCCAGCGTGAGCTGGATATGTTACCGGCAGAAATTGAGCGCCTGGAAACTGAAATCGGCGAAATTTCCGAGCAGATGAACCAGGCAGATTTTTATCAGTCTGAGCGCTCGGTTACTGAAGCAGTTGAAAAAAATCTCAGCGATCTGCAACAGCAACTCAATCACTGTTATCAGCGCTGGGAAGAACTTGAGACGCAATAACAGTCAGGAAGTGGTAATTCGTTGAAGATTTATCGCTAAATTCACTCCCATTGGCGTAAATTGGCCTGTGGGCGTAGCGTATTGCGGCACTTGCCTTTAAAATCTACCCATCGTTCCTAACTTCAGACTGCACCCATGACCGAACAAAAAAAACCACTGGTACTGCTTATCCTCGACGGCTTTGGATATAGCGATGATGAAAAACACAATGCGATTAAAAATGCCCAGGCACCTGTCTGGCAATCGCTGTGGAATAACAATCCAAAAACATTGATTCACACCTCCGGTATGGCGGTTGGATTACCCGAAGGCCAGATGGGTAACTCTGAAGTGGGTCATATGACATTGGGTGCCGGCCGTGTGGTCTACCAAAATTTTACTCGCATTAACAAAGCCATTGTCGACGGTGACTTTTTCACCAATCCCGCTTATTGCGACGCTATTGATAAGGCGCAGTCTGCCGGCAAAGCGGTGCATATTATGGGCCTGCTCTCACCCGGCGGTGTTCACAGCCACGAAGACCATATCAATGCGATGATTGAAATGGCCGCCCAGCGCGGTGCAGAGAAAATCTATCTGCATGCATTTCTCGATGGTCGCGACTGCCCACCGCGCAGCGCGCAACCTTCACTGGAAAAAACCCAGGCGGTTTTTGAGAAACTTGGCGTTGGCAAAATAGCCACTGTCTGTGGACGTTTCTACTCACTGGATCGCGATAACCGCTGGGATCGCGTAGCAGAAGCCTATGATCTGATTACGGCTGGCGATGCACCCTATACAGCAACAGATGCTATCTCGGCATTAAACAATGCTTATGAGCGCGATGAAAATGATGAGTTTGTTCATGCGACAACCATCTGCGGAGAAGGCGAAGCGCCGGTGCGTATGGAAGATGGCGATGCAGTTATCTTTATGAACTTCCGCCCCGACCGTGCTCGCGAGTTGGCTCATGCCCTGACCGACGAAGTCTTTGATGGTTTTGAGCGCAGTGTGGTACCGGCGCTTTCAACCTTTGTTATGACCACGGAATATCAGTCTAATCTGGATGTTCCCTGCGCCTACCCACCGATCGCACTGGTCAACTCAATGGGCGACTATCTGTCCATGCAGGGTAAAAAGCAGCTGCGTATTGCCGAGACTGAAAAATATGCCCATGTGACATTCTTCTTTAGCGGCGGCAAAGAGTCTCTCTACGAAGGTGAAGAGCGTATTCTGATCCCATCGCCAGATGTTGCCACTTACGACACCGTCCCTGAAATGAGCGCTCGCCAGGTCACCGAAAAACTGGTCGAGGCCATAGGCTGCAAATAAATTCGATACGATTATCTGCAACTACGCCAACTGCGATCAGGTTGGTCACACCGGCAGTTACGAAGCCTCTATCAAAGCGGTTGAGACTATCGACTGGTGTCTTGAGCGAGTGATTGCCGCCACCGAAAAAGCCGGCGGTGAAATTCTTATTACTGCTGACCACGGCAATGTTGAAGAGATGTTCGACGAAGCCAATAACCAGCCCCACACGCAGCACACCACTCTGCCTGTGCCACTGGTCTATGTTGGCGATCGCCAACTGTCTCTGGATAGCGATGGCTCTCTGGCGGATATAGCGCCAACCATGCTGGCACTGATGGATCTTGAGCAGCCTGAAGAAATGACGGGTCGATCTCTGGTTAGCAACGCCAGCTAACCTATGAAATAGCCACTAATGCAAATCAGGCATAAGAGATAAGCGATGAAAAAATTATCGGCAATAAAACAGGTAGCGATCAGCTCGGTTTTATTGCTGATTTTTTCCAGCTTCATTTCATCGCCCATTCAGCCCCCGATTCAGACAAACAAAAACTCGATAATTTAAAACGCTCTATCAGCAGTCTCGAAAAGCGCTTGGAAAAACGCAATCGAGAAAAAAATAATCTGGTTAATGAACTTAAAAAAGTTGAGCTTGAAGCGGCAAAAACTCGGCAGGAGTATTCGTCAGTTAAATACAAAAATTAATAGCCGCCGCAACAAATTATATTCCCTCGAAATACAACAGCGCGATCTGGAAAAAAATATTAAAAACCAAAACGCCGCTATCAGCGAGCACCTTGCCGCTGCCTATAAACTCGGCGATCAGGAACCGATAAAATTACTCTTAAATCAGGAAGACCCTCAGCAATTGTCACGACTGTTTAAGTACTACAGTTATTTTCTCGAGGCGCGCAATAAAAAAATTGAAACCTATATTGCCGATGTTGAAAAACTCTCCGCACTGATGACCGAAGTCACCCAGCAAAAACTCTTGCTGGACAGCGCTAAAAAAGAATTGGTCCAGGATCAGGAACAATTTTTACTGATCGGCAAGCGTCGCTCAAAAGCGTTGGAAAAATTAAATGTCTCGCTGCAAAGCGACACAGCAAAACTCAATAAATTAATCGCAGAGCGCGCCGAACTCGAAGAACTGCTAAATACTGTAGAGGTTGCGGTCAGTGATATGCCATTGACCGCACCTCCCGGCCAGCAGACATTTGTCTCGCAAAAAGGCCTCTTGCAGTGGCCGTTAAAAGGCCGTGTTGCCCATAGCTATGGCAGCCAGCGCAGCGGATCCCTGCGCTGGGAAGGCTGGATGATTGGCGCCAAATCCGGACAGTCGGTAAATGCCGTGCACGATGGCCATGTGATTTTTTCCAACTATCTGCGCGGTTTTGGGCTATTAATTATTCTTAACCATGGCGATGGTTATATGACCCTTTACGCGCACAATGAAGAGCTATTAAAAGATACTGGCGACTGGGTACTAAGCAATGAAACCATCGCTCGTGCGGGGGATAGCGGCGGCTTGGACAAGCCCGCTCTGTATTTCGAAATTCGCAAACAAGGCCAACCGGCAGATCCTAAAATATGGTTGGGCAAGCGTTAACGCGCCATCTAACGCGTCAAGGGAAACCGTCTATGCTGAAAAATTACCTGTCACTCACTGCCGCTCTTCTAGTCAGTTTTAGCCTCTCCACACAGACTCTAGCGAACGACAATAACAGTGCTGAAAAATCACCGCCAGAAGAGCAACTGCCCCTGCGTGAGCTGCGTATTTTTACTCAGGTATTCGAACAGATTCGCCGCGGCTATGTTGAAGAAGTTAAAGATACCGAGCTGCTGGAAAATGCTATCGCCGGCCTATTGCTAGAGCTCGACCCCCACTCGGCCTATCTAAACGAATCGGACTACGACGAACTTCAGGAATCCGCGACTGGCGAATATGGCGGCTTGGGTATGGTGGTGGGTGCAGAGCGCGGCATGATCAAAATCATCTCGCCTATCGACGACACACCTGCGGCAAAGGCTGGCATTAAAGCCGGAGATTTAATTGTTGAAGTGGATGGCGCTCCGGTTCGCGGTATGGCACTGCAAAAAGCCATCGACAAACTGCGCGGCGAAAAGGGCACCAGTATCGACCTTACCGTGCTGCGCAATGATCAAGAGGTGCCGATTGAATTTACTATTATCAGGGATATTATCCAGGTCAGTTCGGTGCGCAGCCGAATCCTCGAGCCGGGTTATGGCTATGTGCGCATCTCGCAATTTCAAACTAGCTCTGGGGATGACTTTAAAAAAGAACTGCTCGATCTGAAACAGCAGGAGACTGAGCTGAAAGGAGTGATTATTGATCTGCGCAATAATCCCGGTGGCCTGGTACCAGCATCTGTAGAAATCTCCGACGCAGTATTAGACGGCGGCACCGTTGTCTACACCGAGGGCCGCCTACCCAGCTCCAACAGCACCTATCAGGCGACCAGCGGCGATCTTCTTGAAGGAATTCCCATAGTAGTGCTGATTAATGGCGGCAGCGCATCGGCCTCAGAGATTGTCGCTGGGGCGCTTCAAGACCATCAGCGGGCTGCAATTATCGGCACCCAGAGTTTCGGTAAAGGCTCGGTTCAGACAGTAATCCCCCTCGGCGATGGCCGCGCAGTTAAGCTCACCACCGCGCGCTACTTCACCCCCAGTGGCCGGTCTATTCAGGCGGAGGGAATTGTTCCAGATATTATTGTCGAACCCGCGGAGATTCGTCGCTATCAACTGCGTGACAGAGTCCGTGAGGAAGATTTGGAAGGACATTTGGAGCAGGCCAGTGAAGGGGATGATAGCCCTGTCGAACCTGAAGAAGATATTACCGATGACAATCAGCTCTATGAAGCACTCAATGTACTTAAAGGCTTTCAGTTATTGAGCAAGAAACTTTAAGAACCTGTCGCTGGCTAATACCAGCGACAGCTCTTTGTACGCTCTATTTTCTACGCTTTATCTTTAAACGACCGGTAGAGAAATAACAATACCAGCGCACCGACAACCGCCGTTATCAGACTGGCAAAACTAAACTCGCCGGTTGTGCCAATACCGATAAAAGACCCCAGCCAACCGCCGACAAAAGCACCGGCTATACCCAGCAATGCGGTGATAACCAATCCGCCACTATCTTTGCCCGGCATAATATATTTCGCCAAAATACCGGCGATCAGTCCCAATATAATCCAAGAAATAAAACCCATACATTTCTCCTTTTAGTTAAAGAAAATTGAAAGCTTATACGTAAGCAGCGCTTTCAACCTGATGCATATGTACATCCTGCTGAGGGAATGGAATCGAAATCCCACTGTTATCAAAGGCCTTTTTCACTGCCTCGGTCAGATCAAAATAAACATCCCAGTAATCGGCGGTATTCACCCAGGGACGGCAGACAAAATTAACACTGCTATCAGCCAACTCAACCACCGCAACCGTGGCGGCAGGAATTTCCAATACACGCTTATCGGCTTTTAAAATACCCTCGATCACTTTCCGCGCACTGTCTATATCATCGCTGTAGCCAATGCCAAAAACCAGATCCACACGCCGGGTATCATTGGCTGAATAGTTAACTATATTGCCGCTGATAACACCGCCATTGGGGACGATAACTTTCTTATTGTCCGGTGTATTTAACTCGGTAGTGAAAATCTGGATACTTTGAATAACCCCAGAGGTGCCAGCAATCTCGACAAAATCACCAACTTTGAAAGGACGGAAAATCAGCAACAGAACCCCCGCCGCAAAATTCGACAGCGAACCCTGCAATGCCAAGCCAACCGCCAGACCAGCGGCACCGACAATGGCGACAAAAGAGGCGGTCTGAATACCCAGCTGACCAAGTGCCGCAATACACACAAAGACCAGCAGTGTGTAATAGATAATACTTCCGGCAAAATTGCGGATCGCCGGATCCACTTCATTTTTCTGCATTAACTTTTCTACTACATTGGAGAGCTTTTTGACGATCCATTTACCGACAATAAAGATCACCAACGCCATTAATATTTTCACCCCGTAAAGAACAACTAATTCCTGTATAAGCTCAAGATTCTCTTCCATTTTGACTTCCTTATTTTTTGTAAAGGTTGCCCTCCTTTTTGCGGAGCGCATTCAATTGACCTCATTTAAGGGTAGTACAGAGAATAGGGTTTTTCGAAAAGTGTATGAACGTCGTCCCAGCGAAGGCTAGGACCTATAGAATTACGCTGTAAATTAAAAAGGTACTGGCCTACGCCAGTATGACGGGAGAAACCGCTGTCCTCCCGACAGAACGGAGGGAGAAAGAAACTCCCGTCATCCCAGCGAAGGCTGGGACCTGTTGAATTACACTGCGAGCCCAAGAGATACTGGCCTTCGCCAGTATGACGGGAAGATGTACTCCGATAACTCCAAGCGAAGTCGCCGATAACACTGTGATCAGTCAGATTCCGCTTATGGTCGTTCGCATTTCCGTTAAAAGCGAGGATCTGTTTGAGCGCCAGCGAGTTACCGCAGCTTAGGAAATGTGAACGACCATGGAATCGATCACAGTATTATCGGCGACTTCGCGACCGCTCCGCTCGAGCAGAACGGTCAACAAAGCCAGAAAAGCAGAGAGCTAGCTGCCCTCCACCTCCAACTTATCCACCTTCTGGAACCCCCGCGGCAACTTATGCCCACGACGGCCACGCTCACCACGATAGTGCTCAAGATCTTTAGCCTTCATCACCAGATAACGCTTACCAGAGTGAACAACCAGAGAGTCGCCCTCAGAAATAACCCCATAGTCAATCACAAACTCCTCACGAGCCTGCAACCGCGAACCGGGAATATTAATAATCTTATTACCCTTACCCCGCGCCAGCTCAGGCAACTCGGAAATCGGGAAGACCAACAGACGCCCCTCATTACTAACCGCAGCAATCAGCGCATTGGTATCACTAACCATTTTAGGACTCAGGATTCTGCCACCCTTGGGAATAGAGACCACCGCCTTACCGGCCTTATTCTTGGTGAACAGATCGCCAATCTTACCGACAAAGCCATAACCCGCATCAGTACCCAACAGCACCTTCTGGTCATCTGCACCCATCAACACATCAGTAAACAATGCCCCAGAGGTTATATTTAGGCGACCAGTTGCCGGCTCGCCCTGACCTCGAGCCGATGGCAGAGTATGACCGGCCAGCGCGTAAAAACGCCCGCCGCTGTCCTGCAAGAATAGATTCTGATTACTGCGCCCACGGGCTGCAGAGAGGAACTTATCACCGGATTTATAATTTAGGGTTGTCGGATCAATCTCATGACCCTTAGCCGCACGCAACCAACCCTTATCGGACAGCACCGCAGTAATCGGCTCAGCGGTAAGCAGATCTTTCTCATTAAAGGCCTGGGCTTCACCGCGCTCTTTTAACGGCGAACGACGATCGTCACCATATTCTTCAGCAGTGGCTTTAAGCTCTTTCTTAACCAGCGTCTTAAGTCGCGCATCGGAACCTAACAGCAGCTCCAACTCAGCTTTTTCTTTGGCTAACTCATCCTGCTCGCTGCGAATCTTAAACTCTTCCAGTCGCGCCAACTGACGTAGCTTGGTATCGAGAATATATTCCGCCTGCGTATCGGAAAGACCAAAGCGGGCAATCAATGCCGGCTTGGGCTCATCCTCGGTACGGATAATATGAATCACTTCATCGATATTCAAAAACGCGATTAACAAACCATCCAACAGGTGCAGACGCTTATCGACTTTCTGCAATCTGTAGTCGAGACGACGGCGAGTGACATCGATACGGAAGCTCAACCACTCTTTTAGAATCTGACGCAGATTCATCACCGAGGGACGGCCATCGATACCAATAATATTCATATTGATGCGGTAGCTGCGCTCGAGATCAGTGGATCGCAAACAGATGATCCATCAACGCGTCTATATCAACGCGATTGGAACGCGGTGTTATCACCAGACGGGTTGGATTCTCATGGTCAGACTCATCACGCAAGTCCTCAACCATGGGTAATTTTTTATTGCGCATCTGCGCGGCAATCTGTTCCAGAATCTTGGAGCCCGAAGCCTGGAATGGCAGAGCGGTAACAATAATATCGCCGTCTTCCTTATTCCAGATCGCACGCATCTTTACCGAGCCACGACCGGTCTCATAGGTATTTAGAATATCCGCCTGGCTGGTAATAATTTCCGCTTCTGTGGCGAAATCCGGCGCTTTAATAAATTCCATCAGCTCCGGAATTGTCGCCTTGGGGCTATCCAGCAGATGCAGACAGGCGCTGACTACCTCATTGAGATTGTGCGGCGGAATATCCGTCGCCATACCCACGGCAATACCAGTAGTGCCGTTAAGCAGCACATTGGGTACCCGGGCTGGCAGAATTTCCGGCTCTTCCATGGTGGCATCAAAGTTGGGGCGCCAGTTGGCAGTACCCTGACCCAGCTCTGAGAGCAGCACATCTGCGTATTTGGAGAGCTTGGATTCGGTGTAACGCATGGCCGCGAAGGATTTTGGATCATCCGCTGAACCCCAGTTACCCTGGCCATCGACCAGCGGATAGCGGTAGGAGAATGGCTGCGCCATCAACACCATGGCTTCATAGGCGGCACTGTCACCATGGGGGTGAAATTTACCGATCACATCGCCCACGGTTCGCGCTGACTTTTTGTATTTGGCGCTGGCTTTTAAGCCCAGCTCACTCATGGCATAGACAATGCGTCGCTGCACCGGCTTGAGGCCATCGCCAATATGCGGCAGTGCGCGGTCGAGGATGACGTACATGGAGTAATCCAGATAGGCCTGCTCGGCATAGTCGCTGAGAGGCCTGCTCTCTACGCCCTGGTCATTAAAGGTTACGATATCGTTCATCGTTCTTTCCTGTATTAAAAAACGGTTTAAAGATTGGCAATCGGCTAAATTGCCTTTGTTTTCCAGCCAGGCGCGTCGATCTGAGAGCGCGCTTTTTGGCCAGTAACATATCCATAATGCTGATTGGTGTCATCACCGGGTTCAAGGGTTAGCTGAACCAGTCGTCGGGTATCCGGATCCATGGTGGTCTCGCGCAGCTGCAGCGGATTCATCTCACCCAATCCCTTTAAAGCGCTGGACATTGACCTTGCCGCGCTTACCCTCGGCCTGAATGCGGTCGAGAATACCCTGGCGCTCGGCATCGTCCAGCGCATAGTAAACATCTTTGCCGACATCAATTCTAAACAGTGGCGGCATGGCGACATAGACATGACCCAGTGCAACCAGTGGACGGAAGTGACGGACAAATAGCGCACAGAGCAGTGTAGCAATATGCAGTCCATCGGAATCCGCATCGGCGAGGATACAGATCTTGTGGTAGCGCAGTGAATCGACTTCTTCGAGTGCCGGATCTACACCCAGAGCAACCGAAATATCATGGACTTCCTGAGAGCCGAGAATCTCCTGTGAATCCACTTCCCAGGTATTAAGAATCTTACCGCGCAGCGGCATAATCGCCTGATTTTCACGGTTGCGCGCCTGCTTGGCAGAACCACCCGCAGAGTCACCCTCAACCAGAAATATTTCACATTGCTCCGGCTCGCCACTGGAACAGTCGGCCAGCTTGCCCGGCAGTGCCGGACCCTGAGTAATCTTTTTGCGCACCACTTTTTTGCTTGCGCGCATACGGCGCTGGGCGGCAAAGATACACAGCTCGGCGAGTTTCTCAGCCTCTTCGGTGTGCTGGTTTAGCCACAGGCTGAAAGAGATCTTTAACGACGCCGGAGACAAAGGCGGCCACTTCTCGCGATGAGAGTCGATCTTTGGTCTGGCCGGAAAACTGCGGGTCGGCCAGCTTTGCAGGAGAGCACAAAGCTACAGCGATCCCAGATATCGTCCGGGGTTAATTTAATCCCTCGCGGCAGCAGATTTCGAAATTCACAGAACTCGCGCATGGCGTCAAGCAAGCCCGCTGCGCAGTCCATTGGCATGGGTGCCGCCCTGCGGGGTTGGAATCAGGTTTACATAGCTCTCCTGAACCAGCTCGCCGCCTTCGGGCATCCACTGCACGGCCCAATCAACCGCTTCATTGAGCGGCAAAGGTGCCGATAAAAGGTTCTGCGGGCAGTACTTCCCAGCCGTGCAGTGCACCGGCCAGATAATCTTTTAAACCGTCTTCGTAATACCACTCTTCATTTTCATTGGTATTTTCATTGTAGAAAGCCAACGGTTAGGCCGCCGCAGAGTACCGCTTTGGCGCGCAGCACATGGCGCAGTCTGCTGACCGAGAATTTTACCGAATCAAAATAACTGGGGTCTGGCCAGAAAGCGCAAAATAGTACCGGTATTGCGCTGCCCACAGCTGTCGATTACCTGCAGATCGGAGGTCTTTTCGCCGCCGGCAAAAACAATCTGGTGGACATTGCCGCCGCGCTTAACAATCACATCCAGCTTGGTGGACAGGGCGTTCACCACGGATACACCCACACCGTGCAAGCCGCCGGAAAACTGGTAGTTGTCGTTGGAGAATTTACCACCGGCATGCAGGGTTGAAAGAATCACTTCAACACCGGGAAGACCCTGCTCTGGGTGGATATCCACCGGCATACCGCGACCATCATCACAAACTGACAGCGAGCCATCTTTGTGCAGGGTAGACTTCAACACGCTTGGCGTGACCGGCAAGTGCCTCATCGACACTGTTATCGATAACCTCCTGAGCCAGGTGATTGGGACGACTGGTGTCGGTATACATGCCCGGTCGTTTGCGGACGGGGTCGAGTCCAGTGAGGACTTCAATATCTTCTGCGTTGTAGTTGCTCATTCGCTCACAAATTAGTTTATTTAGGCCGAGACCAAAAATTGGTGAATATTTTTCAGGTGTTGATGATAGTCGATAAAGCTATGATCGCCACCGGATTCGAGAATTATTTTGCATCCACTGTAACGTTGCTGCGCATCGCGATAATCAAGTACTTCATCACCGCTTTGCAAGAGCACGAGGTAATTATTTTTATTTTTTATCTCTGGGGGATCAAGGCGACGATACTCATCAATATGCTGCGGCTCAAATAGCCACATTTCCCCAGTGTGATAATTGGCGTTCTCTCCAAGCCATTTTGCAAACCTCTATCCGGGCTTACCGCAGGATTGACCAGCACCGCTTTCAAATTGTATTGCTCGGCTAGACAGGTTGCGAAGAAACCGCCCATAGAGCTGCCAATCACAAATACTGAATCCGCCGGTCGCTCGCCAACCAGCTTTTCCAGCAGGCTTATAGCGGCATCTGCATAGGGTGGCAGCGATGGGCGAACAAATTCAATTTCGGGTGCGTTCTGCTCAAACCAGCGCTGGGTCTGCTGCGCCTTTTTAGACTCAGGCGAGCTATTAAACCCATGGAGATACAGCAGCGTTGGCATAGAGAAACGTCTAATTTTTATTTGCGGCTTTCAAGTTGGCAACAGTATAGCCAAAGCATTGGCGCTTTAGGGGATTATTCTAAGAGATTAACGATGGAAAGAGAGGGCTTGAAAAGAGCCTAATAGCCAACGCAGCTTTGGTCACAGCGCTGGGCAAAATCTTTGAGAAATTCAACGCCGGTTTGCAGGCTGCCATCGGCATGTAGATCCAGCCAGCGGTAACCTGGGGGTTGCGCAGAGAGTGCAAAATCAGCGCTGTATTTTTCAAACTGAACACAGCTGGATGGTGTCGAGTAAACCGGAATATCGCCCCAGATACTGTCGTTATGCTGGTGCACATGGCCGGTAACAACCGCCTTTACCCCGCCGTGGGCTTCGAGAATTTGGTAGAGCCGCTGATGGTTATCAATCTGCTGCTTGTCGATCCATGCAGAATTGACCAGTACCGGAGAATGGTGCATGGCGACCAGTACCGGCTTGCCAGCTAACTGTTTTAGGCCCTGCTCGGCGAAAACCAGCTCCCCATCAGAGATATGCCCGCCGGGACTGTTGGGCTTGGAGCTATCCAGCAGCAGTATGCCCCAGCCTCCCACTTCATAAATTCGTCGCTGGGGATAGTGACTGAGATTGGCTTTCATGGTCTCGACATCATCGTGATTGCCGGGCAGCCAGAGCGCCTGTTTATCCGCATCGAAAAGGGTTTGATTTAGCAGCTGGTAGGCTTCGGGCTGACAGTCGCCAGCCAGATCCCCGGTCAGCAACAGCAGATTGTCTGCGCGCCCATGAGCCTCTGTGGCTTGCAACACAGACTGAAAACTATCGAAGGTGGTTACACCCCCGAGGGTTTCGCTTTTATCCGAACCCAGATGCAGGTCGGTAATCTGTGTAATATGAACTGTGCTCACTGCAGCCCTCTATGCTTTAGTTGCGAACATTACTTCTATTAATGTACTTTTAATTTACGTTCAATTTGCTCATGCCATGCTTTAGGCCGTGAGCAAGAAGATCGCTTAAAAAACTATTCCACTGCCACTTTTCATCTCGCGCCTGCATGCCAGAATTTTCACACAGCAGCCAGGGGATAGTTCTGTCATTGCACCATTCAATCACTTCAGCCATTCTTGCATCGTGATAGATACGTACTTTTATCTCGATCTCTGGCAGCCATCTGGGCCTTGAGCCATCGGCAACAATGGTTAACAGATAGGTGTATTTGGTCACCTCTGCTACTGTTAGCCGCATGCCGCTGCTCGGGCCATCGGCAAAATCTACGCGAATACTGCTGCCGACCTGAACGTCGTCTGGCATCAACCGCAACAGGCGCACGTAATTGAGTCCGCACTCTGCGTGTAATTGGGATAGGTTAAGCCGCTGGCGTCTGGTTTCGGATACTGACAAAGTCTCTATTCTCTCATCGTGATGTAGTTAACTGTTTCGCTTTGGGAGCCCGCTCGGAGTAGTGCAATCAAGACTCAAGTCTCAATTCACTGTGCTTTAAGTTAAGCCATAGCAGAGATACGGTCATTGCGGCGCTATTTAGCAGCCCTTCTGAAAATGCCTGCATGACTTCATCGTAGGGCCAAACATGGAATTGAATATCCTCTCCCTCGCCGTCGAGGCCGAAAATTCCGCCCTTGCCGGTCAGGTCGAGAAGACCACAATACATATGCATTTTTTCGTCTGTGCCGCCGACGCTAACCAGATAGTCGCAGATTGGTATTAGCTTTTCCACCTCTACCCCGGCTTCCTCCTGTAACTCGCGAACGGCTACCTGCCGGGGATCCTCTTCACGACTCATCATGCCGGCGACCACTTCATACTGCCAGGGGCCCTGCTTTTCATCGATGGCGCCGAGACGAAACTGCTCGACCAGCCCAATCAGGTGATTTACCGGATCGTATAAAAGTACGCCCACCGCATCGCCACGTCTAAACAACTCTCTGGTCAATGGCCGACTCCAGCCACCGCCAAATAGCCGGTGCTCTACCACCGTTCGGGTCATTTTAAAGAACCCTTTAAAAACTGTCTCGGTCGACTTTATGCGGTAGTCTGAATGACCAAATTGGTGCTTTTTAAGCATGCGGGCTAGTCTCAATAAAAAATATATTTTGATAATTTTACCATCTGGTCAACCAGTTGGCGGTTTAAAACGTCTAATCACTAGTTAAAACACTGACCAAGTGCCTGGAAATAAATCTGCTAAACTAAAGTTCAGGCAAATGGAGGCCATATGCAAACTGTTTCAAAAAGATTATTTATTTCTGTTATCGCTTTTGTACTGTCACTGATGGTGCCGCAGATCAGTCTGGCGGATACCCTGACTGATATATACGAAAGTGCTGTGCAAAACGATCCAGTATTGCGAGCGGCCCGCGCCAATTTTAACGCCGACCGGGAAAATAGGAATATAGCACGCGGTGTCCTGCTTCCTCAGCTATCAGTATCCGGCGACTATACCCAATCAGAGCTCAATGATAGTTCTCCAATATTTGGTATGGGTGGACTCATTGATAGCGATGTAACTTCGTACAACGTCTCTTTAAGCCAAGCTATCTTTGATATGCCTTCCTGGTACAGCTTTCAAAGTGGCAAAGCACTGAGCGAAAGCGCCCGGGCACAGTTTGCCGCCGATCAGCAGTCGCTGATTATTCGCGTTAGCGAAGCCTACTTTAACGTGCTTCGCGCCTATGACAATTTACAGACACGCGATGCCGAGGAGCGCGCTATCCAGCGCCAGCTCGAGCAGACTCGCGAGCGTTTTGAAGTGGGCCTGCTACCGGTAACCGATGTTCATGAAGCCCAGGCGGTATTTGATGATGCTGCGGTAAATAGCCTTGAGGCGCGCGGTGCGCTGAATATTGCTTTTGAGGGACTGCAAGTCCTAACCGGTCAAGATCATAAAGTACTCGCTGGCCTCAGGGAAAACTTTGCTGCAACCAATCCCGAACCACTGAGCAATCAGGAGTGGGTTGATTTTGCTATCGGCAATAATTTCCAGCTTAAAGTCGCAGAATTGGGCAAGGATGCTGCCTACAATAATGCCAAGGCAGCCGCATCGGCGCGCCTGCCAAAGATTTCAGGACGAGCCTCTTATTTCGATTCTGACTCTGATGGCACCAGATACACTTCACCCTTCGAGTCGCAGCAGGATGGCCATTCTTTTGTAGTCTCGGTGACCATGCCAATCTGGATGGGTGGTTCAGTAGATGCTCAGCGCCGTCAGGCCAAACAGCGTTCAATTGCCTCTGACGAGGGCTATATTGCCAGCAAGCGCAATACGGTTCAGGCGGCTCGCTCCCTGCACCAGTTGGTGCTGACCAATACGGCTCGTGTAAAAGCGCGTAAACAATCAATCACTTCGGCTGACAGTGCTCTGCAGGCAACTCAGGCTGGTTATGAGGTGGGCACAAGAAATATTGTCGATGTATTGGTTGCTCAGCGCACCCTCTATCAGGCGCGACGCAATTATTCCAATGCCCGCTATGACTATATTCTGTCGATGATGCTTCTTAAAGAGGTTGCCGGCCAGCTGTCACCGGACGATATCTACCAGCTCAACGCCTGGCTGGATCCACAGCTGACTATCGCTAAATAACCTACACAGACTAAAGGCTAAATAGTTTTATCAATAAGGCTTAGCAGTCTATCCAGCGCACCGCGATTAGCCTCAGCTATGCGCTGCGCTGCACCACCCATCTCGTCTCGCTGCGCTTGATTCTGTATGAGCTCAACAACCTGCTCCGCCATCTGATCTGCACTCTGGCAGATTTGCATAGCGCCGCCGTTTAACAGCAGCTGCGATGCTTCGCTGAAATTAAATAGATGGGGTCCGCTAAGCACTGGTACCCCCCATGCCGCTGGCTCAATCATATTGTGCCCACCGGTGGGAACCAGGCTGCCGCCAACAAAGGCTATATCGCAGGCACCAAAGAAGCACATCAGTTCGCCCATGGTATCGCCAAGCAATATATCTGCGTTGCCAGGAGAATCCCCGCTGCTGCGTTTGGCGACGGAAAACCCTGTAGCGCCACAGAGCTCTGCAACCTGATTAAAGCGTTCTGGATGACGCGGCACTAAAACCAGTAACGGATTATTTATCCTGTCTTTTATTTTCTTGAAGGCTTGCAGAATAATCTCATCTTCACCGCGATGGGTGCTGGCCGCCAAGAGGATGGGTCGTTCACTGACACCACGCCATTCAGTCAACAGCGCCCGCGCCTTACCTCTAGTGATATTATCGAGACTCAGATCAAACTTGATATTGCCGGTAATAGATAGCGCAGTCTCAGCTAGCCCGAGATCAGTAAAACGTGCACCGTCATCCTTATGTTGCGCTGCCACGGTGGTTAACCCTGCCAGCATAGGTCGAACCAGCGGCGCTATACGTCTGTAGGCAGCGGCGGATTTTTCCGAGAGACGGCCATTGGCCAGCAGCACGGGAATGTTGCGCTTATGGCAGGCGGCAATGGTATTTGGCCACAGCTCGGTCTCCATAATAATTAATATTTTCGGCTTTACCCGGTTTAGCAAACGCGCCACGGAATCTGGCATATCATAGGGTGCATAGCAGTGATCGACAGAGTCGCCAAAGGCGGCTTTTATACGTTCAGATCCGGTGGGGGTCATACAGGTTAGGGTTAAACGATGATTCGGATATTTTTCTTGCAGGGCTTTTACCAGCGGCACGGCGGCGAGGGTTTCGCCAACAGAGACAGCGTGCAGCCAGATAACAGGCTTGCCTCCAGATAGAGGAACGAAGCCGAATCTCTCGGCCCATCGCAACCTATAGGCAGGGGCCTTAACCGCCCGATACAGTAGTCGCGCGAGGATCAAAGGGGTCAGTAAGTAAAAAATTACCGAATAGATAAGTCTAAACAAGCAGTTCATAAATAAGCTCTGTTATTAACAGCTCATTATAGCCAGCTATTTGCCACCGTCGTCAAAAGTATATCCAAAACGCAGAATATCCTCTGCCCAATGGAAGGCAACTAACTTGGCTGTCTCTGGCGTGTAATAGTCTCGGTAGTCAGTATGTGCCGAGCTATTGATATGCGGAATTTTAGCTTCAACTCCGATTCGCTCAAAAATCTCGCTGAGATCATTCTCCAGAGATTCGAAACGGCCTACAAAGTCGACCAGCTCATTGCCATAGGCATCGGTAACAAAGCGGCTCTGATTGATTTTATTGCGCTTGATCTCGTAGTGAATATAGGACTCAAAGCTGTCTATGTTATTGACCTTCTGACTACGATGGTGATGCTGATTTGATTTAATGTAGTGGTAGTAGGAAACCAGGAGCGCCCATGGATTTCGCACAAAGGCGAACTTGTAATAATCATCAAATACCGAATTCGAATACATCATCTGTATCTGTCGGGCAGTGGAGTGTTTTCGCCCGCGTACCCAATGAAATGGGCCAAACCAATTGACGTTAATACCTATTCTCGCCAGCAGTCGATTGATCCAGACTTCTTCGGGTTTATCGCTAAAGTTTTTTAGGGCGGCAGTCACACTTGTCCCGGCTGATTTGGGGATATGGACGAATAGGAATTTCTGTTGGCTGGAAACTAACATGCTCTGCAACATAACAGAAAATATGAGAAAAATCCTCTCATGATTAATCTTCAAGAAAGGCATATAAGCTTATATTATAGTTTCGTTAAGAAACTTTATCGGCTAGGAACAAGGTAATTTTTATCCGTATGAACAAGACTGATGGAAGCAGTATTGGCTGAGAAAGATATAGATTTATAAACTTTCAAATCTTTTTTGCAAGCTATCAATATGTTTTTTATCCGGGTTTCGCCAGGATGTCGGAACACAGTATTCACATTGAAGATAAGCGAGAAAATTTTCTATCAGATCCACATCCAACTCCCACAAAGGTAACTGGTTAACCGTCTCAGATAGCTCAGAGGCGGCTTTCACCGGACGACATAACCCCTCAATGCCGTAACAGGCCTCACCAAGAACAATCACCCGCTTGTGTAAAAGTATGGCTTCAAGACCGACACTGGAATTTACCGTGATAACGGCATCAGCTTTTTCTATAAGCTCTTTTGTATCTCTGTTACTAAAAATGATATTTGGATTTTTATTGTAAAGTTCGGTGTATTTATGCGGATCAGAAGGATGCTCTTTTATAACAAACTTTAAGGGTTGGTCGCTGCTTTGCTCAGCAAACTCAATCCACTGATACAGGTCTGTCATACTTTTTATATATTTTGAGTTCAATAATACCTGACTATCGAATTTCACCTGAAAAGGAACAAAGATATATTTTTCGGGCAGAGCTGCGTAGAAGTCTTTATTTTTTGCATGAGACTTTTTTGACCGGTGAAATTTCCTGGTAACTAAATCGCGACCAATAAGGGTACTTTTATTTTTGTACTCCCTATAAAACTGCGCGTCCCTTGGCAGGCTATTGGCGTTATTGACGCCACAGATATCAAATGTGGTGGTGTCAGGTAAGAGGCCATTTTCAAAATGAACCACGGGGATATTTAACTTTATCGCTAAAACCTTTATCGCCTGTTCGGGGAGTCTATGGCCATTCCACAGGGTGATACACCGAGGCTTGTAGTTATCAATTAGCCCTGAAAACTGACGGTAATAAAACTTAAATTTAGCCTCATAATAGAATGCCAAACCCCGCCACAGCCACTCAGGAAAATTATATTTGGCTTTTTTGCGCTGCAAATGGAATTCAGTACCCGCTCTAATTTCATCGACTGAGAGAGGGGGAGCTTGAAGCTTAAAATAGAATTTAGGCGTGAAATCACAGACTGTCGAACGCAGACTGAGGTTCCTTTTCAAATACTGGAAGTATCTGTATATGGAACCGTGCTTTGAAATGAAGAGAACATCCATATTCTAAAATCCTTACCGTCCTGGCAATCCTTAATTAAGTAGCCCTAATGCCAGTGCTCAGCCACCCACTTTGCCGGCTTAAAGCGTCGATACCACTTGCCGCTCACCCCGGCGATTGCCTCATGGGGATCGGGCTTGCCGTGAAATACCAGTACGCGAGTGTCGGCAGGCATTTCAGTCTCGCGGGCAACAAATAGCGAGAAGGGTTTAATACAGTGACGCTTAAAGCTGCGGCACCATTTATCCGGCCAGTAGACCAGTGCATTTTTTGCCATCAGTGCAGCGGACAGATATTCCTGTTCATTGCGATGGGTCTTTTTGATCTGCTCAAAGTTTTTCTCAAATTCGGCAAGGACTTCCGGATGGGCGCCGACTTCAAAGCGGTAGACCGATGAATTGCCGGTGCCATCCTTTTTAATCCAGTCCTTAATAATCATCACTTCACCCGGATAATCAAACAGATCATCAAGACTGCCGGTAATAATTAAATCCAGATCCAGGCACAGCACTTTGCCCTTGATGTCATAGAGGGTCTCAGCAAAAACCGCCAACTTGTTCCAGCCGCGCTCCGGGCCACCCAGATCAACCGAGAGTTCCGGAAGCGGAAAGACTTCGACATGCTCGTTTAACCCGCTGCCATCTTCAGTCAGGCAGATAAAACGAAAGTCGCGGTTCATATTGCGGGCGACCATGGAGTACAGGGTATTTACATAGTCCCCTGAGTACTTGGTGCCCCACTTCATGCATAGAACATTTACAATTTCATTTGCCATGATTATCAATAATTCCCGAGCTAATGCTTATTCAGCAACTGGTGCTAACCAGCCCTGATACTTGTCGTTTTTACCACGCACCAAATCAAAGTAGGCAGCCTGCAGCACTGTCGCAATTGGACCGCGCTTGCCATCGCCGATAATACGGCTGTCGTATTCGCGAATAGGAACGATCTCGGCGGCGGTGCCGGTAAAGAAGGCTTCGTCGCAGATATACACTTCATCGCGAGTAATCCGTTTTTCGCGCACTTCAATACCGTGATCTGCTGCCAGCTTAAACACTGTATCGCGGGTAATACCGTCGAGGCAGGAGGTTAAATCCGGAGTGTAGATAACGCCATCGCGAACCATAAAGAAGTTTTCTGCACTGCCCTCGGCAACATAGCCTTCCGGGTCGAGCATAATCGCTTCGTCACAACCGGAGTCGAGCGCTTCGCGAAGTGCCAGCATCGAGTTGATATAGTTACCACTGGCCTTGGCTTTAACCATGGTGATATTTACATGGTGTCTGGTATAGGACGAGGTGCGAACTTTTAGGCCAGCTTCAAGAGTTTCTGGCGACATATATGAGGGCCAATCCCAACCGGCAATACCGACGTGAACTTTAAGGCCCTCGGCGCGCAGTCCCATACCTTCGGAACCTAAAAATACCAGCGGGCGGATATAGGCCGCATCCAGTTTATTTTCACGGATTACCTGGCGGTGTGCTTCACAGATCTCTTCCTGGGTAAAAGGAATCTCTAGGTGCAAGAATTTTTGCTGAGTTAAACAGGCGCTTGATATGGTCTTCCAAACGGAAAATACAGGTGCCAGACTTTTCTGTTTCATAGGCGCGAATGCCTTCAAAAACAGCGTTGCCATAGTGTAGGGATGAAGTGAGGAAATGCGTCTGCGCATCTCGCCAATCAACCATTTTGCCATCCATCCAGATAAAACCATCGCGGTCCGAAAACGACATCGACCTATTCCTCTTATTAACTATTAATTATCAAATAACTGTTGCCACTGGGCTGTCACAATTTCCCGACACTCAAGAAGTTCGCTACCAGTCACCTCTGGCGACTGATTTTGCAGCTGCAGAAGATGTCCTGTTGAACGGTATCTTTTATAGGCGTCAATTAACTGGCTGATTTGCTGCTCTGATAAAAGCCCGCTCTGGGCCAATGACTCCAGTATGCGAATGCTATCAGTCCAGCGAGTTAATTCGGGATGGTTGTGCGACCAGGCCAAGACTGCAAATTGAACCATAAATTCAATATCGACGATACCTCCGATACCCTGCTTAAGGGAGAATTTGCCATCTTTTGTCGCTCGACCCAGGTGTTTGCGCATTTTTTCACGCATTTCTACCACTTCAGTGCGTAGGGATTGCGCACGCGATATTGTTCAAGAACATTTTTTCGCACCCTGCCAAACGCCTCACCCAATTTCTTATCGCCGGCAACGACTCGCGCTCGCACCAGCGCCTGATGTTCCCAGGTCCAGGCATCCTCGCGCTGATACTTTTCAAAGGCAGCGAGTGAAGACACCAGCATGCCGGAGTTTCCCGAGGGCCGCAGACGCATATCGATTTCATAGGCGGCGCCGGAGGGGGTGACCGTCGACAGAATATGAATAATTCGCTGGCCGAGGCGCGCGAAGAATGTGCTGTTGTCAATTACCCGTGGCCCGCTAGTGGAGCTTTTTACTGAAGAGCTTTTTACTGTACTGCCGTCGTATAAAAACACCAGATCGAGATCGGATTTATAGCCGAGTTCAATACCGCCCATCTTTCCGTAGGCCACCACGATAAAGCCCGGGACTTCTCCATCGGCACCCTGGGGCTGACCATACTGATCGGTCAGATGTTTCCAGGAAATATTTACTGTGTGCTCAATAACTACTTCAGCGAGCCAGGTCAGATAATCACTGACCTTCATCAACGGCATTACATCGGTTAACTCGCAGGCAGCTACGCGCAGAGTGTAGGAGCGCACAAAGTAGCGAATAATATCCATCTGCTGCTCAAGATCATCATCGGGCACACGCAACATATGCTGGCGCAGATGATCCTCCAGAAGTTCTTTATCAGGTGCGGTATATAGGGCCCGCGGATCAAGCAATTCGTCGAGCAGCGCTGGGTAGGCGATTAACTGGTCGGCTACCCAACGGCTGCGTTCACAGAGTAAAACCAGCTGCTGAAGTGCTTTCGGATTTTCACCGAGCAGGGCCAAATAGGCGCTGCGTCGCAATACCGCCTGAATAAGACTTAGCACCCGACTCAGGGTAATACTGTTATCGCTGGCTGAGGCACAGATGGCAATCAGCTTGGGCATCAGCCGGTCGAGGCGATTGCGTGGCTCGGCATCCAGAGCCAGCACCGCCCTGCTCTGGAATAGTGTATGGAGTTCCCGGGCAATACACTGCGCCTCGATATATCCGAGATTCTCTAATTGGCTTTGTATCTCTGTGATATCCAACTGCAGCAACCAGTTTTGGTTATCGTCACTGGTGCTGGCATCTCCAATATCCTCACGCTCGGGATCGGCAAAGATATCGGCAAAGATTTTCTTCACATGCTGGCGATGCTGTTGCAGACAAAGATCAAAGTCCTGCCAATGTTCGAAATCTAATATGGTTGCGACTCGCTGCTGACCAAGTTCATCCTCGGGCAGCTGTTGGGTCTGCCTGTCGGCTATACCTTGCAGGGCATGCTCGGTATTGCGCAGAAAAATATAAGCCTGCCACAGACCGTCGATATCTTCAGGGGCCAATACTTCATCGGTAGCCAGTTGCTGCAGCGCCTGATAGAGAGATTGGGTCTGCAGATCGCTGTTGCGCCCGCCGCGTATCAGCTGGAATGCCTGGGCGATAAATTCCACTTCGCGAATACCGCCGGGGCCGAGTTTAATATCGCTCTGCATGCCCTTGCGCTGGACTTCCCGATCAATGGTTATCTTTAAATCGCGCAGCGCCTCGATAGCACCAAAGTCGAGATACTTGCGATAGGTGAAGGGACGCAAAATAGTATCCAGATAATCCCGATCCACCTGCCTGCCGGCCACGGCTCGAGCCTTGACCATAGCGAAGCGCTCCCACTCGCGACCCTGGGTCTGGTAGTACTCTTCCAGGGCATCAAAACTCAGCGCCAGTGCGCCACTCTGACCATAGGGCCGCAGACGCATATCCACTCTAAAGACAAACCCATCGACTGTTTTGCTGTCCAGTGCGGCAATCAGCTTTTGGCCCAGGCGAGTAAAAAATTCCTGATTGGAGACGGTTTTTTTGCGTCTGGAAGATGCCGATCGTCGGGTTTCACCCTTTCTTGGATAGGCAAATATAAGGTCTATATCAGAGGATATATTCAGTTCGCGGGCGCCCATCTTGCCCATGGCCACAACCAGCATATGCTGTTCAGCTTGATCCTCTGTGCCCGCATTCTCTGCCCCTTCACGATAGGGTGTGCCCAGCTCTTCGCAGGTGATGCGATGCAATACTCTGAGAGATATATTGATAGCCGCCTCGGCCATCGCGGTCATATCGGCGGTGGTCTCCAACAGTGGTGACTGGCGGCTAAAGTCCCGCCAGATAATGCGGATTAATTCGCGGCGGCGAAACAGTCGCAACTGCTGACCGAGTTGCTCTTCGCTGCATTCGCTAGGCAGGCGCTGCTCTATACGCCTTAGGTAGTCATCCGCGGCGTAGCTGCGCTGCAAGTCGCCGCTTTCAACCAGCTCCTGAAATTCTCCGGGTTGAAGCTGGCACTGCTGGCCAACAAAATCACTGCAGCCCCACAGCAGTTGCAAATGCTCTGCAAATAGAGGGTATTTCGGGTTGTTATCAAGCAGGCTGGAGAGCCATGCAGGATCAGAATGGGCGGATTGAAAGCCTTCGAGGTATCGCTGATATTTCGCTGTAATCAGCGCAGGAAAAGTCCTCGACATAAAAGGGTCTCAAAAAATTAATCATCATTAACAATCTGGGCGCCAGTTGGACGACGGGCTCCCAGCTCTGGGGTAACACGCAAGACCTCTGCAATAGAGGTAGTTCCAGCCGCCACTTTTTGCGCGCCGGCCATACGCAGGGTTTTCATTCCCTGAGATACGGCAGCATCGCGCAGCTGCTGAATATCTGATTCGGCACTTATATGGCCGAGTAAATCATCAGTGACCGGCATAATCTCATAGATACCTTCACGCCCCAAGTATCCAGTGTTGCGACACTCCAAACAACCCACTGGTTGAAATACAGTTTTGGGTATTTCACAGTTCCCTGCAAGCTGGTGCCAGGCTTCAGGATCAGTCTGCACTTCGCCGCGACAATCAGGACAGAGTGTTCTAACTAATCGCTGGGCCATCACACCATTGAGTGTGGCTTTAATCAGATGCGCAGGCATGCCTAAATCCAGCAGTCGACTAATGGCTGTTGGTGCATCGTTGGTATGCAGTGTCGAGAGCACCAGATGGCCGGTCAGAGCAGCCTGAACAGCCATCTCTGCAGTTGCCCGATCGCGGATCTCGCCAACCATAATAATATCCGGGTCCTGACGCATCAGGGTGCGAATTCCCGCGGCAAAATCAAACTCAATGGCTGGCTGAATCTGACTCTGATTAAAGGCATCGACGACCATTTCGATAGGATCTTCAATGGTGCTGACATTAACTGTGTCGGTGGCTAGCTGTCGCAGGGTTGAGTAGAGGGTGGTGGTTTTACCCGAACCGGTGGGTCCGGTAACCAGAACAATACCATGGGCGCGCTTGATCATTGACTGCCACTGCTGATAGTCCTCGGCCACCAGACCCAGCTGGGTAAAACTGCGCAGTAGAACATCCGGGTCGAAGATACGCATAACCAGTTTTTCGCCAAAGGCGGTGGGCATGGTTGATAGTCGCAGCTCCACTTCACTGGCATTGGGTGCTTTGGTTTTAATGCGGCCATCCTGAGGGCGGCGCTTTTCGGCGACATCCATACGCCCGAGGATTTTCAGACGACTGATCATGGCGGTCATTACATTGTCCGGCAGCTCGTAGACCAGATGCAGTACACCATCAATTCTAAACCGCACCTTGCCCTTGCCGCGGCGCGGCTCGAGATGAATATCACTGGCGCGCTGCTCAAAGGCGTACTGCAACAGCCAGTCGACAATATTCACTATATGCTGATCCTGAGCGTCGGCATCTTTAAGCTTGCCCACTTCCAGCAACTGTTCAAAGTTTGAAATTCCAGCACTGGTTGCGGTCGAGGAACCAGCACCAAACACTGAATTGGCCAGCGAATAAAATTCGAGACTGTATTTTTTAATATCGGCGGGGCTGGCGATCACGCGACGAATACTGCGCCTTGAGGTCTGCTCGAGGCTTTCAATCCAGCTGTTGTCGTAGGGTTCCATGGTGGCGATAACCAGCTCTTCACGGCTGACTTCAATACACAGAATGCCGTAGCGCTTGGCATAGGCAAAAGACATTACCGCGGTGACTGCTGGCACATTAATCTTTAAAGGATCAATATGCGCCAGCTGCAGTGCCGCTTTATCCGCCAGCCACTGGCTGAGTAGCTCAAGAGTCAACAGCCGGCCATCGCTGGCGTGGAGAAGCTGTTTGGCGACAATAATCTCGAGGGGGTGCAGCAGTGCTTCGTCACGACTGCGGCGGGCCCCGGCTATATCTGCGGCATCTGCTCGGCTGAGTATTCCATCGCTAACCAGATCTTTTAGAACTCCGCCCAGATCTATACAGCGTCCCTTTGCCAGCGCTTCATTCATGCTCAACTCCTGTTGTTATTCGATCCTCACTATCATTAGATTCTAGTCCGAATTGTCACTGGGGGTAGCAGAAATTACTCCATAGGCTACACTCATTGCGCATCAGTTCATTACCGAGAAAAACATGGAACTTACCGACCTACTGGCCCGCATTATTCACTGCAATTCAATAAGCAGTATCAATCCGTCTATTGATCAGGGTAACCGCGAGGTAATTGATCTACTGGCGAATACTTTGCGCGAGCTGGGTTTTGCTATAGAAGTTATGGATCTCGGCAATAACAAAGCCAATCTTATCGCCACCTATGGCAGCGGCCCCGGCGGTCTGGTGCTGGCTGGCCACACAGATACGGTGCCCTGTGATGAGGCTCTGTGGCAGAGCAACCCCTTCCAGCTAACTGAGCGTGACAATCGCTGGTACGGTCTCGGCAGCTGCGATATGAAAGGTTTCTTTCCACTGGCTATCGAAGCGTTTAAATCTCTGCCGGATAAAAATTTAAAACAGCCGCTGATTATTCTCGCCACCGCCGATGAAGAATCCTCGATGTCCGGTGCCAAAGCTCTGGTCAGCGCAGGAAGACCAATTGCGCGCAGTGCGTTGATTGGCGAACCGACCAATAATCGCCCGGTGAAAATGCACAAGGGCATTATGATTGAGAAGCTGACTATCACCGGCAAGTCTGGCCACTCGAGCAACCCGACGCTGGGCAATAACGCTATGGAATCCATGCAGCGTATTCTCGGTCAGTTGATGGCGATGCGCGATCGTATGAAACAGCAGAAGCATGCGGGGTTTTTAATCGATCACCCGACACTTAATCTGGGCTGTATTCAGGGCGGCGATAATGCCAACCGAATCTGCGGCCACTGCTTTTTGGCCTTTGAGATTCGCCCGCTGCCGGGCATGGATCTGCAACAGCTGCAAAAAGATATCGAACGCGAGATTGCAAAGACCGCTGATGCGGACAAGATGGACTGGAAACTCGAGAAGCTGATAGTGCCGCCATTCTGTGGTGATGAGCACTCTGAGATTGTTGCACTCTGCGAAAAGCTTACCGGTCACCGCGGCGAATCCGTGGCTTTTGCCACCGAGGCTCCCTACTTGCAAGAGCTGGGAATGGATGTGGTGGTGCTGGGCCCCGGCGATATAGATGTGGCTCATCAGCCGAATGAATTCCTACCGCTGGACCGAGTTCAGCCAACGATTAATTTTTTATCTCAACTTATTGGCCACTCTTGCTTATAATCGCGCCATGACTACAAATAACTACGTACAATTTTTTCGTGAAACCTCGCCTTATATTCATGCGCACAGGGGTAAAACCTTTGTTATCGCACTGAGTGGCGATGCGGTATGCCACGAAAACTTCCACAGTATTATTCACGATATTGCGCTGATGCAAAGCCTTGGCGCGCATATAGTGCTTGTCCATGGCGCGCGCCCACAGATAGATCAGCGCCTTGAAGCGGCGGGTTTGCAGACGACTTTTTCCCAGCAGGTGCGCGTTACCGATGCGGAGACAATGAACTGCGTTAAAGAAGCGGTTGGCGGGACAAGATTTCAAATTGAGTCGGCACTCTCTATGGGGCTACCCAATTCACCGATGCACGGTGCGCGCGTGCGCGTGATCGGCGGTAACTTTATTACTGCCAAACCGCTTGGTGTTCGCGATGGTGTCGATTTTCAGCGCGCCGGAGAGATACGTCGTATAGATACAGCGGCTATTCAGGATCAACTCGAGAGCGGTGCTCTGGTGCTGATGTCTTCAATTGGCTTTTCGCCGACTGGCGAGGCGTTTAATCTGGCCTATCAGGATGTTGCCACTCAGGCGGCGATTGCCCTGAATGCGGAGAAGCTGGTTCTGGTGACTGGTGCTTCGGGCATTCTCGATGGGGAAAATAATCTGCTGCGCAGCTTATCCCTGCCCGAGGTAGCCGATCTTAAAGCCAAGCTTAAAAAAACCGATGGCGATAATTCCTCGGCTTACTGGTTGATGGCTTCGGCTTATCAGGCCTGCCGCAATGGTGTCGATCGCGTGCATCTGGTTGGCTGTGACGACGACGGCACTCTGCTGCGTGAATTATTTACCCGCGAGGGCTGTGGCACACTGATTATGAAAGATCATTCGGAAGTGATCAGACCGGCTAATATTGACGATGTCGGCGGTATTCTCGATCTGATTACACCGCTGGAACAACAGGGCATTCTGGTAAAACGCTCCCGTGAATTGCTCGAGACCGAGATCTCGCGATTTATGGTGGTTGTGCATCCAGAGGGAACCCTGCTCGGCTGTGCTGCACTCTATCCAATTGGCAACAGTGATGCCGGCGAGCTGGCCTGTGTTGCAACTCATCCGGAATTTCACAATCAGGGGATCGCTTCGCGACTGCTTAAATGTCTCGAAAAAGATGCCACTGATAGCGGTTTGAAAACACTCTTTGTGCTGACGACCCAGACTGCCCACTGGTTTAGAGAGCAGGGTTTTACCGAGGCCGAGCTCAGTGAGCTGCCCGCCGAAAAACAATCGCTGTATAACTACCAGCGCCAGTCACGAATCTTTAGCAAAAGCTTGTAGCGCAGATTTTTCTGCGCTGTGCTTTCTGCTATCCTAGCAGTCCTGTAATTTTGATTAATTTTTAGCATTTACTGAGAGATAAGATGCCCAAATATCGATCCCACACTACGACCCAGGGTCGTAATATGGCTGGAGCCAGAGCTCTCTGGCGCGCCACCGGCATGAAGGATGACGACTTTAATAAGCCGATGATCGCCATCGCCAACTCCTATACGCAATTTGTTCCCGGTCATGTTCATCTAAAAGACATGGGTGATCTGGTTGCAGCAGAGATTGCCAAAGCTGGCGGTATTGCCCGCGAGTTTCACACTATCGCAGTTGATGATGGTATCGCCATGGGTCACGACGGCATGCTCTACTCACTGCCTTCGCGAGATATTATTGCCGACTCTGTCGAGTATATGGTCAACGCCCACTGCGCCGATGCGCTGGTGTGTATTTCCAACTGTGACAAGATTACTCCGGGTATGTTGATGGCGGCTATGCGCCTGAATATTCCGGTAATATTTGTTTCCGGTGGCCCTATGGAAGCCGGTAAAACCAAACTTGCCGATCATAAACTCGACCTGGTCGATGCGATGGTTATCGCCGTTGATGACGACGCCAGCGATGAGAAAGTGGCTGAATACGAGCGCTCCGCCTGTCCAACCTGTGGTTCCTGCTCTGGTATGTTTACCGCCAACTCCATGAACTGTCTAACTGAGGCGCTAGGTCTATCCCTACCCGGTAATGGCACTGTGCTGGCCACGCACTCCGATCGTCGCGAACTGTTTCAGGAAGCCGGTCGCACTATCGTTAAGCTGGCGCGCCAACATTACGACGAAGATGATTACTCGGTGCTGCCACGTTCAATCGCCAACTTTAAGGCCTTTGAAAATGCTATGACGCTGGATATCTGTATGGGTGGTTCTACCAATACTATCCTGCATCTTTTAGCCGCTGTTCAGGAAGCCGGTATCGAATTTGATATGGCCGATATCGATCGCCTGTCCCGTGTTGTGCCGCAGCTGTGTAAGGTTGCACCGAATACACCGGAATACCATGTTGAAGATGTGCATCGCGCTGGTGGCATTATGGGTATCCTCGCAGAACTCGAACGCGCCGGCCTTATTCACGGTGATATACCTACGGTTCATTCAGCCTCTCTCAAAGAAGCGCTGGAGAAGTGGGATATTGTCAGCGGTCATGTCAGTGAAGAGGTAAAGACTTTTTACAAGGCGGGCCCAGCGGGAATTCCCACTCAGACTGCCTTTAGCCAGAGCACTAGATGGCCATCACTGGATGCCGATCGCGCCAATGGCTGTATTCGCAATCTGGAAAATGCCTTTAGTCTTGAAGGTGGCCTGGCAGTGCTTACCGGCAACCTTGCCCCGGATGGCTGTGTGGTTAAGACCTCTGGTGTCGATGAGTCTATCCATGTTTTTGAAGGTCCGGCATTTATTACTGAAAGCCAGGATGAGGCTGTCGCCTGTATTCTAAATGATGAAGTAAAAGCGGGTGATGTAGTTATTGTTCGCTATGAGGGACCGCGCGGTGGTCCCGGTATGCAGGAGATGCTCTACCCTACCAGCTATATCAAATCGAAGAATCTCGGCAAGGCCTGTGCGCTGATTACCGATGGTCGCTTCTCGGGTGGTACCTCGGGATTATCAATTGGTCATGTCTCACCTGAAGCTGGTGCCGGCGGCAATATTGGCTTGGTACAGCAGGGCGATACAGTGCGTATTGATATCCCCAATCGCAGTATTGACGTGCTGGTCTCAGACGAAGAACTTGCCAGCCGTCGCGAGGCGCAGGATAAGGCGGGCTGGAAGCCGGTGGAAGATCGTCCACGCAAGGTTTCTGCATCACTTAAAGCCTATGCCAAACTGGCTACCAGTGCTGATAAGGGCGCGGTGCGAGATCTGACTCAGTTGTAAGCTAAGAGAGTAAAGATAGCTGCGCGATTTATAACAGCTAAAGAAAAGCCCGGGACTCTTTGAGCACCGGGCTTTTTTATTTCTACTTTGTAACTGGAGCTTTACTTACTACAGCTTGGAACCGTAGCACCTACATCACGAAGTTTCTGCAATCGAGCACCTTCGGTGTCGGCATAACGAATCCACTGCTTTGGATAGCGCTTACTCTTTTCAGTCTTGGCAACTTTAAGAGACTTCTTAAAGGCCGCAACACCATCCTTGTAACAGTGCAGGTTAATCAGCGCATTACCCATCACTAGGTAGTTGGCTTCAGGACGTTTTACACCGCCTTTTTTGGCCGCGCGACTGGCTGCACGATAGGCTTCAGAGTCGCGGCCAAGATCCAGGTAGATACCGGCAAGACGCGCCTGAAGATTTCCTGTATCAGATTTCTTCGAGGCACTTTCCAACGCTTTTACTGCATTGTTAAGGTCTTTTGACTGATACCAGGCAGTACCCAGAACTTCGAGGTTCTTTGCAGAGCTCTTAATAATGCCGTCGATCATACCCTTTTCGATAATGGTCGCTGCACGGTAGGGAACTTCAGCACCCAGATACATATAAGCCATGCTCATAACCTGAGTTTCTTTGCTCAACTCGCCATTCAGGTAGACAACTTCAGTAGCCACCAGACGATCCATCTCGCGCTCGCGCTGTCCATACATGCCGCCGAGCTGACGCCAGTAGGTCCACTTCGGATAGTGCTTAACCAGCTTCTCAAGAATGCTGATGACCTTGGGGTAGTTATTCTTTTCATAGTAGAGAACACGCTGCAATCCCCACCAGCCCTCTTTGGGCAGAATACCTTTGGACTCAACATCGCTAATCGCCGCATCAACCATTTGCAGTGACTCTTTCTTGCGTTCCAACTGGTAGTAGATCTGTGCCAGCAGCATTCGCGCATCGGCACCAATAATCGCCGACTCATCCATCCAGGCTTCAAGCTGAAGGGCCGCATTGCGGTAATCTTCCTGAACTGTATAGAGCTGCGCCAAGGTGTAACGAGTATCGAGTTTTAATTCTGGCGGCGTACCTATTCCATCAACAACACGCTTATAAGAACGGATTGCGCCGTTGTAGTCTTCGAGCGAGTAATGAACATAGGCTGCGAATTTCCACACCTGAGTCTGTTCATAATCGGTCTTACAGGTTTTAGCGTTGGCCTCGATATCATTGAGCATCTCGAGTGCAACTGCCCATTCCTCTTCTTCGAGTTTCGGCTGAACTTTCTCCAGAGCTTTTGCGCAACGACTGCCAACAGACTGACGCTTGCGAGTTTTTACGTCTTTGTATTTAGGCTCTTTCTTTTCTTCTTCTGCAAATACCGAAGTACTCAATAAGGACTGTGGTTCAACCACGGCCATCATTAGCGGCAAAACAAAAGCAGCGCCGAATACGGCTAGAATTTTTGTGCTTCTAGACATCAGTTACTCCTTATTTCGCCATCTGGAAAGTAAATTTATACAACACACCCGGAACTTCCTGGCCTACGCCATCGACAACCCGCGGGTTGTACTTGAGCTTGGATGCAGCTCTAAGGGCCGCACGACCAAAGCCCCAGCCCTCAGGAAATTCTTCGATCATTACCGGATCACGTACACCACCAGTGGTGGTAATAACCACTTCGATAACCGCGTAACCCTCTTTGCCTCGTGTTTGAGCCCGGCGCGGATACTGCGGCTGGGGAACATACACAGGAATATAGTCGGAGTCTCGGGCAAAACCGCCAGCGCCACCAATCTTTAGATTGGCATTGGCCGAAGGTGCCGCCATGCTGATCGCATTGTCAGGAACCTCAAACTCTATATTGTCTTCGGGAATTTCCGGTGGAGGTGTCTCCGGATCTTCAGGCTTCTCGACTTCGGTCTTTTTTGCATTCTCGGTCAACTGTCTATCAACATGAAGAAAGTCAGCGATTTTAATCGTTTCCTTTTCATCAAGATCTTTGTTGCCCGAGTCGATCAATTTGTACATCAAAATAATCAATGCAAAAGTAACCAGAACTCCAAGTGCAGCAGCAATACCAACTCTGATAACAGGCATACTTATTAACTCAGTCTTGTTCTACCGAAATGGCCACCGGACGGATGCCGATGTCTTGTGCGACATCAGCGACCTTGGCGACTACTTCAATATTCGATTCATTGTCGGCCTGGATAACCATGCCGCCCTTTGGATTTTCGTTGTACAACCTGCTCAAACTAATTTTTAACGCGGTCGTTTCAACACGCTTTTTATCAATCCAGATTTCATTGTTTTCGCTAATCGCCACCAAGATTCCCACTTTCTTGTAGGAGTCTGCCGTATCGGCGTCGACCTTATTAACCTCGACACCGGGCAGCTTGATAAAAGATGCTGTGACAATAAAAAAGATCAGCATGATAAAAACCACGTCCAGCATTGGGGTCAAGTCAATTGCTTCACCCTGAGGTTGTGATCCACTTGTTCTATTACGCATAGTTTTCTCTCACAGAAACCTTGTTTCTGACAGGCTCCAGTTAGTGATCCATGGTCAGGTGATCTTCCAACAGATGCTTCTCTCGCTCTGCAGCGCGCTCAACATAAGTCATGCCAAACACACCTGATAGAGCGGCAACCATTCCCGACATTGTCGGTACAGTTGCCTGGGAAACACCGCCAGCCATCGCCTTGGCGTCGCCGCCGCCAGTAAATGCCATAACGTCAAATACCACGATCATTCCGGTTACCGTACCCAGCAAACCAAACAGCGGGGCCAGTGCAACCAGTGTTTTAATCATCATGAGATTTTCGTCGATCTTTACGCTTACTTCAGAGATCAACTGCTCTCTGATTTGATGAGCGCGTTTGGATTTACGCTCGTCGCGCGACTCCCAAATATCTAGAGCACCCTGAACATCTTGGCTAACGTCGGATTTGAGATACCACATGCGCTCGAAAAGGAGAGTCCACATAACGAACAACAGGACGACGATGGCCCAAAGGACCATCCCGCCTGAATCCATAAACTTTCCAATTTCTGCCAGAGTATCAACAAAAAACATCTTAGCGACCCTCTACTGAACCAGCCACAATGCCAGCACTCTGCTCTTCGAGAATATGAAGAATGCGCTGTGCTTTTCCGTTGACCAATGTGTGCATCAGTACCGTTGGGATGGCAACTACCAGACCCAGTACCGTTGTAATCAACGCCTGAGAAATACCGCCGGCCATCGCCTTGGGATCGCCAGCACCAAACAATGTGATCATCTGGAAGGTAATAATCATACCGGTTACCGTACCCAGTAGACCCAGCAGTGGGGCAACCATGGCGATAATCTTAAGTAGGCTTAAACCGGACTCAATTGACGGACGCTCTTTAAGCACCGCCTCGTGAAGCTTGAGTTCAAGAGATTCCGCATCCAGACCTGGGTTGGCCTGGGCAACTGCCAGTACACGACCCAGTGGGTTATCTATATTAGCTGTACTCGAATCTTTCAACTGCGAAGATACTTTCGCGGAAACACCCTGCAGGAATACAAAGCGCCATACAGCGAGAAGGATAGCAATAATAAATACCGCAGTGATCACATAGCCAACGATGCCACCGAAGTGCCAGCGCTCAACCAGTGTTGGCGTGTTGATAAGCGCACGCAATAGACCGCCACCTAGTGGACCAGTAGGATCGAGGCCAACCTTGGTGAAACCATCAACTGCTTCCTGAAGATCGGCAGCGCTGCCCTGGTGTCCAGATGGCTGGCGAGCCAACTCAGATACTAGACCATTCTCCGGGCTGTACTCGAGGTACATGCCATCGGCCATCAGGTTGTAGGTACCAACACGAACAACTTCCATCTCCTGCTGTGAGCCATCAGCTCGCAAAACAGTGCGGTTGAATTTAACCACTCGACCACTTTCAATCATCTCACGCTGCTGCTCATACCAGAGCTTTTCGATATCGTTGATTGACGGCAGACGGGTGTCGCTGCTCATCTTCTCAATCAGCTCGTCGAGGAACTCTGTACGGCCAGGGATCTGTGCGCTGACAACTGACTGAGTCAGGTTGGCGCGAATATCACCGGCAGCACCAGTCAGGTGACCAAACAGCTCTTTTAGAGAACCGAGACGCTTGTCACGCTGCTCACGCAGTGCGGCAAGTTTGATATCGTTGTCGCGAATATTCTGCTCGAGACGATCTGAACGGCGCTCTTCGGCAGTTTTGGTTTTCTTTGCCTGGGCAAGCTGTGCGGCCTGCTTGCGCTGATCGCGTTTAAAATCAGCTTCGCGCTGACGGTACTCTGCAGACTCAGAAATCTTTGAGGTCTGAATCATCAGCAGCAGCTCATCAAGAGTTTTTGCATCCTGTGCCAGGGCTGGCATGCTTAGAGAAGCAGCAGCGATGAAAGCGGCACAAACTTTAACGAATTTCATGTTCATTGTGCTGTCTCCGGGGCAGTAATTGGCATTTCCAGAACATCCTGCGGCGCTAACTTCTTAGCGATACGAATGCCTTGGTCTACAGGACGACGGTAGTCAGAACCCAGCGTTTCCCAAGAGTTGGTCGCTTTGTTCCAGGCACCGGTCTGTGATTTATCTTTTGTCTGATACATCAGTGCAACACGGCCGATACGCAGCATGTCCACTTCAACTTCAGAACCGTCGCTGTTGATATCTACCAGATCGCGATAGGTTTCCAGTGACAGGCTGTACTCAGATTCAATATCGTAGACTTCAAGGATCTGGCGGAATTTTTCTGCCGCAGAGAACTTGGCGCTATCGAGGTTATCAAACAGAAGCTCAATCGCCTCTTGACGCTGTTCTTTCTTAAAAGGAACGTCCAGGGCAATAAACTCTTTAAGACCTTTAAGCATGCTTTCCATCAGTGGCGAGATGCCTCGCTCAATGATAGTGGCATTCTCAATTGACTCTTCGAGCTCAGCCATCATTTGCTTCTGGCTGTCAATTTGACGCTCAAGCTGTGAGTTGTAGACGCGCAGACTTTCGATCTGCTTGTTTACCTGCTTGAACTCTTGCAACAGGCCATCGGTCTTATCGGCGATACCGTCAACATTTGCCTGTGCAGATTTTGCCGCCTGAACTTTACTGGCGCCGGCTTTTAGCACATCACTTACTTCTGCGGCCTGAACTGCAATAGCAGCTGTGCCACCAGCAAGAATGGCAATAAATGCCAGTGCCTTTAGTGGTTGGTTTTTCATAGTTCCCTCAACTTGGGTCTATCGGATTGATGATCTTTCGCTGTCAGAGTTGGAACTAATGCACCCCTCCAAATCCTGACAAATTATTTTTCGGTCACCTTTGTAACAGTCTGTTGTTCAAGAATCAATTTGACAGCTCAAATAAGTTATAGATGACAAATCGAATCATGGCCTTTGTTACCTAATGTAACAACTACTTTTTTATCCTTTCAAGAACAACAAATCGATACGGATGGGTATCTGTAACTTCTGGCAACTGCTCACTGACCTGATGCCACTCCTGAGTATCGAACTCCGGGAAAAAGGCATCGCCCTGGACCTCGGCCTGTACCTCGGTTAGATAAAGGCGATCAGCCGCGGGCAATGTCATGCGATAGATCTGCTCGCCACCGATAACCATAGCTTCATCGACATCTGCGCGAGCACAGGCTAACTTCGCAAGGGTCATGGCCTGCACCAGAGTCTGGGCCACTTCAACGCCCTCCGCCTGCCAACTGCTATCTCTGGTGATTACTATATTGGTGCGCCCGGGCAGTGGTCTGCCAATCGAATCAAAGGTCTTGCGACCCATAATGATCGGCTTGCCCATGGTGACCGATTTAAAATATTTAAGGTCTTCGGGCAGGTGCCAGGGCAGCTGGTTATCTAGACCAATCACGCCATTGCGACTCACTGCGACAATCAGAGAAATTTTCATTAGACAGCCACCGGCGCAGAGATCGGGCCGTGGGACTGGTAGTCGAGCAACTCAAAGTCTTCGTAGACAAAATCAAACAGGTTATCGACCTCAGGGTTTATCTTCAGGGTCGGCAGCGGGAAAGTAGTTCGCGAGAGCTGCTCTTCAACCTGATCCATATGGTTACTATATAAGTGGGCATCGCCAAAGGTGTGCACAAAATCGCCGGGCTTCAAGCCGGTCACCTGGGCAATCATCAGGGTCAATATGGCATAGGAGGCAATATTAAATGGCACACCGAGGAACACATCGGCACTGCGCTGATAGAGCTGGCAGGACAAACGGCCTTCAGTGACATAAAACTGGAACAGGCTGTGGCATGGCGGCAACCCGGACTTAACCATTACCGGAATATCCTTGGGATTCCATGCCGAGACAATAAGACGCCTGGAGTCGGGATTGGATTTAATATCTTCAACCAGCTGGGCAAGCTGATCTACGCCTTCAAAGTTCCGCCACTGGTGACCGTAGACCGGACCGAGATCGCCGTGCTCTTCAGCAAAGGTTGCATCGTCTTTTATCAGGTGAATAAATTCTTTCTTCTTCTCTTTCCACTCCGGCGAGTACATCGGGTAGAGATCCTCTTCCCCTGTTTTACGCAACCAGCTCTGGTAGGGCCAGTCATTCCAGATGCCAACACCGTTCTCCACCAGATAGCGGATATTGGTATCGCCACGAATAAACCACAGCAGTTCGTGGAGAATAGATTTAAGGTGAACTTTTTTACTGGTAACCAGTGGGAAGCCTTCGCCCAAATCAAAACGCATCTGGTAGCCAAAAATACTGGTGGTACCAGTGCCGGTGCGATCTTCTTTCTTTACGCCGTGATCGCGAATATGTCTGACTAAATCTAAATACTGCTTCATTTAATAAACCTTCTATAGCCCTGAGCGGATAAACAGCCCTGAGCGGATAAACAGCCCTGAGCGGATAAACAGCCTTGAGCTGTTAAAAAGCCCTGAGCTGTTAAACAGCCTTGCGGCTAAAAAGTAGTCTCAAGCTGTTACGCATCATCCACAGCCCTAAAAGAATCATTGGTATACACAGAGCTTGGCCTCGAGTCATCCAGCCCAGCCATTCAAGCAGCACGGATTGGTCTGTGAACTGAGGATCTGGCTGGCGAACAAATTCAACCGCGAATCGGAACAGGCCGTAGAGAATTAAAAATAGTCCGGAGATCTCGCCAAACAGGCGCGGCTTTCTGGCAAACCAGTTGATAACAAAAAACAGTACCAGCCCTTCTAAAAAGGCTTCGTAAAGCTGCGATGGGTGACGGGCAAGCTGCTCAGGGTCGGCAGGAAAAATCATTCCCCAGGACATATCTGTGGGGCGACCCCAGAGTTCCTGACCGATAAAATTACCCAGGCGACCAAAGAACAGACCACCGGGAACCAGAGGAACCACAAAATCGGCAAGCCCTAAAAAAGACACCTGATGTTTGCGCGAAAAAATCACCATTGCTATGGCAACACCGATCAGACCGCCGTGGAAAGACATGCCGCCCTCCCAGATACGCAGGATCATACCGGGATCGGCGAGCCATTTATCGGCGCCGTAAAAAAGCATATAGCCAAAGCGGCCACCGAGAATAACCCCCCAGGCACCATAGACAATCACATCTTCAACCTGCGCTTTTTTGATCGGCGACCAGGGCCGCTGACTATTGCGCACAGCCAACACCCAAGCCAGCGCAAAGCCCAGCAGATACATAATTCCATACCAGTGAACCTGCAGGGGTCCAAGGACAGTATCGCCTATGCTAAAGGGCCCCACCGAGAGTGCGACAGGATCAATAGTTGGATAGCTTAACATCTGTATTCCCGAGAATTTTATTCTGCGCAGATCATAGCTTTTTATATATCTATCGGCTACGCAGTCGGGTGAATATTATCAATATAAATTAGCCTCAGAGTCTAAATTTTTAGACTAGGACTTCTCTATCTGCACCGGTCGGTAGAGTTTTGAAAGCTCCGGACGATTGAGTGCATCGGATAAAAACACCGATACAGTAGCGGCATCCGACATACGCAGGGCGCGCTTGGCCAGAGCGCGCGCCTCAGCCTTGGATACCTGGTTTAACATGGATTTAACTTTTAGCAGGCCATTGGCACTCATAGACAGATTGTCATAGCCGAGGCCGAGCAACACCACCGCCCCGAGGGGATCACCGGCAACCTCACCGCAGACACTGATCTGGCAGTTTACCGACGTCGCCTGCTCGTGGATTATTTTAAGCGCACGCAATACCGATGGGTGCAGCGTGTTATAGAGATTGGCCACGCGGGGATTATTGCGATCCACCGCGAGCAGATACTGGGTCAGGTCATTGGTACCCACGGAGAGAAAGTTCACCCGTCGACCCAACTCTTTCACCTGATAGACCGCCGCTGGAACCTCAATCATGGCACCGATCTCGGGGCGCTTAATACTGTAGCCCTCTTCCTGCAACAGCTCATCATAGGCGCGATCAATCAGCTCAAGGGCGCGATCCAGCTCGGGCACGCTGCTGATCATCGGCAGCATAATACGCAAATTATTCAGCCCCTCACTGGCGCGCAACATCGCGCGAATCTGGGCGAGGAAAATTTCCGGGTGATCGAGAGAGATACGAATTCCGCGCCAACCGAGAAACGGATTTTCCTCTTCAATAGGGAAGTAGGGCAGATCTTTGTCACCGCCAATATCTAGGGTGCGCATAGTCACCGGCTTAGGCGCAAAAGCCTGCAACTGTTCTCGATAGATTACCGTCTGCTCATCTTCAGTGGGGAAACTGGAGCGCATAAGGAATGGTATTTCCGTACGGTACAGGCCAACTCCTTCAGCACTACTTTTCAGTGATACGGCAATATCCTGACGCAGACCGGTGTTCATCCACAGTGACAGGGTCACCCCGTCCGGCGTAATACAGGGAATATCGCGAAGCTTTTCCAAATCTTTGGCGAGCTGTCTTTCCTCGCGCTGACGCTGTACATAGAGGCGTCTCATACTGCGACTGGCACGGCTGATAACATCGCCGCTAAAGCCATCAATAATTAATTCATGGCCTTCCAGTTCGGCCCAGGGCAGATCCACCGCACCCATCACCGTGGGCACGCCCAGCGCCCGTCCAACAATCGCCATATGCGAGTTGCTCGAACCTTTAACCGAAACGATTCCCACCAGCTGACTAACTGGAATATCCGCCAGTGCCGATGCCGAGAGATCTTCACCGACTAGAATTATGCGTCGCGGCAGGGGCAGGGATTTTTTTTCGTTGCGCTGCAAGTAACCCAGTACACGCTTACCCAGATCATTAACGTCCGCCGCTCTCTCACGCAGATAGGGGTCATCCATCTTCTGGAAAGTGCGAACGTGTTTTAGGATCACCGAACTCCAGGCGCTCTGTGCGGCCTGGCCGGCAATAATTGCGGCGATAACCTCACCACCCAGCGAGCGGTCGTCGAGCATGCGGATATAGACTTCAAACAGCGCCATCTCTTCAGAGCTAAGCTTGCTCTCCAGGCCTTCACCGAGATTGCGCATATCCTCTTTAGCTGACTTTAGTGCGGTGCGAAAAATTTCGATTTCAGCGGCGGAGTCTTCGGCAAAACGCTCGGGCACAGAAGCCAGATCCGCAGTGTCTGAAACCAGTACCACGCGGCCGATACCAACCCCCGGCGAGCTGGGAATACCGCGAAACATTGCCTCGCGACTTTTGCCACGGCCCGCTGAGGCCAGCTTTCGCAATGCACCTGTCGCCTCGGCATGGGCTATAGCGCCGGATAGCTGAGCGCAGACGGTAACAACAAAGGCCTCTTCCTCGTCACCAAATTTGCGCAGGGTTTCCTGCTGTAAAACCAAAACACCCAACACTTTGCGGTGGTGAATAATCGGCACACCGAGAAAAGAATGGTAGGGGCTTTCACCGGTCTCTTCAAAATAGGCGAAGTTGGGATGTTTGTCGGCGTTCTCAAGATTGAGCGGCTCTTCTTTGGCGGCAACCAGTCCGACCAGACCTTCGCGCATCGCCAACCGCACTTTGCCAATCGCCTCACTGCGCAGACCTTCACTGGCCATCAGCACATAGCGTTGATCAGACTCATCAAATAGATAGACGGAGCAGACACCGGCCTGCATTGCCGAGCGCACTTCCTTGACAATAATGCTCAGCACCTGCCCGAGACTGCGGGCGCTGTTGACCTCCTGCACTATATTGCGCAATGACGCCAACATAATTAAACGGCCTTTTGCTGAATCGTTTGCAGACGGGCATTTGCCGCAGAGAACTCTTGCAGAGCATTGCGATAAACGGTTCGTTTAAAGGAAATAATAGAGTTCACCGGATACCAGTAATTCACCCACTGCCAATCATCAAACTCCGGAGTTCCACTGGTATCGAAACGAACTTTACCGGGGTCGCAGTTCATCTGCAGGAAAAACCAGCGCTGCTTTTGACCTATACAGAGGGGCTTGGAGTGCTTGCGCTGCATCTGTTGGGGAATATGGTATCTCAGCCATTTTTTTGACCGCTGAATAATCTCGACGTCGCCAGACTCGAGCCCTACTTCCTCATAGAGCTCACGATAGAGAGCATCTTCAACCTTCTCACCGCGATCAATACCGCCCTGGGGAAATTGCCAGGCCGTCTGCCCGAGTCTTTTTGCCCAAAACAATCTGCCATTGCCATCACTGATCACAATAGCGACATTTGAGCGGAAACCATCCTTATCAACCACAATACATCACCCTTTTATTTTAATCTTATTGTTCCACAGTCTCGGGGTCGCGGCAATTTTCTCTTGAGACAAAAGAGCTGCATGGTTATCCTGCCGTTCACAGAAACCCAACCGGACTAAATTCCATGGCTCTCGCTATATTCGACTTGGACAACACCCTGATAGCTGGCGACAGCGACCACAGCTGGGGTGAATTTCTCGTTGCCGAACAGCGTGTCGACGCGCAGCAGTTCCAAAAAACCAACGACCAATTCTACGCTGATTATGTCGCCGGTAGCTTGGATATTTTTGCCTATTTGGAATTTTCTCTGCGCCCGCTCACAGAAATACCCATGGCCGAGCTGCGCGAACTGCACATAAAGTTTATGCAGCAGGTGATTGCGCCCATGCAATTGCCCAAAGCTCAGGCGCTTCTGGAAAAGCATCGCGCGGCCGGTGATCGACTACTGATTATCACCGCAACCAATCGCTTTGTCGTCGAACCTATCTGTCACAGCCTAGGTGTTACAGAGCTTTTAGCCGCAGAGCCTGAAATTGCCGATGGCCGCTACACCGGCAAAGTTGTCGGCACCCCCACCTATCAACAGGGCAAAGTTGTCCGGCTTAAGAAATGGCTGCAAGAGCAGTCTGAGACCCTTGAGGGCAGCTGGTTCTACAGTGACTCCGCCAATGATCTGCCGCTGCTTCTCGAAGTCGACAACCCGGTTGCCGTTGACCCCTGTGATCGGCTGCAAGCAGAGGCACAGGATAAACAGTGGCCGATTATCTCTCTGCGCGATTAAACGGCTAAAATCAGGACACAAAAAAGCCCCGACAGATATCGGGGCTTAATCGGCTCTAGCTAACAGCTCAGCTTATATAAGCTGCCAGAGAGAATTACTCTTCGACAGTAGCCGCGTAGCCGTCTGCATCCATAAGGTCATCCATACCTGCCGTATCCGAAGGCATCACACGGAACAACCAACCGTCTGCGTAGGGCGAGCTGTTGACTGTCTCCGGCTCATCTTCCAGAGCGGGATTAACCTCAACCACTTCACCAGTGACTGGAGAATAGATATCAGAGGCGGCTTTCACCGATTCAATAACCGCAACTTCAGACCCGGCATCAACACTGGCACCCATTTCCGGCAGCTCAATGTAAACAACATCGCCCAGGGCATCCTGTGCGTGATCTGTAATTCCAACAACCACACTGCCATCACTTTCCAATCTGGCCCACTCGTGGCTGCTGGCATACTTTAACTCTGTCGGAAATTCGCTCATTTTTTTCTCCTTAAACACTTAAATAACTTCAAATAATTTCGGCTGGCAATTGGCCAATATCCATGGAATGGCATTCTACTGATTAACCATCAGAAAGTTAAAGTAATTTTCGACGAGTAATGACCATCTCAATGAAATCTGTAAAATAGCCGACTTCAAATAATCACCACCTTTCGTTTTTTATTTTTCTGGAGACAGTAATGCAATATGGACGTTTTACGAAATACCTTTTCATTTGGATGGCAGTTCTGGCGACTGGCGTTTCTGCGGATCAGATTACCCTGACTAATGGCGATATTATTCAGGGGCAGCTCGGCGAGCAGAATGACAGCCATATGACTTGGAATTCCGATAGTTTTGGCGCCCTGTCTATTGCCCTGGAGCAGATCACCTCTATCAATGGCGAACCCTTCGGCGAACAGCCTGCGGAAGTATTTAACAACACCTATAGCGGCAGCCTATCGTTTACCGGCGCCTATGCCAGTGGTAACCAGGAGCGTGAAGACTGGGACTTTGACAGTGATGTGGCGTGGCGAGAGGGTGACTTTCGCCACCGCTCAAATCTCAACTATGAAACCCATAGCCTCAACGGTTCCTCGCCGAATACTGAGTACGCTCTCGGCTATGGGGTCGACTGGTTCTTTCAGGAACAGTGGTTCTGGAAGAATAGCGTCGCCTTTGGCGCCAATGAAGAGAGGGCCATCGACCAGTACTATGCTGTAGGTAGCGCTATAGGTCGTCAGTTCTGGGAGTCTGAATTAACCGCCCTGTCAGCGGAGACCGGTCTGCTGTGGATCAGTGAGGACTTTGAAGATCAAACCTCAGACCGCCGTCTAACCTGGAGCTGGGCCGCCGACTATCGCACCCGGGTGCTGGATAATATTGAGCTATTCCACAGCCATACGATATTTATCGCCCTGACAGATTTAAAAGACTCGGACCTCAGGGCTGATTTGGGCTTAAAAGTCCCAGTGGTAGAAAATTTATTTACCGAACTAAAGCTGGAGTGGATTTATGACAATCAGCCGGCGGCAGGTACAGAAAAGTCGGATAGCCAGCTGACCATTGGCGTTAACTATAGCTGGTAATACTGGCTAACCCATCAACTCTATTGGCGGTTCATTGAGAGCCGCCAACTGCTCTCGCAACTCAAGAATATGCTCGCTCCAATAGCGCGGTGAATTAAACCAGGAAAACGCCATAGGAAAGGCTGGATCAGACCAGCGTCTGGCGATCCAAGCACTGTGATGCATAATTCGCAGGGTGCGCATTACCTCAATCAGCCTCAACTCGCGAAGATCGAACTCATAAAATTCATTGTAGCCCTCGACAATTTCTGCCATCTGAACTGTCTGCTCATGGCGATCACCAGACAGCAACATCCATAAATCCTGAATTGCCGGCGCCATTCGCGCATCGTCAAAGTCAACAAAATGCGGATTGTCATCGCGCCACAGAATATTTCCCGAGTGACAATCGCCATGCACACGAATACGTTTAATCTCTCCATAATCCTCAAGAATCTGCTCGATCTTTTTTAGGATATCCAACGCAAGGCTATCGTAGGCCGGGCGCAATTCGTTAGGCATAAACTGCTCGCTGATCAGCTTATAGGAGTCCCAACCAAAACCCTGTGCATCCAATTGCGGGCGGTATTTAAACGGCCTGGTCGCACCTATGCCATGAATACGCCCCATCAAACGCCCGAGAATAAAAAGATTGTCGAGATTATCCAGCTCTGGCGCGCGGCCACCTTTGCGTTCATAGAGCGCAAAAGTGAAGTCAGCGTAGCTGTTAAGACTGCCGCCCTGAGAATTTCTCCAGGGCACAACCACTGGCAATTCCTGTTCGAGCAACTCATAGCAAAAGTCGTGCTCTTCGAGAATCTGCTCGCGAGACCAGCGCCCGGGACGATAGAACTTGGCAATCATCGGCGTCTGATCTTCGATGCCAATTTGGTAGACGCGATTTTCGTAACTATTTAATGCCAGAAAGCGGCCGTCGCTGACAAAACCAAGGCTCTCAACCGCATCTATTAATAGATCGGGGCTCAGGCTATCGAACGGGTGGCTTTGAGAATCTGACATGGGGCTGACCCTTAGGTGGAATCGGCGCAGTTTACACCGCCAACATCCGTATACCTAACGGCGTTATGAATCTGGCGATATCTTTGAGCGCAGCGCTTTCTGTTTCCCGTGACGGGTTTTTTTATCCATACGGCGCTTTTGCGAACCCTTGGTGGGTTTTGTAGGACGGCGAACCTTGGGGGTGTATGTCACCTGCATCAGCAGTTGCTGTAAGCGCTCCAACGCCTCGGCACGATTCTTTTCCTGGCTGCGAGTAGTCTGCGCCTTAATAACAATAATGCCGTCTTTGGAGATACGCTGATCGCTGATTTTCAGCAAGCGCTGTTTAAAAACATCCGGCAGTGAAGAGCGGTTAATATCGAAACGCAGATGGATAGCCGATGAAACCTTATTGACGTTCTGCCCACCCGGACCCTGAGAGCGAACCGCAGTAAACTCAATCTCGCTGTCTGGAATAGCTACACCGGAGGCAATAAACAACATGGTTAATCGCTTGACTCAACAAATTCAAAACGGGCAACCTGCTCACCATCTCTGTCTACGCTCTCCTGAAACATATCCAGCGGGCGAACCCAGGTACTGAAATCACCGTAGAGGGTTTTATAGACCACCAGAGACTCTTGGGTCTCGCTGTGTCGGGCAACATCAATAACCTCGTACAGATTGCCTTTGTAATGCTTGTAAATACCTTTTTTCAACGTCATATCAATCTCTTTCTACAATCTTAGTCTGGACATCAATTATATCGCCCAGAGAAATTTTCAGGCTATCGCCCACCGCCAGTGGGCCAACGCCAGCAGGCGTTCCGGTCAGAACAATATCACCGGGCGAGAGGGTAAAAAACTGACTGATATAAACCAGCAATGGCAATATCGGCGTCAGCATATCTGCACTGTTGCCATCCTGTTGCAGCTCGCCGTTCTGATGCAACTGAATCTGCTGATCCTGTAAATCCTCAATATTCTGCAGGCTGACAAATGCTGATATTGGGCAGGCACCATCAAAGGCCTTGGCCTTTTCCCAGGGCAGGCCCTTTTCTTTCAGCGCCGACTGCAGCTCGCGCAGGGTTAAATCCAGCGCCACGCCGACACCGGCGATAGCAGTTGCCGCTTGCTGCTCATTGCAACTGGTCAGACGCTCACCAATAAGTACCGCCATCTCAGCTTCAAAATGACAGACACCAAACTGCAACGGGATCGAAACCGGCTGCTCAAGGTCGACCAACGCAGTGGCCGGCTTAATAAACAGTACCGGCTCGGTGGGAACCGGGTTATTTAACTCTTTGGCATGGGCCGCATAATTTCTGCCGACACAGACCACCTTACCGACAGGCAATGTTTGCGGCACAGCATCTAATGTATGTGTATAAATAGTCATAGGTTTCCTCGAGCTGACAATACCTTAAGTGTCCCATCAAGTATCAGCGACCCATCGAAAAAATAGATCAGAAGACAATAGGCTTATTGTCATTGAGAGTCAGCGCGCCTCGAACAATACGATACAACGCCCAGAGTGACAGCAGGCCCCACACCAGCCAGCCGAGCAACAGCAGCCACAGCACCAGGCCAACAACCCACCACAGTAGTCCATACCAGAATGTATTGATCTGCCAGCGAAAATGGCTCTCCAGCCAACTGTCCCTGACTGAATCAAGCTTGATATAGTTGACCATCACTGCCGCGACCCAGGTTAAACCGCCAGTCACAAAGCCAAGACCCTGGAGTATATATACCAGTAAAGCAAGATTCTTAAGATCATCTAATGGTGGCTGGGTAAATTCGGATTCAGGTGGTCTGTTATTCATAGCAAATCAGTCAAATATCTTTCTCGGGTTTAAAAAAGGCTGCGGATCATACCTGGTCACAAGCTGGCCGATCTCAGTGCCGACATTAACACATTTGACCTGAAACTGGTTCGCCGGCTGAACCTCTGGCTTGAGTCTATTGAGGTGAAGATTAGTGTCGCCTTTTTCACCCTGTAAAAACCTGCTTGAAGCACTAATTAGACGACCAAATAGACGACCAATCTATCAATATCAGCACTTTTAAATTTTCGGCCATTTGATGATAAAAACCCTCCAATGGCTCAATTCACCATCAATTTTTACCCCAAATCAGAAAAATTGATTAAAAAATAAGCAAAAAGCGGTTTTATTTGCACTAAAATCGCGCAAAAATTAGCCAAATCATAAAAAAGCGCATACACTTCGCGATTCTAATTCAACGTACATTAAACTTTATTGTTTTGTTGATGCAGTAATGCCTTTATGCAGTCCTGTTATTTCGGTAACAAAATGGTCTATATAAAGGTGTAGGCTAGCCCCGTTACGAGGCTGGATATATTTTAAACACCTTAAACGGTATACATTATTTATAAGTGAGGTTAGTTATGTCGGAGAGAGTTTCTGGCACTGTAAAGTGGTTCAACGACAGTAAAGGTTTTGGTTTTATCGAGCAGGAAGGCGGCGGTGACGTATTTGTACACCACAGCGCTATCCAGGCTGAAGGCTTCAAATCTTTGAAAGAAGGCCAAGCAGTAACTATGGAAGTTACTCAAGGTCAGAAAGGCGCTCAAGCTGAGAACGTAGTTGCCGACTAATTTCTGATCATGCCCTAGGGCAAATCAGCAAATTTGAAAAACCCGATAAGAAATTATCGGGTTTTTTTATGCCTGGCTTTTTATGTGCGCTTTCTCGCCCTCTCTATATACGCTTTCTCGCCCTCTCTATATGCGCTTTCTCGCTTATAGGTAAAACTTCAAACCGTGCAAGTTTGGGACAGAGAGTATTAGCTGAGGTCGCTTTGCTATGATCAGCGCAAATAGCTTAAGCGAGAAAGCGCATATAGAGAGGGCGAGAAAGCGCATAAAAAGCAGCCAAAAAAAATCCCGCCAATCGGCAGGATTTTTTGCGCGTCTAGCTAAGAAGCAAAATTACTTAATTTTGGCTTCTTTGTAGATCACATGCTTGCGGATAGTGGGATCGTACTTCTTGATCTCCATTTTCTCAGGCATATTGCGCTTGTTTTTATCAGTAGTGTAGAAGTGACCGGTTCCGGCGCTGGACACTAAACGAATCTTTTCTCTCGCTGACTTAGCCATCAGTGGTCTCCTTAGACTTTCTCGCCACGAGCCAGAAGCTCGGACAAGACTTGTTCAATACCTTTTTTGTCGATGATACGCATACCTTTAGTAGATACACGAAGCTTAACAAAGCGTTTTTCTGCTTCAACCCAAAAACGATGAGTGTGAAGATTTGGCTCAAAGCGACGACGTGTTCTGTTTTTCGCGTGAGATACATTGTTTCCAGCCATTGGGCGCTTGCCTGTGACCTGACATACTCTGGACATTTCTACTGCCTCTGATTGCAAATTGTGCTGACCGGATTTGCATCCGCCCGACACGTGAATTCTGGATATCTAACCCCAGCCGCGGGACCCTCCCGCAAAGGGGCGCAATTTATACCAGAAAGGCCATACTGAATCAAACGAAATTACCTTATTCATGCTTATTCGCTTATATAAATTCAATATGCCTATAATTTGCCTCTCTGAGCCAGAGAGACGACCTGTCCACGGCCAATAACAAAATGATCGAGCAGACGAATATCCACCAGATCCAGAGCCAACTTTAAACGCCTGGTGATATCTATATCCGCCTGGCTAGGCTCGGCCAAACCGGAAGGGTGGTTGTGGGCAACAATCACCGCAGCGGCATCCATTCGCAGCGCCCGGGCGACAACCTCGCGGGGATGAACGCTGGCTGCATCCAGAGTCCCCTGAAACAACTCATAGGTATCCAGCAGCTGATGCTTGCTGTCCAACAACAGCAGCATAAACACCTCGCGCTTGTATTCGCGCATCTGCACCGACAGATAATCACTGACCTTTTCCGGACTGGTAAACACCGGCTGCTCTTCAAGCTGCTCCTGCAGGTAGCGGCGGGTCAATTCAAGTGACGCCTTGAGCTGGACAAACTTTGCCGTACCCACCCCCTTTGCCGAACAGAATGCTTTGCGGTCTGCACCTAGCAGTGCGCCGAGCCCGCCAAACTCTGACAGCAGACTGCGCGCCAGATCAATGGCCGTGATACCCGGCAGTCCAGTACGCAAAAATATCGCCAGCAATTCAGCATCAGAAAGTGCCGATGCACCGCGAAGCATTAGCTTCTCTCTCGGCCTCTCGTTCTCCGGCCATTGGGTTATAGCCATAGTAAGTCCTTATTTATTGCTACAGAAGTCCCGCTCATAATGGTATCTTACAGTCTTTATTTGCTGTGTCTGGACGATTAATGAGCACCCTTTCAAACAAACGAATAATTGTTGGTATCACTGGCGGGATCGCCGCCTATAAAAGCGCCGAGATTGTCAGGCGCCTGCAAGATCGTGGTGCCGAGGTGCGGGTTGTGATGACCCCCTCCGCTGAAGAATTTATTCGTCCACTGACATTGCAGGCACTCTCTGGACATCCAGTCCATGCAGATCTGCTCGACCCTGAAGCCGAAGCCGGTATGGGGCATATCGAACTGGCGCGCTGGGCAGACCTATTACTTATTGCACCAGCCACCGCAGACTTTATTGCCAGCATGGTTCACGGTCGCGGCAACAGCCTGCTCAATGCTCTCTATCTGGCCACCCCGGCAAAAGTTGCCGTGGCGCCAGCCATGAATCAGGGCATGTGGTCGCATCCGGCAACCAGCGACAATATGCGAACTCTCGAGCAGAGAGATGTGTTGGTTTTCGGCCCGGACAACGGCATTCAGGCCTGTGGCGATATTGGCGAAGGGCGCATGCAGCAGCCCGAGGATATTGCCGAGCAAGTCGCCAACTGTTTTCAGAGCGGCCAGCTGAGCGGCAAAAAAGTCGTGATCACCGCCGGCCCCACCCGCGAAGCTATAGATCCGGTGCGCTATATCAGCAACCACAGCTCTGGAAAGATGGGCTATGCCATCGCCGCCGCCGCCATTGAAGCTGGCGCAGAGGTAACCATCATCTCCGGGCCAGTCGCCCTTGCCGCACCAGATCGCTGCACAATTATTCCGATTATCAGCGCTCTGAAATGCACAGCTCGGCAATGGCCGCCTGCAGCGATGCCGATATTTTTATTGCCGCTGCCGCTGTCGCCGACTATCGGCCGGTCAGTGTCGCCGAGCAAAAGATTAAGAAAAACGGCTGACAGCATTGAGCTTAAGCTGGAAAAGAATGTGGATATTGTCAGCGCCGTGGCCGATAACTTTAACGATCTTTATGTTGTCGGGTTTGCCGCAGAGACTCAGGATATTGAGACCTATGCGCGAGATAAATTAGCCCGCAAAAAGCTCGACGCCATCGTCGCCAACGATGTTTCAAGGACAGATGTCGGCTTTAATGCCGATGACAATGAAGCCTGGTGGATCACCGCTGATAGCAGCCAGGCATTTAGTAAAAGGAGCAAGGCGCAACTGGCCAGAGATATTATCGAAGCTATCTCTGAACGGCTTGAACGCTAGGACTATAGTGAACCTTACATAGTGACCCTTTACAGTGAACTTTAAAACAACCCTCTCGCGAATTCTTAAAGATCCGCTTTTGCTCGGCAGTACTCTTGTCGGCGCGCTGTTGCTGGTGACAGTCTATATAACCCTCTATCAAAATCTTGTTGTCCAGGCTCGTCAGCAGCTGGTGGATTTTCACTACGGCCTGAATATGAAAGTAGCCGCCAGTCGAGTGGATAGCTATATCGACCAACAGAGACAACAGCTGGCATCACTGGCCGCGCAGCAGAGCAACCATCGACAACTTTAGCGCCGCAGATAACGCCAGTCTGGACAAGGGAGAAATCTCCGCTGCAGCAGCGATCACTGATGCCGAAGCTATATACTACTGTAGGTTCATCAATCAGCCGCCACAGCGCCAAACTGGGCTTTGCCGCCAAGCATATGCTGCGCCTCTCCCAGCAGGGGAAAGTCGTTGACCCCCGTGCAGTGAAAGTTGATAACCAGTGGAAAATTCTTTTTAGTCAGGCAGTTGTCGCGGACGATAAAATTATCGGCAGCATTCTCGCCCAGCTGCCCACCAGCGGACTGCGCTTCGCCCTGAAGCACCGTCGACATCCCTGGGGCATCTGGAATTGCAACAGATAAGCTCGCAGAATCGCACTGTTGTGGTTTTGGAAATAGGGCGCTGGCGCTGACGGCAATCACAGCAGCGAAACCTTTGATACCGTAAACCCGCTGTGGAAAGTAACCTTTGCCCCTTCCGCGCACTACTAAAATCGATTGATAACGCCCTGCCACCATTTGGCTCTTTTTTACAGCAGCTTTGCTGTAACAATTTTAATCCTGCTGTATTTGATTATCAGATTGCGTCTCGGGCGCCGATCTCTGGCAGAGGCTATTGAATTAGAGACTCAACCGAGCAACCCCCTTAACGAGCGCTGGAAGAAACCTTCAAACCAGCAGGGTGGCGGTGAAGAGCCTCAGCTGGATAAAGAGCCTCAGCGTTATAAAGAGCCTCAGCTGGATAAAGAGCCTCAGCGTAATAAAGAGCCTCAGCGAGATGGAGAGCCTCAGCGAGATAGAGAGCCTCATAAAGAGCAAGAACCTCAACCCACCAAAGAGGAGCCCTCTCTAGATCTGGAAATTCAACCACTGGAAAACAATCGCCACCAGTGCAGAGGATCCAATAATCGAACTCGAGGAAACCCCATCGGCACTTGAGCAGCAGCTAATGCAGAGCCTGCAATCCGCCGCGACCGATACAGCAGACACCGGCAATATCCCCGACGTGGTCTTCCGCGACTATGATATTCGCGGTATCGCCGGCACAGAAATTACTGCCGATTTCGCCAATCGCCTAGGCAAGGGATTGGGAACCCTTCTGCGCCGCAATGGCGAAGAGAACTATTTACATTGGCCGCGATGCCCGACTCAGTTCGCCGGAACTCGCCGCAGCCCTGCAAGCAGGGCTACTCTCCTGCGGTATCAATGTTGTGAATCTGGGTGAGGTCACCACGCCCACACTCAACTTCGCTATCCATCACGGCGGTCATGCCAACAGCGGCATTATGGTTACCGCCAGCCACAACCCGGCCGCCTACAATGGCTTTAAGATTATTATTCAGCGCGAAGTCATTTCCGGGAAAACCCTGCAAATGCTCAAACCCATGTTGCGCGGCAATAACTTTGCCAGCGGTGAGGGACAGCTCAAACACTGTCGATATTATCCCTGAATATGTCGCGCATATTGTCGAGCAGAGCCTGATCAGCAAAACCTTTAAGCTGGTTATTGATGGCGCCAACAGTGTTCCCGGCCCGATTGCCGTGCAACTCTTCGACAGTCTCGGCTGTATGGCATTTCCCCTCTACTGCAATGTTGACGGTTCATTTCCAAACCATGAACCCAACCCTGCGGACGAAAAAAATCTTGTCGATCTGCGCCAGCGGGTAAAGGCGGAAAATGCAGATTTGGGACTGGCCTTTGATGGCGACGGTGATCGTGTAGTGGTTATATCGGCCCGCGGCAGAGTCGTTTGGCCAGACCAACTGATGATGATTTTTGCCCGTGATATACTCGCCCGCAAGCCTGGATCGGATATTATCTTCGACGTAAAAAGCAGCAAACGACTGCCCGAACTGATCCGCCGCCACTCCGGCAGACCAGTGATGTGCAAGACCGGCCACGCCCATGTAAGAAAACAGGTGCATGACAACAATGCACCGGTTGGCGGTGAATTTAGCGGCCATATATTTTTCAATGACCGCTGGAAAGGTTTTGATGACGGCCTCTATGCCGCAGTGCGATTACTCGAAGTGCTCAGCGATCTAGGGCAGAGCCTCGATGAGATTTTAGATGAACTGCCAGGCAGTGTTTATACGCCTGAGATTCTGATTCCAATCAGCGAAGGTGAAAAGTTTAACCTGATGAAAACGCTGGCGGCTGGCTGTCAATTTGCTCAGGCGCAGGTGATAACCATTGATGGATTAAGAGTAGAATACAGCTTTGGCTGGGGCTTGATAAGAGCCTCAAATACCTCAGCAAATCTGACCCTGAGATTTGAAGCCGATAATGAGAACGGCCTCGAACAGGTCAAACAGGAATTTCGCCGCGAACTGGCACCCTTTATAAATAACATAGAAGACTATATTTAATTATGTCCTTAAGTCGTAAAGAAGCAGAGACAACAGCGCAGGTTATCTCCCGCGCGCTCCCCTATATCCAGCGCTTTTCTGGAAAAACTGTGGTCGTCAAATACGGCGGCAATGCTATGGGTGATGACAGCCTCAAAGAAAGTTTTGCCCGAGATATAGTGCTGATGAAACTGGTCGGCATCAACCCGGTTGTTGTTCACGGCGGCGGCCCGCAAATTGGCGAGCTGCTCGAGCGCCTGTCTATCGAATCAAAATTTATTGATGGTATGCGCGTCACCGACGGCAAAACCATGGATGTGGTTGAAATGGTACTGGGTGCCACGGTCAACAAAGAGATCGTCAATATGATCAGCGCCGCTGGCGGCAAAGCCTTTGGTGTAACCGGTAAAGATGGCCAGTTAATCAAAGCGAAAAAGCTCGTGGTCTCGCACAAAACGCCAGAGATGGAAGTGCCGGAGATTATTGATATTGGCCATGTCGGCGAAGTCGCCTCGATCAATAAAAGCGTTATCGATATGCTGGTCAACAGCGGCTTTATTCCGGTGATCGCACCCATCGGTGTCGGCTCGGATGGCGCCTCTTACAATATTAATGCCGACTTGGTCGCTGGCAAAGTGGCCGAGGTGCTCAACGCAGAGAAGCTTATTCTGCTGACCAATGTTGCCGGTTTAAAGGATAAGAGCGGTGAGATTCTCACCGGCCTTACCACCACGCGCGTCAACGAACTGATTGCTGACGAAACAATTTATGGCGGCATGCTGCCAAAAATTCGCTGTGCTCTCGATGCAGTTAAATCCGGTGTCAGCACCGCACATATTATTGACGGCCGCGTCGAACACGCGGTTATGCTGGAAATCTTTACCGACGAAGGTGTTGGTACACTAATAACAAATCAAGAGTCCGACATAGAGGAACTCAACTAATGGCTAAAAAACCCGGCACTCGCGCCCAGGAAATCCTTCAGGCTCTCGCCCGTATGCTTGAGAAATCAGGCGGTGGACGAATTACTACAGCGGCACTGGCAGCAGAACTCGGTGTTTCCGAAGCTGCTCTCTACCGACACTTCCCGAGTAAAACCCGAATGTATGAAGGGTTGATCGACTTTATTGAGGATACGGTTTTTGCCCGTGTGCGCGGCATTATCAGCGACGAGCCCAACCCGGTAAATCAGTGCTATCGCATACTCAGCCTGGTACTGGCCTTTGCCGAAAAGAATCCCGGTATCACGCGCATTCTCAACGGCGATGCACTGACCGGCGAAACCGATCGACTGCACGATCGTATCGCCCAGTTCTTCGACCGATTGGAGTCGCAGTTAAAGCAGATATTGCGTGAAGCGGAAGTTCGCGATGGCTTAAAACTGCAGGTACCGGTTTCTACCGCCGCCAATTTAATGCTCTGCAGTGCCGACGGAAAAATCAGTCAGTTTGTTCGCAGCCAGTTTAAAACCGCACCGACCAAAGACTGGCAGGAACAGTGGCAGTTAGTGACTGCGGCAATGTTTGAATAATCTGTTGATTAACAGCAAGAAACGAAAAAGGATAGTAACTAGTTACTATCCTTTTTTTGGGCCTTCTTTAATTCGCGAAACCTGAGCGATATACCCTTTATAGAGTTGCTCAAGAGCTGTGTACTCCTCACGCCGTTGGGCCAGAGTTTCACTCAGTTCAACTCTGGCACCCTCTAGGATTTGCAACTGCTCAGAGACAGATGCCGGCACCGTCTCACCGCTGAGTTCGATATTCGCGGCATCAAAATAGATTTTATTTTCGCGGGTGGAGAGCGCGGTCAGGTTGTTTTCCAGCTGCTCAATCTCACGCATCAACAGCTGCACCTTGCGCTGCTTTTAAAGACTGGATTTCATCGACAGTGCTAAAACTGCTGAGCAGATAATGGTCCTGCTTACTCTGATCAACGGAAAGCTCAGCGTCGCGGTCCAGCGCTGAAACTATGCGCAGTAGCCGACCGGATTCATTGACCACTTCATAGTCATTAGTTGCCGCATCCGGCGGCGGGGTATCTGTAGTGACCAACACGCCCCTGCTGATTGTAATAACGGTAAAGCTCAGCTGCATCAAGCACCATCCATGGGCCAGTCAATACAATCAGCAATACCGTTTTTATCATACGCCGTACTCTTGCCTGTAACTTTCAATTGAAGAGACCAGATCACCGCTCTCAGGCTTATCCTTGAGGTAAGTGAGAATATCGTCGATATCGACAATGCCCACTACCGGAATAGAAAATTGCTTTTCCACTTCCTGAATCGCTGACAGCTCAGACTTGCCCTTTTCCTTGCGATCCAAACCAATCACCACGCCAGCCGCTTTAGCACCGGCCGCATCGACAATCGCCATCACTTCGCGAATCGCCGTTCCCGCAGTAATCACATCGTCAATAATTAATATGCGCCCCTCGAGAGGTGCACCCACCATATTGCCGCCCTCACCATGGTTTTTTGCTTCTTTTCTATTAAAGCAGTATGGCACATCGAGATCATAGTGGTCGGCCAGCGCAACCGAGGTTGCCGCAGCCAATGTAATCCCTTTGTAGGCGGGCCCAAAAAGAACGTCATACTCAATACCTGACTCGACAATAGCCGCCGCATAACAGCGCCCCAACTCCGCTAGTGCGCGACCGGTATAAAACTGCCCAGCATTAAAAAAGTACGGTGAAACACGCCCGGACTTAAGGGTAAATTCACCAAACTTTAGCGCGCCACTGCGCAGGCCATTGTCGATAAACTGGGTTTTGTAATTGCTATCATTTGTCATAATTTTAATCTTTATTGTTAGAGTTGCTTGTTTTGCTGACTGATTATTGGGCTAAGGCCATCTGCTGAACACGGACCAGATCGGCAATACCCTGCTTGGCGAGTTTTAGCATAGAGCTCAACTCTTCTTCACTGAAAGGTGCCGCTTCAGCAGTGCCCTGAACTTCGATAAAGCCGCCATCAGCATTCATCACCACATTCATATCGGTTTCAGCATTTGAATCTTCGGGGTAATCAAGATCTAACACTGGTGTGCCTTTGTAAACACCCACCGACACCGAGGCAATCATGGTCAACAGCGGATCATCGACAATCGCCTTCTTGCGCTGTAGGTGGCGAATCGCATCGACCAGTGCAACACAGGCGCCGGTAATCGATGCAGTACGTGTGCCGCCATCCGCTTGAATAACATCACAGTCAATATTGATGGTGTGCTCACCGAGCTTTTTCAGATCTACCGCTGCTCTCAGAGAGCGGCCAATCAGACGCTGAATCTCCTGAGTACGGCCACTCTGCTTGCCACGCGCCGCTTCACGGCCCATTCGACTGCCCGTCGAGCGCGGCAACATACCGTATTCCGCTGTCACCCAGCCCTCGCCCTTACCGCGCAAAAATCTCGGCACACCCGGCTCGACACTGGCAGTACAGATAACTTTGGTATTGCCAAACTCAACCAGCACAGAACCCTCTGCATGGCAGGTGAAATCACGGGTGATTTTGACTTGGCGAAGTTGTTCGGGGCGGCGGCCGCTGGGTCGAGACATAATTCTTTCCTATTAGGGATTAGTTAAAGCACGTGAAATAAAAATCGGGCGAATTGTAGCAAATCTACCAACCCCGTGACCGCCTTTGTTACCATGGCGCAATTAATTTTTTAACTGGAGATATTATGGCCCGCAGCATGACGGCATTTGCCCGCAATACCATTGATTTTAGCTGGGGTTCGGTAACCTGCGAACTGCGCTCAGTGAACCACCGTTTCTTGGAAACCGGATTTCGACTGCCCGATACCTTGCGTCAAATCGAAATGCCACTGCGTGAAGTTGCCCGAAAAAAACTCAACCGCGGCAAAATCGACTGCTCAATGCAGCTGGCGTTTAATAATTCCGATGACAGCGTTGAAGCTGACCTGCAGCTGGCCAAGCGCTATATCGATATCGCCGAAGAAATCTCTGGCGAACTGAAAAACCCCGCCGCGATCTCGCCTCTGGATATTTTGCGCTGGCCGGGTATTTTGAAAGAACAGAATATAGATACAGATGAACTGTTGACTGCAGCCAAAAAAACCTTCGCCACAACCGTCGAGCAACTGCTTGAAGGCCGTCAGCGCGAGGGTGAAAAGCTCGCCGAGATGATTGAACAGCGCCTTGTCGGCATTGAAGCCCAACTGGTGATCGTGCGCGATAACCTGCCCGGCATCCTCGCAGACCAGCGCCAGCGTCTGCAGCAAAAACTCAGCGACCTTAAAGAGCAGTTCGACAATGATCGTCTGGAGCAGGAGATGGTGATTATTGCCAACCGCACCGATGTCGACGAAGAGCTGGATCGTCTCGAAGCCCATATCAGCGAGATTCGCCGAGTATTGAGCAGCAAGGAGTCGATTGGTCGACGGCTGGACTTCTTGATGCAGGAGCTCAATCGCGAAGCCAATACTCTGGGTTCGAAATCAATTGCCGGGGTTACCACCCAGGCATCTGTGGAGCTAAAAGTGCTGATCGAACAGATGCGTGAACAGATTCAGAATATTGAATAAACACCGTATAGACCTCAAAAGCACAGTGAATTTATATGCTTAATAGCAAGTGGATACTCACTTACATCAGTGTTTTTTACCTGTCCATATTCACTGGTCGGGCCTGTGCTTTTGGTGCCGACGGCCACCGAATTATTGTTGGCATTGCTGAAAACCACCTCAGCGAGAAAACTGCTCTGGAGATTAAATCCATCACTGACGACCTCGGCGAATTATCGCTGTGGCCGGATAAAATTCGCGGTATTCCCGTCTGGAAAAAATCCAAATACTGGCACTATATTAACGTTGCGGATCACCAGCAGGTCGGCACAGCTAAGCGCAGCGCAAAGGGCGATGTTCTCAGCGCACTGAATCACTCTTATTTGCAGCTTGCCAACCCCGAGCTCTCCAGCCGCGAGCGCCGTGATGCTCTGGGATTTTTTATCCACTTCGCCGGGGATATTCACCAGCCACTGCATGTGGGTCGCCACAATGATCGCGGCGGCAACAGCATTGCGATTAAATGGCCGAAAAATAAAAGAACCAAAAATCTGCACTGGGTTTGGGACAGCGGCCTGATTGCAATAGCCAAGCTAAGTGTTGAGGACTATATTGAACGGCTCGATACTGTCAGTGAAAAACAGGCCGAGCAATGGCAGCAGGATAGTTTTTTGCACTGGGCTGAAGAATCAAAATCCCTGCGCCCACAGGTCTATGAATTTGGCCTTAAAAACCCTGCGGGTAATATCGGCAAAAAGCCGCTCGCCATTAGTGCTGACTATATCAATCGCAATCAACCGATTATTGAAAAACGCCTGTTGATGGCTGGTATCCGTCTCGCTGGCAAGTTAAATCAGATTTTCGACCCGCAGAATGAAACCTTCTCTCCAGAAACAATGGCCGGAAAAAACAGCAGCAAAAAATAGCAGTCGCAGGGATTGAGGCATCTGGAATAATTTCACCGCTGATGTAAACTGCCTACCTAACAGCAATCTTATAACAGCGGATCAATTCCCATTATGGCAACAGGCATTCTCTTTATTATCTCCGCGCCCTCTGGCGCAGGGAAAACCAGTTTGGTCGGTGAACTTCTCAAGCGTATGGAGAATATAAAAGCCTCCATCTCGCACACCACCAGAGATTGCCGGCCCGGTGAAGAAGATGGCATCAACTACCATTTTGTCAGCCGTGAAGAGTTTGTCGGCATGCTTGAGCAGAATGCCTTTCTCGAGCACGCCGACGTATTTGGTAATTTTTACGGCACCTCCCAGCACTGGGTTGAAGAGACCCTGGCCGCCGGTGAAGATGTGATTCTCGAAATCGATTGGCAGGGCGCCGCTCAGGTTCGCCAGTTGTTTGCCGATAGCACCAGCATCTTTATTCTGCCGCCCTCAAAGCAGGCATTGCGCGAGCGACTCAACAATCGCGGACAGGATGACAGCGCAGTTATCGAAAAGCGTATCGCCGCCGCCACCGAAGAGATGAGCCACTATATTGAGGCCGACTTTATGGTGCTCAATGACGACTTTGAGGTCGCATTAGAGCAATTGATGGCGATTGTTTCGGCGCAGCATTGCCGCCTTCCGGTTGCCGGACAGGAAAATTTACTCTCAGACCTCTTATCCTAGGGCCGCTTCAGCGAATTGCCCTAGCATCGTTCAAGGGAAAGTTATTCTCGCAACTTAATTACAGTAACTTTATTGTCGTAACTCGTCGCTTTAGGTAAACTGGGCGACTCAGCAACATTTCGTTGCAATAATCGATCAAGTTTAGATTAAATTTTTTTACCCCGGTGGATATAAAATGGCTCGAATTACTGTAGAAGATTGTTTGGATCACGTTGATAATCGTTTTGAACTGGTCATGGTTGGCTCCAAGCGCGCGCGCCAAATAGCCACCGGCGGCCGCCCAGCTCTGGTACCTGAAGAAAATGATAAGCCTACCGTTATAGCACTCCGTGAAATCGAAGAAGGCTTAGTGACTGCCGCTATTCTTACCGAAGTTCGTCAGGACTATGAAATCGTTGACGCAGAGGAAGATAGCGAAGCCGCTACTGCTGAAGCAACCGTAGATGCCGTTGTCGAAGCTTTAACAGCCTCAGCACCTCCTCAAGAGCCGTCTATCTAAGGCTCGTTAAAACTAGGGAGAGAGTTTTTTGGCGCTGCGCTTACTGTTAGATAAACTCTCTTTCTATCTCGACGCCAAAGAAGTTAGCCGCGTAGAGCGCGCCTACAAATTTGCCGAGAAATGCCACGAAGGCCAGATGCGCCAGAGTGGCGATGCCTATATTTCCCATCCCCTGGCCGTTGCCCATATCCTCGCTGATATGCGTATGGATCATGAGAGCCTGATGGCCGCCATGCTTCACGACGTTATTGAAGATACCGGGGTTACCAAAGGCCAGATAAGTCGTCGCTTTGGCCGCCCAGTCGCCGATCTGGTTGATGGGGTCAGTAAGCTCACCGAAATCGAGTTTGAATCAAAAGCCCAGCAGCAGGCGGAAAGTTTCCAGAAAATGACTCTGGCGATGTCGCGGGATATTCGCGTGGTTCTGGTTAAGCTCGCCGACCGACTGCACAATATGCGCACCCTCGGGGTGTTAGCCCCGGCCAAACGTCGGCGCATCGCTCGCGAAACTCTCGATATTTATGCCCCAATTGCCCAGCGTCTGGGTATCAACGATATTCGTCTCGAGCTCGAAGACCTCGGCTTTGCCGCCATGTACCCGCTGCGCCACCGGCGTCTGCGCGAAGCCATGAAGGCAGCAAAAAAGAATCGCAAAGAAGTTGTCACCGAAATTCATCAGGCGATTGAAATACGCCTGGATAAAGAAGACTTAGAAGGCACAGTTAAGAGCCGCGAAAAGCATCTCTGGAGCATCTATCGCAAGATGCGCGAAAAGCATCGCTCGTTCCGTGACATTATGGATGTATTCGCCTTCCGCCTGATCGTTAACAGTGTTGATGACTGCTACCGAATACTCGGCATGATGCACAATCTTTTCAAGCCGGTGCCCGGCGAATTTAAAGACTATATCGCCATCCCCAAAGCCAACGGCTACCAGTCCCTGCATACGGTATTAGTGGGTATGCATGGTGTGGTGATCGAAGTGCAGATACGCACCGTCGAGATGGAAGCCATGGCCAGCTACGGCATCGCCGCTCACTGGGAATACAAGACTGGCGGTCAGAGTGGTGACGTCAATCAGCGCCGCGCCGCCAGATGGGTTCAGGGCCTGCTCGATATGCAGCTGCAGGCAGGCGACTCTCTGGAATTTCTCGAGCATGTTAAGGCGGATCTATTCCCCGACGAAGTCTATGTGTTTACACCCAAGGGCAATATAGTCGAACTGCCCTCTGGCGCCACACCTATCGACTTCGCCTACTCGGTGCATACCGGACTTGGCAACAGCTGTATTGCCTGTCGTGTAGATGGGCAACTGACGCCGCTTTCCGAACAGTTACAAAGTGGTCAAAAAGTAGAAATTATCAGCGCCGAGGAAGCCCAGCCAAATCCAAACTGGCTAAACTTTGTCGTCACCGCAAAAGCGCGCAGTGCGATTCGCCACTTCCTTAAACACCAGCAACACGATGAGTCTGTCGACCTCGGCAAGCGGCTGCTCGACCAGTCCCTCAGCCGCCTTGGAACCAGCTATAAGCAGCTTAAGAAATCACAGATCAAAGGCTTGCTCAAAGAGACCGGCGCCAAGACCTTTGAATATATTCTGCAGCAGATTGGCCTCGGCAATCGCGTGCCCTTTGCTGTGGCAAACCTGCTGGTTCCGGCAGCCAAACGCAAGCCCAGTGAAGAGAGCAAAAACTCGACACTCCCGGTTATGGTTGATGCCTCTGATGGTCTGCTGCTGCAATATGCCCGCTGCTGCCACCCGATACCAGGAGACCCGATCGTCGGCCATATCTCTCCGGGTAAAGGCCTAGTGATTCATCTGGAATCCTGCCGCAATCTTGTCGAAATTCGCAACAACCCAGAAAAGTGTATGCCGCTGGCCTGGTCAAATAATGTCAGCGGTGAGTTCCCTGTCGAGCTCAAAGTAGAGATCACACCGGAGCGCGGCTTTATTGCTGCCCTAGCATCGCGAATGACCGAATCAGATGCCACTATTGAAAATATCAGCGTCGATGAAAAAGATGCCTTTACCAGTGTAGTCGACGTCGTTCTGACCGTGCGCGACCGTATTCATCTGGCAGATATTCTCAGACGCATTCGCGGCTTGAAACATGTGCGCCGCATCCATCGCGTTAAAAATTAATGACCAACATCGGAGACTACCGTGACCAATAAAGCCGTAATTCATACCGACAACGCCCCCGCAGCCATAGGCACTTACTCCCAGGCAGTTAAGGTCAACAACACTGTTTATCTCTCTGGACAGATTCCCCTCGACCCCCAGACAATGGAACTGGTCGATGCTGATATCAAAGCCAGTATTCGCCAGGTTTTCGATAACCTCAGCGCGGTCTGCGCAGCCTCCGGCGGCGATCTTAGCAATATAGTTAAACTCAATATCTTCCTCACCGACCTCGGCAACTTTACTGCGGTCAATGAAGTGATGGCGGAATATTTTCAGCAGCCATTCCCGGCCCGCGCAGCAATCGGCGTCAGTGAATTACCCAAGGGCGCGCAGGTAGAAATGGATGGGATCGTAGTTATTTAAGAATAGCTATTTAAAAGAAGTTATTTAAGAAGGGCTATTCAGGCAAAGCATCAATTAAAGACTGATAACCCTCTTTATAACCCGGATAGATAAACTCATAGCCGGTCTCTAAAAGCCGCTGGTTACTACAGCGGCGAATCGCCTTCTGCTCGACAATTTCATCCTGTAAATCAACGTTTAATTGCGCCGCCAGCCACAGACGTAAATCATGCTGAGTCACCGGTGCGCAATCAGTTGCCACATACAGACTGTCGAGCTTATCGCCATTTTCAAAGCAGCGAATAAGGTGCGCCAACACCCCCGCACAGTCATCACTGTGAATACGATTACTCCACTGCTCGGGCTGAGCCGGGCGGCCTTTGCCGGCCAGTATCTGACCCAGCATACGCGTGCGGCCGGGGCCATAGATACCGGAAAATCTAACAATAATCGACGCGCAGGGCAGTGCGGCAATCTGTTCCTCTGCCTGTAACAGCAACTTGCCGGAAAATGACAGCGGTGCTGTTACTGACTGCTCGTCGACCCAGGCACCCTGCCTATCGCCATAGACACTGGTACTGGAAACCCAGATTACCAGTCGCGGCTTATGCTCAGCGTTATTAATCGCCGATGCAATCGTTGCCGCACCATCCACATAGGATTTTTGATAGGCCTCCGGCGTAAATTCACCTGGGGTCAATGTCACTACCAGCACATCAAAACCCTCAGCCAGAACTTCCTGCAGACGATTGAGATCGGTCAGGCTGCCAGCAATCGGGTTGATAGAATCTGGCAAATTTTGCGGATTGCGCTTGAGACCAAAACATTCAAACTGCGGCGCTAAGCGCAATCCAGTCCGACAGCCAATATCGCCACAGCCTGCTAATAAAATTTTCAATCAACGCTTCCTATTTAATCTATTTTGGCTATTATTACAGTCTATCCAGGGGTTGTTAAATGACACTCACCGAACTTCGCTATGTAGTCACACTCGCCCAGCTGCAACATTTTGGCAAGGCTGCAGAACGCTGCAACGTCAATCAATCGACGCTTAGTATAGCGGTTAAAAAACTTGAGGGTGAGCTGGGTGTTGAGCTTTTTGAACGCTCTAAAAGCAGTGTTCACTCCACCCCTGTCGGCGAGCGTGTTATCGCCCAGTCGCAGCGCGTCTTAGAGGAAGCTGCGGCGATTAAAGATATCGCCATCTCCGGTAGAGACCAACTCAACAGCCCGTTAAATGTGGGTGCCATCTTTACCATTGGCCCCTACCTGTTTCCGCACTTTATTCCGCCTCTGCAAAAATCCGCACCGCAGATGCCACTGGTTATTGAAGAGAGCTTTACCAGCACTCTGCGCAAACAGCTGCGCAATGGCGAGGTGGACGTGATTATTGTCGCCCTGCCATTTAGCGAACCCGATGTGGTAGTTCAGCCACTCTACGAAGAGCCCTTTATAGTGCTGTTACCCAAAGATCACCCACTGTGCAAAAAGAGCAGCATCGAGCGCACTGATCTGGACAATGAAAATGTTCTGATGATGGGTGAAGGGCACTGCTTTAGAGATCAGGTGATTGAAGCCCTGCCAAATATTAATTGCGCAAAACCGCAGCCCGCATCGGTTCATACCATGACCGAAGGCAGTTCGCTGGAGACCCTATGCTATATGGTTGCCTCTGGACTGGGCATCACGATATTACCTAAAACTGCTGCCATTGGCGCCGAAGATCTTCGAAATGGCTTAGAAACGCGACCTTTTTCTGGAACTTCGCCAACCCGCACTGCGGCACTGGCCTGGCGTGCCAGCTTCCCACGCCACAAGGCCATCGACGCACTGCGCCAGTCTATTTATGACAGCAATCTACCTGGGATAACACGTCGCTAATGGCTGCCTCGGCTCTGCATGAAATTGGTGTCGATAAGCTGCGCGGCGTTGGCCCACAGCTTGCCGGCAAACTGCAAAAACTCGGCCTGCACAGCGTTCAGGATCTGCTTTTTCATTTGCCGCTGCGCTATATAGACCGTACAAAAATCACCGCTATTGGCGGCATCCAACCACTGACCGAGGTGGTTATTGAAGGCGAGATAAAAGCCTCTGATGTGGTCTTTGGTCGACGCCGCAGCCTGGTCTGCCGAATTCAGGATCACAGCGGAACAATCACACTGCGCTTCTTCCATTTTAATCAGGCTCAGCAACAGAGCCTGCAAGCTGGAACCCAACTGCGCTGTTTTGGCGAGGTGCGGCGCGGCAAAGCTGGCCTGGAGATGTACCATCCTGAGTATCAGCATCTCAATCAGGCCAAACCGCCGGCACTGGCAGAAACCCTGACCCCGATCTATCCGGCAACCGAGGGTGTTACTCAACAGCGAATTCGCGATCTCTGTGGTCAGGCATTGCAACGACTGGATACTCATCGACTTGAAGATCTACTATATGCAGATCTGGACAGTCCCAGGCTGACTTACTCTCTGGTCGATGCCCTGCGTCTGTTGCACAACCCACCACCGGGCACTGCACTGAATCTGCTCGCAGAGGGAGAACATCCTGCCCAGCAGCGGCTCGCCGCTGAAGAGTTGGTCGCCCATCATTTAAGTCTGTTGCGGCTGCGACAGAAGATTCAACAGCAAGGAGCTCCAGCACTGGCCCCCAATGAGGCCGCCAGTCAACGCTTCCTCGAGCAACTGCCATTTACACTGACCTCTGCACAGCAGCGTGTTGCCACGGAAATCAGTGCCGATATCAGTCAGTCGCTGCCGATGCTGAGATTGGTTCAGGGAGATGTTGGCTCCGGCAAAACCGTGGTCGCGGCTCTCGCCGCTGTGCAGGCGATTGCCAGCGGTATGCAAGCCGCACTGATGGCGCCCACAGAAATACTCGCCGAGCAGCACCGAGTTAATTTCGAGACCTGGCTGAAACCTCTGGGTATACGCATTGCCTGGCTAACAGGAAAACTCAAGGGCAAGGGCCGCGAAGTGCAGCTGGCCGCTATTGCCGATGGCAGCGCGCAGATTATTATTGGCACCCATGCGCTGTTTCAAGAAGGCGTCGAATTCCATAATCTCGGCCTGACAATTATTGACGAGCAGCACCGCTTCGGCGTTCATCAGCGCCTGGCGCTGCGCAAGAAAGGCGCCAATCTTGACGCTGATACCGAGGGTCTGGGTTCCACCCCCCACCAGTTGATTATGACTGCGACACCTATTCCAAGAACTCTGGCTATGAGTGCCTATGCGGATCTCGACTGCTCGGTGATCGACGAACTGCCCCCGGGACGCACACCGGTGGAAACGGTGGTTCTCAACAATCTTAGACGCAACGACGTTATTGAGCGGGTGCGCGCCTCCTGCACCATCGGTCGTCAGGCCTACTGGGTATGCACGCTAATTGAAGAATCGGATGTGCTCGAAGCTCAGGCTGCCGAGGCAACCGCCCAAGAGCTGCAACTAATGCTCTCGGAGCTGTCTATCGGTTTGATTCACGGCCGTCTTAAGCCAAAAGAAAAGGTGCAGATTATGCAGGCCTTTAAAGATGGTGAGATCAACTTACTGGTCGCCACAACAGTTATTGAAGTGGGCGTTGATGTGCCCAATGCGAGCCTGATGATTATCGAGAACTCCGAGCGTCTCGGTCTCTCCCAGCTCCACCAGCTGCGCGGCCGTGTGGGGCGCGGCAGTGAAAACAGCCACTGTGTTCTGCTCTATCAACCGCCTATCTCTGGCAACAGCGCGGCGCGCCTGAAAATTATGCGCGAGACCAATGATGGCTTTAAGATTGCTGAGAAGGATCTGGAGATACGCGGGCCCGGGGAAGTGCTGGGTACCAGACAAACTGGCGATATGCAGTTTCATATTGCCGACCTGCAGAGAGATTCCCATATGCTGCCTGAGGTAAAGACAATCGCCCTGACACTTCTGCAGCAGTATCCGGAAAATGTGGACCTATTAATTGCCCGCTGGCTGGGTCACAGCGAGCAATATGGACAGGCTTAGATGGGAAGGCGTAGAAAAGGGCGTTAGAATAAACTTAAAAATACTTTAAAAGGGGTTTCAGATGGCATTGAGTAACTCGATTTCCAATATCTTTGGGGTGTCCCCCGTCAAACCACTGCAGAATCATATGGCAGCCGCAATAAAGTGCGTCGACCTTTTAGACGCTTTCCTAAAGGCGACATTTGAAGATAATTGGGACAAGGCAACGCAGGTCTTTGATCAAATCAGCGCCGAAGAACAGAGTGCCGACGACCTTAAAAAACAATTTCGCATGCATATGCCTAAAAGCTTGTTTATGCCGGTTTCAAGGGGCGACCTTCTAAGCATCATTACCCAGCAGGACAATATTGCCAATCTCACCAAAGATATATGCGGTATTGTTCTGGGTCGAAAAATGGCTATACCGAAAAAACTTCACGATGACTTTATTGGTTTTGCTGAGAGCGCCACAGAGACTTGCCGCAAAGCCCATGGCGCGATCAATGAACTCGATGAACTGCTCGAAACCGGGTTTGCCGGATCGGAAGTAAAATTTGTCAAAAAGCTAATTCGTGATCTGGCTGCGCAAGAGCAGAAAGTCGACAAAAAAGAGCAGAAATTACGTAAGAAATTATTTAATATCGAAGCTGATCTATCACCCATTGATGTGATTTTTATGTATAACATCATTGATCAGATCGGTGGTCTGGCCGATACCGCCGAGCTTATTGGCAACCAAGTTGAGCTACTTCTAGCAAAATAATAACTAGAAAAATCCACTAGAAAATAATCACTTTTGGGAACCGGGACTATGGAATTTTTTACTGAATACGGGGCTATTCTCATTATCATTGCCGCGCTGGCCGGCTTTTTTATGGCTTGGGGCGTCGGCGCAAATGATGTCGCTAATGCAATGGGTACCTCGGTTGGCTCCAAGGCGCTGACCATTAAACAGGCGATTCTTATCGCCATGGTATTTGAGTTCGCCGGCGCTTATCTGGCGGGCGGCGAAGTCACCTCGACCATTCGCAAAGGCATTGTCGATTCCGCGATCTTTGCCGAAAGACCCAATGATCTGGTATTTGGCATGCTATCCGCGCTGCTGGCTGCAGGCACATGGCTGATGGTGGCCAGCTTTATGGGCTGGCCAGTGTCGACAACCCACTCTATTGTCGGTGCGATTGTCGGCTTTGCGGCGATTGGCGTTTCTGTGGATGCGGTTCATTGGGGCAAGGTGAGCACTATTGTCGCCAGCTGGGTGGTCTCTCCAGTGATAGCAGGTACCCTGTCTTTCGCGCTCTTCCGCAGTGTTCAACGCCTTATCCTGCTTCAGGACGACCCCTTTACAAAAGCCAAACGCTATATTCCTATCTATATGTTTTTCGTTGGCTTTCTTATCGCCATGGTGACCCTGCTAAAAGGTCTCAAGCACGTCTTTAAAGATAACGGCATGGCATTGAGCTTTGCAGACTCTGCACTGATCGCATCAATGGTCGGTATTGTTGTGGCGATAATTGGCAGCTACCTATTATCCCGAATTAAGCGTGACCTGAGCTTGGAAACAGATAATCGCTTCGCCAATGTTGAGCGCGTCTTCGCCGTCCTGATGATCTTTACTGCCTGTGCTATGGCCTTTGCCCACGGTTCAAACGATGTGGCTAACGCTGTAGGCCCTCTGGCCGCCGTGGTAAGCATTGTCTCTTCCGGCGGTGATATTACCGCAAAGAGTATTATGCCTCCGTGGATACTACTCTTGGGTGGTGGCGGAATCGTTGTAGGCCTCGCCACTTACGGCTTTAAAGTGATGGGCACCATCGGCCGCAAGATTACCGAGCTGACACCAAGCCGTGGCTTTGCTGCTGAATTGGGCGCCGCTGCTACTGTGGTTATTGCCTCTGGTACCGGCCTGCCAATCTCAACCACACACACATTGGTTGGTGCGGTTCTCGGCGTTGGTTTAGCCCGTGGTATTGGCGCATTGAATCTGCGCATGGTGGGATCGATTTTCCTATCCTGGCTGGTCACTTTGCCTGCAGGTGCCGGTCTCTGTATTATCTTCTTCTATATATTCAAAGCCAGCTTTGGCCAATAAATCTCAGGCGCCATTAAACAGCCACACTGTTTAATGGCGCCGATTCCTAAACGTAAATCATCCAGAATAAAAACTGCCCCAAGATATAGCCAAACCAAAAAGTCTCGCACCAGCTTGTTTCAAAACCATTCCTTAAGCGCCCTCAAAATCAGCTAAGTTATTGATTTTATTGGCTTGGCACGGATATTGTATTGTGATTAGCGACATTGCAGTCTGCTGGGTAACGAAGCCCCTGCGCAAACGAAAATTTGTGCACGGGCTTTTTTTGTTTTTTGACCTTCGTTTTTCACAATAGGATTTACTATGAACCACACACGCATCATCTCAACCGCTGCAGCGGCGCTTCTATGCCTGCAGCCCTTTGTCGCAACCTCTGCCGAAGATGCAACCAGTGTCAGCCAGATGTTCACTGATGGCAGCGCTTCAACATCTTTCCGTTACCGCTACGAAATGGTCGATCAGGATGGTATCGATAAAGATGCCGGCGCCTCTACACTGAAATCTCGCCTAACCTGGAAATCAGCTGCCTACAATGGGTTTACTGCAGGTATCGAAGTAGACTATGTCACCGTTATTGGTAACGAGAGCTACAAGACGCCAACCAATGGTAATGCTGGCTACCCAATCGTCGCCGACCCCAAGGGTACAGATATGAACCAGGCTTTTGTCGGCTATGCAGGTTCATCCTACAGCGCCAAGCTTGGTCGTCAGCGTATTTTGCACGCCGGTCAGCGTTTTGTCGGTGGTGTTGGCTGGAGACAGAATGAGCAAACTTATGATGCATTAACTGTCAGCCTGCCAGATTTTCATTCGGTGAAAATCGACTACAGTTACATCTGGAACGTAAACCGTATCTTTGGCCCTATCGACAGCACAGTTCAGGCCAAGCAGTGGGGGTCTGATTCCCATGCGCTGTTAGCCTCTTACTCACCGGCTAAAGGACATTCATTTAAGGGTTACGCCTATCTTCTCGATTTCGACAATGCGGCTGCTAACTCGACCAGTACTTACGGTATCGACTACAAAGGCAAACTTGGTAAAGCAACATTGGCCGCCAGTATCGCCTCGCAGTCAGACTATGGCGACAACCCTGCCTCATTCGACACTGATTACCTGATGGCTGAGCTCAGCATACCGGTCAAAAAGGTAACTGTTGCTCTGGGTTATGAATTGCTTGGCAGTGATGAAGGTGTTGGCTTTAAAACCCCACTAGCGACATTGCACAAGTTCCAGGGTTGGGCTGATAAGTTCCTCGGCACCCCTGGAACAGGACTGGCAGACAGCTACTTAAAAGTAGCCGGTAAAATTTCTGGTATCCCCGTTGTTGTTTTCTACCATAAATTTACTGCAGACGAAGGCGGCGCAGATCTAGGTTCGGAACTGGATATTGTCGGCACCTACAAAATCAATAAAAACCTTTCTGCACAGCTTAAATATGCCAGCTACTCTGCAGACACCCATGCAACTGATACCGATAAAGTCTGGTTGACGTTGAATATGAAGTTTTAATCCTATCTCCCAAAGATAGTAATAATAAGATCGGGGCGTGGATATGATCTGCGCCCCTTTTTTATTTTTCACTTTTTCAGTTTTTTTTACAATAGATAAATTTATGACCTCAGTGGCAGAAACAAATCACGCTCGTGTGATGTTGGTGGATGACCTTCCGCAGCGCTCTGCCCGGGTTGAAGAAAAACTTATTCAAGACGGCTTTGAGGTTATTTCCATACTGCCCTCTGCAACAGGTTTACTGTTTCAAATCGAACAGCTCAAACCGGATATTATCCTTATTGATTTACAGTCCCCGGGCCGTGATGTTCTCGACAGCCTGTCGGTGATCAATGCTCACAATCCCACACCGGTAGTGATGTTCTCGGAAGAGGAAGATCCCGACTTTATTAAAGATGCCGTAGATGCCGGTGTCACCGCCTATATGATGGGTGGCGTAGACACGGAAAAAGTAAAACCTGTTATCGACGTTGCCATGGCGCAATTTAAGTCCTTTCAGTCACTGCGCCAAAAACTGGATACCACAAGAACTCAGCTGGAAAGTCTATCGGTGATAGACAAAGCCAAACGCCTGCTGATGGATCAACAGGGAATCAGTGAAGACAGCGCCCACAAAGTGTTGCGCAACCTTTCTATGGACAGCAATCAGAGCCTGCCTCAGGCGGCCAAATCCGTTGTACAAATACTTAATAAAAATTCCTAGTGCCGGTTATGAATATACAAATCAATAAAAACTTACCCACCGCCGAGCTCGACCATCTCAATCTCGGCTATATGCGCCTCACCGATAGCGCCCCGCTGATTGTTGCACAGCATCTCGGGTTGTATGAAAAGTTTGGCTTAAATGTGACCCTGCATAGAGAAGTTTCCTGGGCCAATATTCGCGACAAAACCATTGCCGGCACCTTCGACGCCTGCCAGATGCTGGCACCTATGCCGCTGGTGACAACCATGGGCGCGGCCGGTATTCGCGCACCAATGATCACCGGGCTGGTGCTCTCTCTAAATGGCAATGGGGTGACAGTATCCTCATCGCTATGGAGCAAAATGAATAACTGCGCTGATTCTGATCAGCCGCCAAAAGATGCCCTGACCTCAGCACAATCATTGCGGGCAGTATTAAATAAAAACCCGGATACCAGACTGACCTTTGCCACCGTGCACTCTTTCTCCAGCCACACATTGCTGCTCAGAAAATGGCTGGTCGCTGGTGGTATTGATCCGGATACCGAAGTGCGGATTATTGTCTTGCCGCCGGAACAGATGGTCGACAGTCTGGCTCAGGGCGTTATCGATGGCTTTTGTGTCGGCGCGCCCTGGAACACCATTGCCGTTGAATACGGTGTTGGCATTATGGCCACCACCGGATTTGAAATATGGAATAACGCACCGGAAAAAGTTCTCGGTGTACTGGAATCATGGCACACGCGAAACCCCTCGACTCATTTGCGCCTGCGACTGGCACTGATGGCCGCCTGTGAATGGCTCGCCGATATGGACAATCGCAAGACCACCGTCGATATCCTCTCGCGACCAGAATATCTGGATCTTCCCGCCGACTACCTGCGTCCACCGCTGACCGGCGAGCTTATTCAGCAACGCTCGAAGATTACCCGAAGTCGCTCCAACTTCCATGTTTTCTCCAGCCACCATGCCGGTTTCCCATGGCGTTCACAGGCTGAATCAATGCTTGAACAATTTACTCCACTTCTCGGCAAGCCGGTTGATTGCGACAAGATGGCCTCTCTGGCACAGCAATGTTTCCGCAGCGACCTCTACCGTGAGGCCGCCACTCGGGCAGGGTTGAACTTCCCCGAGCAGGACTCCAAGCCTGAAGGTATTCATGCCGAACCCTGGATGCTTAATGACAGGATTGAGCTTGGCAGCGACCTGATGGTCAGCCCCAGCGTGCCAACTCGGAACAGATAACCGCTACGCACCATATAAATGCACAGATTTGGTGCTTGGCTTCTTTGCCTCACCAAATATGCTAGGCCTGATCATCCTCAACAGATGACGCTTCGCCGTGTTTTTTTCCAATACTTTGTATTTTTCCCCTGTTTTTAACCTGTTTTCCCGCAAAAAACTATTTTCGACTTAATTTAAATAACTGGCACAGTTATTGAATAGTTACTTATACGCACTGCAATGCAAGACCTCATCGCTGATGAGCGTCACCGGGTAACGATGCCCGCCTACCGCCGTTACCACGGATAGTAGGCGGGCATTTTTTTTGTCATTTTAAATATTGAGGTATAGGTTTTATGCACTCCGCTACATCAAACAAATTTAAACGCGGGCTTTCTCGCACACTTAAAACATTGGCCTTTGCAGGCCTGATGTTAAATGGCACCTCCGCAATAGCAGAGCTGGGCGAACCTGAAAAAGACGAACTCAGATTCGGTTTTATTAAGTTAACGGATATGGCACCTATCGCCATCGCCTATGAAAACGGTTACTTCGAAGACGAAGGTCTATATGTGACCATCGAAGCCCAGGCCAACTGGAAAGTACTGCTCGACGGCGTTATCGACGGCAAACTGGACGGCGCACATATGCTTGCCGGCCAGCCTCTAGCGGCAACCATCGGCTACGGCACCAAAGCACATATCGTCACACCCTTTAGTATGGATCTTAATGGTAATGCGATCACTGTCTCCAACGATATATGGAAGCAGATGAAACCCTATGTGCCGATGGAAGATGGCAAGCCTGTTCACCCGATCAAAGCGGACTACATGAAGCCAGTGGTTGACAAATTTACCGCCGAAGGCAAGCCGTTCAAAATGGGTATGGTATTCCCTGTATCCACGCACAACTATGAACTGCGTTACTGGTTGGCTGCGGGCGATATTCACCCCGGTTACTACGCACCGCACAAAGGTGATAGCAGCGGCACATTAGATGCACAGGCACTGCTGTCTGTAACACCTCCACCACAGATGCCAGCAACTCTCGAAGCCGGCACTATCTACGGCTACTGTGTCGGTGAGCCCTGGAATCAGCAGGCTGTATTTAAGGGTATTGGTGTACCTGTAGTCACTGATTACGAAATCTGGAAGAACAACCCGGAAAAAGTTTTCGGTATGACTAAGGAGTTCACCGAGAAGTATCCAAACACTACAGCACGCGTGGTTAAAGCATTGATTCGCGCCGCTAAATGGCTCGATGAAAACAACAATGCCAACCGTCCTGCCGCGGTTAAGATTCTCTCCCAGAGCAACTATGTTGGCGCCGACTACGATGTAATTGCCAACAGCATGACCGGCACCTTTGAGTACGAAAAAGGTGACAAGCGTTCGGTTCCTGACTTCAACGTGTTCTTCCGTTACTTCGCCACTTACCCCTACTACTCAGATGCAGTCTGGTACCTGACTCAGATGCGTCGCTGGGGACAGATTTCAGAACCCAAATCTGACCAGTGGTATTTCGATGTTGCTGCCAGCGTTTACCGCCCGGATATTTACAAAACTGCGGCACTGGAATTGATCGAAGAGGGTGTTGTGAGCGCTGCAGATTTTCCGGAGTTTACTAAAGAGAGCGGCTTCCGCTCACCACAGAAACACTTTATTGATGAAATCGTCTACGACGGTTCCAAGCCCAATGATTACCTGAAGAAATTCCCAATTGGTCTTAAGGACGAAATTCTATAAGAGTTCTTAAACCGAGCAGTAACGAAAACAACGGCAGGCCAAAACCGGCCTGCCGATTGTTTTGAAAACCGAATTAATTAAGACAGCAATATAAAGAATTTAAATTAAGGCACCGAAAATGAGTACAGCAACAATCACATCCAAGATCGCAAAATTACAGTCTCTGATCACAGTAGCTAACCTGTTAAGCGCTTTGGAAAAAACGGTAAAGGCAGCGGTACTACCGCTAACCGGGATTGTGATGTTCCTGTTTCTCTGGCAGGCAACCGCCAGCAATATTGTTACCTCTCTGGGTCAGTTTCCGGGACCGGGAGATGTTTGGAACCAATCAAAAATATTAATCGAAGAACATCATGCCGAGCGCGAAAAAGCCGATGCATTTTATGTTCGCCAAGAAGTACGCAATGCCAAGAAGCTGGCTAAAAATCCAGATGCTAAAGTAAAAATCCGTCCCTACACCGGCAAGGCAACCTACTTCGATCAAATTTTCACCAGCCTCTACACTGTCGCCTTTGGCTTTTTAATTGCGACCCTGATTGCCATACCTCTAGGTATCGCCTGCGGCCTTAGCGAAAAAGTCTACAGCGCCGTCAATCCGATTATTCAAACATTCAAGCCAGTGTCACCGCTGGCTTGGCTGCCGCTAGTTACCATGGTGGTATCAGCACTCTATGTCAGCGATGACCCCTACTTTGAAAAAGCCTTTTTAACCTCGGCATTCACCGTCGCGCTCTGCTGTCTGTGGCCCACTGTGGTCAACACCATTGTCGGTGTCGCCAGTATCGACCGCGACCTGATCGACGTAAGTCGCGTACTGCGACTGTCATGGCCGGTCTATATCAAGACCATTGTTATCCCCTCAGCGATCCCACTTATCTTTACCGGACTGCGCCTTTCCCTGGCGACTGGCTGGATGGTTTTAATCGCCGCTGAAATGCTCGCGCAAAACCCGGGATTGGGAAAATTTATCTGGGATGAATTCCAAAATGGATCATCCAGTTCTCTCGGCCGAATTATGGTCGCGGTAATCACCATTGGCATTATCGGTTTTATTTTGGATCGCTTAATGCTGGCTCTACAAAAACGTGTTAGCTGGGACAAACAGGCGATTTTCCGCTAGGCCTTGTGCAATAACTTGCGCAATAACCTGCGCAACAAACCCAGAATTTGTTTTAAGGAAATAATTATGCAAAAGAACTACCTAGAAATTAGTCAGGTAGGAATTGAATTCCCCACGGAAGCGGAGCCATTTCGCGCACTGCAGAATGTGAATCTGTCCATTCAACAGGGAGAATTTATCTCGTTAATCGGTCACTCCGGCTGCGGTAAATCCACCGTGCTAAATATTATTGCCGGCCTCTACCAGGCCACCGAAGGCGGCATTATTCTCGAGGGCCGGGAAGTTGATGAGCCGGGCCCAGACCGCGCGGTTGTCTTCCAAAATCACGCGCTACTGCCATGGCTGACGGTTTATCAGAATGTTGAGCTCGCGGTTAAATGTGTTTTTAAGAAAACCAAAACCAAAGCCGAGATTCGCGAGTGGATTGAGCACAACCTCAAGTTGGTGCATATGGATCACGCCATGCACAAGCGCCCGGGAGAAATCTCTGGCGGTATGAAACAGCGTGTCGGTATTGCCCGCTGTCTGGCTATGCAGCCAAAAGTATTATTGATGGATGAACCTTTTGGCGCACTTGATGCGCTGACCCGCGCGCACCTGCAAGACTCACTGATGGAAATTCAACATCGACTCGGCAACACCGTGGTAATGATTACTCACGATGTCGACGAGGCGGTCCTGCTCTCCGATCGCATCGTCATGATGACCAATGGTCCGGCCGCCTCTATCGGCGAAGTGTTGGATATTAATTTGCAGCGTCCCCGCGATCGTTTATCACTGGCTGAAGACCCGGCATTTAATGCCTATCGTCAGCAAGTTTTACGCTTCCTCTATGAGAAGCAGAAGAACCCTGCTGCAAAGCCGAAACAGGTTGAATCTGCATCAAAATCTGAGCCAAAAACCGACAAGGTTAGTGCTCCGGAAGCAGCATAAAAGCGAACAAATCCAGAAACATATTAATTAAGGAAATAGATCAATGTTAAAAGTCGTCGTCGTCGGAAATGGCATGGTGGGACACCATTATGTCGAGCAACTGGTTGCATCAGAAATAGAGGCTCATATCACCGTGATCGGTGGTGAAACCCGCCCAGCTTATGACCGGGTTCATCTCTCCGAAGTCTTCTCTGGACGCACTCCAGAAGATCTCGCAATGACCACCAGAGATCACTACCGTGAGCTTGGCGTTGAAGCGCACTTTGGCGACTTTGTCGCGAGCATTGATCGCGATAATAAAATCGTCACCACCGAAAGCGGCAAACAGTATGCCTATGACAAACTGGTACTGGCGACAGGCTCCTACCCTTTTGTACCTCCAGTAAAAGGCAACGACCTTGAACCCTGCCTGGTCTACCGCACGATTGACGATCTCGGCATGATTCAAGCCCAGGCCAAAGACCGCAAAATCGGTGTGGTCGTGGGTGGTGGACTGCTCGGACTGGAATGTGCCAACGCCGTCAAAAATCTCGGCCTGGAAACCCATGTTGTTGAATTTGCCCCGGGACTGATGGGCGTTCAGCTCGACAATGGCGGCAGCGCCATGCTGCGCCGCAAGATTGAAGCACTCGGCGTTCAGGTACACACCAGCAAAGCCACTCAGGTTATTGAAGAAAACAGCGATGGCGACACGCGCCTGGTGATGCAGTTTGCCGATGGTGGCTCACTGGCCACCGATATGATTGTCTTCTCCGCCGGTATTCGCCCCTACGATCAACTGGCGCGCGACTGCGGCCTAACTGTTGGCGAACGCGGCGGTATCGAAGTCGACTACCATTGTAAAACCAGCGACTCAGATATTTTTGCGATCGGCGAATGCGCCCTGTTTGGCGGTAGAATTTTTGGACTGGTGGCACCGGGTTACCGTATGGCTGAAGCCGCGGTCAGCCAGCTGGGCAATGATAGCGTTGCCTTCCAGGGTGCCGATATGAGCACCAAGTTAAAACTGCTCGGTGTCGATGTTGGCTCGATTGGCGATGCCCACGGTAAAGAAGAAGGCTCTGTCGCCTACACTTTCAGCGATGAGCGCATTGATGTCTACAAGCGCCTGATTGTCAGCGCCGATGGTAAAAAATTACTCGGCGCAGTATTGGTTGGTGACTGTTCCGACTACGACACCTTGCTGCAGTATTTCCTCAACGGCATTGATCTGCCCGCCGATCCACAGACCCTGATCCTGCCCTACAACGCTGGTGAAGCACCCGCCCTTGGCGCTGCAGCACTGCCTGCCACAGCCACTATCTGCTCCTGCCACAATGTCAGCAAAGGCGATATTGTCAGTGCCATGGATGCTGGCTTCTGCTCACTGGCAGAGGTTAAAGCCGAAACTGCCGCCAGCACCGGTTGCGGTGGCTGTACCGCACTGCTGAAAAATATTGTCGACGATGAGATGGCCGCACGCGGTCTGGAAGTGAATACCGCCATGTGCGAACACTTCAACTTTACGCGTCAGGAAATGTTTCATGTTATTAAAGTTGAATCGATCAAAAGCTTTGAAGAGCTGATTGAAAAACACGGCACTGGCCGCGGCTGCGATATCTGTAAGCCGACCGCTGGTTCGATTCTCGCCTCCCTGTGGAACGACTATGTTCTCGAAGACAAACACGTTGGCCTGCAGGATACCAACGACACCTTCCTCGCCAATATGCAGAAGAACGGCACCTACTCCGTCGTGCCGCGTATTCCAGGCGGTGAAATCACCCCCGACAAATTAATTGTTCTCGGCCAGGTCGCCAAAAAGTACCAGCTCTACACCAAAATCACCGGCGCTCAGCGTGTCGATCTGTTTGGTGCCCGCGTGCAACATCTCCCGGCTATCTGGGAAGAGTTGATCGAAGCCGGTTTTGAAACCGGCCACGCCTACGGCAAGGCACTGCGCACCGTGAAATCCTGCGTTGGCAGCACCTGGTGTCGCTACGGCGTTCAGGACAGTGTCGCCATGGCACTCTATGTAGAGAACCGCTACAAAGGTCTGCGCTCCCCGCACAAATTCAAGTCTGCAGTCTCTGGCTGTACCCGCGAATGTGCAGAGGCGCAGTCAAAAGACTTTGGCATTATCGCCACCGAGAACGGCTGGAATCTTTTTGTCTGCGGTAACGGCGGAATGAAGCCACGACATGCAGACCTGTTTGCCACCGATCTCGACGACGAGACACTGATCAAATATATCGACCGCTTCCTGATGTTTTACGTGCGCACTGCAGATCGCCTGCAGCGAACCTCGGTATGGATGGATAACCTCGAAGGCGGTCTGGAATATCTGCAGAAAGTGGTTATCGAAGACTCTCTGGGAATAGGCGCCGAGCTCGAAGATCAGATGAATAATATTGTCGACACCTACCAGTGTGAGTGGAAAACCACCATTGAAAATCCGGAAAAACTCAAGCGCTTCCGCCAGTTTGTAAATTCTGAAGCGGAAGACCGTGAAATTATCTTTGTCGAAGAGCGCGGCCAGCCAAGACCCGCCACCGAAGAAGAACGCCAACAAATTTTAGCTAAATCAGCCTAGGAGAATTGACTGTGAGTAATACGCAACAAGCAATCGAACCCCAAACAATCACTCTCTGTGGGCTATCTGATCTGATTCCAAATTCTGGCATCTGTGCAGAAGTCGATGGCCAGCAGATCGCGCTGTTTTATCTGCCCAGTGAAACCCCGCAGGTCTATGCCATAGGCAACTGGGATCCGATTGGTAAAGCCCATGTACTATCAAGGGGCATGGTCGGCGATATTGGCGGCAAACTGGTGGTTGCATCACCGCTGTATAAACAACATTTTGACCTGCTGACCGGTGAATGCCTTGAAAATGACCAGGTATCGGTCAGTGCTTTCTCTGTGTCACTGGTTGACGATCAAGTACTGCTGAGTCTGTGATTTTTCATCCATGACTGACAGCGACAACCTGCTAACTGATAGCCAAATAAAAACAACCTGCCCCTACTGTGGTGTGGGTTGTGGCGTCAGTGCAAAAGTTGAAAATAACCAGATTATTGCCGTCTCCGGAGATCAGCAACACCCGGCCAATTTAGGCAAACTCTGCGTTAAAGGCGCTGCACTGGACAAAACCATGGGCAGTCAGGGTCGACTGTTGCACCCTTCTATTGAAGGCCAAACGGTCAGCTGGGAAACCGCGATAGAAACCGTTGCCGACAGGTTAAATACCATTCGAGAAGAACATGGCCCCGGCGCAATTGCCTTCTATCTCTCCGGGCAGTTGCTGACCGAAGACTACTATGTGGCCAATAAACTCGCCAAAGGGTTTATCGGCACCGGTCATGTGGATACCAATTCAAGACTCTGTATGTCATCCGCCGTGGCTGGCTATAAACGCGCCTTTGGCGCTGATGCCGTCCCCTGCAACTACGAAGACCTGGAACAGTGCGACCTGTTAGTGCTGACCGGCTCCAACGCCGCCTGGACTCATCCAGTGCTGTATCGCCGTATCGCCGCGGCCAAAGAAAAAAATCCGGCGATGAAAGTTGTGGTTATCGATCCCCGCCGAACCGCCACCTGTGATCTCGCCGATCTGCATCTGGCGATTGCACCGGGTTCAGATGCTTTTGTATTCAATGGCTTACTCCGTTACCTGAAGCAAAACTAACAGCCTTGACCAACACTATATTGCACAGCACACCGAGGGATTTGAGACTGCCCTCGCTGAGGCCCTGTCCCACAGCCAGGCCGAACTTGAAGAGAAAATTGCGGTTAGCTCAGATGATCTACAAACCTTTTATCAGTGGTTTGCCGAGACCGAAAAGGCGATTACTTTTTACTCTATGGGCGTTAATCAATCCGCCACCGGCACCGATAAATGCAATGCCATTATCAACTGCCATCTGGCCACCGGCCGCATCGGTAAACTCGGCGCAGGACCTTTCTCAATTACCGGCCAGCCCAATGCCATGGGTGGTCGTGAAGTCGGCGGCCTAGCCAATATGCTCGCCGCGCATATGGACTACAGCAGTGAAACCATCGCTACCGTCAGGGAATTTTGGAAAGCTGACAATATGAGTCAAGAGCCCGGTTTTAAAGCTGTAGATCTATTTGATGCCGTCGCCGATGGCCGAATTAAAGCGATTTGGATTATGGGCACCAATCCGGTGGTCAGTATGCCCGATGCCAATCGTGTAAAAGCCGCTCTGGAACAGTGTGACACGGTGATTGTCTCCGACTGTATCGCCGAGACCGATACCACTACCACGGCAAATATACTCTTGCCCGCCAGTGGCTGGGGTGAAAAGTCCGGCACTGTAACCAACTCTGAACGACGCATCTCCCGCCAGCGCGCGCTGGTAACACCTATAGCCGACGCCAAATCAGACTGGTGGATAATCTCTAAGGTCGCTCAGGCCATGGGCTTTAAAGATGCCTTTAACTACCAGTCAGCACGAGATATTTTTGTTGAGCACGCCCGGCTTAGCGGTTTTAAAAACGGCGGCAGCAGATTATTTAATATCAGTGCCCTAAGTGAGATTACAGAATTAGAATACGACCAACTGAGCCCGATTCAGTGGCCGGTTACCGCCGCCAAACCCAATGGCTCCGAGCGTCTATTTGAAGGCGGCCAATTTATAACCCCCAGCGGCAAAGCTAGATTTATAACGGTTGCTGCCAGCCTTCCCCTGCGCCGTAAGTCTGAAGAGAAATTCCCCCTAACCCTGAATAGCGGGCGTATTCGCGATCAGTGGCACACCATGACTCGCACCGGTCGTGCCCCTGAACTACTGACCCATATTGAACAACCCACCGTTGCTATACATCCGCAGACGGCAAAAGATTTCGGCCTAGAGAATGGCGATTTAGCTGAAATTACTACGCAACAGAGCAGCATAAAAGTTATCACCCAAATCGATGCGGGCATGCAGCTAAAACAACTGTTTGTGCCGATTCATTGGAATGATCAGTTCGCCAGCAGTGCCCGAGTCGATGCGCTGGTGGCGCCGATTATTGATCCGGTCTCCGGGCAGCCAGAATTTAAATACAGCCGCGCCAATCTGAAAAAAGTCGAGACACCCTGTTGGGCCACTGTAGTCAGCCGCAACAAGATTAACTGTTCAGACTTTATTAACTGGGTGGTTTCACCCCTGCCGGAAAGCCTGGGATTTATCTATCAGGTCGCACTGGACAGTGACTTCAACTGGCAGACTTATATGGCTGCAGCTAGTAGCGATTTATCCGCTGCCCCCAGGCCTATGCCCAATTTTCCGATAGGGCGAATCTCGATCAGCGCCTTATTTGTTATACCGACGATCGTATGGAGCTGGCCATTTTTAGTCACCGAGATAAACAGGCGCTACCGCCAAAAACCTGGATGCAGACGCTGCTTAACAACAGTGTTATCGACACTTACTGGTCGCTGCTCTCGGGGCCCAGCAACAGTCAGAAACCGGATAGCAGACTGATCTGCTCCTGCTTTAAAGTCAGTGAGAAGCGCATTGTCGAAGCGATTGAAGCCGGTGCTAATTCTGCTCAGGCGCTGGGCGAGCAATTGAACTGTGGCACTAACTGCGGCTCCTGTATTCCCGAACTCAACAGTCTTATAGCGCTCTCAACTGCCAAGCCAAATAGCCAGCTAGATTCCCAATTAGAGGGCCCTATGCTGTTTGAAGAAATTCCCCCATCCCCCATCACAAGTACAATTGGATAAAACCCCATGACTAATATTTTAAATTTATTTGCCGATTCAAAGACCCAAGACACCTCTCTAAAAGAGACTGAGCAAAAGACCGCTGGGGAAGTTTTTCTGGTTGGCGCGGGACCGGGAGATCCAGAACTGATTACAGTCAAAGCTATGCGTCTACTACAGGAAGCCGATGCCATCGTTTACGACCGTCTGGCAAACCCTGCACTGCTTGAATACGCACAGACAAATTGTGACCTGATTTACGTCGGTAAAAAGAAAGACCAGCACAGTCTGCCCCAAGAGCAGATCTGCGAATTGCTGGCAATACTCGCCCGCTGCGGAAAGAATGTAGTGCGCCTTAAAGGCGGCGACCCGTTTATTTTTGGTCGTGGCGGCGAAGAGGTTGAACATTTGAATGAACAGGGCATCAACTGCCATATTGTCCCCGGCATCACTGCCGCTATTGGCTGTGCTGCGGCTACCCAGATTCCCTTAACCCATCGCGATCACGCCCATGCGGTGACCTTTATTACCGGTCACAGACAGAATGGCAGGATGTATATCAACTGGGATCTGGCGCTGCAAAAAGATAGCACTGTGGTGTTCTATATGGGCCTGTCGAATCTTCCGGAAATTACTTCAGAGCTTATCGCCCGAGGCTGTTCGGCGAATAAACCTTTCGCTGTGGTGGCACAGGGCACTGCGGATGAACAGCAGGTTCTGGTGGGAACCATTAGTGATATTGCCGCGAGAGTTGAGCAGCACCCGCTGCCTTCGCCCGCTCTATTGGTTATGGGTGATGTGGTGAAAGCCAATGGCTATGCGCAAAAACTGGCAGACCTAACCACACAGATACCCAGCGAGATGCTGGTTTCAGAGGTTATCTGACTGTAATAGCGCCAGCGCACGCTGAGCATTATCAGCGTTAACAAAAATATGGTCGTGATAATAAGCGGCGATCATATTGGCGCTGATGCCATTTTCCGCAAGCAGGGTAGATACGGCAGCGGTTAAGCCGACCGCTTCGAGACTGGAGTATATATTCAGGGTTATGCGCTTAAATACGCCCTGATAGCTTATCCCCTCCCGATCCGCTCGTTCTTTGGGGATCACTAGGGTTAAGCCTTCGTCTTCGAGAAATGAGGCTACGGGTTGCAGCTCGGCATAGTCACCATAGGCGCTATCTTTAAAGGTACAGAAGACATAGTCGCAACTATCCAGGAGTGGCGACAGATTTTCCAAAAGCTTTTTTAGATCGATCTCACCAGTCACTTTTTATCCCCGTTTTTTGCTTTGCAAAACAGTGCGAATGGTATTGCCAGGGGACCAAAAAGGAGTCCCATCCAACCCCAGAAGCGGGTGTTACCGTCGCGATTTTTTGCGATATCGTAACAGATAAAAATACTGATGATATTTATTGCTACCAGAGCGTAGGCTGTGAACATGGAATTGGTCCTTAGGTTTTTTGTTTTTAAATTGTAGCGTGGCGGACGGAACCTAGGAAGGTATTCCGGGACTCACTCAAGCCATCCATGGGCGTTCGAGCGCCGTTCCCGACGGCGCACGGTCCCGTAACACCTTCCTAGGCTCCGCCCTTAAAACCTACCCTGAGTGTTCTAAAAATATATCGAATAAAAAATAGAACAGTGGCTCGTAGTTTCAGTTGAAGGTCAGAGTGGGCTAAGGCTATCCCAGACCGTATGCGGCAGGGATGCCGCATTCGAGCCCCCATGGACGATATACAGGGATGTGAGTGTCGCGTTAGGCAGGATGCCGGTAGCGACCGGGTTTACGGCGAGTCTGGGATAGCCTTAGCCCACTATGGCCGCAACCATCCACAACAGACACTCGATCAAATACCACCCAACTTAACTACCAGCACAAACAGCCGAAAACAGTGCCGCCAAAGGTTTTACCGCCCAGCTGTATTTTTCATACATGCCCTCAACAATATCCACAAACCCCGGTTGCTCGGGGTGTTTAACCAGCTCAGCCACCTGCGCCCTAAGCTGCTGGTAGTCGTTGAAATCAATATTGTTATAGGCGGCTATATTGGCAATCGACTGATAGAACGCCTCCACATCCACCGCCTCAAAACGCACTACCTGAGTCGACTCCAACTGCGCATTATCACCCTGATTGATATTGCCAAAATTGGCGTTGCCCCAGAGACATTAATTTTTATATCCGAGCCCGTCATGCCTTAGCCGCCTTGACCGCACCGCCAATCTTATTCATCGCACCCTGAACTACATTGCCCATATTGACCTTGCCGCCAGAGATATTGATATTCATGGTCTGCATCTTCTGTACTTTTAGCTCACTGGTATCTATGCCGTTTTTATCCAGCTCCGCGATCATTGCATCAAATACCGCCTCGTGAAGGCAGCGCACCTGAGTGGCGACATCCATATCGTTATAAGAGCCTGGGTAGATGGTTCTCACTCGGCTCAGCAGATCAGTTTCACGTCTTATATATGAGGCAATCCAGAAGAAAATGGTAAATGGCGAATAGGCGATTAAATTAAATTTGGCATTTTTATCGACAAAACCACCGGCCAGAACTCGCCATTCGATAGAACGCATAGAGCCAAAACTGGCTTGATTTAAAATCAGTGTAATTGCCGTGCCACGAGCAGTAGGTGATGACTCGCCCTTTATAAAACTTCTCTGCTCACTATTTTTGAGATCTTTATCCTTATCAGAAATCGACAGTGCATCGAGAGAAGTGACTGGTGTTTTTGCTTTTAGCTCTGTTTCTATGGCCGCATAAATATCTTTTTCAATGCTGTAGGCATTGTAAAAAACATGTTGGAAGCTACCGAAAATATGGCCAAAATATCTAAACGGAAAATTTTTGTTAAAGGTATTTGCACTTGATCTGGCTTCGCTAATATCTTTTTCCAACAGCATAGCTGTTATGAACCCAGCCACCAAAAGCAGTATTAGTGATACGCCCAAAGTAAAGACGGCTAGATAGAGATGAGCAATAATCGCGATTGCAATACTGCGTTTTTTAATTCTGTTATTTACATTTTTTGAATCCATTAAATCCATTTTAATTTACTCCGTAATTTGGATTCCCCCCAAAGTCCGGTTGATTAAACTTACAAATCATTTTTATTGGTTGAAAAATAAAACCCGGTAACTGTGCCAATAATTGCACTACCAAACGCTAATATTTCGCTAAAGTGCTGATGATTAAAAATTGACGTTACCATTATTAAAGTTAATACGCAGAAAACTAACAATACCGCTAGTACAGGAGCCATTCTTTTATTTAATCGATCGGTAAATAGTTCGGCTTTACCCAGCCCACGGCAGCAGCCACAGACCAAACCAACCTGCCCCGAACGTCGCCAGAATGGCAGTTCATTTAATCTCGCGCAGGCGCGACAGGCGGCCTGATTTTCACCATTGGTGCAGGTGCCCGTGGCAGAACAATGTTTGCATTCATAGAAAGTAAGAGACGATGACATAGATAGCCTTTCCCTGTGCTCTGTGAGTCTGCTTTTCCGTAAACAGACAATTTTTTAAAAACTTTTTATTAAAACAACCTTAGACCAGATAACCCAAAATTACACAACCAAATATTGGTCTCAAGAGTTTTTAAGCTTGCCTGATGTCCATGGATTGGGTTTTTCAGCAACTTTTTTTGCAGGTTGGGCAGCAGGCTTGTCATCGCTAAAAGCAGCGATATACAGAGCTTCGACTTTCTCTCTGGCCCACAGGGTTCTGCGCAAAAATTTAAGACTGGATTTTACCGAGGGGTTGCTTTTAAAGCAGTTGATATTGATATTGGCAGCCAGATAAGCCCAGCCATAACGTCGCTCAAGGCGAGTGACGACCTGCTCCAGAGTAATCCCATGCAGGGGGTTGTTAGGTTGTTCTTCAGCCATCTAATGACATACCCTCTGATCGCTCGACTTTACATTCATAAGAGCCCGTTTCAAATTCCCGGCAGATCCACGGGCGGTTCTCGTAAATCGTGCACAGCAGCGTACTCCGATCGAGCGCCGAGCACCAGCCATCGTCGAGACGCATCATAGTTTCAGCGCCCCAGCGATCGGTTTTGATATGCTCTTTGGGAACCCCGGTATCAGTGATAAGCATCACCTCAAGCTTGCAACAGCAGGCCTGACAGCTGGAACAGCTTATCTCTGATTCCGGCAGATGGGTTACGGGATACTCACCGACTTATACTCGGAAATCAGGCAAAGTATGAACAGACATAGTTGGTAACCTGACGCACCTTGACGCCAAATTTGGCATTGGCGGGCACTTCAAAAGCCATATCGCCGGTAAACGCCTGCCACTCAGTCAGCGCCGGGCAGTAAAACATCCAGCTCACCAGAGGTAATCTCCATCAGCTCTTTGACTTCGGTACCAAACTCATAGTCTCCGGGAAGCATAACGCCAAGGGTTTTTCTGGTGCCATCGGCAAATATAATGGTGCGGCTAGTAACTTGGCCGTCGAAATAAACATTGGCTTCTTTGCTGACTGTGACATTGGTAAATTCTGACATCTAACTGATAACCTTTTATAAAGTAAGTAATAATTCTGCGGTCTATTGACGTTCCGGACGAGCACAAAATCCCTGAGCTGGAACATCAAGGGCGCTATTGAACTTGCTGGATAGATTCTGAAAGGCAATAAGACCGGTTAGTTCGACGATAGTATCATCATCAAAGATAAGTTTTAAGCGTTGCATTAACTCTTCCGTTACCTGCTGATCGGAATAGGTTATCGCTTCGGCATACTCAAGAGCCAGGCGCTCTTTGTCACTAAAAATATCCTGCTTCTGCCAGTCTGCCAACTGCTCAACTTTATCCATTGAGTCGGCACGTTTTGCCAATGTCATAGAGTTAATATCGACGCAGAAGTCGCACCAGTTAATTTGGGAGACCCGCACCGTTACCAGTGAACGCAATACCGGCTCCAGGGGCGAGCGCTTGCGGTCAAGCACACCATAGAGCAGAGCAACAGCGGCAAACAGCTTTGGCACCCGGCCCCAGAGCAAGCCGGGATCCAGTACTGCGCCATATTTGCGCTGTTGATTCCAGAAGAATGGCCGCAGCCAGAATGGATATTTGTTAAGAGGTTTTACCGAAATATACATAGGGATTAGCCAATAGTGGTTTATCGTTGGTTATACGCATGAAAAGACGCATTAGATAAAAGAGCTGGCTGGATCATGGGACAACTCATTGTAAAAAGCCAGAGACAGCAAAGATGGTCGCTATATCCGATCTGCGGTTAGCCGTTAAGGGTTTTCAGCGAGTTCGTCAGCAATCCCTTTATCCGCCACAATACTTTTCTGGTGCTTAATGGTGACGCGGGTTTTCCAGGACAGATAAGAGATGGCAGTAGCCACTGAAAGAAGCAGTGCACCAATAATTAAAATTTCTAACCTATCGTCTCCTGCCATCATCCCATCAATCAGAATAAGCTTTAAACCCACCGCACCAGTCACAGCGGTAAAACCTTTTTGTAATAACAGATCGATTAACTTATCCAAATTCATCGGGTTCTCCTTCTTAAGATAATGGGCAATGAAATACAGTAATTTTAGAAGTATTTTCAGATGTTATTAAAATATATTTTTACTTTTCGGTAATCCCCGCCACCATATCTGTCACGCCAATATCTATTCCAGCCTGATAAAGCAGCGTTGAAACCTGGCCGCGATGATGGGTTTGATGATTAAAAACATGTAGTAATAAATCACCCAAATTTTTATTAAATTCCTGGCCTTTGGAATTCTTATACTTCAGCGTGCTGGCGATCATCTCATCAGTAATTTCTGATGTGAATTGCACTATTACGGCATCCGTATGCTCCCTTACCTCCGATAGCTCGGATAACTCATCATGCAATATCTCATCAAGTGAAGCAGGTTTTTTAACTGAACGGAAATACTCAAGAGATTGATAATTAGCGGGTTGGGTAGCAAAGCGCTTAAACCATAAAATGTCACCGACAAGAATATGATTGAGGGTTCCAATAATCGACCCAAAATAAGCACCGTGATTTTGGCTTAGCGCATCTTGATTTAATTTGGCGGCGACAGAGTAAATTCTCTTATTTATCCACTGATTGTAGTGAGCCAAATTTTGATAGTATTTTTTCACTTTATGCCTTAACAGGAAGCTCAGCGTGTTCAGGCAATTTGCTTGAAGCCTTATACCAATCTGCTTTTGAATTGCAGAATATATTTTGAGCTGGCTCGATACCGGGACTGGTATCCAGTGTACCGGCCGGCACAATAACCACCTCGCTACCCTTCGAGCGCCATGGCAGTGATGAACCACATTTTTCACAAAAAGCAGTGGCAAAATATTTGGTCTCTTGCGGCAGAAAATTAACCACTGATGACTGGCCCTTAAGCCAGTTAAATTGTGCTGGGGTAACAAATAGATTTGAGGCATGGGCACTGCCAGTCACCTTGCGGCAGCGCGAACAGTGGCAGTATTGAAAAATACCCATATTGCCGGTTATTTGGTATTCCACTTCTCCGCACAGACAGCTGCCTATTGCTTCCGTAGTTTTCATTTTTCTTCCTTTTAAAATTTAAATCTTCCGTAATTTCAAAACTACTTTCAGTCTTTATCAGACCAAACTGCAAATTCATTATTGCTCGGATCGCTAAAGTGAAAACGCCGACCACCGGGAAATGAAAAGATCGGTTTTATAATTTTTCCGCCGGCCTTTTCAATTTTTTTCTGGGTCTTTTCTAATTGCGAGCTATAGAAAACAACCAATGCACTTCCGTTTTTAGCACTAGTGGAAAGGCCAGATTTAAAAAACCCGCCCTCCAATCCGGCATTGGAAAAGGCGGTGTATTCATCGCCATAATCTTTAAACTGCCAATCGAAAACCCGGCTAAAAAATGCTTTTGTTTTTTGCATATCTGTCGCCGGAAATTCGACATAGTTTATTTTTTCATGTCTGTTCAACTTACCAGCTCCTCAAGCCAGTTAATTTTTGGATCCAGTTCACCGCGGGCATAGCGCTCGGTCATGGCATCAAGACTAATGGGTTTTATTTTCCCAGCATTACCTGCGGTGCCAAAAGCTTCGTAGCGGGCAACGGCAATATCCTTCATCGCGGCAGTGGTTTCTTTTAGGTAGGCGCGGGGATCAAAGGCGCTGGGATTCTCTTTTAGAAAGCGACGCACGGCGCCCGTTGAGGCCAGTCGAAGATCTGTATCTATATTAATTTTCCGCACACCGTACTTAATACCTTCGCAGATTTGTTCGACGGGGACACCATAGGTTTCAGGTATCTCACCACCGTACTGATTGATAACCGCAAGCCATTCCTGAGGTACTGAAGATGATCCATGCATCACCAGATGGGTGCCCGGAATTCGTTGGTTAATATCCTTGATACGCTCAATAGCCAGAATATCGCCGGTCGGTGGACGACTAAATTTATAGGCACCGTGGCTGGTGCCGCAGGCGATCGCCAGGGCATCAACGCCGGTCTTGGCGACAAAATCTGCTGCCTCTTCGGGATCGGTAAGCATTTGCTCCTGGGTTAATTTTCCCTCTGCGCCCTGCCCGTCTTCCTCTCCGGCCTCGCCGGTTTCCAAGGATCCAAGACAGCCAAGTTCGCCCTCCACAGAGACACCGCAGGCATGGGCCATCTCGACGCTGCGCTTGGTGACATCGACGTTATATTCATAACTGGAGGGGGTTTTGCCATCGCCTTCCAATGAGCCGTCCATCATCACCGAGCTAAATCCCAGCTGTATCGAACGCTGGCAAACGGCGGGGCTGGTGCCGTGATCCTGATGCATGCACACCGGAATATGCGGCCACTCTTCGATAGCTGCCTGAATAAGATGACGGAGAAAGGGTGCGCCGGCGTATTTGCGAGCACCTGCTGATGCCTGAACTATTACCGGGCTGTCGGTTTGATCTGCGGCCATCATAATGGCGCGCATCTGTTCGAGATTATTTACGTTAAATGCTGGCACGCCGTAATTATGTTCGGCGGCGTGATCCAGCATCTGCCGGAGAGAGATTAATGCCATATGACTATTCCTTTAGTACTAAATTTTTTAACAGTAGTTTTTAGAATCTGGCTTTTTTAGCCACCGATTCAATCTAGCTCTACTGCTAACGATTTTCTCCCCGCTATTTTTTGTATTAATCTTTTTATAAGTGTTTTTTATGCGCGCTGTTCAAGCATAGCAACAGCGGGTAATTCCTTGCCTTCGACATATTCCAAAAACGCGCCGCCTCCAGTAGAAATATAGGACACTTGTTCAGTGATTTCATATTTATCCACTGCAGCAAGGGTATCTCCACCCCCGGCAATTGAGAAACCGGCACTTTCAGCAATGGCTAATGCCAGAGCTTTTGTTCCCTGACCAAATTGATCAAATTCAAAAACGCCGACGGGGCCGTTCCAGATAATCGTGCCCATTTCTGTCAGCATCGCGGCCAGGCTTGCGGCTGAATCCGGGCCTATATCAAAGATCATATCGTCTTCGGCAACATCATCCACAGACTTGATGGTGGCTTCAGCGTTTTCAGAAAATTCCTTGCCTACCACTACATCGGTGGGCAGTGGAATATTAACTTTCTTCATCAGTTCCTGAGCGGCGGGAATCAGATCAAATTCACAGAGGGATTTACCTACCGGCTTGCCTGCTGCGGCGAGGAAGGTGTTGGCGATACCACCGCCGACAATTAACTGATCAACCTTGTCGGAGAGTGCTTCAAGAACCATTAGCTTGGTGGATACTTTTGATCCACCGACAATCGCCGCTACTGGCGGAGTAGGTGCAGCCAGTGCTTTAGACAGGGCATCCAGCTCTTTGGCCAACAGTGGGCCAGCACAGGCGACGGGGGCAAATTTTGCCACGCCGTGAGTTGAGGCCTGGGCGCGGTGGGCGGTGCCGAAGGCATCCATCACAAAGATATCGCAGAGGTTGGCGTAGGCTTTGGCAAGGATATCGTCGTTCTTTTTCTCGCCCGGGTTAAAGCGCACATTTTCCAGAATAACCACTTCACCGGCCTCGAGCTCGAGGCCATTGGTCCAGCTCTGCTCAAGCCGAACGGACTGTCCGAGCAGGTCGGCTAAATAGTTGGCCACTGGCTCCATACTAAATTCAATATTGTATTCACCTTCGGTGGGTCGCCCCAGGTGCGACATCAGGATGACCTTGGCACCGGCTTTTAAGGCGTGCTGAATGCTTGGCAGTGCGGCTTTAATTCTTGCATCGCTGGTTACCTTTCCGTCTTTAACCGGAACATTGAGGTCTTCGCGGATAAGTACTCGTTTGCCGGCCAGGTCTAGCTCGGTCATTAATTTGACGGTCATGTTGATCCTTAAATATTTATTTGGTGGTGGTGGTGCTAAAAAGTTCGTCTGAACACCAGTGTAAAAGGGTGTCGAGCATACGGTTGGCATAGCCCCATTCATTATCAAACCAGATTAGCACTTTGACTAACTTTTGCTGGCTGACTCTGGTCTGGCTGGCATCGACTATGCCGCTGCGCGGGTCGTGATTAAAATCACAGGAGGCCAGTGGCTCTTCGGTATAACCGAGCACGCCGTCTAAATATCCCTGCGCTGCTTCTGATAAGGCGGCATTCACGGCGGCCGTATCTACTTGTTTATCGAGCATTACCGATAGATCAATCGCCGATACATTGACGGTTGGCACGCGCATCGCCTGGGCCTGAAAGCGCCCGGTAAGCTCGGGTAGCAGGCGATCAATGCCCAGAGCCAGGCCGGTGTCTACGGGAATAATCGACTGCATGGCAGCGCGGGTTTTGCGCAGATCTGTATGGTGATAGGCGTCGATTACTGGCTGATCATTCATCGCCGAGTGGATAGTGGTGATAACACCGCCATCGACACCAAAGCGATCGTTGAGCACTTTGATAACCGGTACAACACAGTTTGTGGAGCAGGAGGCGCTGGAGATAATAGTTTCATCACCAGTGAGAATATGCTGATTGATACCATAGACAATAGTGGCATCAACATTGGACTCGGCGGGCTGAGAAAACAGCACCCGTTTTGCCCCTCTATCTATATGCTGCTGCGCGGTGGCACGGTCGGCAAAGGCACCACTACATTCCAGCACCACATCTATATCCAGTTCGCCCCAGGGCAGCTGGTCTATTTGCTCACTGTGCAGAATGGCGATGTTGTCGCCGTTTATACACAGCTGGTCATCAGAGACTTCAACAGTGCCGGGAAAGCGTCCGTGGGTGGAGTCATAGCGGGTTAGATGGCCGATGGTTTTACAATCGGCCAGCTCGTTGATAGCAACTACTGTTACAGCACTGCGCGCATCTGATTCATACAGAGCACGCAATACTGAACGGCCGATTCGGCCATAGCCATTAATGGCTACGCGAATCATTAGCCGATGCTTTCCATAACATTGGAGACAACGTTTGCAACGGTGAAACCAAATTCTTCCATCAATACATTGCCGGGAGCTGATTCGCCAAAGCTGGTCATACCCACAACGCGGCCATCGAGACCGACAAACTTGTACCAGTAGTCAGCGTGCAGTGCTTCGACAGCTACTCGCGCACGAATCGCTGGTGGCAATACGGCATCGCGGTAGTCGGCATCCTGAGCGGAGAAGATCTCTGCACAGGGCATGGAGACTACGCGAACCTGAATACCTTTAGCGGCCAGATCGTCAGCAGCAGATACAGCCAACTCAACTTCAGAACCGGTGGCAATCAGAATTGCCTGAGGGTTGGCGCAATCTTTTAAGATATAACCACCGCGGGCAATAGCGGCGACCTGATCGTTGGAGCGTGGCATGGGTGCCAGACCCTGACGACTGAAGACCAGTGCACTTGGACCGTCGCGACGTTCGATAGCACTCTTCCAACAAACCGCAGACTCTACGGTGTCACAGGGACGCCAGGTGTGCAGGTTTGGTGTTGAGCGCAGCGCGCTGAGCTGTTCAACTGGCTGGTGAGTCGGGCCATCTTCACCGAGACCGATGGAGTCGTGGGTGTAGACAAAGATGCTCTGCAGACCCATCAGTGCCGACATACGCACTGCGTTGCGGGCGTATTCCATAAACATCAGGAAGGTGGCACCGTAGTTTACAAAGCCACCGTGAAGGGCGATACCATTCATAATCGCGCTCATACCAAATTCACGGACACCGTAATAGATGTAGTTACCGTCGGCATTGTCGCCGCTGATATCTTTTGAGCCAGACCAGATAGTCAGGTTTGAGCCTGCGAGGTCAGCGGAGCCGCCGAGCAGTTCAGGCAACTCTGGGCCGTAGGCGTTAAGACAGTTTTGTGAGGCTTTACGCGAAGCCACTTTTTCCATCTTGCTCTGGCATTCTGCAATATAGGCATCAGCATTGGCACTGAAGTCTTCTGGCAGATCGCCTCTGGTGCGGCGCTCAAATTCTGCGGCCAGCTCTGGGTATTCTGCGCGGTACTCTTCCAGCTTGTTGGCCCAGGCAGTCTGTGCGGAAGCACCTTTTTCAATACCACTCCAACCCGCGTAGTGATCTTCAGGAATTTCGAAAGGTCCGTGAGTCCAGCCAAGTGCTTCGCGAGTCAGGGCAACTTCGTCTACGCCAAGTGCGGCGCCGTGACAGTCTTCTTTGCCCTGCTTGTTCGGTGAACCAAAACCAATAATAGTCTTACAGCAGATCAATGTCGGCTTGCCGGTTTCAGCATGAGCCTGTTCGATCGCCGCTTTAATCGCGTCGCTGTCGTGACCATCGACATTGGGGATTACCTGCCAGCCATAGGATTCGAAACGCGCTGGGGTGTCGTCGCTAAACCAGCCTTCAACTTCACCATCAATCGAGATGCCGTTGTCGTCGTAGAAGGCAACCAGCTTGTTGAGCTTTAAGGTGCCGGCCAGTGAGCAGACTTCGTGAGAGATACCTTCCATCAGGCAGCCATCACCGAGGAATGTGTAGGTGCTGTGATCGACCAGATCGTGACCCGGACGGTTGAACTGTGCGCCGAGAACTTTCTCAGCCAGCGCCATACCCACTGCGTTACTAATACCCTGACCCAGCGGGCCAGTGGTTGTTTCTACACCTGGGGCATAACCGTATTCAGGGTGGCCCGGTGTCTTGGAGTGCAATTGACGGAAATTCTTAATCTCTTCAATTGGCAGGTCATAGCCTGTGAGGTGCAATAGAGAGTAGAGCAACATTGAGCCGTGACCGTTGGAGAGCACGAAGCGATCCCGGTTCACCCATGTTGGGTCAGCTGGATTGTGGCTGAGATAGTCATTCCAGAGTACTTCGGCAATATCTGCCATGCCCATTGGGGCTCCGGGATGGCCACTATTAGCCTGTTGAACTGCATCCATACTGAGGGCGCGAACTGCGTTGGCAAGGTCTCTGCGTGAGGCCATGGAATCATCACTCCTGATAGGGAAAATTGTAAGCGCGCATTGTCTCTTAGACGGCCCTGTCAGTAAACTTAAATTCTCTATTCAGCGGCTCTTTTCAGCAGAGAATTTTGCTTGCGCTACAACTGTGATTCACCTCTTCCTATATATAAAAATATTTTGATATAGCAAAAGCGCTGTGCTAAAGTCCCGCACCATGAACAATCTCAGCCATTTTGACAGCCAACCACGATCTGCCACCGATACCAGTGCTATTACTGCCCTGTGCAAAGCGGCCGGCGATCCCTTGCGTATGCAGGTTTTAAAGGTGCTGCAACAAAATGCTTACGGGGTTCTTGAGCTCTGCCAGGTGTTTGATATTCGCCAGTCGGCAATGAGTCATCATCTAAAGATTCTTGCCAATGCAGGTCTGGTTGCAACGCGACGCGAGGGCACGACGATTTTCTATCGCCGCAATGAGAGCCATCCGGATACAGATTTGCAGCCACTGCAGCAGGTGCTCTTTCAAACCATTGATGATGCGGCGCTGGATCCAGCGCTGCGTGGTCGACTGGAGTCTATCAATCAGGAGCGTTCGGCGGCTTCGGTGGCTTTCTTTAACCACAATGCCCAACGCTTTGAAGAGAATCAGGATCTTATTGCAAGCTGGTCAGACTACGGTGATAGCGTTGAGAGCTTTCTTGAGAGCAGTATCGGCAATAAGAATTCAGCCCTGGAGATCGGCCCTGGCTACGGGCAGTTTCTCGGCAAATTATCCGCCTGCTTTAAGCGTGTAACGGCACTGGATAACTCGGCGGAGATGCTTGAGCAGTGTCGCGGACGCGCCACTTCTCAGGGTTTGAAAAATATTGATTTTAAACTCGGCGATACAGATTTGGCTCGCAGCGAAGGGCTTCGCAGTGACTGTGTTTCTCTTAATATGGTGCTGCACCACAACCCGACACCGGGCGATATTATCAGCGACTGTGCCGAGCTTTTGAGTGATAAAGGGGTGTTGCTGATCACTGATCTCTGCGCCCATGATCAGGATTGGGTAAAGAAAGCCTGCGGCGATTTATGGCTCGGCTTCGAGCCTCAGGAATTAACTCGCTGGGCAGCCGCTGCTGGCCTTGAAGAGGGCAACAGCCTTTATCTGGCTCAGCGCAATGGCTTTCGAATTCAGCTGCGGCAGTTTATTAAGTCCCCAGAACAGACCAAGTAGTACCGAACAACTAACAGCAACTTTAAAGACAAATTACATCGGGAACGTTTATGTCTAATTACGATATTTTTACCTCGGAATCAGTCTCCGAAGGCCATCCGGATAAAATGGCCGACCAAATCTCTGACGCGGTGTTGGATGCCATCCTTAAAGATGACCCGCACTCCCGCGTCGCCGTGGAGACCTTGGTTAAAACCGGTATGACTATTATTGCCGGTGAGGTGCGCACCGATACCTATGTGGATCTCGAGCAGATTGTTCGCGATGTGATTACCGGTATCGGCTACGACAGCTCAGAGGTTGGCTTCGATGGCAATTCCTGTGCGGTACTCAATGCAATCGGCAAACAGTCGAGCGATATTGCTCAGGGAGTCGATGCCGCTGAAGACAAAGATATTGGTGCCGGCGATCAGGGCCTGATGTTTGGCTATGCCAGCAACGAGACCGATGTGTTGATGCCCGCGCCGATTTACTACGCTCACCGACTAGTCGAGCGCCAGGCACAGCTGCGTAAAAACGGTGTGCTGCCCTGGTTGCGCCCGGATGCAAAAAGCCAGGTCACGCTGAGATATGAAGCTGGTGTTCCAGTGGCAGTCGATGCGGTTGTCCTCTCGACCCAGCATGCGCCGAATATCGCCCTGCCAGATTTACAGGAAGCGGTGCTCGAAGAGATTATCCGCCCAGTGCTGCCTGAAGAATGGTTACACAGCGGCACCAAATACCATATCAACCCGACCGGCCAGTTTATTATTGGCGGCCCAATGGGTGACTGCGGGCTAACCGGGCGCAAGATTATTGTCGATACCTACGGCGGTATGGCGCACCACGGTGGCGGCGCATTCTCAGGTAAGGATCCCACCAAGGTGGATCGCTCGGCGGCCTATGCCGGCCGCTATGTAGCAAAGAATATTGTCGCTGCTGGTCTCGCCGATCGCTGTGAGATTCAGGTTTCCTATGCGATTGGTGTTTCCGAACCGACCTCTATCAGCATCAATACTTTTGGCACCGGCAAGTTATCCGATGCCGAAATTATCGCTCTGGTTCGCGACAACTTTGACCTGCGCCCAAGGGGCCTGATCGAAATGCTCGACCTGCGCCGCCCTATCTATCAAGGGACTGCTTCCTACGGACACTTTGGCCGCGAGGAAGAGAATTTTACTTGGGAAAAAACCGACAAAGTCGCTGACCTTGCCAAGGCCCTTTAACGTACAACTAACAGAATTTAATTTTTTACAGGCAAATTATTATGAACGCATCAATACATCCTATTAACGCCGACCAGGCTGACTATAAAGTCGCCGATATCTCTCTTGCCGATTGGGGCAAAAAAGAGATCTCTATCGCTGAATCTGAAATGCCTGCGCTGATGGCGCTGCGCGAAAAGTATCGCGCTGAACAGCCACTGGCTGGCGCGCGCATTCTCGGCTGTATCCATATGACTATCCAGACAGCTGTGTTGATTGAAACATTGGAAGCTCTGGGCGCTGAAGTGCGCTGGACCTCGTGCAATATCTTCTCAACTCAGGATCATGCTGCCGCGGCAATCGCTGCTAATGGTACGCCGGTTTTCGCTTGGAAAGGCGAGACTGAAGAAGAGTATGAATGGTGCCTGGAACAGCAGGTTCTAAAAGGTGGCGTGCCCTGGAATGCCAATATGATTCTCGACGATGGCGGCGATCTGACTGCCCTGCTGCACAGCAAATACCCGCAGGTTCTGGATGCAGTTCACGGGGTCACTGAAGAGACTACTACCGGCGTTCACCGTCTTTACGAAATGCTTGAGAACGGCGAACTAAAAGTACCGGCAATCAATGTTAATGATTCGGTGACCAAGTCAAAGTGCGATAACAAATACGGCTGTCGTCACAGCTTGAATGATGCCATCAAGCGCGCAACCGATCACCTGCTGTCAGGCAAAAAAGCGGTTGTGGTTGGCTATGGTGATGTGGGTAAAGGTTCCGCTCAGTCGCTACGTCAGGAAGGCATGATTGTTAAGGTTACCGAAGTAGATCCAATCTGTGCCATGCAGGCCTGCCTGGACGGCTTTGAAGTTGTCTCTACTTACAACGATGGCGATCCCGCCAAAGGTGTTAACACTGAGTTGCTGGCAACTACCGATATGCTGGTAACCAGCACCGGTAACTACAATGTCTGTGATTCCGATATCCTCGCGGCTCTTAAGAGTGGCTGTGTGGTCTGCAATATCGGTCACTTCGACAATGAGATCGACACTGCCTTTATGCGCAGCAATTGGGAGTGGGATGAGATTAAACCTCAGGTTCACAAGGTTTACCGCGACCGCACCAACAATGATCATCTGCTTCTTTTAGCTGAGGGTCGTTTGGTAAATCTCGGTAATGCCACTGGTCACCCAAGCCGAATTATGGATGGCTCGTTTGCCAATCAGGTGCTGGCACAGATCGATCTGTACGCGCGCCAGTATGCCGCTCAAGACGATGCCACTAAAGCCGAGATGCTGCGCGTAGAAGTACTGCCCAAGCACCTCGACGAAGAAGTTGCCCGCCATATGGTCGGTGGTTTTGGCGGTGTGATTACCACACTGAGTCAAGCACAGGCTGACTATATTAAGGTGCCGGTTGAAGGTCCATTTAAAGGCGATAGCTACAAGTACTAAGTTGTAAAAATGACAGCTTAGCGAAAAGGAAATATATTTAATGAACAATGATGCACCCCATCTCAGCTTTGAGTTTTTCCCTCCCAAGACCGATCAGGGGAAAAGCAAACTGGCGGCCACCCGCCAGGAGCTGGGAAAATTTAATCCGGAATTTTTCTCGGTAACCTATGGTGCCGGCGGCTCGACTCGCGCCACCACCATGGATCAGGTTGCTGCGATTCAGGCGGATGGTTTTGCCGTGGCGCCACATATCTCTTTTGGCGGCAGCGCCGAAGAGGAAGTGCTGACATTACTCAATGACTACAAAGCCTCAGGTGTAACCGAACTCGTAGCGCTGCGCGGCGACCTGCCCTCCGGTATGGGCGGTGCAGCACAGCTGGTTCATGCCAATCAGTTAGTGGCATTTATTCGCCAACACACCGGTGACCACTTTAATATTAATGTTGCCGCCTACCCTGAGATTCACCCTGAAGCTGAGAGCTACAGCCAGGATATCTACTGGCTCGGCGAGAAATTTAAAGCCGGTGCCAACCGTGCAATCACGCAGTATTTTTACAGTGCTGATGCCTACTTTAAGTTTGTCGATGAGTGCGCCAAGGCGGGCATTGGTGAGCCGATTATTCCAGGTATTATGCCGCTGACGAACTACAGTAATTTACTGCGCTTTTCTGAAAGCTGTGGCGCTGAGATTCCGCGCTGGCTGCAATGGCAACTTAAAGAGCGCAGTGACAATACTGAGGATCTAGTCAGCTATGGTATTGATATTATTACCGAGCTGAGCCAAAAGTTGCTCGATGGCGGTGCTCCGGGCCTGCACTTCTACACCATGAATCAGTGGCAGGTGAGCGATATTCTGTGTCGTAATCTCGGCTTCCCGGAAAAAAGCTAAACCACTGCCATGCGTATTCCGCGAATCTATACCGACCTGAGCCTGTGCTGCGATAGCAGCCTGGTTCTCGACGGCAATGCCGCGCGACATCTCTCCTCTGCTCTGCGGATGAAGATTGGACAGGAAATAACTCTGTTTAATGGTCAGGGCGGTGAATATGCCGCTGAGTTAACCGAGGTCGGCAAAAATAAGGTCTCTGCGAAGGTTATTGAGTATCGGGATATTGATCGCGAGTCTGCGCTGAAAGTGCATCTGGCTATCGGCGTTTCCCGGGGCGAGCGCATGGATCTAATTGTGCAAAAAGCCACCGAGTTGGGCGCAACAGAAATCACCCCGCTGTTTACCGAGCGCACTGAAGTAAAGCTAAATGGCGAGAGGCTGGAAAAGAAGGTTCGTCACTGGCAGCAGATCGCTATCAGCGCCTGTGAACAGTGCCAGCGCAATCAGGTTCCACGCATCAACAGTCCTGTAACACTGGATCAATGGTTGTCGCTTTCTGACCAGAATACTGATGAGATATTGAAGTTTGTTCTGCACCACCGCACCGAAAAACGCCTGAGTGAACATCAGGCGGTGAACAGTATTTGTCTTTTAGTCGGCCCGGAGGGTGGGCTCGGTGAACGAGAAATTGCAGCGGCAATTGAAAAGGGTTTTCAGCCGCTGGCCCTGGGGCCTCGCGTTCTGCGCACTGAAACCGCGCCACTGGCGGCCATCAGTATTATGCAATCAATCTGGGGTGATATGGGTTAATCGACCTCAGCCGTTTGCGGCTTATTCACCACTGCGTTATCAGCTGATGCCATATCCGACCAGGGATTTTCTTTGGCAAAAACAATATCCCGAGCAAAGCCTGGAATATTAATTCCCTCACTGGTAATACTTAGATCGGTCTCATCGAGCACTGCTTCACCAAAGCGATAGATAACATCCAGCTCTGCATTGTCGGCACGCTGGGCGTACTCAGCGGCTGCACTGCGAGTGGCTTCACGTTTCTCAAGATACTGATCAAACTGATCCGCATAGCGGGTCGCCAACATACTGTCGACCTTATCTGGCGAGAGCACCAGCGCGGTCGCATTATTGCCACCAAAGCCCTTTGAATTGATAAAGGCGACATCCATTTTAGTGGCGCTGACATCCAGGTCACAGAGCGGAAAGCGCGCGCGCTCCTGATAAACATCCGGCGCAATTTCAGTAATGGTTTTAATCCCGGGAATCATGTCGTATTTAAAGGTTCCCAGCGCTGTCACCAGCTGATCACCACTGGCAGTTGCCAGAGAGTGACCAACATAGGATTTAATTGCTGTCACCGGCCAGTCGTAAATATCAAAGGCGCTGGCTACACGATCGATCAGCTCTGATTCTGTGGTGCGGTTGGCTGGGGTACTGGAACCGTGAGCGTGAACAAAGCTGTGCTTCTGAACAGACTCTTCGCCGACAATGCTAATCGCCGTCGCCACGGCTTTCGACATGGAAATATAGTTGCCAACACCTGGGGCAGAGATCGATTTTTTCACGCCGTCAGCATTGATAAACACGTCGGGAACAGCACCGTGAATATCGGCACCCAGCTCGATGGCCAGAGCATCGTCCATCAACACCAGATATTGGCTGGATTCGGACATTGTAAAACCACAGTTGTAACCAAAGGGTCGGCTGGCGCGGCGCAGGTCAGCAGTATCTGTGCCATCCAGCTTGCAGAGGTTCTCTTCACTACCAAGGGCATTCATATTTGAAAACCCTTCCATAATTTCCGGGGTAACACCGGCTTCGGCATTACCTAAAATAGCCACGCGACGGCGGCCATTGCGAATATCCCGTACGGCGGCCTGCAGCACATAGAGGAAACTGGCACAGGCACCGGTAATCGCTTCGGTGTGGCCAACACTGCCGAGTACATAGGCATTAATAAAGTCGGCGGGCATTGAGTTTAAACCCAGTGGTACCTGCTTGGCCGTGGTGCGGCCACCTTTGAGGCGCGCCTGTAAAAGACCGCCAAAACCCTCTTCATTCATCTGGCTTAACGCACTTGAGGAGTAAACGCCAACTTCGTCTGGAGATATTGAATCTACTACTTTTTCCCATGGAATTCCCATGGAATGTACAGCATCGCTGGCACCCAGTATGGCCATCTGCAAACCGCGCGGATGAAAACGTGCATTGTAGTGATCGCCAGGGCTAAATCCGCTGGGTAATTGCCCCGCGGCTTTTGCAGCCAATTCGTAGTGAGATTCAACTAGGTATTCGCTGGCGCTTGTGGCGGTTATTTTAACGCTGCCATTATCGAGATCGCGAACCTGCCAATCTTCCGGGATCGAGCGCGGCATATCGCGCTTTAACATCGTAAAGACCATCTGCTGATCCTGATCGCTGGCAAATGAGATCTTTTTATTGCCGGGAACATGGGCGGGATCAAAGGATTCTACTCTGCGCACCAATGTGCCGTTGATAACCTCTGGTCTAAACTGCTTATCCACTTCGGCGGCGCTGAGCAGATTGTCCTGCAGATCGCGGTAGCTCTCTCCCTCAACTGTTACCTGAGCCATAAGACAGGCAAGGCTAACAACGGTGTTCTGCTGTTCTTCGGCAGAAAGCGATTCGAGAATCATGCGTCGAAACGCCTGGTGAGAAGAGCTGCGTCCGGCGGCGCTGTAGCCGCCGAAACCGACAATAACCGGCAGTGAATTAGCCATCGTTTGTCCTTTGAGTAGAATAAGTTGGTATGGCTGTAGTTTAGGGTTGAATATGCCTCGTCTCTTTTATTATTAAGCCACTAACTATAGCTATTCAGCCATAATATGTTACATTTAGGCCATTATGGCGTTTAACCTGACTCTTTTACTCTGTGACAATATGCTGGTTTCCAGCAGCACGCTGGCGGCAGAGATATTTCGCTTTGCCGAATCTATGGCGCGGGCGACAAAACAGCAGCAGGGTGAGCTGGTTATTCGCCGGGTCAGTGCCGATGGCAAGCCGGTGCAAACATCCTCTGGCTTCGAGTTGTATCCGACCCATTCTATCGACGATGATTTTGCCAGCGATCTTATCCATATTCCCGCCCTGTGGCGCAATCCGCGCCCTGCCGTGCTTAAACATGCGGCCTTTATCCCCTGGCTGCAGGAACAACATCAGTACAACTGTAATTTTACTGCGGTGGGAACCGGGGTGTGCTTTTTGGCTGAGGCGGGCCTGCTGGATGATAAGCCGGCGACCACCCACTGGCACTATTTCGATCAGCTGCAGCGATCCTACCCGAAGATTAAACTGGCTCGTCAGCACTTCACTACTCAGGCCGGGAATATCTATTGTGCGGCGAGTATCAATGCGATGGCCGAGCTGATTATGCATCAGGTGGAGCGCATTTTTGGACGGGTTATCGCGCGCCAGGCGCAGCGCAATTTCTTTCATGAAATTCGCAATCTCGCCGATCCGATTAGCCTTAGCGATCAACAGCAGATAAATCGACACAGCGATGAGACCATTGTTCAGGCACAGATGTGGGTTCAAGATAATCACAGCAAGCAGCTCTCGGTACCCGGGCTGGCGGCGCAGTTTGGTATGACCACCAGAACATTTAACCGGCGATTTATGGCGGCGGTGGGCAAGTCGCCGGGAGATTATCTGACCGAGGTGCGCATGACCTTTGCCTGTGATCTGCTCAAGAATACCGATCTGTCAATTTTGGAGATTGCCAACTACAGCGGCTATAAGGATGCCAGTTGGTTTTCTTCGCGCTTTAAGCACTGGTCGGGGAACAGCCCCAAGGAATATCGCCGCACAGTGCGCGCCAAGTTATTTTCGGCCGAAACTAATTAGTCTGTAAAAGCTAGCCCGAATAAAAAGCACCCATAAAAAAAGCGCCCGAAGGCGCTTTTTTTAATTCAGCATTATTGAATTAGATAAGGCGTACGTGAACCACACCTTCAACCGCAGCAATCTTGCCCTGCAGGCTGTCGTCGAAGTCACCCTCAATATCAATAATATTGTAGGCAATTTCGTCACGGCTTTTATTCACCATATCGACAACATTCAACTCGCTATCCGCCAGTATCGACAGGACATTACCCAGAACTTTGGGCACATTCTTGTTGGTGAAGGTAATGCGCGTGCCACCGTTGCGGGCCATCTTGATCTGCGGATAGTTAACCGAGTTGAGAATATTGCCGTTCTCAAGGAAATCCATCAGCTGGTTGGCGGCCATTACGGCACAGTTCTCTTCAGCTTCTGCCGTGCTGGCACCGATGTGCGGCATCAGCAGTACATCACTGCGACCGAGTAATTCAGGGGCTGGGAAATCAGTGATATAACCGCCGATTACGCCATTATCCAGGGCTTCAACCACATCTGCTGAGCTAACAATTTCTTCACGGGCAAAGTTAAGAATCTTTGCTGTGCTCTTCATGATCGACAATGTCTTGCTGTTAATCAGGTGCTTGGTAGCGGGAATTGCCGGTACGTGCAGAGTGATAAAATCAGAGCGCGCCAACAGCGCTTCAATGCTGTCCATACGCTCAACACTGCTCGACAGCTGCCAGGCCGCTTCAACTGAGATTGCTGGATCGTAACCCACGACATTCATACCCAGCTCGAGAGCCAGATTGGCGATCATTGAACCAATCGCACCCAGACCAATAACGCCCAGGGTTTTTCCCTGAACTTCGCCACCGGCAAAACGCTTCTTCTCTTTTTCCAGCAACTGGCCCATCTCTGCAGACTCAGTGATCTCGGTCAGGCCCTGAACATAGTTCATGCCGCCATAGATATCCCGTGAACCCATCAACAGTGAAGCGACGATTAATTCTTTTACCGCATTGGCATTGGCGCCAGGCGTATTAAATACAACGATGCCCTGGTCGGTGAAATCTGCCGTTGGAATATTGTTGGTGCCTGCGCCAGCACGGGCAACGGCAACGACGGATTCAGGCATCACTTCATTGTGCAACTTCTGGCTGCGCAACAGTACGCCAACTGGGTCTGCACACTCGCTTGAAACCTGATAGCTTTCTGCGGGGAAGCGCTCGAGGCCTTTGGATGAGATTGCGTTGTAGGTACGAATTTTATACATAGCTTTTTTCTTCTCGTTTTACGTTCTGTTTAATCAATTAATTTTTTACTGGGATACTTGCTCATAAGCCCAATCGAGCCAGGGCAAGAGCGCTTCAAGATCCGCTTTTTCAACGGTGGCACCACACCAGATTCGCAATCCAGCCGGCGCATCACGGTAGGCGCCAATATCGTAGGCAACTTCTTCCGTATTCAATAACTTAACAATTTGCTTAACCTGATCGGCATCCAAATCGAGGGTCAGGCAGACGCTGGTGTTGGAGATCTGCTCGGGAACCTCAGCCAAAAAGTGTGCCCAGTCGCGACTGGCGACAAAGCCCTTGATAACCTCAAGGTTGGCCTCTGATTTGGCGATCGCCGCTGGCAAGCCACCAATTGAGCGAACCCAATCCAGCGCGTCCAGATAGTCGGCAACACAGAGCATCGACGGTGTATTAATTGTCTCACCGCGGAAGATCCCCTCGATTAACTTGCCGCCTTTGGTCATGCGGAAAATTTTAGGCAGGGGCCAGGCCGGGGTGTAGTTTTCAAGACGCTCTACTGCTCGCGGGCTAAGAATTAACATGCCGTGAGCACCTTCACCGCCGAGCACTTTCTGCCAGCTAAAGGTGACAACATCGAGTTTTTCCCAAGGCATATCCATGGCAAATACTGCGGATGTCGCATCACAGATGGTCAGGCCTGTGCGGTCGTCGCTAATCCAGTCGCCATTCTCTACCTTTACGCCTGCAGTAGTACCGTTCCAGGTAAAGACGATATCGTTATCGGGGTTGGCCTGACTGAGGTCGGGCAATTTGCCGTAGTCGGCAGTGTAGCTGTTGAGGTTGTCGAGCTTGAGCTGCTTGACCGCATCGGTAAGCCAGCCGCTGCCAAAGGATTCCCAGGCAAAAATATCTACAGGTCGCGCACCCAGTGCTGACCACATAATCATTTCTACAGCACCTGTATCTGATGCCGGAACCACACCAACTCGGTAGCCTTCTGGCAAGCCAAGAATTTCCGCGGTCTCAGTGCATGCGCGACCCAGCGCAAGCTTGCCTACACTAGAGCGATGAGAGCGACCCAGTGTCGCAGTATCAAGATTGCTGACATCATAGCCGGGACGCTTGGAGCAGGGACCTGAAGAAAAATTTGGGTTGTTTGGTTTAATCGTTGGTTTCATATTTTCCTGATTACTTTGTTTAAGTAATGATTATCAATAATGGCTAATTTGCAGCCCATGCCATCGATGGGGCTGCAAACTTCACTCTAAATTAGTTGGGGAGTTGTTGTTACTTACTTGGCAACTTTAGCCTTGGCAGCGCGTTCTTTTGCAATCAGAAAATCTGCAACTTTAAGCATTCCAGCAAAGCCACCAGTCATTCTGCTACTGATTCTGTACTTGCCATTTACAACCATTTCAGGGGTTCCCTGAGTGCGGTATCCACGCATTCTGGCTTTGCCCTGATTGACCATGCTGGTCATACCAAAGGAGTTAAACACCTGAGAAAATTTGACGCTGTCGATACCGGCGGCGACAAAAAACTTAGCCATATCCTGCTCGGATCTCACCGCTTCTTTGCGCAGATGGATGGCTTCGAAAATCGGCATATGTACCTTATCCAAAACCTTCAATGCCTGTGCACTGTAGTAGGCGCGAGCATAGACTTCCATGGCTGGCTGCCAGACGGCTGGGGTGCGCTGCAAGTCAACATCGTCGGCGAGAGTCTCTCCCCACGGGTGCAGAACTGCTTCAAAGTCATAACAATGGCTGCAGGAGTAAGCAAAAACTTCATTCACTTCGATCTTGTTTGGATTAGCCGTTCGGATAACCTGAGGCAGTACTTCGTAGTCCACACCAGCCTTGTATTGCTCGCCTTCAGCACAGCCCAGCGAGGCTGGCAGCAGAAGCAGCAAAAAGAAATAGCTATAAATACGACGCAACATAGAGACTCCTATACATCTGATTGTATAAATTTGAATGGGCCGATTTCACAGCCCGCTCGATCAATATTTGATTAAGGTTTAGTTAAGGCCGGAAATATAGTTGGCCACTGCCTTAATTTCTTTGTTGCTCATACGCTCAGCAACGCCTTGCATAATTTTTGCATTGCCGCCGCTGGCGCGCTCACCGCTGCGATATTTCAATAGTTGGCTTTCAATATAGTCGGCGTGCTGACCGCCCAATGCAGGGTAGCCCGCAGGATCATTGCCTTTGCCAGCAGGTGAGTGACAGCCGATACAGGCTGCAACCTCAGTCTTAATATTGCCACCGCGGTAGATATTCTCGCCGAGCTCCAAAACTTCAGCAGGTTCGCTGTAGCCAATAAGGGTAATTTCCTGAGCACCAGAGATCTGTCGTTGCTGGCCATTGTAATAGGCCGCCATATCTTGCAGATCCTGATCTGAAGAGGCGTCTAAAATACCAGTCATCGATGCAATAACGCGTTCGCCAGACTTGATATCACGTAGCTGTCGAACTAAATAATTCTCGCCAAGACCGGCAAGTTTAGGGAATGAAGCAACCATGCTGTTGCCGTCACCACCGTGACAACCGGCACATACAGCTACCTTTGATTCTCCCGCTACAGCATCGCCAGATGCCAGAGCCTGATTCGCTGTCAGTGCAGCGATTAGACAAATAATACTAAAAAAGCTTTTTTTCATGGTTAATCAACTCGTGCAATCCGCTAGAATAGAACTTATATATGAACTCCCGCTTAATATGCTGGAGTCATTACATTAGCCACGTCGGCTAAAGCCGGCGCATTATATACTAATAAGTAGCACTTCTTACAGCGAGATAATGACCCTTTAGCCATGGATTCAAATCATATTGATTATAAGCGCGTGTCATTTATGACCAGCGCCCCCTCACTGAAGCAATGTCCGCCGGATATGGGCTGTGAAATTGCTTTTGCCGGCCGTTCAAATGCCGGTAAATCCAGTGCTATAAACACCCTTACCCGCACTAAAAGCCTGGCCAGAACCAGTAAAACCCCTGGTCGCACCCAGCTGATAAATTTCTTTGAGCTAAACGGCGGCAAACGTCTGGTCGATCTTCCTGGCTACGGTTATGCCAAGGTTCCGATCGCCATGAAAAGAGAATGGGACAAACATTTAGCGGAGTACTTGCAGATGCGCCAGAGTCTGGCAGGGTTGGTGTTGCTGATGGATATTCGCCACCCGCTCCAGGAGTTTGATCTACAGATGCTCAACTGGGCGGCTCAGGCGGGCTTGCCGGTGCATCTATTGCTGACCAAGTCAGACAAACTAAAACGCGGGCCAGCACAGAGCGCACTCCTAATGGTTGAGAGACATCTGCGCGATATGGATCCCGGCTGCACATTACTCAGTGCACAGACCTTTTCCTCGCTCAAAAAACAGGGTCTGCCAGAGTTGGAGTCGGTGCTGGGTCACTGGCTCAATGCAGATTTTGTCGATCCCTCCAGCGATTCAGCTAGAACCAATTAAGCACTAACAACCGTTCAAATTGACTTACATAAAAAAACCCCGATCCAAAGTGGACCGGGGTATGCTTCGCTTTGCTTGGGAGTTCAGCTTTAAAGTTTGCTTAATTTGGGGGAGAGAAAGCAATTATGTCTTGCCCTTATTCAGACAGACTGAAATCAGATAGTTCAAAAATAAATAAGAAAAAGTGAAAATAATTTTAAATCTTGCTGGCTAGTGCCGCTGCCTCTTCACATTAATCACTATTTTTGCTGTCTCAAATCCCCCGCATCATGTTACTGCGCCCCTTTTAGTGCGCCTCATCCCAGTTATCCCCAACACCCACATCCACTACCAGCGGAACCAGCAGTTCGGCGGCGGATTCCATGCGTTCAGTCAGACCCTGCTTAATGGTTTCCAGCTCTGACTCTGGCACCTCCAGCACCAGCTCATCGTGTACCTGCATAATCATGCGACTTTGCAGATCACTGCACTGCAACCAGCTGTCCACCGAGATCATCGCCCGCTTGATAATATCTGCGGCGGTTCCCTGCATCGGCGCATTAATCGCCGTGCGCTCAGCAGCCTGACGGCGCATACCGTTTTTGGAATTAATTTCCGGCAGATAGAGTCGTCGGCCAAAGATGGTTTCGACATAGCCATCCTCGGCAGCGGTGTAGCGAATATTATTCATATAATTTTGCACCCCCGGATAGCGGGCAAAATAGAGCTCGATATATTCGGCGGCCTGCTTGCGGTTAATCCCCAGCTGACGGGCCAGACCAAAGGCCGACATGCCGTAGATAAGTCCAAAGTTAATTGCCTTGGCGCTGCGCCGCTGCTCGGTAGTGACCGCTTCAGTCTCGACAGCAAATACCTCTGCTGCCGTGGCGCGGTGAATATCCTGTCCGGCGTTAAACGCAGCTAACAGACTTGGATCTTCTGAAAGGTGAGCCATAATCCGCAGCTCGACCTGAGAGTAATCCGCAGCGACCAAAATACAGCCCGGCTTGGCGATAAATGCCTGACGGACACGGCGGCCTTCAGCCGTTCGAATTGGAATATTCTGCAGGTTGGGATCCGAGGATGAGAGTCGTCCAGTCGCGGTTCCCGCCTGATGGTAGGAGGTGTGAATACGGCCTGTCTTGGGGTTGATCATAACCGGCAGCTTATCGGTATAAGTCGACTTGAGCTTGGCGAGACCGCGATGCTCCAAAATTACTTTTGGCAGCGGATAGTCTAATGCCAGCTCCTGCAACACCTCTTCTTTTGTCGAGGGCGCTCCCTTGGCGGTTTTCTTCAGTATCGGAATTTCGAGTTTTTCAAAAAGTATCTCCCCTAGTTGCTTGGGCGAGGCGAGATTAAACTGCTGGCCAGCCAGATCCCATGCCTGGGTTTCCAGTTCCGCCAGACGCTCAGATAATTCCTGACTCTGCTGAAATAACAAGGTGTCATCAACCAGCGCGCCGGTGCGCTCTATTCGTGACAATACTGGAATCAGCGGCAGCTCAATGTCGTCGAACACTTTTTTCAGCGTGGCTTCAGCAGAGACCTGCGGCCACAGCTTGTTGTGCAGGCGCAGTGTTATATCGGCATCTTCCGAAGCATAGGGGCCAGCTTCCTCTAAAGACACCTGATTAAAGGTAATCTGCGCTGCGCCCTTGCCGGCAACATCGGCAAATTTGATGGTTTCTTCATCGAGATATTTTAGTGCCAGACTGTCCATATCGTGGCGGGTTGCCACGGAATCGAGCACATAGGATTCGAGCATGGTATCAAAGGCTACGCCCTGTAGATCTATACCGTGCTGGGCCAATACACTCATATCATATTTAAGGTTTTGACCGACTTTTGCAATTGAGGCATCTTCCAGAAGCGGCTTGATTTTTTCCAGCACAAATTCTTGAGATAACTGCTCCGGCGCACCCAGGTAGTCATGGCCAAAGGGTATATAGGCGGCTTCGCCAGGGGCTACGGCTAGCGAAATCCCTACCAACTGCGCACGCATATAGTCGAGACTGGTTGTCTCTGTATCCACGGCGACAAGTTCTGCGGCTTTTATCTTGTCTATCCAAATATCGAAATCGGCTTCCGTTAGAACGGTTTGATAGTCTTTGTTGACCTCTTCCCTGACCACTTCAGGAGCATCTTCGGAGGCAGCTGCAGTAGCTGCCGACTCTTTGCCCTGCTTACCCGTTTCTGTCGACCCTTCCAGAGACTCTTCGATCCAGGTTTTAAATTCCATATCACGGAATAGACTCAGCAGTTGCGCCTGATCTGGCTCGCCATTTTCCAGCTCGGCGAGTTGAAGGGGCATTTCCACATCAGTCTTAATGGTTGCCAACAGATAAGAGAGATAGGCGAGCTCTTTATGTTCTTCAAGTTTCGGCGACATGGTTTTAGCGCCGCGAAATGCGAGGCCGGCAACTTCATCGAGGCGTGCATAGATTTCATCCAGCCCCCCTATTCCCTGCAGCAACCCCAGAGCAGTTTTTTCACCGACGCCAGGGACACCGGGAATATTGTCCGACTTGTCTCCCAGCAGGGCGAGATAATCAATAATCAACTCCGGCGGGATACCAAATTTTTCAATCACCCCTTCCCTATCCAGCGTTGAGTTGTTCATGGTGTTGATCATGGTGATATGTTCATTGACCAGCTGGGCAATATCCTTGTCACCGGTTGAAATAATTACCGGCTGCTCGGCCGCTGTGGCCTGTACGGCCAAGGTGCCAATAACATCGTCGGCCTCAACCCCATCAACAATTAACATCGGCAAGCCCATGGCTCTAATAATATTGTGGATAGGTTCTATCTGGACACGCAGATCATCTGGCATCGGCGGGCGATGGGCCTTGTAGTCGCTGTATATATCGTCGCGAAAGGTTTTTCCCTTGGCATCGAAAACCACCACTACCGTGCTCTGCGGGTAATCCTTTTGCAGGCGCCGCATCATATTGATAACGCCTTTTACCGCACCGGTGGGCACACCTTTACTGTTGGTTAGCGGCGGCAGCGCATGGTAGGCGCGGTACAGATAGGAGGATCCATCAACTAGAATCAGCGGGGTTTTAGTATCCATATTTTGCATAATATTTGGTCAGTTTCAGCGGAAAAATTTTGCCTGTCAGGATACACGATTTACTCGAAACAGGCTTTAAATTGCAACACCATCCCAATCATAAATTTGCTGTAACCATCTGCTGTTAATGGCTGATCAAAGCCCTGGGGATCGAGAATCCTTAACGGCAATTCCAATTCTCTGGCTATCAGCCGCGCATCCCTATCCGCGTACTGTGGTTCGATAAAAATACAGCCGGCACTCTGGGTCACCGCCTGTTGGCGCAGCTTATATTGGCTTCTGGCCCCCTGACTGGCGCCACTGGCATCGCGAATAGAAAGTCCCGCAGCCAAATCAAAGGCAGTTACAAAATGGGCAAAGGCATCGTGGTGAGTCAGGTAGTTTCTGTCTTTTACTGGCTGCAGCTCCGTTTTTAACTGTTCTATCAGCTCAGAACTAATAATTGGCGACAACGGCAAGCCCAGCCGCTGCTGGATATTGTTTGCCAAAATATTGCCATTGGCCGGGTTTAACCAGATATGCGGATCGAATCCTAGGTGCTGATGATTATCATTTTTATGCTTATCTTCCTTTTTTACTACATCACCAGTTGCGGCAGTTTTGTTTTGCGCCGGCAGGAACGCCAGATCCATAACTTTAATAAGCTTAGACTCTGGCAACAGCGCCATTGGCTTGGAGATGCGCGCTTCAAAACCATCACCGATCCAGATAATTAACTGCGCCTGCTCCATTTTTAACATTGCGGAGACTGGTAGTGACACCTCATGGGCCGACTGCACTGAAGATTGCAGATATTCCACTCGAGCGAAATCGCCCACCGCCGATTTGGCAATAAGCGCCAACGGCTTGATAGTGGTGATAATCAGTGGCTTTTGCGCTGTCGACCCAGTGTCAGTGTCAGTATCTGTATTAGCACCAGCCAGCGTACCGCCAGCCAGCCATACTGTCGCAAACAACCAAATTACGTTATATTGTATCTTTTTAACTATTGACAAGATTATTCCTTACATTCAAGCTTAGACGTTGAATTTAATATATTTTTATAAACGTTATGTTATAACTTAACTATAACTAATTTCAAAAACGGTTTCAGAAATGACTCCAATTTGAATTAAAGCACTTTAAAACTAACTTTATATAGATATTTTTATGCTTACCAATGCGAGATTAGTCCATCAACCCCACGACCATCGGCGCTGTATCCACGCTGCTCTGGCTCGCGCTAACGATCTCTGCGCTGCGGAGAACCTGCGTCTAACCCCAACCCGCGAATCTGTTCTGCGCCTGCTGTGGCAGAGTCACCGGCCTATGGGGGCTTACCAGCTTCAGGATCAGCTGGCCAAACTCTCTGGCAAGCCAATTGCTCCGCCGACAATCTATCGCGCCGTTGAGTTTTTACTCAAGGTCGGCCTGATACATCGCATTGCTTCGCTAAATGCCTATATCGGCTGCCCTTTTCCAAGCAGTGACCACAGCAATCTGTTTCTTATTTGCAACTCTTGCGGCAGCGCCGCTGAAGTGGCTCATAACAGTATTAATGATCTGCTACAAAGCGCCAGCGAAAAAGCCAATTTCACTCTTCAAGACCAGTCCCTTGAGCTTTTTGGACTCTGCCCTAACTGCAGCGAAAGCCAGGATACGGATAATGATGAATAGCCCTCTGATCACCCTGGATAAGGTCAACAAGGCCTATGCCGAGCGCCCTGTTCTACAGAATATTTCCATGCAGCTGATGCAGGGAGAGATTACCACATTGATTGGCCCCAATGGTGCCGGAAAGTCGACGCTGGTTAAGCTTATTCTCGGACTTATCAAGCCTGACAGCGGCTCAGTGACCCCTGCGCCACAGCTGAATATTGGCTATATGCCCCAAAAGATCAGTATTGACCCGAGCCTGCCAATTTCTACCTGTCGCTTCCTGCAGCTGGCCAATACCTCCCACAAAGAATGTCATAAGGCGCTGGAGATGGTGGGTATAAGCCACCTTGCCAAGTCTCCGATCCAGAGTCTTTCTGGTGGCGAGTTGCAAAGGGCGCTGCTGGCACGGGCAATTTTGCGCAAACCCAACTTTCTGGTACTCGACGAGCCGGTTCAGGGCGTTGATGTCACTGGCCAAAATGCGCTGTATAAAATGATTGGTGAATTGAGCAAATCCCTAAATTGCGGGATTTTAATGGTCTCCCATGATTTACATCTGGTGATGTCGGCAACCGATAAGGTTATCTGCCTAAATCAACATATTTGCTGTCAGGGCCACCCTGAACAGGTGACTCAGGATCCGGCGTATATAGATATTTTTGGCCAGACCACGGCTATCTATGCCCATCAACACGATCATCAGCACAGTATTCACGGTGAGGTTTTAGATGATCAGGGTGTGCATCAGCACGGGGAGGGCTGTAATCATGACTGATTTTCTTTTATACGCTCTGCTCGCAGGCCTCGGCGTGGCGCTGGTTGCCGGACCACTGGGCTGTTTTGTGGTGTGGCGGCGCATGGCCTATTTTGGCGATACTCTGGCGCACTCGGCGCTGCTCGGCGTCTCCATTGGTGTGCTGTTAAATATTAATCTGAGTATTACGGTAGCGGCTATTCCGCTGCTGATGGCGCTGGGGCTGGTCTATCTGGAACAGCGCGGGATTCTCTCTCTGGATACCTTGCTCGGCATTCTCTCTCATTCCGCACTGGCTACCGGCCTGGTGCTTATCTCGCTGCTTCCGGATGTGCGGGTTGATCTGATGTCACTGCTATTTGGCGATCTTCTTTCAGTGACGCTTAATGATCTCTGGGTTATCTATGGGGTGGCGGGTACGGTGGTGGCGCTTTTGCTGCTGCTATGGAAACCGCTGATCAATATTACTGTTCATGCGGATCTGGCGGCGGTGGAAGGGGTTAGGGTTTCCGCTGTGCGCACCGCTCTAATGCTGATTACTGCACTAGTGATTGCGATTGCGATGAAGATTGTCGGTGTTCTGCTGATTACCGCACTGCTGATTATTCCTGCGGCGACGGCGAGAAGAATCAGTAATACGCCAGAGGGAATGGCTGTCACTGCCAGCGTAATCGCGATGCTGACAGTGGTGATGGGGCTCGGCATGTCCTGGTATGCCGATACCCCGGCGGGGCCATCGGTTGTGGTCTGCGCGGCACTTCTATTTATGCTCTCACTGCTGTTTCGGCAAAAAAGTTAGCAATCGCTAGTGATCAAAACTATTGCGGATTGAACGCCAGGTCTGACGCAGACCAACTTCGGCATGGGGCGCTTTAAAGAAGCCGTGATAGTGGCCCTTTGGATTGATCAGCACCAACTGGGTGCTGTGATCAACCGTGTAGTTATCATCGCCGAGGGGCACCTGGGTGTAGGCAATATTTAACTGGGTGGTCAGTCCCAGAACAAAGTTGGCATCGCCGGTAACACCCATAAAGTCTTCGTTGAAGTAGGGCACGTAATCGGCCATTTTCTCTACGGTATCGCGCTCGGGGTCGAGAGAAATCATCACTATCTGCAATTTTTCTTTTTCCGATTCGCCGAGATCTTCATACATCTGGGCAAGCGTTGCCATGGTGGTAGGGCAGATATCCGGGCAGTTGGTAAAACCAAAAAACAAGATACTCCACTTGTCTTGGAGGTTTTCGAGAGTAAAGGGTGCGCCGCGATGGTCAACCAGCTGAAAGTCGCTAAATATTCTTGGGGTGCTCAACTCTATGGCACCGTTAATACGCAGCTCAGAAGCAGACATCTGTATTGGCTGATTCATGCGCCAGATAAACCCAAGGGTTACCATCACAATAAAGCCGAGTACCGCGACCACGGTCAGTTTAATTCTTGTCTGTTGCTTCATCGCCTAATCTCCCTAGTACGCTTAAAAAGTTCTAAATAATTCTTACTGTCTCAACCAGATAGTGATCGAGCAACATAATACAAAACAGCACCATCAAATAGGTGATGGAATACTTAAAGGTTTTCATCCCGGATTGGTCGTCCTCACCCAGCAGCATAACCAGCGACCAGTAGAGAAAGCCTGCACCCAGCAGCAGGGCGCCAGTAAGGTATAGCCAGCCAAACATGCCAGTTAAAAATGGCAGTACGGTAATAATAATCAACAGCAATGTGTAGAGCACAATATTGATTTTGGTGTACTGCTCACCATGGGTGACCGGCAGCATGGGGATTTCCGCTTTGGCGTAATCGTCCTTGCGGTGAATCGCCAGCGCCCAGAAATGCGGCGGCGTCCAGGCATAAATAATCAGTACCAGCAGCAGGGCGTTGTAATGAATCTCACCCGTGACTGCTGTCCAGCCCAACAGGGGTGGGGCAGCGCCGGCAAGGCCGCCAATCACAATATTCTGCGGTGTGGCGCGCTTTAAATACATGGTGTAGACGAAGGCATAGCCAATCGAAGAGGCGAGGGTTAACCAAGCAGTTATCTGATTGATATAAAGTAACAGTATCGCCATGCCCGCCACAGCGGTGGCCAGTGCAAAGACTATTGCCTGATAGGGCTCGATACGGCCTCGGGCTATGGGTCGGTTGTGAGTGCGCGCCATTTTGTCGTCTATCTGGCGGTCAACTATATGGTTGACGGCGGCGGCTGAGCCTGCACAGAGGGCTATACCCAGATTGCCGAGAATAAGCACATCCAGAGATACCATTTGATCGGTCGCCAGAAGCATGCCGATCAATGAGGTGAGTATCATCAGCGCAACGACGTTGGGCTTGCACAACTCAAGGTAGTCGCGCCAGCTTGCGCCTGTTATTTTTGTTTCAGTTTGCGGCATAGTGCTGCACTCCAGTTATTCGGCTTTTTAACGATCTGGTGAGTACTTTAACAGGTGCTTTAGATCGTCCAGCAAGCCCATAACATCATCGTCTTGTGTGTAGTAGAGAATCGCATCGTTGTCCGGCGTTACAACCATATAACGGGTATCACTGAAATCCCAGCCCATAGAGCTAGAAGCCAGCAGTGCGCTCAGTTCAGCCAATCCGCTGCGCTGTATGCTCAGGTGTGGGTGGGCCAGCGCCAGCTGATCGAATTCCTCGCCATCAAGCTGTGCTGCATCTGCCAGATAGACGCGCTCTGCGCGGCGCACTAGCTTGCCCATGAGGATATGAACCTGACGAGTGTCGAGAATGACTTGCTGGCAGCTATCGTCACAGCTCTGCCCACCGGCCACCAGTATCTTCCACTTTAGGGAGCTGGCGCTCTCTTCATCCAGGGCGCTAGTAATATCGATTGCCGGCTTGATCAATGTGCCCTGATTGGTTGTACCCAGCAACTCAATCATGCGCTCGCGCTCTTCTTCAGTGGTTGGCACCATCAACGTGCCAGCCAACATGACGCTGCCGACCATAATTAACATAATCCAGATCTGGATTTTCATTCCTCTGTTGCGAGGACTATTTGCGGACTGTTCACTCATTAGCGATTTCCCATTTTGTATTTTAACCATGCAGCTATATTGGAGTTGGCATTGACTGTCATTATTAACAACACCAGTGCCATCACAAACCACTGCACAGCGTAAGCTGTATGTTTTTCCGGCTGTACCGCCACCGTTGGCCAGCCGGTCTGTAGCGCGCCTGGCGAATCACTGTCGAGGCGCAGCTGATAGGCGAAAAACTCTTCGCCGTAGAGCTCTTCAGCTCGTACTGCGGAAACCCATCCGACGCGTGCCGGCCAGTTGCTGACAATAGCGATACCATCGTCGAGCTGCAGGCCGCCTTTTAATACCCGGTAGAGTGAGCCACTAAGGCGCACGTCGCCATTGAGTGACGCGATCTCTGGCAACTGATTTCGATCCAGCGATGCCTGAACCCAGCCGCGATTAACCAGTATCTTGTGGCTGCCGGTTACTGGGGTCAGCACTTCAAAGACTTCGTAACCGGGCCGACTATTGCGGACGCGATTATCCAGCAAAAGGCGTCGCGTTGCATCCAGTTTGCCGCTAAATTGAACCGCTCGATACTGCAAATTATCATCGCCATTGAGTTCAGCCAATGTCGCCGGGGCCGACTGCTGGTTGCCGACAAATTCAGCCAGTATCTGGCGCTTTTCTTCAGCGCGGTCTAACTGCCAGTACCCCAGACTAATCAGCAGCGGGGTCATAAGACAGACGAACAGCAGCAACTTGGCATTCGGCTGCCATAAAAATTTATCTGCTGTTTGCTGTGGCTGATCTGTCATTTGTGTTTAAATTCTGTTTTCAGTTTTGGAGTTTGTCATGCTATTAAAGACTATTATCGTCTTATTGTTTATTGCCATTTTGATCAGCCTGTTCGGCGGCCTGAATTTTCTCGTTAAAGACCTCGGCGGCAATAATAAAAAGCGCCTGCTCTACGCCCTTGGCATTCGTATCGGTCTGGCGGGTCTGCTGATCGCCACCATTATATACGGCGCGTACACAGGGCAGATCAAAAGTCAGGCTCCCTGGGACAGACAGTTGCATCCAGAAAATGCTGCGCCGGCGCCTAAATAGCCAGCTTTAAACAAAAACGGCCAGACTAACTGTCTGGCCGTTTTTTTTCGTCTTTTTTCTGCGTGGACTTTAGCGTCTATTCACGCCAGCCCACAGCATCCCAAATTAGTCGAGAACGTAGACGAAGAGGAACAGGCCGACCCAAACTACATCGACAAAGTGCCAGTACCAGGCCGCAGATTCAAAGCCAAACTGGTCGTCATGGGTAAAGTGTCCCTTCAATGATCTAAAGAAAGCGACCATCAACATAATCGTACCCAATGTTACGTGAGCACCGTGGAAACCGGTCAACATAAAGAACGTTGTACCGTAGATACCGGAGTCCAGAGTCAGACCCATATGCTGGTAGGCTTCGATATATTCTTCTGCCTGCAAAACCAGGAAGATCAGGCCAAGCGCTACAGTGATACCTAACCAGGTAACAAATTGCTTGCGGTTATTGTTCTTTAGGCCAGTGTGCGCAATATGCACAGTGAAGCTTGAAGTCAGAAGAACCGCTGTGTTCCAGAGTGGTAACCAGCTGAAAATATTTGCCCAGCCGGGGAAGCTCATCGCTTGATCCGGACCTTTAAAGATTGCTGCGTCGCCATTGGCGGCCTGATCTGGCGTCTCCATTACTGGCCACTGTGCTTCATAGCCAGGCCATAGGATTGCGTTGTTGGCGACGGCTGCATCTGTTGGCGTATCGTCGAATATGCCGATAGCCGCATCACCGCCCAACCAGGAGTTGACGATAACACGCAGGTAAAACAGCGCACCAAAGAACGCGGCAAAGAACATTACTTCAGAGAAAATAAACCACAGCATACCCAGTACATAGGAGTGCTTGAGCTGGGCATTTGCCAGACCCTGCATATTTTCAGTGATCACTGTGTTCCACCACATGCACATGACAACTGCCATGACCAGGGTGCCAAGTATCAGGATATAAGGGTTGCTGCTATCGATAACCCAGGTTGCCGCACCATAGGCCATAAGACCAAAACCAGTAGCCGCTGCAATGGGGTACTTGCTCTGTTCTGGTACGTAATATGTACTTTCTTCTGACATCGTTACTCTCCGTTTATCTGTTTCCAGCTACCACTGGAAACTACTGAATCTGTGCTACCGGAACAGCTGTGCGATCGGTAATATCGAACAACGTGTAGGATAGCGTCATGCTGTTAACGCTAGCCGGTAAATCCGGATCTACTATAAATACAAGCTTTAACTCTGCCTGCTCTCCCGCTGCCAGCGGCTGATTGTCAAAACAGAAACATTCTGTCTTGTGAAAATAATCGGCCATATTGTTTGGCACCAGACTGGGTATCGCTTGGGACACCATATCTTCGGAGGTTGTGTTGTGGGCAAAGTACGTAATTTCCGTTGGTTCGCCCGGATGAACCACAACTTTATCCATCGTGGGCCTAAACTCCCACGGCATCAGCGCATTGTTTGAGGCGACAAACCTAACCGTCACCTCGCGCGATGTGTCGACCCTTACATCTACCGCCGTATATTCGCCTTTTGTTTTTCCACCGAGCCCGGTGATTTCGCAAAATAGCGTATAGATTGGCGGTAGTACAAAGATCGCAAATGCAAACATAGCGACAGCCCCTAAAAGGAGTTTAATCAGCAACTTGCGATTAGAGGCTGCGAGGCTCATATGCTTACTCTTATTTAACCTCTGGTGGCTTTTCAAATGTGTGGTATGGCGCAGGCGTTGCAACAGTCCACTCGAGACCTTCAGCACCTTCCCATACTTTCTCATCAGCTACCGGCTTGCCGTTTCTGATGGTCAGAATCACATTGATCAGCAACATAATCTGCGCGCCACCATAGATAAACGCACCGACACTAGAGACCATATTCCAATCGGCAAATTGTAGACCGTAATCCGCGTAGCGACGTGGCATACCAGCCAGACCCAGGAAGTGCTGTGGCATAAAGGCGATATTAAAGCCGATAAATGCTACCCAGAACTGCACCTGACCCATGGTCTCGTTGTACATCTTTCCGCACCACTTTGGCAGCCAGTAGTAGATAGCAGCTGTGCCACTAAATACCGCGCCCGCAACCATTACATAATGGAAGTGAGCAACTACAAAGTAGGTGTCGTGATACTGCATATCCGCTGCCGCAATCGACAACATCAACCCGGTGAAGCCACCAAAGGTAAACAGAATCACAAACGCGATGCTGAATAGCATTGGCGTTTCAAAGGTCAACGAACCTTTGTACATGGTGGTGATCCAGTTAAATACCTTCACACCAGTTGGTACAGCAATCAACATAGTGGCGTACATAAAGTACAGCTCACCGGCGATTGGCATACCCACGGTAAACATGTGGTGAGCCCATACAACAAACGACAGGAAGGCAATCGCGGCAGTGGCGTAAACCATTGACGAGTAACCAAACAGAGGCTTGCGGCTAAAGGTTGGGATAATCTGCGATACAACACCAAATGCTGGCAGGATAATGATGTATACCTCGGGGTGACCGAAGAACCAGAACACGTGCTGGAACAGAACCGGATCACCGCCACCAGCGGCATTAAAGAAGCTGGTACCGAAGTTAATATCCATCAACATCATAGTTACTGCGCCGGCCAGTACTGGCATAACAGCAACCAGCAGGAATGCAGTAATTACCCAAGTCCATACGAACAGTGGCATCTTCATGTAGGTCATGCCAGGTGCGCGCATGTTCATTACCGTCGCGATAATATTGATGGAGCCCATAATTGATGAGGCACCCATAATATGGATCGCGAAGATAAAGAAGTTAACTGACTCAGGAGCGTAGGTAGTCGACAGTGGGGCGTAGAATGTCCAACCGAAGTTTGGACCGCCGCCTTCCATAAACAATGTTGAGGTGAGGATCGCAAACGCGAAAGGCAGGATCCAGAAGCTCAGGTTGTTCATACGTGGCAGCGCCATATCCGGTGCCCCGATCATCAGGGGAATCATCCAGTTAGCCAGACCAACAAAGGCCGGCATAATTGCGCCAAACACCATGACCAGGCCGTGCATGGTGGTCATCTGATTGAAAAATTCGGGCTTAATCAGCTGCATGCCGGGCTGGAACAGCTCGGCGCGGATGATCATTGCAAATGCACCACCCAGGATAAACATTGCAAAGCTAAACCACAGGTACAGTGTACCGATATCTTTATGGTTAGTGGTAAACACCCAGCGGCTTATATAAGCCTTCCAGCCGTCTGCTAGAGTTGCGGGACCATGTGCCATATTCGTATCTCCCCTATTTGCTTTGCTTGTAATTGAGAACATCAAGCGGCTGAGTTACATCACCGACATTGTTGTCCCAGGCATTTCGTTCATAGTGAACAACCGCGGCAATATCTACCTCGGAGAGCTGATCAGCAAATGACTGCATGGATGTACCAGCAACACCGTCGATCAGAACTGCGATATGACCAACCATCGGGCCAAGTGCAATCGGGCTGTCCTTAAGGGCAGGGAATACACCGGGGATACCTTCACCGTTGCTCTGGTGACAGGCAGCACAGCTGCGCTCGTAAACCTCTTCACCTCTGACCATCAGCTCTTCAGCTGACCACTGCTTGCCGATAGTCGAAGCATATTCTGCTGCTTCAGCTTTTTTACCGGCTAACCATTCGTTGTACTCAGCTTCTTCTTTGACTTCAACGACAACTGGCATAAACGCGTGGCCGAGACCACATAGCTCAGTACATTCACCAACGTAAATACCTGGCTCGTCTGTCTTGGCCCAACCCGATGTAAACAGTCCTGGAACCGCATCGCGCTTAACACCAAAATCAGGCACCCACCATGAGTGGATTACATCGTTGCCGGTCACTAGGAATCGAATCTTTTTGCCAACTGGCAACACCAGAGGCTCAGTTACTTCACGTAGGTAGTGCTCACCCTTGGGCTCACGGCCGTACACTTCGTCGAGAGAAGTATTCAGCTCACTCATGAACTTAACGCCTTCACCGAGGTACTCGTACTGCCATTTCCACTGGTAGCCAGTAACCTTAATCTCGATATCTGGATTGTCTGTATCGTAGACTTTAAGTAGCGCTGTAGTCGCCGGGAATGCCATAACGATCAAAATAATCGTCGGAACAATTGTCCACAGCAGCTCTACAACTAAATTTTCATGGAAGTTCTCAGCTACAGCACCACGGGATTTACGGTGTGCATACATCACGTAGAACATAAAACCAAAAACGCCGACACCGATAACGGTACAGACCCAAACCATAATCATATGAATGTCATATGCGGCCTGACTAACTTCGGTAACACCTTGGGGCATATTGAGTTGCCTAGTCGACGTTTCGACGACTGCGCTGCCCAATGCGGGCAATGAAACAACAAGGCTCAACAGACTCAAGAAAAGTGCTTTCGCTCTTTTCAACATCGCTTGTTTCTCCGTGGTAATTGTAAATTTTAAGCCAAAACTTCTTAAATTCACCCGGTTAATCTAACCGAGCGGTTTAAAAGCGGCGGCAGTATAGCAAAGCAAACCTGTTATCACTACTGTAAAACCGCTTGATTTGCCGAGCGTAGGGGTACCGTCTATCCTCAGCATGCTCAGGGCCGGACAACAAAAAATGGCCAATCTATGTGGCGCAGGGCGCATTTTCTGCTAGATTTAGATCATGGTTGCTAAAGCAAGACTTGCAACCTCTAGCGGATATAAACCCTGAAGATGGATATTTCCTCGACAAATAAATAAACAGAGAGTTACCCATGGCTCCACTTTCGGCTCAAAGTAGTGACTTTCTGGTTGCCTACTTAAACGAACGAGTACAACACCTACACGCCTCTATACGGTTGAGAGAGGGTGATGGGACTACTGCTCTGGCATCTTTTATTGAGCGCTACGTGGAGTTGGTGCCAGATCTGATTATTGCCTTTGAAGATTTTCTCAGCGGCGCCGGCGTCAACGGTGCCATTGCTCAGCAGATAGTCACCGCAAAAGAGTTTCTCGATGTCTCGGAGGGCATTATGTCTGCGGAGGAGAGCCTGGAGGCCAATATGTATCAGGCCTATCTGGCACACCGACTCCTCGAGGAGCTTAACGATGTATTGAGTGCTAACTACAACTGTCCGGTAATCCCGGTCAATATGACCCGATCAAACCTGATTGTGCATCATATTATTGGCGAACCTTTCGCTAACCAGATCGATGGTGCAATCCAACTGCTCAACGACAAACTACTGGCATCCCTTGCCAAAGATAAAGCCCTGAGTGTAAAACTGTTTGAATACAGTAGTGCGCTTGGCAAAGATCCCACAGAGCGTTTTCCCTGTTTGACTGAGTCTTCGAATATTCGCTTGCTGTTTAAAAGTCAGAATTCTCGGGTACGGCTTCACTAGTAGACAACCTGGTTTTGCAGGTGCTGGCCGATCTAAGGTAGACAAGGATGTTTTCGCCTACAACAACCGAGGCCGGCGATATCCAATACTCTTTGCTACTAAGGATTTGTCTTGGCTGATGCGGCAAAAGCCGGGCGATAACACCCTTATCCACCTCAGCTCTATATCTCAGCCTTTAGAAAACTCTCATCTAAGGTCGATTAATTTATTCGAAGTAGGGACGCAATGTTAGGGGGTAATTTCCGCCAGAAACCCGCCGCCACAGCCAAGCCAAATCCTTAGAAGCAAGCACTACCAGAACGCACTGAACATTTGTATTTGAAAGCGGAAATTGCTCCCTGATAGTGCGGCCCGGGCAGAGTGGCACGCACACTAAGAACTAATCAGGATCAACCAACCGAACCGTAGAAACCTTATTCTCCGGCAAATCAGCCGCACTATTAACCCGAGTCTCAAGCTCACGGGGCTCAGAAAAAACCCGCATCTCATCGCGAAACCCGCAGCTAACGCACTCGCGGTAGTCAACACCATCCAGAGAATAAGCCTGAAGCTTGTCCATCTTTGCGCACTTAGGGCAGGTAACACCTGCGATAAATCGTTTTTGGGTTGAAAAAGCCATGTAAATATCACCACAATAGGAGTCTTTATTATATCGGACATAAGTGCATATGGATCACTCAATTCGCAGCCACAGAGGTATTTCCCCAAAACTCGGTCAGCGCGTCTACGTCGACCCCGCCGCAACCGTAATCGGCGATGTCCACCTGGGTGACGATGCATCCGTATGGCCCGGCGCCGTTATTCGCGGCGATATGCACACCATAAGAATCGGCGACCGCTCCAATGTGCAAGACAATGCCGTACTGCATATTACCCATGCCAGCGACTTCAACCCCAATGGCTGGCCGCTGAACATAGGTGATGATGTAGTGATTGGCCACCGCGCAGTGCTGCATGGCTGCACTGTTGGCAACAGGATATTAATTGGCAATGGCGCAATTATTAATGATGGTGCAGTGATTGAAGATGAAGTGATTGTCGGTGCCGGCTGCATGGTGCCACCGGGAAAAACCCTCGCCAGCGGCTATGTCTATATCGGCAATCCCTGCAAGCAGATGCGCCCACTCTCGGAAAAGGAAAAAGCCTTTTTCAGCTATTCCGCAGCCAACTATGTAAAGTTAAAAGATGAGTATCTCGCGGAAAATAGCTAGAAAATATATAGAAAGTAACTAGAGAGAAGCGCGCTGACTCTGGATAACCGCGGCAGTTTCAGGCTTGACCTGTCGCCAAATATTGAACGACTCAGCAGCCTGCTCAACCAGCATACCCAAACCATCTGCAGTCACTGCCCCTCTGCGCTGAGCCCACTTCAGAAACGGTGTCGGCTGTGCCGCGTACATCATGTCGTAACAGGCCGATCCCGCCGGGAACAAATCGTCCGGCAGGGCAGGCATACCGCCACTTAAGCTGGTGCTGGTGCCATTGATAACTAGGTCAAACTCCTGGCCGGGCAACATATCGAAACCGCAGCCGAGAATATAACCCAGCTCAGCAAAACCCTTGGATAGCTGCAATGCTTTTTCCACTGTGCGGTTGGCAATCACCACATGCTGTGGCTGCTCGGCCATCAACGGCTCTAAAATACCGCGCACCGCGCCGCCGGCGCCGAGCACCAGAACGCGCTTGGCGCGAATCTGCCAATCGAGATTTTTAACTATATCCCTAACCATACCGACGCCATCAGTCGTATCGCCAATCACCGTGCCATCATCCTGCATGGTCAATGTATTGACCGCACCGGCGCGGCGCGCGCGCTCGGTTAGGCGTGCAGCATAGGAATAGGCTTCCTGCTTAAAGGGAACGGTAATATTTAAACCCCTGCCACCAGAGGTGAAGAATTCATCCGCTGCAGCCTCAAAGCCGTCGATAGCAACAAGCTGTTTTTCATAACTGAGATCCTGCTCAGTAGCCGCGGCAAAAGCACTGTGAATCTGCGGTGATCTACTATGAACAACCGGATTGCCAAAAACAGCGTATTTATCAGTCATGTTCTTTTCCAGAATTTAGACCCAGTTATTGGGGATCAGGTATTTCTCATAGAGTTGCGCCTCGGCACTGCCGGGCTCTGGTGTCCAATCGTACTCCCAACGAACCAGCGGTGGTAGTGACATCAGAATAGATTCCGTGCGACCGCCAGTCTGCAGACCAAAAAGTGTGCCGCGATCAAAAACCAGATTAAACTCAACATAGCGGCCACGACGGTAGAGCTGGAACTGGCGCTCCCGCTCGCCGAACTCAATAGCATGACGACGCTGCAAAATCGGCAGATAAGCTTTGCTAAAACTATCACCGACACTGCGCATAAAAGCAAAGCTCTGCTCAAATCCCGGCTCATTTAGGTCATCGAAAAACAGCCCGCCAATACCCCGCGGTTCATTGCGATGCTTGAGGTAAAAGTACTCGTCGCACCAGTTTTTAAAGCGCGAATAGTAGTCTGGGGAAAAGGGATCGCAGGCATCTTTAGCGGTTTGATGCCAGTGGCGGCAATCATCATCATTCCCATAATAGGGTGTCAGATCGTAGCCGCCACCGAACCACCAGACGGGGTCCGCACCCTCTTTTTCGGCAATAAAAAATCGTACATTGGCATGGGAGGTTGGCGCATAGGGATTTTGCGGATGAATAACCAGCGAAACACCCATGGCCTCAAAGCTGCGACCCGCCAACTCCGGACGATTCTGGGTTGCCGAAGCAGGCATCTGAGTACCAAAAACATGGGAAAAATTGACCCCACCTTTTTCGATAATAGGGCCATCGACCAGAACACGGCTGCGGCCACCCCCGCCTTCTTCGCGGGTCCAGCTGTCCTCTTGCCAGGAACTGCCATCGACAGCTTGCAGAGCAGCGCAGATACTATCCTGCAGTCCGAGCAGGTACTCTTTTACCGCCGCCTTATCTATGTTTTTCTGATTATCCTGCACGAACAATCTCTCCGCTGATTAAATACCTGATTTCACTAGGGTTAAGTGCATCGCCAACTTGACCCGGAGCTTGCGCATCAATTGCCGTGCCAAAATAACTCTCCACCTCAGCCGCCGATTTAGCCGCTGGCAATCCCTGAGGGTTAGCCGATGTCGACACCAGTGGCCCGTCTAAAAGTTTGCAGAGAGCCGCTGCAACCGGATGCGTTGTTATACGCAGTGCCAATGTATCACGGCCACCAGTAATCCACAGCGGAGCGCAGCCATTGTTAGGCACTAGCCAGGTGGTAGGTTTTGCGGTTGGTTCGCGGAAGCGGTGAAGATGTTCTTTTTCCAGGTCGGCCAGAAAAGGCTCAAAACGCTCAATACTGTCGGCGATCAGGATAAGACCTTTCTCGACATTGCGCTTTTTAAGTTGGAGGATTTTTTCTACTGCGGAGGCAGACTGGGGGTCACAACCGAGACCCCAGACTGACTCAGTGGGATAAGCCACCACCGCCTGCTGCTTTAGCAATTCTGCTGCACGGTAGATCTGTGGATGGCTCACCCAGTCAGTCACGGAGTAATTATCCGTTTTGAAGCGATTCCTGCAATGCAGCATCTTTAGCAATAATTGCTGCGGCATTGTCAGCGCGCTCTTTGAGAAGCTTTTCGTGCATAGACGAATCGGAAACACCGATAATCTGTGCGGCGAGATAGGCGGCATTTTTAGCGCCGGCACTACCGATAGCAACAGTTGCAACTGGAATTCCGCCAGGCATCTGTACTGTTGACAGCAGTGCGTCAAGACCGTCCAGAGAACCATTGATTGGCACGCCGATAACCGGGCGCAGAGTCGTCGCAGAAACAGCACCGGCCAGGTGAGCCGCCATGCCAGCAGCACAGATAAATGCTGCACAGCCGCGGGCATCCGCATCAGTGACATAGCTGTGAGTTGCCGCTGGAGTACGGTGTGCAGATGTCACCTTTACTTCAAAGGGGATATCGAATTTTTTAAGAATTTTAAAGCTGGCTTCCATTACCGGTAAATCGGAATCGGAACCCATTAGAATTGCAACAAAAGGTTTGGTCATTTTTTGGTCACCATGTAGGAAAGGTGCGCAGGCTACCGGAACTTTTAGCTCGGCGCAACCATAGAAAAACAATAGATTTTGACAGATATTCTGCCGCCAGCAGTACATGCCAGCCGCGCTATATTAAATCATTTTTGAACCAGGTTTTGGAATTTTACTTAACTCAGGCGCTGATAGAATCCGCTGTTATTTTCAACCAGCCCTTTTAGCTCCAGAGAGACCAGCAGACGCGATAGTTCAGCCACTGAAAAAAGCCCATCAATCGTTAGGCTGTCCATATCCACAGGCTCAAAACCAAGCACTGATAAAAGCTTTAATTCATCTGCCAGCAGATCTTTATCGCCATCTGAGGCTGTCTGCTCCGTCGCCATCGGCTGCTCTGGTAAAACAGCCAGCCCCGCAAGTGGCCCCTGAAGTTCTTGGATAATATCCTCGGCTCGCTCAACAAGCTGCGCGCCCTGTTTAATAATCTGGTGACAGCCGCGGCTCTGAGGATTGTGGATAGAACCGGGAATGGCAAACACTTCGCGGTTCTGTTCCAGAGCACAGCGCGCGGTGATTAGTGAGCCGCTTCTCAGCGCCGCTTCAACCACCAGAACGCCGAGGCTCAGGCCGCTGATAATTCTATTCCTTTTTGGGAAGTGGGTTGGCAGGGGCGGCGCGCCCGGATCAAACTCAGTAACCAGAGTGCCGCCCTGATCAATAATATTGTCCGCCAGGCGACGATGTGCCCGCGGATAGATGGTATCTATGCCAGTCCCCATCACTCCGATAGTTTTACCCATGGCGGCAAGTGCGCCCGAATGGGCAATACCATCGACGCCCTGAGCCAAACCGCTGGTAATAACAAATCCGCCATTAGAGAGAAATTTACTCCACTCAAAGGCATTGGTTTCGCCACCTCTGGTCATACGGCGACTGCCGACTATGGCTATCTGCGGCAGATGAAGGTTTTCAATGTTGCCACGTACATAGAGCAACGGTGGCGCGCCGACCGTCTGCTTAAGCAGAGCGGGGTATTGATCACTGGTGATTGGGATAATAGCGGCGGAACACTTGTCGATGCGCTCCTCTATAGCCTCCAAGCAATCACGCCAGGTCTGACGCTGATATTGCTCCTGCAGGTTTTCCAGCAGTGGCCGCAGCTGCTCGGGGTAATCGCTGGGCGGGCGCTCAAAGATAGTTCGGTAGCTATTCGAATACTCGAGCAGCTGGCGTTGATATTTTGCCGTGAAATTCTGCAGATGCTGGGAAACCAGCGCGTAATGTGATTCCTTGTCCACGGGACACTCCCTGTCCTGATAGATGGGTGCTGGCGTTATGGATTGCTTAGCAGATCGCCTATATCAACCTGTCGGTCGGCTTCCATAACCAGACCAAAGCTCATTTTTTCATAGGTGTAAAACACCATTAATAGTCCAATGCGCTCGTCCGGCAGTTGCACCCGCTGATTGGCAACACGATCTTTGGTGATATCACCGCGCTTGGAAATAGCCAGAGTGTCACCCGCCTGCAAACCGTCGCGCTGACCGCGGTTGATCGCCACAACATCGAGAGCACCGGCATTGCGCACGCCATCTTCAACATTGAGTACCGAAGCCTTAATTTCTGTCGTCGGAGCCCGGGGATAAAAGGTCGATGCCAGAGTGCGCTCTTCGCTGACCAGCAGGCGGTCTTTAATACGAATCTCACCCGCTGCACGACTAACACCCATGGTCGCAATATCATCTTTAAGTGCTTTAATTTTCGCCGCGCCGACATCTATAGCGCGAATACCCAGCAACTCGCCGGTTTCAGGATCCAGATAGGGATCGCCGCGACGATAGATACCATAGCTCAATCGATTGGCGGTGAAATCGCCGCGCGCATAGAAGTCATCCTTCATGCCCACCAGAATGCGCCGTTCAGTGCCACCGAGAACATAGGGGGCGCTGCGCAGTGTGGCATCATCAGTGACACGATTTTTCGATAGAAAGTTGTCAATAACCTCCAGTGGCAGCGCACTGATCGCCTCGGCGTGATCCATGGATCTAATTTCCGGGGACAGCTTCAGGTCACGACTGCGTTTGACCACCAGCTGGGGAACGCCGTCGATATAGATCAGAGTAATAGTATCGCCGGGGTATATAAGGTGGGGGTTTTTAATCTGCTGATTGGCGTGCCAGATTTCCGGCCACATCCAGGGGTCTTGGAGAAAAACACCGGAGATATCCCAGAGGGTGTCGCCGCGTTTAACAACATATTCATCAGGCACATCTTTATTGAGCGAAACAGCCTCAGCCATAACGCTGGATATACTCAACAGCATGGCCATTATCAGAGTGGTCGCGAATGGGATTTTTTTCATATGGGTGAGTCCTTTCTCATGGCGGGGTTAGTGTATAATTTCTAATACCCTTGAGCTTCACAACTTATTAGCTTGAATAGCTAGCTAGTACGGTGTGTGTATAAGGGTCAGTATGCATAATGCCGCCGAGCTAACTTAATGGTAGCAGTGCTTTTAACTTTTTTTTAAAAATCTATCACATTCGCTATGGCAATATTAAATATTCTCGAATTCCCCGACCCCAGGCTGCGCACCGTAGCCAAGCCGGTCACCGCAGTTGACGACAAGATCAAGCGTCTGGTCGCAGATATGTTCGACACCATGAAGCATGCCCAGGGTATAGGCCTAGCCGCCTCGCAGGTCGATGTTCACCAGCGCGTTATTGTGATGGATTTGGGTGAAGAGGGCATCCCGCCACGGGTGTTTATCAACCCGGAGGTTGAGGTCCTCGATCAGAGCACCAATCCCTATGACGAGGGCTGTCTTTCAGTGCCCGGTTTTTACGAAACCATTGATCGCCCGGCCCATGTGATGATTCGCGCCCTTGATGGCGAGGGCAATGCCTTTGAAGAAGAGGCCCATGGCCTGTTGGCCGTCTGTATACAGCATGAGATCGACCATCTCGAAGGCAAGTTATTTGTCGATTATCTGTCGTCCTTTAAGCGTCAGCGAATTCGTAAAAAGCTCGAAAAGATCCACAAACAGAATGCATAGGAAACTTTCAGCTTGAAGATTATTTTCGCGGGAACCCCGGATTTTGCCGCGGCACATCTGCAGGCCCTGATAGATAGCCCGCAACATTCGGTGATCGCGGTCTACACCCAGCCAGATCGACCGGCTGGGCGCGGTAAAAAGCTCAAGGCAAGCGCGGTTAAACTGTTAGCGGAAGCCAACAGCCTGCCGGTATTTCAGCCGCAATCCCTTAAAGACCCGGAACAGCAGCAAATCCTCGCGGATCTGCAGGCCGATATTATGGTGGTGGTCGCCTACGGGCTGATTCTGCCTCAGGCGGTTCTGGATACGCCGAAACTTGGCTGTATCAATGTTCACGGCTCTATCCTGCCACGCTGGCGCGGTGCTGCTCCGATTCAGCGCGCTATAGAAGCGGGCGACGAGGAGACCGGCGTAACTATTATGCAAATGGATGCGGGCCTGGATACCGGTGCCATGCTGTGTATTTCACGCTGCCCCATTGAGAGCACTGACAGCAGTGCAACCATGTATAAAAAGCTTGAAGAGCTAGGCGCTCCAGCGCTGCTCAGCACGCTAGATAAACTGCAGGACAATAAAGCATTGGCGGTTGTTCAGGACGACAGCCAGAGTTGCTACGCGGCAAAAATTGATAAAAGCGAAGCCCTTATCGACTGGTCGAAACCGGCTGCAGTGCTGGATAGACAGATCCGCGCCTTTAATCCTTTCCCCGCCGCCTATACAACGCTCGGTGATCTGCGTATTAAAGTTTGGCAAGCAGCGTTGGGGCCGGCCTCAACACAGGCTGCAGGTCAAATCATCAGCGCCGACAATAGCGGGATTCTGGTTAGCTGCGGCGAACAGTCACTGCTGCTAACGGTGATACAGCTGCCGGGTAAATCGCGTATGCCAGTCTCGGAAATTCTCAAATCCCGCGCCGAGCTGTTTACCGCGCAAACTCTGCTGGGCAACTGATGAATACTCGAGTCGCTGTCGCTGAAGTTATTGCCCAGGTATTGCGCGGCAAATCACTCTCGGCACTGTTGCCAGAATACGCACCCAAAGTGGCCGAAAAAGATGTAGGTCTATTTAAAGAGCTCTGTTTTGGCACCCTGCGCTGGTATCCCGCCATTGAGCTACTGCTAAAAGAACTGATGCAAAAACCCCTGCGCGAGAAAGAGTTTGAAATTCAGGGCCTTTTGGCCAGCGGCCTCTATCAGCTAATCCATACCAGAATCGCCGATCATGCGGCGATTAATGAAACCGTTGCTGCGGTGGCCAAACTCAATCGCCCCTGGGCGAAAGGCCTAGTTAATGCGGTGTTGCGCAACTTCCTCCGCCAGCGTGAAGCGCTGGATAAAAAACTCAGCAAAAATCCCATTTACACCCGCGCTCACCCCCAGTGGCTGCTGGACCTGCTCTTTAATGGCTGGGGCTCGGCAATAGCACTGGAGATTATCGCCGCCAATAACCAGCGCGCGCCGATGGTGCTGCGGGTTAATCAACAGCAGATATCCAGAGACGGTTATCTCGAGCAGTTAAAGGCTGCCGATATTCCCGCGCAAGCCACAAAACATAGTGCGCAGGGCATAGTTTTAGACGCCCCTATGGATGTGACCGCACTGCCGGACTTCGATAAGGGTTTTGCCAGTGTTCAGGATGAGGCTGCGCAACTTGCCGCGTCCCTATTAAACCTGAAATCAGGGCAATCGGTATTAGATGCCTGCTGTGCGCCAGGCGGCAAGACCTGCCATATTCTCGAAACACAGTCAGATTTAAGCCGAGTGGTTGCTGTCGAGCTTGAGAGCCGTCGTATTCAGCGGGTTGAAGAAAACCTCGCCCGACTGGGTCTTCAGGCGGAATTAAAGGTTGCCGATGCCTGCGAGCTTGAAAGCTGGTGGGATAATCAGGGCTTTGATCGGATTCTGCTCGATGCCCCCTGTTCCGCCACCGGTGTTATCCGTCGCCACCCGGATATCAAACTACTGCGCAAACCCACAGATATTGTTAAGCTAGCCGAAATACAGCTGCAGCTATTGCGCAGCCTTTGGCAAACATTAAACGATGGCGGTATTTTGCTGTATGCAACCTGCTCGGTTCTTGGGGAAGAGAACGATCAGGTGATAGAGAAATTTTTAGCGGAAACCCCAGAGGCCTCTGTGCACGAGATTGATGGGAGCTGGGGAATTAAAACAGATTATGGGCGGCAGCTGTTTCCCACAATCAATGGCAACGACGGCTTTTATTACTCGCGACTGGGTAAAAAAGCGTAGAAAAGTTGCAAAATAAGGCTGATAACAACCCGGAATAATAATGAAAATAGTAATTGTTGGCGCAGGGCAGGTTGGCGGTACTCTGGCAGAGAATCTGGCCCGAGAATACAACGATATTACCGTTGTTGATATTAATGAACAGGCACTGCGCGCGCTGCAGGATCGCCTGGATATTCGCACCGTTGCAGGTACTGGCTCGCATCCCAATATTCTGGTAAATGCCGGTATTGAAGATGCCGATATGCTGGTCGCTGTAACCAGTAGCGATGAGGTCAATATTATCGCCTGTCAGGTCGCCTACTCACTGTTTCACACGCCGACCAAAATTGCCCGCATTCGCTCGCGCAATTACACCAATCCAAAATATCAGGCGAAGCTATTTAACGACAAGCATATGCCGGTGGATGTGATGATCACCCCCGAACAGGTGGTTACCGACTACATCCAAAAATTAGTTGAGCAGCCAGGTGCCCTGCAGGTGCTGGATTTTGCCGATGGCAGTATTCAAATGGTCGGTCTGCGCGCAGTTAAAGATGGCCCATTGGTTGGCCAGCAACTGAGAACATTAAAAGACCATATGCCCAATGTGGATGCCCGTGTAGCGGCCGTCTTCGGCAAAGATGGCGCCGTTTTCCCCACTGGGGACACGGTGATTGAAGATGGTGACGAGGTGTTCTTTGTCGCCGCGCGGAATAATATTCGTAAGGTGATGAGCGAACTGCGCCGTCTTGAAAAGCCCTACCATCGACTGGTTATCGCCGGTGGCGGCAATATTGGTTTCCGTCTCGCCAAGGCCCTTGAGAACGACTACAACATTAAAATTATTGAGTTTTCGACAGATCGCGCTCGCCATCTCTCGGAGAAGCTCGACAGAACAGTGGTACTTAACGGTTCCGCCACGGATCAAGAGTTGCTGCTCGATGAGAATATCGATAAAGCCGATGTATTCCTGGCTCTGACCAATGATGACGAGGTTAATATTCTCGCCTCATTGCTGGCCAAACAGCTTGGCGCACGCAAGGTCATGACCCTGATCAGCAATCCGGTCTACGCCGACCTAATGCAGGGCGGAGCCATTGATATTGCTATCTCACCACAGCAGGCGACCACCAGCTCGCTGCTTGCCCATGTTCGTCAGGGCGATATGGTCAGTGTGCACTCACTGCGACGTGGGGCTGCTGAAGCGCTGGAAATTATTGTCCACGGTGATGAGAAAAGCTCCAAGGTAGTGGGCCGTGCAATCGGTGATATTAAATCGCCGCCGGGATCGACACTGGCGGCGCTGGTGCGCAATGGTGAAGTGCTTATCGCCCACCACGACACGGTTATTGAAAGCGGCGATCACGTAATTGTCTTTGTTGTAGACAAAGCCAATACCAAGGCGGTTGAAAAACTCTTTGCCGTCGGCTTTACCTTCTTCTAGGACTTATCGACTTATGCATCTCAATATCGTTGCTCGAGTACTTGGCATACTGCTGATGATTTTCAGCCTGACCATGTTGCCACCGATCGTTGTGGCCGCTATCTACGGCGACGATACCTCGTCAATGTTTGCTCTGGCATTTGCCATTACCCTGATTGTCGGTCTGGTATTTTGGCTGCCCTCGAAACGGGTGACGGCGGAAATGCGCACCCGCGATGGTTTTTTGATCACGGTATTTTTCTGGTTGGTACTCAGTACCTTTGGTGCATTGCCGCTAATGCTCTCTGAAACCGCTAACCTAAGCTTTATCAATGCGCTGTTTGAGTCTGTCTCTGGTTTAACCACCACCGGTGCCACAGTGATCTCCGGGCTGGATGATCTGCCGAAATCAATTCTCTATTATCGCCAGCAACTGCAGTGGCTCGGCGGTATTGGTATTGTGGTTATCGCCGTGGCGATTCTGCCTATGCTCGGGGTCGGCGGTATGCAGCTGTATCGCACCGAAACCCCGGGACCCATGAAGGATTCCAAGCTTACGCCGCGAATTAGAGAGACGGCCAATGTGCTGTTTAAAATCTATCTGGCGCTTACGGTTGCCTGTGGACTGGCCTATTGGCTGGCGGGGATGTCAGCATTTGATGCTATCAGTCACAGCTTCTCGACCGTGTCTATCGGCGGCTTCTCGACCCATGATGCCAGTATCGGCTTTTTCGACAGTTCAGCGATTATGGCAGTCTGCGCCTTTTTTATGGTGATCTCGGGAATTAACTTTGCCCTGCACTTTCATGTCTGGCACGACCGCAAACTCTCCCATTACTGGTCAGATCCCGAAGCGCGAATGTATATCTACCTGCTGCTGATCGGTATTTTAATCACCTGCCTGTATCTCTATTACAGCGGCACTTACGGTTGGAGTGAGAGTATTCGACAGGGTGGTTTCCACCTTATCTCAATTATGACCACCAGTGGATTTACCACCGATAATTTCAGTGGCTGGCCATCCTTCTTACCGTTCTTCCTGCTGTTTTTATCGTTCTTTGGTGCCTGTGCAGGGTCGACCGGTGGCGGTATTAAAATTGGTCGTATGCTTATTCTCGGCCAGCAATGTATTCGCGAGATCTACCGACTGGTGCATCCCAATGCGCTGCTGCCGATCAAGATTCACAATCGTCGCATACCCAGCCGCGTTGCCGATGCTATCTGGGCATTTTTTGGCGCCTATCTGGCGATTTTCTATCTGATGGTTTTACTGCTGTTGGCCTCGGGCCTCGACTATGTCACCGCCTGGTCTGCAACGGCGGCATCGCTGAATAATCTCGGCCCCGGGCTGGGTGAGGTCGCCATTAACTTCGCGGAAATTAATGGCTTTGCCAAATGGGTTCTGTGCTGGGGCATGCTGCTCGGACGACTGGAAATCTTCACGCTACTGGTACTGTTTACGCCTACGTTCTGGCGCAACTAAGTCAGGGTAAGATTCCCGCCACAGCTTTAACGCGGTTATTTTTCCCGCGCGTTGTAATAAGCCTCTTCCGAAATAGCATGATAAGCCTTTGACTGTGCAGCAAAGGCTTTTATTGAATCGGCAATACGCCGGGTCTGCGGGTCTCTATCCGCCAGTTCTTCGATAACCTCTACTGACAGCTTCTGTAAACCGGTAATCACATCATCAGGCAACTTCTTCACCTGCACACCATGGGTTTCAACCAACTCAACCAGCGCCGAATTATTGCGTGCGGTGTACTCATCGAGCATATCCTGATTGGCCGCGCGGGCGGCAACTTCGACAATTGACTGCAGGTCTTCGGGCAGACCTTCATAGGCCTGCTTATTGATAATTAATTCCAGTGTCGGGCCGGGCTCGTGCCAACCGGGGTAATAGTAGTACTTGGCAACCTGATGAAAACCAAAGGCCAGATCATTGTAGGGACCCACCCATTCAGTGGCATCGATCACGCCGGTCTGCATTGAGGTGTAGAGCTCGCCACCGGGAATATTGACCGCAAGACCACCGGCGCGGCTAATCACTTCGCCACCCAATCCTGGAATGCGCATTCTCAGCCCGCGGATATCTTCCATGGATTTGATCTCGCGATTAAACCAACCAGCCATCTGCACGCCGGTATTACCAGCGGCGAAGGGAATAAGATTAAACGGCTCATAGACTTCGCGCCACAGCTCGAGGCCACCACCATAGTGCAACCAGGCATTCATCTCCTGAGCATTTAGACCAAAGGGAACTGAGGTAAAAAACACCGAGGCGGGTATTTTCCCCTTCCAGTAATAGGCTGCACCATGACCTATCTCTGCGGTGCCCTGAGATACTGCATCGAAAACCTCGAGGGCGGGCACCATCTGTCCCGCACCATAGACTTTTATTTTCAGGCGACCATTGCTCATGCGCTCAACATTTTTCGCAAAGTTCTCTGGCGCCAGACCAAGACCTGGGAAATTTTTTGGCCAGGTGGTAACCAGCTTCCACTGGTAGGTTTGCTCAGGCACTGCCCCTGCAGTTGGAGTGCTAGAGGTGGTTTCGCCACCACAGCCAATAAGTAAAATGCACGTCAGTGCCACAGAGATAAAACGCATACTGTTCCCCTTATTTTTATGATTTCTAACTGCCATGCTAGTCCGTTCGCTAGAGAGCCGTCAGGTTTGCTGATGCCAGAATTAAAATCTTGGTGCCGACATCGGCAAAACCCACATGTACTCGGGCACGCGGGCCATTGCCTTCAAAATTCAAAATAACCCCTTCCCCATAGACCTGATGGTTTACGCCCTGTCCCAGCGCAAAGCCAGTATCGTCGCCCTGGTCACTGTTCAGTGCGCCGCGGGCGTAGCTGGTGGGTCGGCTGACGGTGCTCTGCAGACGCACCTCTTCGATCACCTCTTTGGGAATATCGCGGACAAAGCGCGACACCGAATTAAAGGATTCACTGCCGTAAATCGAGCGGCTCTCGGCAAAGGTCAGATAGAGTTTTTGCATGGCTCTGGTAATACCTACATAGGCCAGACGTCGCTCTTCTTCGAGACGGCCCGGCTCTTCCAGAGACATTTTATGAGGGAATAAATTCTCTTCCATACCGGCAAGAAAGACTAACGGAAACTCGAGACCTTTGGCGCTGTGCAATGTCATCAACTGCACCGCATCCTGATCTTCATCGGCCTGACGGTCGCCAGAATCCAGCGCCACCTGATCGAGAAACTGCGGCAGAATCGGCTGATCTGCATCTTCCGGCTCAAAGTTGCGGCAGGCGCCGACCAGTTCTTCAAGGTTTTCCACACGAGCTTGGCCGCGCTCGCCTTTTTCACGGCGATGCATCTCAATCAGGCCACTGCGCTCAATGGCATGATCGGCCTGTTCGTGCAGCGGCAGCTCATCCAGCTGACCACTCATTTCATTAATTAACTGTATAAATCCGGCCACCGCATTGGTCGCCCGCGCCGCCATACGCTTTTCGGTAATAATTTTTTCCGCCGCGCTCCACAGCGAGATCTGCCCATCGCGGGCAACCTCACGAATCATTTCAACGGTGCGATCACCAATACCCCGGGTTGGAACATTGACCACACGTTCGAATGCGGTGTCGTCGTGACAGTTCATCATCAGGCGCAGATAAGAGAGGGCGTTTTTAACTTCCAGACGCTCATAGAAGCGCTGACCGCCATAAATCCGGTAGGGAATATCTGCCTGTAATAGGGCGGCTTCAAGAACTCGTGACTGGGCGTTGGAGCGATAGAGAATCGCCGAGTCTTCACGGCGGTTGCCCTGCTGAACCCAGCTGTGCAGACGGTCGGCGATATAGCGCGCTTCATCGTGTTCATTAAAGGCGGCATACAGGGCGATGGGTTCGCCCTCGCCAGAATCAGTCCACAGATTTTTGCCGAGACGCTCGGCATTTTTGGCGATAACCGCATTGGCGGCACCGAGAATATTGGAGGTGGAGCGATAGTTTTGCTCGAGCTTTACCGTATGGGTATCGGCAAAATGGCGCTCATAGCTAAGAATATTTTCGACTTTCGCGCCGCGCCAGCCATAGATAGACTGATCGTCGTCACCCACAGCGGTAACGCCGCTGACTTTACCGGCCAGCAATCGCAACCAGGCGTACTGTACGGCGTTGGTATCCTGAAACTCATCGACCAGAATATGCTGGAAGCGCTGCTGATAATGCTCGAGAACCGCGGGATTGTTTTTCCACAGTTCCAGTGCACGCAATAAGAGCTCGGCAAAATCGATTACACCGAGACGATTGCAGACCTCTTCATACTCGCGGTAGATGCGCAGCATGGTCAACAGATGGGGATCACCAGTCTCCTGAATATGTGCCGCCCTCAAACCCTCATCTTTTTGACCATTGATCCACCACTGAGCCTGCTTGGGCGGCCAGCGCTGTTCATCGAGATCCATACTGCGCATCACTCGCTTAACCAATCGCAGCTGATCATCGGAATCCAGTATCTGGAAGTTCTCCGGAAGATTGACATCACGCCAGTGGGCTTTGAGTAGACGGTGGGCAAGACCGTGGAAAGTGCCAACCCACATGCCGCGCAGGGACATGCCCAACAGCTCGTCAATGCGCTCACGCATTTCCCGAGCCGCCTTATTGGTAAAGGTCACCGCCAACAGGCCATAGGGTGAAATATTATCGACCTGAATTTTCCAGGCGATACGATGCACCAGCACGCGAGTCTTGCCGCTGCCTGCGCCAGCTAACACCAATAGGTGTTGCTTGTCGCTGGTAACCGCTTCTTCCTGGGCTGGGTTTAACTGATTGAGTATCGAGGTAACGTCCATAGAGCGGTATTCTAACAATATGTCCCGAACAGTTGTTGGGCAAAATACTGTTTATGTTGAGTTTATTGTTGTCGGGATAATCTTTGCCTGTGTTGATTTTTTACGGCATAGCTGAGATTAAATTGATTTGGTTAATCTCTGAAAGATGGTCTATAACCTCTGTCTATCAAGCTTCTGTAGTCTACAAGGTGCAACTATGAAACCCGCCCAACTGACACAAACCATTAGCGATACGCTGATTGATCTGCGTAAGTCTGAACGCAAAGTCGCTGAATTTATCCTTAAAGAGCCCCTCGACGTTATCCGTATGCGTATTGTCGATCTGGCTCAGCGGGCCGGGGTCAGCGAGCCTACGGTGGTACGCTTTTGCCGCGCTGTAGGCTGCCATGGTTTTCAGGATTTCAAGCTGGCGCTGGCACAGCAGCTCGCCTCAAGCCCGAGTTATGGCCAGATTGCGGTGACAGATACAGATTCAGCCCGCGAGTATACCCATAAGGTGTTCGATTCAACCGTGGACACGCTGTTGAAAGTTCGCGACAGTCTGATGTTGGAAAATTTGGAAGCTGCGGTGGCCGCTATCTGCAATGCACAGCGAGTAGAGTTTTATGGTTTTGGCGCCTCTGCCGCTGTCGCCTTTGACGCTCAGCATAAATTCTTTAGATTACAAATCACCTCTGCGGCCTATTCGGATCCGCATCTGCAGAATATGTCGGCAACATCCCTGCACGGAGGGGATGTGGTAGTGGCGATATCACAATCGGGACGCACCAGTGCACTATTGGATTCTATGGATCTGGTTAAGAAGGCCGGGGGAATTGTTATTGGTCTGGCGCCGAGTAATTCGCCAGTCGCCAAAAAAGCCGATATTGCTATTGAGGTCAATGCCAAAGAGGATATTCAGATCTATACGCCGCTATCCTCAAGAATTGCCCATCTTGCGGTTCTCGATGTATTGGCGATTGGCGTGGCGCAAAAGAAAGGCCCGCAGCTGGAAGCACATTTGTAACAGCTACAGGCCGGCCTGGCATCACTACGCAGTGATTAAAATATTTACTCGTCTTTGTAATCGTCGTCTAAAACGCCTTTTTCTTTAAGGGTTTTTACCAGCTTTTCCAGCCTTACAAAGGCGACCATTCCCATGATCCCGAAGACAAAGCCCGCTGCCGCTAGTCCATCCATATTGTTCCCCTTCCTAAAAATAGTTTTTACTTATAAATTGTAGTGCAAAGACCATATTACTCATTGATTATTTTTATCAGTATCCCTTTTGAGTCAACAGTAACTGAGTTGATTTAGATAAAGGTGTTTTTTATTTGTTATTATTTCTTGCAGAATGCCTCAAAATTCTTTGCCGAATTCTCAGACAACTCTGAAAAAAACATTGCTGCAGCATATGTTTTTTCAGATTTTTTTTCGCTTCCTGCTTGTCTTTCTTTGTCTGCAGTTTTTAATAATTCTCCAGAGGTGTATAAGAAAAACCCTGCTGCCTCGCTAACTTTTTTACAATCTTCGCTCTTCCAAAATCCTATATCGGCTTGCTCAGGCTTTGCGCATCCTGAGATGGAAAGAAACAAAATTAATAACCCAAAGATGGGAGTGAATTTATTCATCATGTAACCTCAGCATCGGAAAATAAATTTTACTTTTTATATAGGGTTAAGACTACTCCACAGTCACTGACTTTGCTAGATTTCGTGGTTGGTCCACATCGGTGCCTTTCAGCAAAGCCACATGATAAGAGAGCATCTGCAATGGCAGTGTATAAATAATTGCCTCTAAGCTTTTTGGGACATGGGGCATGGCGATAACGGTTGTTCCGGGTTCGCTAACAAAGCCGGCATCCGCATCAGCAAAGACAAATAATTCCCCACCGCGTGCACGTACTTCATGTAAATTGGATTTTAACTTTTCCAATAATTCATTATTCGGTGCCACAGTGATGACCGGCATATCTTCATCTACCAGTGCCAGTGGACCGTGCTTTAATTCACCGGAAGGGTAGGCTTCTGCATGAATATAAGAAATTTCTTTTAACTTTAACGCGCCTTCAAGGGCAATGGGATACTGTTCGCCACGCCCCAAAAATAGTGCGTGATGTTTGTTGGCAAAGGACTCTGACATCTGTTGAATGACAGAATCCAATCCGAGTACCGCCGTGCAGAGCTCAGGCAGTTTATGGAGACTTTCCACCAACTCCTTTTCAATCTTTGCATCCAGTCCCTTATGGCGACCCAACGAAAGGGTTAGCAATTGCAGGGCAACTAACTGGGTGGTAAATGCCTTGGTCGATGCAACACCGATTTCCGGGCCAGCCATAGTCATTAATGAGATATCTGATTCGCGAACCAATGAACTGTTGGCCACATTACAGATAGCCACAAACCCCAGATAGCCAGCATCTTTTGCTTTACGCAATGCGGCTAGTGTATCTGCTGTTTCTCCGGACTGGGAGATAGTGACAAATAATGTACCGGCAGGAACTGGCACTGTTCTGTAACGGTATTCACTGGCCACTTCGACCTGACAGGGTACGCCGGTATGTTCTTCCAACCAATATTTAGCGACTAGCCCGGAGTGAAAACTGGTACCACAGGCGACTATATGAATATTATTGGTCTGTGCAAATAGCTCTTCTGCCTGATAACCAAAAATAGCTTCGCGTATATGATCTTTTGCGATACGGCCTGCAGTGGTATTGGCCAAAACCGTTGGCTGTTCAAAAATTTCCTTTTGCATAAAGTGTCGGTACTGGCCTTTTTCGGCAATCAGATCTTTTTCATCTAATTGATTGATTGGCCTTACCACTTTGCTTCCCGACTGGTCAAAAATGCTGTAACTGGCGCTGGAGATTTCGACTAAATCTCCCTCTTCTAAAAAGACAAAGCGGTCGGTTACCTGACGCAGTGCCATTTGATCTGAGGCGATAAAGTTTTCATCAATACCCAGTCCAATAACCAATGGACTGCCGCTGCGAGCACCGATCACTGTCTCTGGCTGAGTGTCCGAAATCACTCCCAGCGCATAGGCACCCTCTAATTTGGCAATGGTTTTTTCTACTGCGCTGCGTAAATCAGTATGGGTTTTTAATTGGTGATGCACTAAATGAGCAATTACTTCGGTATCGGTTGCCGATAGAATTTCGTAGCCCAGGGCTTTCACTTCAGCGCGTAACTCATCGTGATTTTCGATAATACCATTATGGACAACCGACACACCTGAAGAGGTATGTGGGTGAGAGTTGATGCTGCTCGGCTCGCCGTGGGTGGCCCAGCGGGTATGGGAAATGCCGGTGTTACCAGAGATAGATTGTTGGGCTGTGAGCTTTTCCAGATCGGCAACTCGGCCGATAGTTTTGCGGGTTTGTAAGCTTTGGGCGCTATCTATAATTGATAGGCCGGCAGAATCATAGCCGCGGTATTCAAGGCGACGTAGACCTTCAATTAATATTTTATAAATATTTCTCTGGGATGCTGCACCAACAATTCCACACATATTATTCAGTCCGTTTTATTTTTTGGTTGGGCGTTTCCAGCCCTGTATATTGCGCTGTTTGGTTCTGCCAACGGCAAGCGTGTCTGCTGGTACTTCAACAGTGACTGTCGATCCTGCAGCGACAAAACCACAGTCACCTATATTCAGAGGCGCAACCAATGTACTGTTTGAACCAATAAAACTATTGTCGCCAATCTGGGTTTTATATTTATTCACACCATCGTAGTTACAGGTAATTGTGCCTGCGCCCACATTCACTTTTTCACCCAGTTCGGCATCGCCAACATAGCTTAGGTGATTAATTTTACTGCCATTGCCGACAATGGCTTTTTTGGTCTCGACGAAATTGCCAACTTTGGTATCTGTACCCAGTTCGGTTCCCGGACGGATTCGGGCAAAGGGCCCGAGAATTGCGCGGTCGCCAATCGTCGACTGGTCGATCACTGTATTGGCTTTTATCTCAACACCATCACCGATGGTGCTGTTAATAATATGGCAGTTTGGTCCAATACTCACCCCGGAACCTATTGTTACATCGCCTTCAAAAATACAGTTCACATCAATAAAGTTATCCGTGCCTGCCCGCAGGGTTCCACGCTGATCAAAACGCGCAGGATCTGCCAGGCTAGTGCCCGCGACCATTAGCGCATCGGCGAGTTGGGCTTGGTATACACGCTCAAGCGCGGCCAGTTGCTGGCGATTATTAATGCCTTCAACTTCAGAGACTGAGCCTGGGTGTATGCCATTGATGCTGTAACCGGCCTTTCTGGCGATTGAGATCAAATCGGTGAGATAGTACTCGCCCTGGGCATTGTTGTTATCAACTAATGGCAGCCATTCGGCAAGCTGTTGCGAGGTTAATGACATTACGCCGGTATTTACTTCGTCGACCTTAAGCTGCTCTGGGTTGGCATCCTTTTGCTCGACAATGGCTTCAATCTGACCATTGGCATCTCGAATAATCCGCCCGTAACCCTGGGGGTTGGGCAGCTGAATGGTGAGCAGGCCGATACTTTTATTATCGACTGCATCGAGCATCTGGCTGATGGTATCCGGAGTAATTAGGGGAACATCACCGTAGAGGATAACTACCTTGGAGTCTTCACGCAGCTCTGGCAGTGCCATATGCACAGCGTGGCCTGTGCCAAGCTGTTCGGCCTGTTCGACCATGCTGATCGATGGGTCGCTATAGAGTGCCCGGACGGCTTCTGCGCCATGCCCGGTAACAATAATTTTTTTCGAATCGCCAACGGTAGTGGCGGCATCGAGTACATGGCCAAGCATAGGCTTACCGGCCAGTTTATGCAGCACCTTTGGCAGCTGGGACTTCATTCGCGTGCCCTTGCCGGCTGCAAGAATAACAATATCAGTAGTTTTCATCGATTATCGGTCCGATTTACTGTTTATTAGTAAAATTTGCAGGCTAACGGTACTGTCAAAAGGTTGTCAGTACAAGCCATCCTGGAACAACGCCTTCCTACTGAGGTTTTTCCAGCTGAAAAAAAAGGGCGGCATAGCCACCCCTTTTTACACTCAAATGACTATTAATTAGCCACCGAGCTTTTTACGTAACTGCGCAACGGTTTTAAGCTGTGCAGATGCTTCTGCCAACATTGCCGCGGCTTTTGAGTACTCTATCTCACCCGTCTGGTTGGCAATTGCCTGCTCTGCATCTTTTACCGCTTCAGCTGCTGCAGCTTCGTCGATATCACCAGCACGCACCGCTGTATCTGCCAAGATGGAAACCATATTTGGCTGTACTTCGAGGTAGCCACCGGAGAGGTAGTAGATCTCTTCTTCACCATTCTGCTTGATAAGCCTGACTGGGCCAGGCTTAAGATCGCTGAGCAGTGGGGCGTGACCAGCGGTTACACCAAGCTCTCCAAGAGAACCTGTGGCAACCACCATCTCAATCAATCCGGAAAAGATTGATTCGTCTGCACTTACGATGTCGCAATGAACTGTCATAGCCATAATTATAGCGCCTGCTTATCCCAGATTAGATCTTTTTGCTTTTCTCAACAGCTTCTTCGATTGAACCGACCATGTAGAAGGCCTGCTCCGGTAAGCTATCGTATTCGCCAGCAAGAATGCCTTTAAATCCAGAAATAGTATCTTTCAGTGAAACATACTTGCCTGGTGCACCGGTGAAGATCTCTGCTACGTGGAAGGGCTGTGATAGGAAACGCTCGATCTTACGTGCGCGTGTTACTACCTGCTTATCTTCTTCAGAGAGCTCATCCATACCGAGAATGGCAATAATATCTTTCAACTCTTTAAAACGCTGCAGTACTGACTGTACGCCACGAGCAACTTCGTAGTGCTCCTGACCAATAATCAGTGGATCCAGCTGACGTGAAGTTGAATCCAGTGGATCTACCGCTGGGTAAATACCTTTAGAAGCAATATCACGGCTCAGTACAACGGTTGAATCCAAGTGAGCAAAGGTTGTTGCTGGCGATGGATCGGTCAAGTCATCCGCTGGTACATATACTGCCTGTACAGAGGTAATAGAACCGGTCTTGGTAGACGTAATACGCTCCTGCAGGGCGCCCATTTCTTCAGCCAGTGTAGGCTGGTAGCCTACCGCTGATGGCATACGACCCAGCAGTGCCGATACTTCGGTACCCGCCAATGTGTAACGGTAGATGTTATCGACGAACAACAGTACGTCTTTACCTTCGTCACGGAATTTTTCTGCCATGGTCAGACCGGTCAGTGCTACACGCAATCTGTTACCTGGAGGCTCATTCATCTGACCGTAAACCATGGCTACTTTTGATTCGCTTGGCTTCTCGATGTTTACAACACCGGATTCCTGCATCTCGTAGTAGAAATCGTTACCTTCACGAGTACGCTCACCAACACCAGCAAATACAGATAGACCTGAGTGCTCAGTCGCAATGTTGTTGATCAGCTCCATCATGTTTACAGTTTTACCAACACCTGCACCACCGAAGAGTCCAACCTTACCGCCTTTAGCAAACGGACATACCAGGTCAATAACCTTAATACCGGTTTCAAGAAGATCGTCGGAAGCATCCAGCTCATCATAGGATGGCGGCTTGCGGTGAATGGCCATGCGCTCTTTTTCGCCAATTGGACCTTTTTCGTCAATTGGGTTGCCGAGTACATCCATAATACGGCCCAGTGTTTCAGTACCTACGGGTACAGAAATTGGCGCCTTGGTATTGGTTACGCTCAGACCGCGGCTAACGCCTTCAGAGGCACCCATAGCAATTGTACGAACTACGCCGTCACCTAATTGCTGCTGAACTTCCAGGGTTAAACCTTTGTCGTCGACGATTAATGCGTCATACACGTTGGGTACCTGATCACGTGAAAATTCCACGTCGATCACAGCACCAATAATTTGTACGATTCTTCCGCTACTCATGTCCGGTTCCTCTTTACTCAAACTTTTAAAATTCGTTGGGCTTTATACGGCGGCTGCGCCACTTACAATTTCTGACAGCTCTTGGGTAATCGCTGCCTGACGGGCCTTGTTATAAAGCAGTTGCAATTCGTCGATCATTTCACCGGCATTGTCGGTGGCGTTCTTCATCGCCAGCATTCGCGCGGCTTGCTCACAAGCTTTGTTTTCTACCACACCCTGATAAACCTGAGATTCGATATAGCGAACCAGAAGTCCATCAAGCAAATCCTTGGCATCGGGCTCATAGATATAATCCCAATGGTGTGAAAGTTTTTCGTCTGTACTTGGCTTTAGAGGTAACAGCTGCTCAACCGCTGGCTGCTGGGTCATGGTGTTTACAAACACATTGTTGACCACTAAAAGCTGGTCGATACGACCCTCTTCATAGGCATCCAACATCACCTTAACGCCACCAATCAGATCATGTGCGCTGGGCTCATCACCGAGATCCTTAACTGCCGCGACTATATTGCCGCCGACGCTGTTAAAGAATCCGCCCGCTTTGTTGCCCACTGCACAGATCTCAATTTCAACGCCCTGATCAGACAGCTCTTTCATAGATTTCAGAGCGGCTTTAAACAGGTTGATATTGAGACCACCACAGAGACCGCGATCTGTTGAGATCACGATAAAGCCGACGCGCTTAAGCTCGCGTTGCTCCAGATACTGGTGCTTGTACTCAGAGACTGCATTGGCGATATGGCTGACCACATCACGGATACGAAGGGCATAGGGCTTACCCAATGCCATTCGATCCTGGGCACGACGCATCTTACTCGCAGCAACCATTTCCATGGCTCTGGTGATTTTTTGCGTGCTGCCAATACTAGCAATTTTGGTTCTTACTTCTTTTCCGATTGCCATTTCTTATGCCTGCCTACAGTGACTTACCAGGTTTGAGTTGCAACAAACTTTTCTAGCGCAGCTTTAAAGCCAGCAGCTATATCGTCGTTGTAATCGCCTGACTGATTGATTTGATCCATCAGATCACTGTGCTCGGCCTTCATGTAAGAGAGCACGGAGGATTCAAAATCACCGATCTTGTTCACTTCAACGTCTTGCAAGAAGCCGTTATCCGCTGCATAAATCATCAGACCCATTTCCGCGATGCTCTGCGGTGAGTACTGCTTCTGCTTCATCAGTTCGGTAACGCGCTCACCGTGATCGAGCTGAGCCTTGGTGGCGTCATCTAGATCCGAGGCAAACTGCGAGAATGCCGCCAGTTCACGATACTGTGCCAGTGCGGTACGAATACCACCGGACAGTTTCTTAATGATCTTAGTCTGTGCCGCACCACCTACACGAGATACAGATACACCTGCGTTCATCGCTGGACGTACGCCGGCGTTAAACATGTCAGCTTCAAGGAAGATCTGACCATCGGTAATCGAAATCACGTTGGTTGGTACGAATGCAGATACGTCACCAGCCTGAGTTTCAATCACTGGCAATGCAGTCAATGAACCGGTCTGGCCTTTTACTTCACCGTTGGTGAACTTTTCAACGTAATCCGCGTTTACACGGGCCGCACGCTCTAGCAGGCGGGAGTGCAAATAGAATACATCACCAGGGTAGGCTTCACGACCTGGAGGACGCTTCAAGAGCAGAGAGATCTGACGGTATGCCCAAGCTTGCTTGGTTAAATCATCATAGATAATCAGTGCGTCTTGACCGCGGTCACGGTAGTACTCACCCATGGTGCAACCAGCGAAGGGTGCAAGATACTGCATAGCTGCAGGATCGGATGCGGTAGCCGCTACCACGATAGTGTGTTCCATGGCACCATGCTCTTCGAGCTTGCGAACTACCGCAGCTACAGAAGACGCTTTCTGACCAATCGCCACATAGATACACTTAATACCAGAACCTTTCTGGTTGATGATCGCATCAACGGCAATAGCTGATTTACCAATCTGGCGATCGCCAATAACCAGCTCGCGCTGACCACGACCAATCGGCACCATGGCATCAATTGCTTTTAAACCAATCTGTACTGGCTGATCTACTGACTGACGATCGATTACACCAGGTGCCACTTTTTCAAGTGGATCGGTGATCGCCGCATTGATAGGACCTTTGCCGTCGATGGGGTTACCCAGTGCGTCGACAACACGGCCTTCAAGTTCAGGACCTACAGGTACTTCAAGTACGCGGCCGGTACAGCGGGCTTTTTGGCCCTCTGCGAGTGTCTGGTAGTCACCCAGTACCACGGCGCCGACAGAGTCGCGCTCGAGGTTAAGTGCCATACCGTAAACACCGCCGTCGAACTCGATCATTTCACCGTACATCACGTCGGCTAGACCGTGAATACGAATGATACCGTCGGATACGGATACAATGGTGCCCTCATTTTGGGCTTCTGACGAAACATTAAGGTTGTCGATACGACCCTTAATAATTTCGCTAATTTCTGATGGATTCAGTTGCTGCATGCTTAGGCCTCAAATCCTTAGGAGTGTAATGACTCAGCGAGTTTGGCCAATCGGCCACGAATAGACCCGTCAATAACGAGGTCTCCGGCACGTATTACCGCACCACCCAGCAGGTTCTTATCTAAACTAACCTGCATGTTTACTTTACGTTCTAGCTTTGCGCTCAATGCATCACTGAGTTTCTGCTGCTGTTCCGCATCTAACTCATGTGCTGCTACCAACTCGACATCAACCGCTTTTTCACGATTGGCTTTTAATACATCGAACTGGAGAGAAATCTCCGGCAACAGTTGTAACCGGTGGTTCTCCGACAGAACGGTCAAAAAGTTTTGACCTCTTTCGTCGAGCGCATCACCACAGATCTCAATCAACGCAGTTGCCTGCTGTTGTGCAGTGACGCTGGGCGAACTCAACAACTTAACGACATTGGGCTGTTGTGCAACAGATCCCGCAGTAGCCAAGCTGTCCGACCAGCTCTGCAGCTCACCCGCCTGGGCAGCGTATTCAAATGCTGCCTTGGCATAGGGTCGGGCTAATGTGCTCAATTCTGCCATGATTAACCTCGGTTACAGCTGCGCTGCTAATTTATCAACCAGCGTGCGATTGGCTTTTTCATCGATTGAAGCTTCAAGAACTTTCTCTGCACCAGCGAGAGCTAGACCTGCCACGGAGGCACGCAACTCTTCTTTAGCACGATTCATTTCCTGTTCAATCTCGGCTTCAGCGGCCACTTTTATGCGGTCACCTTCAGTTCGAGCTTGATTTTTTGCTTCATCAACAATCTGACCAGCGCGCTTGTTGGCTTGATCAATAATACCTGCCGCTTCCTGCTTGGCATCTTTCATCTGGTCAGTCGCTTTGCTCTGAGCCAGCTCAAGATCCCGCAGTGCGCGATCAGCCGCATCAAGACCATCGGCGATTTTCTTCTGTCGCTCTTCCATTGAGTCAATAATGACTGGCCAAACAAACTTCATGCAAAACCACACAAAGAATGCAAAGGTTACCATCTGACCAAAAAGCGTTAGATTAATATTCACGCCATCACCTCATTAAGGAGTGGATTAAAAAATTTCCAGCAAAAACTTTGCTAGAACTCTTCTACTCAATTGTTACGCAACACCTGGTGCAACAACAAAGATCAAGTACATCGCGATACCAACACCAATAATAGGCACAGCATCAATCAGACCAGCGAGCAGGAACATCTTGCCCTGAAGCATAGGTCCAAGTTCTGGCTGACGAGCTGTAGCTTCGATCAACTTACCGCCCAGCAGGCCCATGCCAACTGCCGCTCCCAATGCGCCCAATCCGAGCATAATTGCCGCAGCAATAATTACTAGTTCCATCGTAGACTCCTGACTTCAGTCATTTAAAAAATTAATAAAAAATTTAGTGGTCTTCGTGCGCCATACTGAGATAGACGACAGTAAGAACCATGAAAATAAATGCTTGCAGGGTAATGACCAGAATATGGAATACCGCCCAGCCCCATTGCATTAACCCTCCACCCAGAGCAAACAGACCACCACCTATCGCCATAAAGGCCATACATAACAGGACTGTTTTACCCGTAGATACCTTCCCTTTGAGATTCAACCAACATACACCGGTGACCAGTAAAAAGATCACTAACCAGAAGTAACCACTGGTCTGCTCGCCAAAGAGTTCTGCATGCAGACCGCCAGACACAAAGCCGGCTCCTGCGCCCGCTGCAAACATTGTTGCAATCAGGATAAAAATCATTTCGCCGGCATACATATTGCCGAACAGTCGTAAACCCAGAGAGAACGGCTTAGCCAGCAGGCCAACAGTTTCCATAAACAGGTTTACTGGAATAAAGCCCCAGTGATTAAACGGGTGCATAGTCAGCTCTTTAATAAAGCCGGTACCTTTAATCTTGAAGGAGTAGTAGAGCATCAGAACAAATACGCCCAGCGCCATACCCAGAGTGATGTTTGGATCGGTTGAGGGGACAATTTTCTGATATTCAACGCCAGCCATCATCAGCAACGTGGGAATTAGATCAACCGGAAGCAAATCCATCAGGTTCATCAAAAATACCCAGACAAAAATAGTTAGCGCCAATGGGGCGACCATTTTGTTGCGACCATGGAAGCTGTCTTTGACTGCACCGTCGATAAACTCAACGATCATCTCAACAAAGTTTAACCAACCAGCGGGAACACCGGTGTGGGCTTTTTTGGCTGCGCGCAGGAACATCCAGCAAAACAGCGAACCGAGACCAATCGACCAGATCATAGAATCTACGTGAATAGCCCAGAAGCCCATATCTGTGGCTTCTTGACCACCATGAGCCATAGTCCAGGTATCAGCCTGGAGAACTTCAACACCCTGCTCGGTGGTACGCTCGTATCCGGCCGGCAACTTTCCATAAACCAGGTTGGTTAAATGGTGTTGGATATACTCAGTAGTGCTTGCGGGGTTTCCACCTGCCATCTGTCACTCTCAACTAGTTAGGTCGTTAACTTATACGGTGTCAGTGTTTCAGTAATATGATTACTGCGAAATACTGCACCAAAATCATTACTACAAAGGAAGCGAACAGGGCGCCTGCATAAAGTGGCTTTACCATTACAAAGCTGACTGTAAATAACACGGTGGTTAAAACAATCTTTCCCGTCTCTCCCCAGTGCATTGCTCGCACAATGGACTGTACTTTTCTCGCGCCGGCGTATCTAAACGCTTGTCGTGTAAACCAGGCCTGCGGGCAAATTTGGATCAATCCGCCAATCAAAACAGAATAAGCTAACACGGAACTCCAGACCAAAAGAACGCCGCAGACAGGTAGCAAAAAGGCTAGCTGGTAGAGCGCAACTCTTTTAACTGGTGGTAATGAAATGGTCGTCATGCGTGGTCGACACCTTTTCTCCGGCCCTGCCAGACAAATTTTGGACCTGTGTCCGGCGGGTGCGCATTATAGGGATAGTACTGTTGATATTCAACACGCTAAACGACCTATATCGCGGAAATTTTTTCGCCGCAAAATTCGCTTTAAAAATAGTGACTTGGCAGTTATTTTAGGTGGGCGAGAATACCGTCCAGTTCATCGACGCTATTATATTTGAAAATCAGCTTACCCTTGCCTTTGGCGCTGTGTTGAATCTGCACCGGCGCGCCAATTTTTTCAGATATCTGGTCTTCCAGATGCTTGATATCTGGACTGTTTGAGGCTTCAGGGGTCGGTTTAGTATTATCGGCAGATTGCAGCTTTTTAACCAGCGCCTCAGTTTGACGCACAGTCATATTGACACCGGCAACCGTTCTCGCGGCGTTAATTTGCTTCGCACCTTCAAGCGCCAAGAGACATTTTGCATGGCCTAGTTCAAGATCACCACGCTCCAACAGCTGCTGAACTTCTGGCTCGAGACTGGCAAGTCTCATCAGGTTGGTCACCGCAGAGCGCGACTTGCCGACTGCATCAGCGACCTGCTGCTGAGTTAACTGAAACTCGTTCTGAAGACGCAACAGGGCCAGACTCTCTTCCATGGCATTTAAATCTTCACGCTGGATATTTTCGATAAGCGCCATGGCAATAGCCGCTTCATCGGAAACTTCACGAACAATAACCGGCACCACCTCCAAACCAGCTTGCTGCGCGGCCCGCCAGCGGCGTTCACCGGCAATAATTTCATACTTTTCAGCATCGACCTGCCTGACCACCAACGGCTGCATAACGCCTTGAGTGCGAATCGAGCTGGCCAGCTCTTCAAGCGCTTCAGCATTGATATCGCGGCGCGGCTGATATTTTCCGCGCTGTAAAAATTCAACAGCAAGCTCGCGCAACTGACCCTCATTTGATTGGATATCTGAGGATTCCAGGTTATCGAGATCAGCTTCTGACTCCATTCCCAGTAATGCATCCAACCCTTTGCCGAGGCTCTGTCGTTTTGCGTTCATCGTTTACTGTCCTGCATCTGCTTGTTTTGACTCATCACTCTTCTGTTTGGACTGGCGGAGGATTTCTCCAGCCAACGCCAGGTAGGCGACTGAACCTTTTGAGTTTCTATCGTACAACAATGCCGGCAACCCATGACTAGGGGCTTCCGCAAGCCTGACATTGCGCGGAATACTAACGCGGTAGACACGGCTGCCAAAATATTTGCGCAACTGCGCTGATACGGCATTGGTCAAACTGCTGCGCGGATCGTACATGGTGCGCAGAATGCCTTCGATCTTCAGCTTTGGGTTAATCAGCTTGGCGATCTGTTTGATCGTGTTATTTAACGCGGAAAGCCCTTCAAGTGCATAGTACTCACACTGCATTGGAATAATCACACTGTCGCTGGCGACCAGCGCATTAACCGTGAGCATATTCAGGGAGGGAGGGCAGTCAATAATCACATAGTCGTAATCATCGCCAACCAAATCCAGTGCATGACGCAGTCGTGTCTCGCGACCAATCTCCTGCATTAACTCAACTTCGGCAGCCACCAGATCACCATTGGCCGGCAAGAGATGAATCTTAGCCCTGTCACAGCTTACGATAACCTGTTTAATATTTTCTTTTTCTGTCAGCACATCGTAAACCGAGGTCTTGCATTGGTGCTTATCAATTCCGGCACCCATGGTGGCATTACCCTGGGGATCCAAATCAATCAACAGGACTCGCTGCTTGTATGCTGCCAGTGAAGCGGCCAAATTGACACTGGTGGTAGTTTTACCTACACCACCTTTTTGATTGGCTATTGAGATGATTCGCGACAATGCTCTGACCTTTTTCTACGCTAACTGAGTTTTACTGATTTCAATCAGGTGTCTTTCACCTTCGACACCGGGCACCGTTAAGCGATGCGAAACATCGACCTTATAGTCTTTCTCCAGCAGGCTCAACTCCGATTGCGGAAATTTTCCCTTCATTGCCAAAAAGCGCCCATCAGGACTGAGCAAGTGTTTGCACTTATCAACCATCTCAGCCGCTGAGGTAAAGGCTCTGCTCAACACGGTGTCATAGGTTTGCTCGGGGATAAATTGCTCAACCCGGGACTGTATCTCGGTCAGGTTTTGCAGTTTTAACTGACAGCGGGCGTGAAACAGGAAGCGGGTTTTCTTGCCATTACTGTCGAGCAACTTAAAGGTTTTTTCCGGACACATAATCGCCAGCGGTATACCGGGCAAGCCGGGGCCGGTGCCGACATCAATTAAATGTTGGCCAGTAACAAAAGGCAGAATAGCTAAGCTATCGAGAATATGCAGGGCTATCATCTGCTCAGGATCGCGAATGGCTGTCAGGTTATAGGCGCTGTTCCAAGTAATCAGCAGGCTGACATAATCAATCAGTTGATCTACCTGCTGAGGACTGCACTCAATACCCAGCTCTTCAATGCCACTCTCGAGTTGTGCTCGCAGGGCTGATTCAGATTGCAAATTACGCGGCATGTTTTTTCAACTGCACAATTAGCAATGAGATAGCTGCAGGTGTAACACCAGGAATTCTGCTGGCGCGAGCCAGAGTTTCAGGGGTTGCCTCGCTGAGCTTTTGCTTAATCTCGTTGGATAGACCGCTGATCGACTGGTAATCAAAGTCCGCGGGAATACGGGTTTTTTCATGGCGCTGAAGCCGGTTAACTTCATCCTGCTGGCGATTGATATAGCCTGAATACTTGGCATCAATCTCTACCTGCTCAGCAATCTTCTGCTCAACTTTAATCTCAGGGTAGAGGCCGCCGAGGATTTTATAATCCAGCTCAGGACGCTTTAGCAGGTCATACAGCGAATATTCGCGGGAGAGTTTTTTCTCGATATGCGCAGACAGCTGTTCCGCAACAGCACTGCCAGGCTGCACCCAAGTGTCTTTCAAGCGCTGCTGCTCAATCTCAATCGCTTCACGCTTTTCACTAAACTGGCGCCAGCGATTCTCATCGACCAAGCCCAATTCACGGCCTTTCTCAGTCAGGCGTAAATCGGCATTATCTTCGCGAAGTAATAATCTATATTCCGCGCGGCTGGTAAACATTCGGTAGGGTTCTTGAGTTCCCATGCTAATAAGGTCATCAACTAACACACCGGCATAGGCTGTATCGCGGCCAGGACACCAACTGTCTTTATCCTGAACCTGCAGTGCAGCATTGGTACCAGCGAGTAACCCCTGAGCTGCAGCCTCTTCGTACCCTGTAGTGCCATTGATCTGGCCGGCAAAAAACAGGCCGCTAATCGCTTTGGTCTCAAGAGAGTATTTAAGATCCTGAGGATTGAAATAATCATATTCAATCGCATAGCCCGGGCGGGTTATATGGGCATTTTCAAAACCCTGAATTGAGCGCACCAGTTCAAGCTGCACATCAAAGGGCAGGCTGGTGGAGATTCCATTTGGATAGAGCTCGTAAGTATCCAGGCCCTCAGGTTCAATAAATACCTGGTGCTGATCCTTATCGGCAAAGCGCACAATCTTATCTTCAATAGATGGGCAGTACCTGGGGCCAACACCGTCGATTACACCAGTGTAGAGCGGCGATCGATCGAGCCCCTTATGGATAATCTCATGGGTGGTTTTATTGGTATAGGTAATCCAGCAACAGGTTTGCTTAGGATGTTGTCCGACAGACCCCAAATAAGACATTACCGGCTCAGGCTTATCACCCCACTGTTCTTGCAGGTGAGTGAAATCCACTGAACGGGCATCAATACGTGGTGGTGTTCCGGTTTTTAAGCGCTCAACTCTAAACGGTAATGATCTCAGGCGCTCGGAGAGATTGATCGAGGGTGGATCTCCCGCGCGACCTGCGGAGTAATTCTGCATGCCGATATGGATCTTGCCGGCGAGAAAGGTTCCAGCGGTGACCACAACAGTCTTGGCTGAAAAAATAAGTCCCATCTGGGTAACTACACCAGTCACACGATCGCCTTCAATCACTAGGTCATCGACGGACTGTTGGAAAATGGTTAAATTTTTCTGATTTTGCAACATAGACAGAATCGCCGCTTTGTAGCGAACGCGGTCTGCTTGGGCGCGAGTTGCTCTAACCGCTGGGCCTTTGCGCGAGTTGAGAACTCTAAACTGGATACCACCGAGATCAGTCGCCTGCGCCATAGCACCACCCAGCGCATCAATCTCTTTGACCAGATGGCTTTTGCCGATACCGCCAATTGCTGGGTTGCAGGACATTTGCCCCAGGGTCTCAATATTGTGGGTCAAAAGTAAGGTTCGGCTGCCCATGCGTGCAGCTGCCAAACAGGCTTCTGTACCGGCATGGCCACCGCCAACAACAATGACATCAAAGGATTCTGAATAGAGCATAGGGTTTCAGCTACTACAGCGTTAAAATTTAAGGGTCGCCATTATACGTGCGGTTGATTAAAGTTTAACCACCTTATTTTAGAAATTAGTTTGGAGACAGTTTTTTTAGAGGCTCTTTATATACAGTTAACTTATTAACTAAATATACTTATATATAGTATATAGAGATTATTGTTATTGTTATTAGGGCGACCCTCTAATGGGGATAAGAGATTAATTTGTATAATAATCAATTGGTTAGATGGTTTTTTTGACTGTATAAAACAGTGGTTAAAAATCCTGGAAGCTGGTATCAACTCTGTTTGAAATTGTACAGAATTTTGCCGTTTTGAACGTATTGCGATTTCTCGGTTTTTTCTGGGGATAATTATTCAGCTTATACAGAGGTTTCCCACAGAATCAGCTGTCTAGGCTTATTTAAGTGATTAGTTATGGGGATAAGCTGTTAATTGATTGTTATAAAGCTGTATTTAAAAAATATCTTTAAATTAACGCCGCTAATAATTAAAAGTAAGTGAAAGATTTATAATAAAGCGTTGAATTGGGAGGGGATTTTCATTAAACTCCCGCGCCCTAGAACGGTACTCGTTATCTGTAGCTGCCTTAATGTGGCACAGCAGACTGAGTACAGTAGACATTATTCGGAATTGACGTTATGAAAAGAACATTTCAACCAAGCGTATTAAAGCGTAAGCGCACTCATGGTTTTAGATCTCGTATGGCAACTAAAAATGGCCGTGCTGTTATAAACCGTCGTCGAGCCAAAGGCCGTAAGCGTTTAGCCGCCTAAAACATTAGGGGCTACTAATGCCCAGAGCAACCTTCGGTAAAGATCGACGCTTACTCAAAGCCTCTGAATTTAAAGAGGTTTTTGATAATAATGCGTTTCGGGTTGCTCATCCCAAACATCTACTCCTGGTTAAACCTAATGACACTGAGGTGTCTCGATTGGGTTTAGTTGTGGGTAAGAAAAATGTTCCCACTGCTGTCGGTCGCAATCGCGTTAAACGAGCCGTTCGGGAAATATTCCGCACAACGCCGCTACCTCTTTCGCTGGATATTATCTTTTTAGCGCGGAAAGATGCCGATAAACTCTCTCCCGCTGAAATGACAGCCCTGTTGCAACAATCATGGGCTAGACTATCTGCTCGTCTTGAAAAAGAGACTAAAAAAGACCCTAAAAAGCAGGCTGGTAAAGATAATGCGTAAGCTAGTGATAGCGGTTATTCGCGGCTACCAATATGCAATCAGCCCTCTGCTGGGTAGCAACTGCAGGTTTCATCCCAGCTGTTCAAGCTATGCTGAAGAGGCTTTTAGGCGCTACGGAATTTTCAAAGGGGGTTATCTTACGCTGCGTAGGGTTGTAAAATGCCAACCTTTCCATTCAGGGGGTTACGATCCGGTGTTACCGGTAGAGCATTCTGGTAAATCGGATGAGGCTGATACCTCTAACAAACATTAAATAGAGTTATAAATAGAATGGATTGGAAGAAAACATTAAATATTAGCGCCATCGCTTTGGTTGCTTGGTTACTGGTCGTCGAGTGGAATAACTTTAGCGACCTTCGCGCCGCTGAACAAAGAACCGCTACAGTTGCTCCTGAGCTTCTTATTCCAGAGACAGCTCTGCCGGCTCAACAGCAGAGTCACTTATAGTGAAGAACTACCTTCACTCGCAGAAACACCAGTTGCCATTATCGAAAAGCCGGTTAATACCCGCTTGGTCACTGTTACCACCGATACCTTTGAAGTCACTATCGATACCCTTGGTGGCGATATTGTTCAGGTTAAATTGCTTAAGCATTTAACCCGCATGGCAGATGATGGTGGCAAACCCTTTACTCTGTTAACTCGCTCAAAGGACAATGAATATATTGCCCAGAGTGGTTTAATTGGTAAAAACGGTACAGATACCAGAGAGGGCCGCCCTGTTTACGGCGTCACTCAGTCAAACTTTTCGCTGATGCCTGGTCAGCAAAGTCTGGATGTAGATTTAAAGCTTAATCAAAACGGTGTAACCATTGTTAAGCGCTTTAGCTTCACTGCAAGCGAATATGTGATCGGTGTTAATTACCTGATTGAAAACACTGGCTATGACTCTTGGGAAGCGACCTTCTATGGTCAAATTAAACGCGACTCCCATGAGCCTCTTATTGAATCGAGCGGTGGTGTTAGTCCTTATCTGGGTGCAGCTTTAAGAGAGCCGGAAAAGAACTTCTCCAAGTACGATTTTAGCGATGTCAGCGAAGAGTCAGTTAAAGCAGAGATTAAAGGTGGTTGGGTATCTATGGTTCAGCACTACTTTATCAGTGCCTGGATTCCACCGACAAACGACAGCAATAGCTTTAGCCTGCGCAAGTTATCTGGCCAGGATATCTATCTGTTTGGCTTTACCGGTGAAAAGCTTATTGTCCCTGCGGGCAGCACTGGAGAGTACAGTGCGCAGTTTTATGTGGGCCCCAAGGATCAGGAAAAACTTGAATCACTGGCTGAATATCTCGACCTAACCGTTGATTACGGTTTTTTGTGGATGCTGGCCAAGCCAATTTTTGCTGCCATGAAGTTTATTTATGAGCTGGTTGGCAACTGGGGTTGGGCGATTATCCTGCTGACCATCGGTATTAAAATTCTGCTTTACCCGCTGTCTGCGGCGAGTCTTCGCTCTATGGCGAAAATGCGCAGCTTGCAGCCAAAGATGGAGCGTTTAAAAGAGGCCTATGGTGACGATCGCCAGAAAATGTCTCAGGAGTTGATGGGACTCTACAAAAAGGAAAAGGTTAACCCTGCTGGTGGTTGTTTCCCAATGCTGTTGCAGATGCCGGTATTCCTCTCGCTCTACTGGGTGCTGTTGGAAAGTGTTGAGATCAGGCATTCGCCGTGGATTTTCTGGATTGCCGATCTGTCGGCTAAAGATCCCTACTTTATTTTGCCGATAGTGATGGGCGCGAGCATGCTGTTGATGCAAAAAATGCAGCCGATGCCCACGGATCCTACTCAGGCAATGGTTATGAAGGTTATGCCTATTGCGTTTACCTTCTTCTTTATGATTTTCCCCTCCGGTCTGGTTCTCTACTGGACGGTCAACAACCTGCTGTCGATGCTTCAGCAGTGGTATGTTAACCGGCAGTTAGCGGCGTCTCAAAAGTCTTCAGGAAAGTCCTCTGGGATAAGTAAAAAGTAATTAAAAAGGCCCTTCCAAGGGCCTTTTTTGTTTAGGGGTGTAGAGTGCAAAACGATTTGGATACCATTGTTGCTATTGCTACCCCGCCGGGTCGCGGCGGGGTTGGTATTGTGCGTGTTTCCGGCAGCAATATTGAACAGATAATTAGCGACATTATCGGTAAGCCTCTACCACCGCGCGAAGCGGTTTTCAGTCAATTTAAAGGCGCGGATAATGATGTTCTCGATGAGGGTGTGGCTATTTATTTCCCTGCGCCAGCTTCTTTTACCGGTGAGCATGTGCTCGAGTTGCAGGGCCATGGCGGCCCGGTAATCCTTGATGGTTTGCTGCAGCGCTGCCTGCAGCTCGGTGCGCGAATGGCCCGACCGGGCGAGTTTAGTGAGCGCGCCTTTCTTAATGATAAGCTCGATCTTACCCAGGCTGAGGCGATTGCCGATCTAATTGACGCCTCATCAGTTCAGGCTGCGCGCTGTGCAGTGCGATCACTGCAGGGTGATTTTTCTCAGCTGGTTAATAAGCTGGTCGAGCAGATAATACAGATACGCATTTATGTTGAAGCGGCAATTGATTTTCCCGAAGAGGAGATTGATTTTCTCGCCGATGAGCGTCTTTCAGCCAATCTTCAGCAACTCTCTTTTGAGCTGACCGATACCCTCGGCAAGGCGCAGCAGGGATCACTACTGCGAGACGGTATGACCGTGGTCTTGGCGGGTAAGCCGAATGCCGGTAAATCCAGCCTGTTAAACGCACTGGCGGGTCGTGATGCGGCTATTGTCACCTCTGTAGCCGGGACAACCCGAGATGTGCTGCGAGAAAAAATTAGTCTCGACGGCATGCCTCTGCATATTGTCGATACTGCAGGTTTGCGCGACAGTGATGATGAGGTTGAGCTGGAAGGTATTCGCCGCGCCTGGCAAGAGATTGAGCGCGCCGACCAGGTGCTGTTTTTGGTCGATGCCTGTGACAGCGATCATCCAGATCTGCAGACTATCTGGCCGGAGTATTTTTCTCGCTATACCGATGCTCGACAGCCGATCAGTGTTGTTTTAAATAAGATTGATCAGACTGGCCATAGTTCAGGTCCTGTCGAGGGGCAGCCAGATACCTTTGCCATATCCGCCAAACACAGAACTGGCCTCGATGATCTGGTGGCATTTTTGCAGGCCAGTATGGGCTTTCAGGGTCAGGAGGAGGGTTTGTTCTCGGCCCGTCGACGACATCTGGATGCCCTAGAAAAAGCTCTGCAGTTGGTCGACACTGGGCGCCGACAGCTCAGTGCCAGTGGTGCCGGAGAACTCTTGGCTGAAGACCTTAGGCAGGCGCAAAATCACCTCTCTGAAATTACCGGACAGTTCACCTCTGACGATCTTTTGGGGCATATCTTTTCGTCGTTCTGTATTGGAAAGTGACCCATTTTATTTAATAAGTCACGAACCACTAACGGCATCTTTGTCAGCGCCGCATAATCCTTGGTTTGAGCCCTCTAAACACTGGTTTTTAACTGGATATACACAGGTTATGCACAGATGTTGGTTAAATATTAACCAATAATTTATTCTCTCCCTGTTAATAAAAAAAATATTGATATTCATTAACTTGTTGATATTAAACAATAAAATAAAGTGGGGTGTTAATAGTGCTTTTTTCATGGTGTGGATAAAAGGATTTCAAGCGGATAGAATCATTCCAGCGAAAAAAGTTGATGTGCTTTATATAAATAATTGGCTTTTAGAAAAAATAAAACGAATAAAAATTAAAAAGAAATTGTATAGCTTGGTTGGCGGTTTTGTACTTTTGCATGTTGTTTGGTTGGACGCTTTTATAAAGCGCTGATTAAGCAACCGTTCGGTGAAAGTTGCCTTTGGGGTTATCTTGCGTTGGGAAGAAAAATAGGTGGAATTAAGTAACTCTTTTGAGCATGGTTCTGTGGGTGATGTTGGTGTCAGCGGTTCTATGGATTTTAATGCTCTCCAGGCAATCTGGTCAGATTGCACAAAGCAGCTCTCCGACGAGCTGCCCCCTCAGCAGTTCAATACCTGGATTAGGCCTCTAAAAGCCCAGTTTTTTGCTGGCGATTCGATTCTCGGTGACGGCTCTAATTCTGGTTCTTCAATAGGCCAGCGCATCCAGCTGGTTGCGCCCAACCGTTTTATTGAGGATTGGGTACAGAATAAATTTTTACTGCGTATCGAAGCGCTGTTTTCACAGTTTGGTGCGGATCGCTGCAGCGTTGCGGTTGTCTCTGAATCTGAGAGGGCGCCAGCATTTAAAACCCAGCCCAGCCCCGTAATTGTCGACGATCGGTTAGATGCTGTGGCAAATAGCCAAACTCAGCCTGCGCCCTTAACTGAGTCTATATCTACACCCTTATCTACGTCCGGACAAAAGATACTGGAATCGGTTGAAGCGCCCGCGTTAATTGTGCCAAGCCCGCAGGTACAGCCGGTTTCACGTATTTCCGCTCCGCAAATTATTACCTCGGCTGCAGAGCACAGCTTAAAAAGTAATCTCAATAGTGCATTTACCTTTGATAGCTTTGTTGAAGGCAAGTCCAATCAGCTCGCTCTGGCTGCAGCGCAGCAAGTTGCGGAAAATCCCGGCGGCTCTTATAACCCACTATTTATATACGGTGGCGTTGGTCTGGGTAAAACCCACTTAATGCATGCTGTTGGCAACGCCCTTCGCCAGCGCAAGCCCGATGCGAAAATTGTCTATCTGCACTCTGAGCGGTTTGTTGCAGATATGGTCAAGGCGCTGCAGCTTAAGGCGATCGACGAGTTTAAGCAGTTCTACCGCTCGGTAGATGCTTTGTTAATTGATGATATTCAGTTCTTTTCTGGCAAGGATCGCAGTCAGGAAGAGTTTTTCCACACCTACAACGCGCTGTTGGAGCGCGGTCAGCAGATGATTTTGACCTCTGATCGCTACCCCAAGGAGATTGATGGCGTTGAAGAGCGCTTAAAGTCCCGCTTTGGTTGGGGTTTAACTGTAGCGGTTGAGCCGCCCGAGCTGGAAACCCGTGTCGCCATCCTGATCAACAAGGCCGAGCAGGTGGGTATGGAGCTGTCCAGAGATGCGGCATTCTTTATTGCTCAGCGCATACGCTCGAATGTTCGCGAGCTTGAAGGGGCGCTGAAAAGGGTTATGGCACATGCGCAATTTAGTGGCCGGGTGATCGATATCGATTTAATTCGTGAATCATTGAAAGATTTGTTGGCGCTGCAGGACAAGCTGGTTACCATAGACAATATTCAGAGAGTGGTAGCTGACTACTATAAGTTAAAGATGTCAGATCTGCTTTCCAAGCGTCGCAGTCGATCTGTTGCCAGACCCAGGCAGATTGCTATGTCTCTGGCTAAAGAGCTGACCAACTACAGCCTTCCGGAGATCGGTGAATCTTTCGGTGGCCGGGATCACACCACCGTTCTGCATGCCTGTCGCAAGGTTAAAGAGCTTGAGGGCAGTGATCGCGAGGTGGAGCGTGACTTAAAGCACCTCTATAGGACGCTTTCTAGCTAGGACGCTTTCTAGCTAAAGGACGCATTCTAGCTAATAGGACGCTTTCCAGTTGAGATGCTTACTGTCTGGAAGAAAAATAATAAAAAAACAGTATTTTTACAAGATGTAATTAACCCTGTCGGAGATACGAATTTATCATGAAATTTAGCCTTTCCCGTGAAGTATTACTCAAGCCCTTACAGTTGGTTGTCGGTGTTGTTGAAAGACGCCAGACATTGCCGATTCTTTCCAATGTATTGCTCAGCCTGGAGGGTTCGCGCCTTTCGGTAACCGGTACCGATCTTGAGGTTGAGATTATTGGCTATACCGATGTGTCAGCTGCAGAAGAGGCTGGTGAGGTTACTGTTTCAGCGCGCAAGCTGCTAGATATTTGCCGCTCTCTGCCTGATGGCGCTAAGGTTGATTTTTCCAGCAGTGATGGCAAGGCCCATGTCAAGAGCGGCCGCAGTCGTTTTACTCTGGCAACCCTTCCGGCCAATGAATTCCCCTCGGTTGATAATGGCGAGAACAATATTGAATTTGATGTTGAAAATGAGACATTGAAGCACCTGATTGAATCGACCTCCTTTGCCATGGCGCAGCAGGATGTTCGCTACTATCTTAACGGTATGCTGTGGGAAGTCAGTGCCAACAAGCTTCGCGCTGTTGCTACAGACGGCCATAGAATGGCGCTCTGCGATGCGGCTTGTGAGATCGAAGTGGCCGAGCTTACCAAGGCTATCTTGCCGCGCAAAGGTGTTATGGAGCTGGCGCGCCTGGTTAGCGATGTGGGCGCAGTGCGCGTAGCTATGGGGTCTAACCATATTCGCGTCAATGGTGGGGATTACTGTTTCACTTCCAAGCTGGTTGATGGCGCTTACCCTGACTACGACCGTGTTCTGCCGAAAGGTGGTGACAAGCAGGTTATCGGCGATCGTGCCGAGCTCAAGCAGGCGTTTGGGCGAACAGCGATTCTCTCCAATGAAAAGTATCGCGGTGTACGCATTATGCTGTCCAATGGCGCGATTAAAATGGTCGCCAACAACCCTGAGCAAGAAGAGGCTGAAGAGGTTGTAGGTGTTGACTACGCTGGCGATGAGTTGGAAATTGGCTTCAATGTCAGCTATCTGCTCGATGTTCTCAATGTTCTTAAAGGCGAGGCTGTTCGCTTGACGCTTTCCGACTCCAGCAGCAGTGCGCTGGTAGAAGATGCAGCTGATGGCTCAGCGGTCTATGTTGTTATGCCGATGCGGCTGTAACGGCATCTCTGCCGTTAACTAGCTGCTTCTGCCGCTAACGCCAACTATATGCATTTATCTCAATTGGATATTTTTCAGGTTCGAAACCTGAAAAGTATCCGCACCAGTTGCCATCCCCAGGCGAATATTATTTACGGTGCCAACGGTAGCGGAAAAACCAGCTTTCTAGAGTCTATCTATCTTCTTGGCCGCGGCCGTTCCTTTCGTCATCGCGATCTGCGCGTGGTGGTTAATAATGATGCGGATGAGCTGGTTGTCTCTGGGCGTCTTTTGCGCGACCAGACCTCCACTGCCCATCAGCTTGGCATCAAGCGCACACCCAAGGGCCTGTTTGAGGCGCGCCTCGATGGCAAGCCTCTGCAGACCGCAGCACAGCTGGTTTCCGAGCTTCCCTTGCAGCTGATCGATGCCCATAGTTTTATGCTTTTAGAGGGTGGGCCTCTTCAGCGCAGGCAGTTTTTAGATTGGGGTGTGTTCCACGTGGAACATGATTACACTAATCTCTGGCGACGCTTTCAAAAAACGCTAAAACAGCGCAATCAACTCCTTCGCCATGGTAGAATAGACGAAGATTTATTGCGCACCTGGACGGCGGAGTTAATTCCCCTCTGTGAGCAAATAACCCGGTTTAGGCGAGAGTACCTGTCAGCGCTTTCCGGGCAGTTAAATCAAGCGGTAAGTGCATTTGAGGGGTTGGGGCAGGTTTCCCTTGAATACTACTGCGGCTGGGATGAGGAGCGCTCTCTGGCCGATGTTTACGCCGCAGATCATGGCCGTGATATAGGCACAAAGACCACGAGTCACGGTGCGCACCGAGCAGATATAAGAATTAAAGTTGATGGTCAGACTGCTGCTGACCATCTCTCGAGAGGGCAGATAAAACTTTTGGTTTACGCGCTTAAGTTAGCGCAAGCCGCCCATTATCGAGAGCATGCAGGGGAATCTTGTCTTTTCCTTTTGGATGATCTGCCCGCTGAACTGGATTACCAGCATCGCGGACAGGTGGTTTCGTATTTAAATGATCTTGGTTGTCAGTACTTTATAACCGGGGTCGATAAAAAAGATTTTGAGGATTTGGTGCAGACAGTCCCGCACCAGATGTTCCACATGGAACATGGCGTTGCTTTAGTTGATTAGATAACAGGGTATGGAAAGTTTATGACTGACGAACAGAATTATGATTCTTCGAGTATTAAGGTACTAAAAGGCCTGGATGCAGTTCGCAAGCGGCCTGGTATGTACATTGGTGATACTGATGATGGCACCGGTCTGCACCATATGGTGTTTGAGGTAGTGGATAATTCCATTGATGAGGCGCTGGCGGGACATTGCTCTGAAATCAAGATCGTTATTCACCCTGACGAATCTATTACTGTTTCGGATAATGGCCGTGGTATTCCTACAGAGATGCACGAAGAGGGTGTCTCTGCCGCTGAAGTTATTATGACCGTACTCCATGCCGGCGGTAAGTTTGATGATAATTCTTATAAGGTGTCGGGCGGCCTGCACGGTGTAGGTGTTTCGGTTGTTAATGCTCTGTCAGCCAAGCTGCGTTTAACCATTCGCAGAGATGGCAAGATACATGAGCAGGATTATGCCCACGGTGTGCCCCAAGGACCTCTCGAAGTCGTTGGTGACACTGAAGAATCAGGTACAGCGGTTCACTTTGAACCCTCGATCGATACCTTTTCCAATATCAACTTTCATTTCGATGTTCTCGCAAAAAGACTCCGTGAGCTGTCCTTCCTGAACTCAGGAGTACGCATTGTCCTGCATGATGAGCGCACCGGAAAAGAAGATGTTTATGCCTATGAGGGCGGTTTAAGCGCCTTTGTTGAATATCTCAACCAGAATAAAACCACTGTTAACAAGATTATGCATTTCAACACTATGCGTGAAGACGGCACCAGTGTTGAGGTGGCATTGCAGTGGAATGACGGTTTTCAGGAAAGCATTCACTGCTATACCAACAATATTCCCCAGCGCGATGGCGGCACGCACTTAGCTGGCTTCCGCTCGGCGCTGACCCGCGGTCTAAATACCTATATTGAGAAAGAGGGTATTAATGGCAAGGCGAAGGTAGGCACCACTGGCGATGATGCACGTGAAGGTTTAACGGCGATTATTTCGGTAAAAGTTCCTGATCCTAAGTTCTCTTCCCAGACCAAAGATAAGTTGGTTAGCTCCGAGGTGAAAACTGCAGTTGAGCAGGAGATGGGTGAGAAATTCAGCGACTTCCTGCTGGAATACCCCCAGGATGCCAGAGCTGTAGTGAATAAAATGATTGATGCGGCCCGTGCTCGTGAAGCGGCGCGTAAAGCCCGTGAAATGACCAGACGTAAAGGCGCGCTTGATATTGCTGGATTGCCTGGCAAGTTGGCGGATTGTCAGGAAAAAGATCCGGCGCTTTCAGAATTATATCTGGTGGAGGGTGATTCTGCGGGCGGTTCAGCCAAGCAGGGACGTGATAGAAGAACTCAGGCGATTCTGCCTCTTAAGGGTAAGATCCTCAATGTTGAGAAGGCGCGTTTTGACAAGATGCTTTCCAGTGCTGAAGTTGGCACGCTGATTACCGCGCTGGGCTGTGGTATTGGCACCGAGGAGTTTAATCCTGAGAAGCTGCGTTACCACACCATCGTTATTATGACCGATGCGGACGTTGATGGATCGCATATTCGTACGCTGTTGCTGACGTTTTTCTTTAGACAGATGCGCGAATTGGTTGAAGCCGGGCATATCTTTATTGCCCAGCCACCGCTGTATAAGGTTAGTCGCGGCAAGAGCGAACAGTATGTAAAAGATGACGATGCACTACTGGTTTATCTAACCTCCAAGGCTCTCGAAAATGCCAGCCTGCATGTTAATGCTACGGCGCCGGGTATTCAGGGTACAGCTCTGGAAGCGCTGGTTAATCAGTTCCGTCATGTAATGGGCCTGATTGAGCGCATGTCTTTGGTGTACCCGAAAGAGGTGCTTGAGGCGCTGATTTACAGTCCGCGCTTCTCGGATAAACTTCTTGAAAAGAGCGGCGATCTTGCGTCCTGGTGTGGCGAACTTCAGGGAAATCTCGAAAATGTTATGGTTGGCACGCACCGCTATGAGGTGCATGTGGATGAAGATAAAGAGCGTCATATCTTCCTGCCTAAGGTTGAGATTACTGCCCACGGTATTCCTCACTATCATCTCTTGGGTCGTGAGTTTTTTGCTTCCAATGAATACAACGCTATTGCCGGACTTGGCGAAACACTTCAAGGTTTGATTGAAGAGGGCGCCTTTGTTCAGCGCGGTGAGCGTCAGCAGCCGGTGGAAAGTTTCCATCAGGCTCTGGACTGGTTGATGGCAGAGTCGCGTCGCGGACTGAATACCCAGCGCTATAAGGGACTGGGTGAGATGAACCCCGAGCAGCTCTGGGAAACCACTATGGATCCGGATTCTCGACGTATGTTGCAGGTTACTATTGAAGATGCGATTGCCGCAGACCAGATGTTTACCACTCTAATGGGTGATCAGGTAGAACCGCGCAGAGACTTTATTGAGACCAATGCGCTTTCTGTGGTGAATCTGGACGTTTAATAGGGGCTTAATCTAACCCTGTCAGGATCCCCAGATATCCTTATCCGAAGACCGCCGGCCCTTATTCTGCCGGCGGTTTTCTTTATCTGGCTCAAACCGAACCTCGGTGCGACGATCAGTATTCTTTCTGCGCACAGTCTTGCGTGTATCCATTGTGACTCTTGTTTCCTTGGGTGTTTTCTCTGCGGTTTTTTTCTTTGCATCCATAGCTAATCGACACTCCTTTTTATTCTCTGAGTATAGTTTAGATAGACTTGGGGAAATGTTTTTAACAGAAACCCTGCAACAGCAGTAAAAAAGAGCGGATTAGAGCGCGCTGGCAATCCACTGTTTGGCAAGTTCAGTCAGTTCGCGAGGATTGTGGTTGTCAATTGCTATAGTTGGGCCAATAACAATGCTGATAGTCCCAGGGGTTTTTAACCAGCTTCCCGCAGGCCAGCACTGGCCGGCATTGTGACGAACTGGAAGAATAGGCACTTCAGCGGCTTTAGCCAGGGCAGCGCCGCTGGTCATAAAGGTGCCAACCTCTGAACCGCGCACTCGCGTCCCCTCGGGAAAGATAATCACCTTTATGCCTTTGGAAAGGCGCTGCTTGCCCTGCTTGAGTACTTGGCGAATAGCGCCTGCAGGCTTCGAGCGCTTAATCGCGATAGCGCGCATAGCGTAGAGTCCCCAGCCGAAAAATGGAATCCACAGCAGCTCGCGCTTGAGAATAACACTGGCCGGAACAAACAGATGTTGCAGAAAGAAGGTTTCCCAGGTGCTCTGGTGATTGCTGAGTACAACGCAGGCTTTATCCGGGATATTCTCCAGCCCCATAACCTTAACCCTGACGCCACAGGTGATGCGCAGCCAGGCCATGATCAATTTGTTGCCAAAGGTCAGGCACAGCTGGCGATAGCGGAACGGGAAAAAACCAACCAGACACACAGACAGGCTCATCAGCAGCACTAGCACAACTAAACCAGTGTAAAAGAAGACTGCTCTTATGGCCTGCCAGAGTTTTCTCATTTGCTGACTACAAGCTGCGAGATATCGGCAACATTTAAAAACAGGCTGCGCAAGCTGTTCAGCAGTGCCAGTCGATTGTCGCGAATAGCGGGATCATCGACCATTACCATAACATCGTCAAAGAACTGATCGACTGGGCCTCGCAGTGAAGCCAGCTCTTTTAGAACACCTGCATAGTCGCGCTGCTCCAATAGAGGTGCAATGGTGCTACTCAGTGCAGAGATGCTCTCTGCTAACTGTTGTTCAGCGGCATCGACTAACAGGCTGCTATCAATGGCTGCTGGAACAGTATCTGCCGCCTGCTTAGCGAGAATATTAAATACACGCTTATTGGCTGCAGCCAGTGCAACAGCTTCTGGCAGGCGCGTGAACTGGTCAACGGCCTTGACTCTGACATCAATATCCAGCGGATTGCTAAGCGCCAGAGCGGCGACAGAGGCAAACACTTCTGCATCTATACCCTCATCCCTATACCAAGCTTTAAAGCGCTCAAGAATGTAAGTAAGGACTTGCAAACATAACGTATCAACATCTTCACTGATATTTAATTGCTCGGCTGCTGCCGTGATAGCCAGTTTAAGATCCAGGTCGATATTGCGCTCAATGATAATGCGCAGAATGCCGAGGCTGGCGCGACGCAATGCAAAAGGATCTCGTGATCCTGAGGGCTGCTGACCAATACTAAAGATACCGACCAATGTGTCGAGGCGATCTGCCAGTGCCAGTGTGGCACCGGTATCAGTGGCGGGAATTGCATCGCCGGCAAAGCGCGGCAGATACTGTTCCATCAGCGCATCTGCAACAGCCGGGTCTTCACCGTCGTTGAGAGCGTAGTAGCGCCCCATCACACCTTGGAGATCATCGAATTCACCGACCATCTCACTGACTAAATCTGATTTGCAGAGTTCACCGGCGCGGCCTGCTTGATCTGCATTGGCGCCAGTGTAGTCGGCGAGTATTTTTGCCAGCCCGCTAACGCGCTCGGTTTTATCGTAGATGCTGCCAAGCTTGGTCTGGAAGATAACCGACTTAAGTGTTTCGCGACGCGTCTGCAGCGTCGATTTTAGATCGGTTTTATAGAAGAACGCGGCATCTGCCAGACGCGGGCGAATAACACGTTCGTTGCCACTGACAACCTGTTGCGGATCAAGGCTGGCAATATTCGCCACGGTGATAAACAGAGGCTTTAGCTGATTGTTGCTATCGACAACATGAAAGTATTTTTGATGCTGTGCCATAGAAGAAACCAGCGCTTCGGCGGGTACTTCAAGGAAATGTTCCTCGAAACGACCCATCAGCGGCACGGGCCACTCGTTTAGAGCCGACACTTCATCGAGCAGATCTTCATCGATAACTGCGGTGCCATCAGCACTTTTAGCGGCGGCAATAACACCCTTGCGAATCAGTTCGCGACGCTCTTCAAAATCGACAATAACAAAGGCTTTATGCAGAGTCTCTTTATAGCTGGCAGGGGATTCAATCAGGATGTCGCCCTGACTGTGGAAGCGATGGCCGCGACTGATGTTGCTACTTTCAATACCCAGTATATTGGTGCTGATAGTCTTGTTATCAAATAAGACAACCGCCCACTGCACAGGGCGCACAAATTCTTGGCGGCTCTTACCCCAGCGCATTGGCTTGGGAATCGGCAGGGCAGCGAGGGACTGATTAATAATATCGCCGAGCAGTGTTTCTGTGGGACTGCCGACAGCGGTTTTACGCACGCAGAGTTTATCCTGCTGGCCGTCATTTTCGACCAAGCCTGACAATGCACCGAGTTCTACGGAATTCTTTTTCGCAAAGGCTTCTGCGGCCCTGGTCGGATTGCCGTCGCTATCAAAGGCAACCTTGGCTGGTGGCCCCCAGTTAACCACATCCTGATCTGGCGTCTGGGTCTCAAGATCTTTGAGCAGCACGGCCAAACGGCGCGGGGCACCATAGATAGTCACTTCGCCGAACTGAAGTTGTTCTGCGCTCAGGCGGCTGGTGATACCTTCAGAGAAGCTATCGCATAGCTGACGCAATACTTTCGGTGGCAGTTCTTCGGTGCCAATCTCAACTAGAAAATCTGCACTCATTTTGATTCTCCAGATGTTTTAGTCGACTGTTTTTTTGCGGCCTTCTCTTGCTTGGCCGCGGCCGCAAGCTTTTCTTTTTCGACACGCTGGGTAACTTCTTCAGCAAGCGCTTTGTCTGCCATCGGAAAGCCGAGCTCTAATCGGGAGTCAAAATAACCCTGAGCAACAGCGCGAGCGATAGTGCGCACCCGCAGGATATAACGTTGACGTTCAGTCACTGAAATAGCGTGGCGGGCATCGAGCAAATTAAACGCATGAGAGGCTTTCATCACCATTTCATAGGCCGGCAGTGGCAAGCCGCTCTCGGTTAATTTCAGGCAATCTTTTTCGCACTGATCAAACGTGGCAAACAGTGAGTCTACATCGGCATGCTCAAAATTGAACGTCGACATCTCGACTTCATTTTGATGGAAGACATCACCGTAGGTAACATCGCCCTGAGGGCCGTGGGCCCAGACGAGATCGTAGATGCTGTCGACACCCTGCAGGTACATGGCGATGCGCTCAAGACCGTAGGCGATTTCGCCAGTTACTGGATAACATTCGAGTCCACCAGCCTGCTGGAAATAGGTGAACTGGGTAATTTCCATACCGTTGAGCCAGACTTCCCAGCCAATACCCCAGGCACCCAGGGTAGGGGATTCCCAGTTATCTTCGACAAAGCGAACATCGTGAACAGCGGTATCTATACCCAGCGAACGCAGTGAGCCGAGATAGAGTTCCTGGAAATCACTCGGGGAGGGTTTCATCACTACCTGAAACTGGTAGTAGTGCTGCAGTCGGTTGGGGTTTTCGCCGTAGCGTCCATCGGTCGGACGGCGGCAGCCCTGCACATAGGCACTGTTCCAGTTTTCCGGACCAATTGCGCGCAGGAAGGTAGAGGGATGGAAAGTGGCGGCGCCGACTTCCATATCCAGTGGCTGTAACACCACGCAACCCTGAGAAGCCCAGTATTGTTGTAGTCTTATTATTAGGTCCTGAAATGTATCAGGGGGCGTGCCGACATTGCTCACAGTGGATTCCTACGAGTATTTAATTATTAAAAGTATGTTTACGTTGAGAATGCGCAATTATAAGGCGGCAGCTTAATAAAGAAAGGGAAAAAAGAGGCTGAATAACTGGGCTAAACCGCTAATTAAAATCATCTTCTTATAATCAAATCTGGATATAATGCTAACTAGCGATTAATCTACCAAATTAAACAGCAGGATAACGCCCCTTTAATCAACAGAGGATAGTGCTAGATGGTTCATGTAAGACATGGAGAAAAGGTTCGCAAAGCGGTATTTCCAGTGGCGGGTATGGGCACAAGATTTCTGCCTGCAACTAAAGCCAATCCAAAAGAGATGCTGCCAGTCGTCGATAAACCATTAATTCAGTACGCAGTTGAAGAAGCGGTTGAAGCGGGCATTACCGAAATGATTTTTATCACCGGCCGCAACAAGCGCAGTATTGCCGATCATTTTGATAAAGCCTATGAGCTTGAGCATCAGCTGGAGATGAACAATAAAAAAGCGCTGCTGGATATAGCGCAAAATATTGTCCCCAAAGGTGTTAGCTGTACTTACATCAGACAGAACGAAGCGCTGGGTCTGGGTCACGCGGTATTGACTGCGGCACACCTGATTGGCGATGAGCCCTTTGCTGTGATTCTTGCAGATGATTTGATTCACGGGGCAAAAGGCGCGGTGCGCCAGATGGTCGAGCTCTATGAATATTATAAGAGTTCGGTCATTGCCATCCAGAAAGTGTCGGGCCCAGAGATTTCAGCCTACGGCGTTATCAGCGGCAAGCCACAGTCCGAGCGTGTTTATTTATTGGACGAGATTGTTGAGAAGCCAGCTTTTGAAGATGCGCCATCCGATATGGGCGTTACTGGCCGTTATATTTTCACGCCACAGATTTTCCAGCATCTCGATCAATTAAAGCCAGGTGCCGGTGGAGAGTACCAGCTCACCGATGCGATTCAGACATTGCTGACCGAAGAGCAGGTGCTAGCCTACGAGTACGAGGGCACACGTTATGACTGTGGCAGCAAGATGGGACTGCTTAAGGCAAATATTGAGCTGGGCCTGTTACATCATCAAATAGGTGATGACCTGCGCGATTATTTAAACAATGAGTTGCCAGAAAAGCTCAAATAGTCAGTGAAACTTGATTATCCAGCCTTGCAAAGAAGGTAACCGACGACGTTGAAAAATAAAGCTCTCCTGTTTGTGTTGCAGTTGTTTGGCTGGTTTCCTCTTTGTGTGGGGCGCCTGCTTGGGCGCGCTATCGGTCGTCTGATCTATCTTCTCGAGCTGGGCCCGGTGTTGGTCTCGCGCATTAATTTACGCCTCTGTTATCCGCAGCTGTCGGCACAGGAAATAGAATGTCTGTGCAAAAAACGTATGCTGCAACTGGGTCAGGCATTTGTTGAAACACCCAGAGTCTGGAGTAAGCCCAGCACATGGCTTGAGAGTAAAATCGTTGCTGTGGAGGGACTTGAGTTTTTCCAAGCAGCTATGGACGATAAGCGTGGCACCATTCTTATTGTTCCTCATCAGGGTAACTGGGAAGTCGTCGGGCTGTGGGTCTCTCCGCGAAGCAAGATGACATCCCTCTATGAGCCGCCAAAAATCCCTGAAGTGGGGAACTGGATAAAATCCTCTCGTGAGCAGTCTGGCGCAACACTGGTGCCCACCGACGGGCGCGGTGTTGCCGCTTTAATTAAAGCCTTAAAAAGAGGCGAGACCACGGCGATTCTTCCCGATCAGCAGCCCGATGAGAGCGGCGGAATCTTTTCCCCCTTTATGGGTGTGCAGGCACGCACCATGACTCTGCTGACCAACTTAATTGGCCGCTCTGATTGTCAGGCACTGTTTTGTTCTGCTATTCGCGAACCTGGAGGTTGGCGTCTACACTTTTTGCCTGCCGCGGAAGGGCTGTACAGCGAAGATAAAACCGTTGCCGTGAATGCACTCAATAAAGGTGTTGAGAACGTTGTTGCGCTGGCACCGGAACAGTATCAGTGGGAGTACAAACGCTTTCGCGCCCAGCCGGATGGCAGCGACTTTTACGCCAAAGGGTTATAGGAATATTAACTGATGGTTAAAGGGCATTTTTCAGATCAACTTATCTGGCGGCAACCCTTGTTGGGTGAAGTGAGTAGAGTGCCGGCAGAGCTGCGTGACTGGTTGCTGGATAGCGGTTCATTAACGCAACGTCTACAACAGGCCAGTGATGGGCAGCTCAGTGTTGAAGTGCTCAGTCAGTCCGTGCAATTGCCGAGATTTTCAGAGCGCCGTGCGCTGGGTCTGGCACCTCGGCGGGTGGCACTGATTCGCGAAGTATTACTGTTTGGCCGCGGTGTGCCCTGGGTCTATGCCCGCAGTGTTATACCCATGCAAACCTTGACCGGTCGCCTGCGCAAGTTGCGCCATCTCGACAACAGACCGCTCGGTGCTTTGCTATTTAGCGACCCAACCATGAGTCGTGAAGCGCTGGAATGGGCCTGTATACCCGCAGATAAAAGTTCAAGCCTGAACTCAAATCTTCCGCCTTACAATCAGCCAATCTGGGGCCGCCGTTCAGTGTTTAAGTTATCAGACAAGCCGCTGTTGGTCTGTGAAATGTTCTTGCCAGGTTTTAAGCCTGATGAGCAGGCAATAAAATGAGCAATTTGTTCACCGCTAATCCCTGGATGCGTCTAATGCGTCTCGACCGACCTATAGGGACTTATCTGCTGTTGTGGCCAACTCTCTGGGCGCTGTGGTTTGCCAGCGAAGGCCATCCACAGTTGGGTAACCTGTTGATCTTTACTTTTGGTGTTGTGGTGATGCGCGCCGCCGGCTGTGTGATTAATGATTATGCCGATCGTCATGTGGATGGCGATGTTGAAAGAACTAAAAGCCGGCCGATTCCGGCTGGAGAGATCAATGCAAAAGCGGCCCTGAGACTATTTTTCGGCCTGATGCTGGCGGCGCTGATACTGGTGCTGTTAACTAATCAGCTGACGATTATGCTGGCCTTTGGCGGAGCGGCAGTGGCTGCACTCTATCCATTTTTAAAGCGCTTTACCCAGCTTCCCCAATTGGGTTTGGGTATTGCCTGGGCCTGGTCGACCCCAATGGCATTTGCCGCTGAGAACAATGAATTACCGATTGAGCTGTGGGTGGTGTTTGCTGCAGTGGTGTTGTGGACGATTGCCTTTGATACCTATTACGCCATGGTTGATCGCGATGATGATTTGCAGATAGGCATCAAGTCCACGGCAATACTGTTTGGCAAATTCGATCTATTGATTATTGGCTTATTGCAGGTTGCAGTGTTGGCCCTGTTAGTTTGGGCTGGATTGCTATTTGGTCGCGGTGCGGTCTATTTTATTAGCTTGGCAGTGGCGGCAGCCTACTTTATCAACCAATATATAATCAGCCGCGGGCGCGACCGCGAAGCCTGCTTTGCAGCATTTCTCAGCAACCATCGCGTGGGTATGATTATCTTTATCGGCTTGTCGGCAGATTATTTAATCGATTGATCGACAGCTAATCGCGAACAAAAACCCACTGATCAGCTTCACTGAGAGCGGCATTGTAACTGTAGCCGTCGCGATCAAAACTCTTAATCTGTTCAACTTCAGTAATGCGGTTTCTAATAATATAGCGACTCATTAGGCCGCGAGCTTTCTTGGCATAGAAGCTGATAATTTTATATTTGTCGTTCTTCTTATCCATAAAGACCGGCGTGATAATTCGCGCGCTGAGGTCTTTTTTGTGTACTGATTTAAAGTACTCATTGGAGGCCAGGTTTACCAATACAGATGGCTCTGCTTTTGACTCCGCCTTGTTTAATTCATTGGTAATAGTATCGCCCCAAAACTTATACAGATCGGCACCGCGCGGGTTGGCGAACTTGGTGCCCATTTCCAGACGGTAGGCCTGCATTAAATCCAGAGGACGCAACAGGCCATATAAGCCGGAGAGAATACGCAGGTGATCCTGAGCCCAGCGCAGATCCTCATCACTCATACTATCGGCATCCAGACCCTGATAGACATCACCCTTAAAGGCCAAGACCGCGGGTCGTGCATTGTCCTCGGTGAAGGGTGTCTGCCACTCTTGAAAGCGTTCGTAATTTAACGCCCCGAGCTTATCGCTAAGACTCATCAGCGAAGAGACATCCTGAGGGGCCAAGGCTTTCAACCCTTGCAAGAGCTCCTGGGAGTGATCCAGCAGTTCTGGCTGAGTGGTTAAAGGTGCATTAACCGAGCCTGTATAGTCGAGTTTTTTGGCGGGTGAGATAACAATAAGCATAGTTATATTGCTTCATTTAGTGGAAATAGTATGAATTTAGTGCTGTTATTATATCAACTTACGCAGTCTGCGCGAGAAGCAGATCATCGTGTAAAAAGGCCGAGTAGACTGAAGGAAAAATGGAGACATGGAATGAAAAAATGGTTACTAGCACTTTTGTTACCCGCGATTATCAGCGGTTGTTCGGTCAACCCGGTAACCGGCAAAAACGAATTATCAATCGTCTCGCCGCAACAGGAAATTGCCATCGGCGAAAAAAACTATCGGCCCTCACGTCAATCCCAGGGCGGTGATTACTATCTGGATGAGTCCCTGCAAACCTATGTAGCCGGTGTTGGTCAACGACTGGCCGTCGTCAGCGATCGTCCGGATCTGCCCTATGAATTTGTCGTGCTCAATAATGATGTGCCCAATGCGTGGGCACTGCCCGGTGGAAAAATTGCCATCAATCGCGGTCTGCTTGTATTACTCGAAGATGAGTCGCAGTTGGCGGCGGTGCTCGGCCATGAGATTGTCCACGCGGCAGCTCGTCATGGCGCCTCGCAGATGACCCGCGGTACCTTGGCCAATATTGGTCTGGTCACTCTTGGGGTGGCAACTCAGGGTCAAAGAGGGCGCACAGCTATACGGTATGGCATCGCAGCTCGGTGCCGCTGCCTGGATGGCAAAATATGGCCGCGATGATGAATTGGAGTCCGATCATTACGGCATGAACTATATGGCCAGTGCTGGTTACGACTTACAGGGAGCGGTGGAGCTACAGGAAAAATTTGTCGAGTTGAGTAAGTCCCGGCAGGCGGGGTTTCTGGATAATCTATTTGCCAGCCATCCGCCATCAACTCAGAGGGTTGAGAAGAATCAGGCCCGGGCGGCAAACGCTGCTTCTGGCAAGCGTTACCGCGCGCGCTATCAGGCGGCCATTGCGCAGCTGAAAAAAGATGCGCCCGCCTATCAAGCCGAGGCAGCGGCGAAAAAAGCACTGGCTGAAAAGGATGGGCGTCTGGCTATTCAATATCTGGATAAAGCCGTAGCACAGCAGCCCAATGAAGGGCATTTTTGGGAGCTGCGCGGCCATGCATGGAAGATGCTTGAAGAATATAACAACTGCAGAAAAAGCCTACACCACCGCCATCAAGAAAAACGATAAATTTTTCAGCCCCTACCTGGCGCGCGGAGTGATGCTCTATGAACGCGGTGAGCGCAGCTAAGGCAAAGAGCGATCTGCAGCGCAGCTACGAATTACTGCCGACACCGACAGCCAGTTATTATCTCGGTGAATTATCCCTGCAGGGCAAGCAGTACGATCAGGCCAATAGTTATTTTAAGCTCGCCGCTAATGCGGGTGGTGCGCTGGGCAATCAGTCGCAACAGAGACTGCAGGAACTGCAACTACAGATGCAGCCGCAGACATTTTTGACCCTCAGTCCGGCAGTTAGCAGAAGCGGATATCTCTTGGTCAGGGTTGCCAATACAAGCCCGAGGGCAATGGATCGAATTATTGTTGAAGTATCCGGTGGCAGCACCAGAAAGAGCATTCGTCTGCCAGCGATCCTCAAGGCGAATTCTGCGGTCACCATCAATACCGGCATAGCCTATAACGCCGATGCTCAGGTTAACTATCGGCTTGCAGCCCTTAAGGCCACGCTTGTAGATTAACGCTTAATTAAAAAGGATCAGGCGCGCTCCAGAGTTCGCGCCTGTTTTTGTACATCGGTAACCGCCTGAAAAAGCGCACCCTCAGTGATGGAGCCCTCCAGCTTGCCGGTTTCGGCATCGACCACAGGCAGACTTTCGCCAACAAATTGACGGACTTTGAGCATCGATTCGTCGAGGCTGTTGTGGCTGTATAGGATAGTCGGGCGACTATCCATAAAACGTTCAATACTGCTGTCGGCAGCGTCGATTGCCGCGTAAAGCGAAATTTTACCCAATAGCACGCCACTGTCGTCGACTATATAGGCTTCAGTCTGGCCGCGACTTTTCATCTGCTTGCAGAGATCTTGACCTGAAGTCTGTGTGGTTACGCGAAGATAATTCTGGCTGACAAAATCACCGATATTCTTCTGTCGCAGTGCAATGGCCTCACGGCCTTTAAATAGATCAATACCGCGATCGAGCAGCTGGCGATCAAAAAATGACTGACCAAATAACCGGTTGGTAATCAGGCTGCAGAGCATCACTGAGACCATCACCGCGACGGCATAGGTGTAGGACTGAGTAAGCTCGAGAACAATAATCACTGCGGTGATCGGGGCGCCAATCACTGCCGAGCTAACCGCCGCCATCCCGGCAACACTGATAATGCTGGCGATATCGGCAAAGCCAAACAGAGTGATTAACTGCCCGGCCAGCGCGCCAGCGGCAACACCGATAAATAATGAAGGTGAAAAAACCCCGCCAAACAGCCCAAAGCCTATACAGAGAGCAGTCATCAACAGCTTGGCAATCAACACCGCAAAGAGCAGGGAGAGAGCAAATTCACCGGCGATCATATTATTGATGCTGGAGAATCCCAGCCCCAGAATCTGTGGAATCCAAACCCCGACCAGCCCGCAAATGGTCGCAGCAATAAACGGTAGTAGCAGGGGTGAGACTTTTCTCTTTAGGGTTAATTTAACCGCGCTTCTGGCAGAGTAGCGCAGAGCCCACATAAAGCAGACAGCGATTAGTGAAAACAGTGGCGCCAGTACAGCCAGTACGGGAACAATTTCAGCAAGCGGTGGCACCAGAGAGTTGATTTCAAAGGTTATTGAGTGGGGGAACCACAGGTGGCTGAGCGCGCTGGCAGAAATCGACGCCACAGTGATCGGCGCAATGGTACGCACAGAAAAGTGTCGCAGAATGGCCTCATGGGCAAAAATCACCCCGGCAATCGGCGCATTAAATCCTGCGGAAATGGCTGCGGCAACACCACAGCCAAGATAGACCTCGTGGGTAAGGCGGCTGGAGACAAAACGCTTAACCCAGACTCCCATGGTCGCGCCGAAGTGAACCAGCGGCCCGTACTGTCCGACCGAAGCGCCACCACTGGCAGCGGCAAACGCCGCCAGAGTTGAGGCCAGACCGGTTTTAATATTCAGTGGCTCATTGATCTGATGGGCGGCATAGATAGAGTCTGCGGGACCAGTCCAGCGGGTAATGCCAAATCCGACTTTAAGGGCGACAACAATAGCCGCGGCTATCCACAGAAAAATCACGCTGGAAAATGACAGTAGCTGATCGCCAATATTAAGTGAGAAAAGCGTGCTGGCTTCGCGCTGCAGTTCAAACCAATGTACACCGATAACAAAAAGATTACAGACGATGGCGAGAGTTGCACCAATTAGCGTGCCGATCAGAATTATCAGGATGATCTCTAGGGAAGCATCGCGTAATTTATGCATTAAATAATAGCCTGGATAAAAGAGTATAAGCCGGTCAGGAACTAACAGCTTAGCCAGTGCGGCGAATATCGTCAAAGGTTGTTGCCGTGGAGGGTCTCTATCGGCCTGTGAATTAGCCAGTTATACTAAGCGCCAAATTTACCCACGCTACTCAATTCCATTAGCATTACAAGGTTTTAGATAATCCGGTGAAAGCCTCTCAGTATTTAATTCGGCACTTAATTAAGAGCATCGACCGCTTTACCGATATTACCGGTAGGACGATCTCTTGGTTAACATTATTGATGGTTGTCCTCACGGTGATTATTGTGGTGTTGCGCTACTACTTTGAAAGCGGCTCCATAGCCTTGCAGGAATCGATTACCTATCTGCACGGCGTGGTATTTATGCTCGGTATTGCCTTTACCTTGCAGCGCGGCGGTCATGTGCGCGTGGATATTTTTTACCGCGGATTTTCGCCGCGCAAAAAAGCGCTGGTCGATTTTATTGGCGGCCTGCTGTTTTTGTTGCCGGTCTGCCTGCTGATCTTCATTTTCTCCTGGGACTATGTGCTGGCCAGCTGGGCCATTGGCGAGACCTCGGAAGAGCGCAGCGGTATTGCTGGCATCTACCTATTAAAGACCCTGCTTTTATTAATGCCGGCGACGCTAATTCTGCAAGGCATTGCCGAGACTCTGAGAAATTTACTGGTGCTGCTGAACAGACCTGATGGAACAGCGCCGGATCATCTTGAGCCGATGCTGTGATGGCTGAATTTATCCCGCTATTTATGTTTTTGGTGGTCTGCCTGGTGTTGATGGCAGGTTATCCCGTGGCGCTATCCCTGTCAGGCACTGCGCTTATATTTGCCCTGGTTGGCTATGCCACCGGCCATTTTGATATGGCTTTTTTACAGGCGCTGCCCAACCGCCTGTTTGGTACCGTTAAAAATACCACGCTTATTGCGGTGCCTCTATTTGTATTGATGGGGGTGATGCTGGAAAAGTCGCGGCTCTCGGAAGACCTACTCGAAAGTATGGCCGATCTTTTTAGTGGTTTTCGCAGCGGTCTGGGTATCTCCGTGGTATTGGTCGGTGCGTTGCTGGCGGCGAGCACAGGCATTGTTGGCGCCACAGTGGTGACCATGGGCTTGATGTCGCTGCCGACCATGTTGAAGCGCGGCTATTCCTCATCTCAAGCCACCGGAATTATTTGCGCCACTGGTACCCTTGGGCAGATTATTCCGCCCTCAATTGCGCTGGTTTTACTCGGCGATATTCTCTCCAGTGCCTATCAGCAGGCGCAGTTAAATATGGGTATATTTACACCCAAGGTGGTCTCTATTGGCGACCTGTTTGTCGGAGCCATTATTCCCGGGCTGATTCTGGTGGTGCTCTACAGCCTTTATGTCATTGTGTTTGCCAAGCCCCAGCTACAACCTGAGCTACAACAGTCCCCACTTCAGCCAGAAGCTGAGCACTCTCCGGCGACCCATAAATTGTCCCGGGCGATGCGCAATTTACTGCCGCCGATATTTTTGATTGCCGCCGTACTGGGTTCAATTTTGACTGGTGCAGCAACCCCGACCGAAGCTGCAGCGGTGGGTGCCTTTGGCGCGACTCTGTTGGCGATGTTTAAGGGGCAGCTGTCAGTAGCTCGCCTGCGTGAAGTTGGACAGAACACCACCGAAGTGACCTCAATGGTGTTTTTGATTCTGATTGGCGCGGCGATATTCTCGCTGGTATTTCGCGGTTTTGGTGGTGAGGAGCTGGTTGAGCAATTCTTCTCGCAACTGCCGGGCGGTGTGGTCAGTGCAACTATTCTGGTTATGGTGGTTATCTTTTTACTCGGCTTTGTACTCGACTTTATTGAGATTACTTTTGTTGTGGTGCCGATTGTTGGTCCGGTACTGCTCGCCATGGGCTTGGATCCGGTATGGCTGGGCATTATGATTGCGATAAATCTGCAGACTTCCTTTTTAACGCCGCCATTCGGGTTTGCTCTGTTCTATCTGCGCGGTGTTGCGCCAGCCTCGGTTGAAACCTCGGATATGTATCGCGGTGTCGCGCCATTTATTATGATTCAGCTGCTGTTGATGCTGATGCTATCAGTATGGCCGGCGCTGGCAACCTGGTTACCCGGCGCTATTTACAACTGATATTTCTGTAAATCTAAAGCTTAATAGCGGCAAAGATTTTTTTCCGTAAGTCCTCGCGCTCATTCGCCATATGGTGACCGGCATCATCGATCAGGTTAAGGCTCATCTGAGGAAATTTTTCCTCGAGTAGCCTGATGTTATAGCGCCAATCCAGAGTTCCATCCCCATCGCCCTGAATCACATTGATTGGAAAGTTGCTGCCCGGGTGATTTTCTATTTCCTCGACCCAATTCGCCATAGCGCCGATCCAGGCTTTTGGCAATCTGCGTGGTTGAAAGGGGTCTTGATGCTGCAGGAAATGTAAAAACTCCCCATCATGAGAGTTTTTTCGAAAAACTCTTTTAACGGTCTTGCGAAAGCGGCCGGTGAGCCTGAAAGCCCAGCGATTAAATTTCCATAAACGCGGATGCACAAGCGGAGCCAAAAGATTGAGACTGGCAAAGGGATAGTTGCTGGTATTGATCTGTTCGAGTAGCTGTTTTAGCAAGACGGCCCCACCAGTACTCTGCCCGATGCCATGCAGCGGGCCCGGGAGAAATTCGGTGGCGGCACTGATCACCTGATTTAGCTGACGGACATATGTGCTGTAAGTTTTAATATAGCCCGGCTCGCCACTCGACAGGCCGTGGCCAACAAGATCAAAGCAGACCACGGCGAACTGGCGGTCAAGAAGCTCATTAATCAGGTTTCTATAGAGGCCGGTGTGATCGAGATAGCCATGGACTATAACGACAGTTCCCCTAGCGCCGACAGGGTGCCAAGCCATAATATGGGTCTGTTGGTCAGCGTCGCATAGATGCCCGGCATATAGCTGTATGTTGTCGTCTGGGCGCGGCAGGCGATAAAAATCAAGGTAGTTTTTCAGTGCGCTGTTAGCGGCTGGATTAGCTGCCGCCGCAGCATTGAACGGCGGGAGGTTCTGCCGCAGGTTCTCTATGTTTTGCGGTACAAAATCTGACTGTGCATAACCCATAGATTTATCCGAAATTTGTGTTAGAGTTCCCTGAAAATACTTGTTTAATTTGTAACTGAACAACTCCCATCTTGTCAGAATGAGTATGAATTACAATAATAAAGATTTCGTTGAAAATTTAATTAACCAGCACAGCACGACGCTTGTTCGTTTTTTGGCACGTCGTATGAGCAGCCGTGAAGATGCCGAAGATATCGCGCAGGCGGCATTTATACGTCTCTATACCCTCGACGATCCCAGCAAGTTATCCAATGCCAAGGCCTTCCTCTTTCAAGTCGCTGCCAATATGTCGATCGACCAGTTACGCAGAAAAGTTTTACATCAAAACTATTTAGAGCGTGAGGGTGCTAAAGCCCCTAATGATGGTGTTACCCAAGTCAGTGCACTGGTTGAAAATATTCCCCTTGAACGCGAGATGGAAGCCAGACAGACATTGACGTTTATTTACCAAGCTCTCGAAGGGCTGCCGCAAAATCCAAGGCAGGCATTTATTCTCAATCGTGCAAAAGGTCTTACCTACGGAGAGATTGCCACGCAGATGGGCGTTTCGGTCAGCTCTGTTGAGAAATATATTCTTGAGGCGCTCAAACATTTGCGCAGCGCGCTCGCCAAGGCAGATCAATAGCTGCATAGCATTAACCGCTAGTTAAATCGCCCCATTGTGGTGCGATTGCCGCCTTTCTGCCTTATATCAGGGCGCGATAAAAGACGATTCCTATACTATCCTTTTCCTGTAAGCCGCTGAAATGCTCGATCTGGCTGGCTTTGGGGCAAAACTTCATCTATCAGCGAGCCGTTGGTATAAATATTGTATGCAGTAGTAGATAATGCGCGGCTAATTTTTTTATTGGCAAGATGGTCTGGGGTATTTGCTCTTTTGCTCGTCTAAGCTGTGATTAATCTTATTAAATAGAGAAATACGCTCGATACGAGCAAACCAGAAGAATACTAGCGACTAAAAAGAACACAGGCTAATAATAGGTACAAGCCATTGACCGCAACGCAAATTGATCAAAACATCCTCGACCAGGCCTTTGCCTGGGTTGTTGCGTTGCGTGGCGAAAACGTTAGCGAGAAAGATCTTGAGGATTTTTCAGTTTGGCTTACGGACGAAGAGTCTCATCAGTCGGCCTGGGATCAGGCGCTGGAACTTTGGCAGACAATGGGCGCCGTCTCTTATCTTCCGGTAGACGAGCTGTTAGCAGAAAAGCCCCCTGAAAGAGCCGCTGATAGCAAGCCAGCAGCAGGTTTTGGCCTGTTGGAGAAATTACAAAATCTGTGGAAGCCGATGGCCCTGGCTTTTTCTCTGGCTGCGGTTGGTTTTATTGCGGTATTTAATTTTCAGCCCCAGGGTGAAATTTACGCTGCAGGTACAGGCCAGTATCTAGCGGTTACCCTTGGCGATGGCAGCGTTGTTGAGCTCAATACCAATAGCGAAATCTCCGTATCCCTAACGGATAGTTCCCGTGAGATTGAGTTGCTCAAGGGCGAGGTTTTCTTCACGGTTGCCAGTGATTTGGACAGACCCTTTATTGTCGATGTGGCTGGTGCAACTGTCCGTGCAGTGGGCACAGCATTTAATATTTATCGGGCCACTGACCAGAGTGCCATAGTCTCCGTTAGCGAGGGCATTGTGCGAGTGGAAGAGGCGGGCGGATCCTCTGTTGCCTCGGCTCAATCAAGGTTGTTGACGGCTGACGAAGCACTGGAAATTGATTCGGTTCGCGGCCTGTCTGAGGCCAATATACAGAATGTTCAGGCCACGGCATGGCGACAGGGACAGCTGTTATTTGAAAACACCTCGATTGGGGATGCCGTTGAGATGCTCAATCGCTATCTGCACAAAAAAGTTATCGTCGCCGATGATGTGTCTCAAAGCATCAAAATATCCGGCACATTCTCGTCCCGTCAAAAGAAAGAAACTCTCGCTGCGGTAGCTCAGGCTCTGGGTCTGGAGCTGACTCTCCGCGACAATAAATGGTTGTTGTCTCAGCCCAATCCTTAAGGTTTAATGATCCCCTGTCTTTAGCCTGGGTCTGTGCCGCATGGCATGTTTGGGTATTTTAAATAATGGTTACCGCCGTCTGTTGGCTATCAGCCGAACATCTCTACTTTCTATTGCCTGTCTATTTCCCCTATTTCTGAGCACGCTATTACCAAGTTCATCTGCTCAGGCGATTGTCACAGATATTTATCCGGTTGAACTGTCCCCGGGGAGCCTTCACGGTTCGCTGATAGCACTTGGCCAGCAGACCCAGTCTTCAATTATTTTTCCCTCTTCTATAAGAGATGACCAGGATGCTCCAGAGGTCCTTGGCAGCTTTAGTATTCTGCAGATACTGGATTTATTAATTGAAAATCGTGATATCGAATACCGCATTGTAGGGCCCCAGACCGTGGTAGTGCTGCCGCGCTGTAGAGCCGGTTGGGACTGTGCCGCGATGCATAAGGATCTGCAGCGCAGCAAAAACCAGTATCCGATGATCGAAGAGCTAATTGTCCGCGGCAAGCCGCTGACCGGATCCAGGTTCAAGCAGATTAACGGCAACTCATTTACCCCGACAGAAATTATTACCGCCACTGAAATTCGTCTTTCCGGTGCGCAAACATTGTCACAGCTAATGAGGTTTACCCCGGAAGTGGCAGGAAATTCTGCAAGCACGGCGGTTAGCAATGGTGGCAATGGAACCGCCAGCGTAACCCTGCGGGGATTGCCCGCCACCAATACGCTGGTCCTTATCAATGGGTTGCGCAGCGCGGTCAATGCCATTGATGGTGGCTCAGTTGATCTCAACAGTATTCCTCTGGCAGCCGTGGATCGAATCGAGATTCTTAAGGACAGTGGTTCATCTATCTATGGGTCGGATGCGATTGCCGGGGTTGTGAATGTTATTTTGCGCAAAAGCTTTGACGGAATTCTATTGAATACCTATTCCGGGATATCCGATGCAGGGGACAACCAGACCAGCCGCTTCGACCTTTTGCTTAGCGGTAAAGTTGCCGGGATAGAGCTGTTAGCGATGGCCTCCCACTATGATCAGGCGGGCTTCTTTAGCCGCGATAGAGCAATTTCCAATTCCGCCGACGGCCGTTTGCGCGGCGGCGTCGACCAGCGCTCAAGCGCCACACCAAATGCACGGATTGTTACCGACGATAATACGGTCACCCTTACTGAGGGGCTGGTGAATGGAAGTTCCCCCGAAGATTTTCGCAGCGTGACAGATGAAGATCTTTTTGACTATCTGGCCCATACCTCTTCGCTAGTGCCGGCAGAGCGAGATTCATTTTTTCTCTCTGGCAGCCTGACACAGCTCAATTCAGTAGAGAGTACTTTTGAGCTCGGCTACGTGAAAAATACCACCTATATAACCTTTGCCCCGGCGCCGATATTTACCGCCTTTGAAGAGATACCAATCAGCATATCGGCTGCAAACCAATTTAATCCATTTGCCGAGGATATTGTCGATGCACGTATCAGGCTCACAGGTCTGGGTCCCCGTGTGCAGGCTAATGAGTCTGAGACTTTTCGCGTCAACAGTAAGCTGATGGGAACCCTGCTCGATGGTGAGTGGCAGGTGAGCCTTAACTGGAGTGAAAATAAAGCCAATGAGCGATGGAGCAATCTTGTCGACGCGGAAAAGCTTGCTCTGGGACTTGGCAGCAGTTCAATCTGTGCCAGCACAGATGGCTGTGTGCCAATTAATTTTTTTGGAGCGCCTGAAGCAATTACTGATGGGCAGCTTGACTATATTCGCGCCGCTGCGGTTAACCGCGGCCACTCAACACTGGCCTCGATTAATATAGATATCTCTCAGATTGCCAGAATTTCATCGGTGGAAAATATTGAATTTGCGGCGGGATTGGAAATGCGCCGGGAAACCTTTTTCACCGAGGCCGATCCGCGCGTCGAGAATAACCAGTTAATCGGGGGCGAGTTTGGTAGTAGCCGGGGAGAGCGAAGCAGTTCGGAGCTCTATATAGAATCACTGGTGCCGATTATTTCCAGTGAGAGTATGGTTGCGGAACCTGTTTTAGAGGCGAATATTTCCCTCAGGGCAACTCAGTACAGTGACTTTGGTTCAGAGGCCAATCCCAAGCTTGCGATGCGCTATCGGCCCAATAGTGACCTGATGTTGCGCGGTAGTGTTTCCCAGGGGTTTCGTGCGCCGTCACTGTTTGAGCTAAACCAGAGTGACAGTATCAGCCAGGCGTTTTTGGTCGATCCCTGTTCGAACCCTGAAAATGTTGGTTTGCTGCCGGGCTGCGATGTGCAGACAGATCCGCTGCGCGTTCAGTATTTAACCGTCACCGGCGGCAATACCTCGCTGCGACCTGAAATCTCGAAAAACCTTTCCCTGGGCTTTATCTATACGCCACCCGGATTGCGCAACTTCACTTTTGGCGTGGATGCCTATCGCATCGAGGTTGATAATATTATTGGTGCCAGCGGCCAGTTTTTTCTCGACCAGAATGCAGCCGATCTGAGTTTCAGCGATCGAATTATTCGCGATGAAAATGGCGAAGTGGTGAGAGTTCTGGCAAATAATGAAAATCTCGGTATGCGAAAAATTTCCGGCTTTGATGCGGATCTTTCCTGGCGAGTGTTTATCGCCAAGTGGGGTAGTTTAGGGATTGACCTGAGCGGTTCGCATATCCACTCATACCAGCTTCAAAGGGCCTTGACTGCAGAGACTCAGGAATTGTCGGGAACCTTTGCAGATGAGGCGGCAGAGGGTTCTGGAGGCCTGCCGAAATGGAAGACCAGGCTTAACCTGTTCTGGCAGTTTGGGCGCTGGGAAGTTGCACTCTCATCATTTAGAGTCAGCAGCTTAACCGAGACGGTCAACAATTCAGATAATCGTCGCGAGTCTGGTGCCTGGTCCCGCGAAGATGCGCAGATGAGCTATCACTTTAACTCCGGTGAATCACTGATAACCGTTGGGGTCGACAATATACTCAACGAAGCTCCACCCTTCCTGGCCTCTGCATTCAACGATAACTTTGATTCAAGAACCTATGAGTCCACCGGCAGATTCTTTTATGCCAGGTTCAGCCATCACCTATAACCACAGAGCGCAAAAAAGCCCTGCAATTTTCACTGCAAGGCTAATTCGATTGTTACTCTACGTTATTTATTCGTCAGTCGATAAAGAGACATCGTAGACGCCGGCTTCTCGAGCCTGGTCTGAAATCAGCACAAATAACTCTGTCTTCGATTTCGGGTGAGCGCTGACAATAACTTTGGCTTCGGGCTTCTCGGCGTGCATACGTTCAACATTTGCACGAACTGCGCGAACATCAATACGTCGGCCTTCAAGCGTCAGCTCATTGCTCTCAGAAACACGGAAAACAATATTGGTGTTTTCGGAATCTGGTGGCGGTTCGTCTGAGGTTGGTGGGCGATTAACATCAAGCCCTGATTCGTTTACAAATGAAGCTGTAACAATGAAAAAAATCAGCATAATAAATACGACATCCAGCATGGGTGTCATATCAATATTTGATTCTTCCTCTTCCTTTCGTCTTTTACCTAGCGCCATCGATGGTGCACCTTAAATCTAGCTGACGTACATTGAGACGCGCATTTTACTGGTTTTTCTTGGAATTACCAGCGCGTCTAGTTGCATGCAGGGACGCTCAAAATTCTGCATGTATACTTAGAGGTCCAGTGTGCCAGAAAACGACCCAGTTGGGGAAAAATCGTTGAGAAATTATGCCTGAATTACCTGAAGTAGAGACAACATTAAGAGGGATCGAGCCCCATATAGTCGGAGCATTAATAGAGCGACTCAGTGTTTATAACGGTTCCCTGCGATGGCCGGTTACCCAGGGCATATCGGAGATCGTTAAAGGCCAGCGGCTGCTGTCTTTAACTCGGCGTGCCAAGTACCTGCTGCTGCAGCTTGAACATGGCTCAATGATGATTCATCTCGGCATGAGCGGCAGTCTGCGCCTAGTGGATAAAAACACCGCGCGTCGCAAGCACGACCATATTGAAATGCATATGAGCAATGGAAAATGTCTTCGCTACCATGATCCGCGGCGTTTTGGTGCCTGGCTCTGGTCCGACAGCGAACACCATCAGCTCGATCATCTCGGGCCTGAGCCGCTGACTGAGGCGTTTAATGGCAAGCGACTCTATGATCTGTCGCGCAAGCGTAAAATAGCGGTAAAGCCGTTTATTATGGACAACAAAATCGTGGTTGGCGCCGGCAATATTTATGCTTCCGAAGCGCTGTATCGCAGCGGTATAAGACCGGATCGTGAGGCGGGCAGGGTCTCTCGGCAGCGCTATGATCTACTGGCTGGTCATATAAAAGATGTTTTGCAGGCGGCGATTGAGCAGGGCGGCACAACGCTGCGTGATTTTGTTAATGGCAATGGTGAGCCGGGCTATTTCCAGCAGACGCTGGCGGTGTACGGGCGTGGCGGTGAGCCCTGTTTTAGCTGTGAAAAACCACTCAGTGAAATCAAGCTGGGCCAGCGCAGTTCAGTGTTTTGTGGGCACTGCCAGCGCTAGACAAAATAAACTGCAAATAAAGACCAAATAGTCCGCAGGCTATTTAAATTTTTTGCCCAGCGCCGCAACAACATTGGCTGGAACAAATTTCGATACATCGCCATCCAGGGAAGAAATCTCGCGTACCAGAGATGATGAAATATAGGAGAAGCGCTCCGCTGGCGTCAGGAAAACACTCTCAAGGTCTGGTGACAGGGCGCGATTCATATTGGCCAGCTGAAATTCATACTCAAAATCAGAGACTGCCCGCAAGCCGCGCATAATCGCGTCAGCCTTGCAGTCTTTGACAAAATTGACCAGTAGATAATCAAAGCCGCGAACTTCAATATTGGGAATATGACCCAGTGCATCTGAAGCCAGTTGAATACGCTCGCCCACATCAAACAGTGGCCCTTTGCGCTCGTTTGCAGCGATGCCGACAATCACCTTGTCAAACAGTCGCGAAGCGCGTTCGATTAAATCAATATGCCCGTTTGTAATCGGATCAAAAGTGCCGGGGTAGACTATAGTCTTCATGCACAGGTACCGCCCTATTGGAGATCGCGCATAGTACTCAAATTAAGCCGTTGGCTCAATGCGCGAGAATAGTATGTAGTTTACGCCACTGGCGCGTTTATTGCGCACCACCTGCCAGTTGGCCGGTGGTGCAAAATTATTTTGCTGCGCGGGAAGTTCGCAGTAGATAGCCCCGTCGCTGGCAATCCAGCCGTTCTGTTCAACAAGAGTACAGACTTCAGTGACCAAATTCAGATCAAAGGGTGGATCAATAAAGACTATATCAAAAGGTTTATCCGGGCTTTTCTGAAGATATGCGAGGGTATCTTTATGAGCAATAGTCAGCCCGGCGGCATCGAGAAGCGACTTGTTTTCAGTAAGGCAGTTAATCGCCTGGGGGTGTTTTTCCAGCGCCAGGCAATGGGTTGCGCCTCGAGAGAGAGCCTCAAAACAGAAAGCCCCAGAGCCGCTAAATAGATCCAGGCAGCGCGAACCGGGAATATCCGCCGCCAGCCAATTAAACAGCGTCTCGCGAATCCGGTCGCCGGTCGGCCGCAAGCCATCAATATTGGGAAAACCAATCTTACGGCTACGCCATTTGCCGGCAATAATTCGAATTTGCTGTTTGCCCGCCAAATGGGGACTCCTTTTTAGTGATTTTTAAGCCCTTTTTGAAAGCCTGGGATGGTAGGATACACCAGAATATAATCACATTTAAAAATGAACATTAATGGACGCAAATTCAATCGACAATCAGCCGAAAAAACGTAGCTTTCTGGATCGCTTTAAGCGCGATAAGCCTGTTCAGCCAGAACTAAATCAGGAGCTAGGCCAAGATATTAAGCAAGAACTTGAGCCGGAATCTCAGCTAGAGACTCAATTAGAAAGCAAGCCCGCTGAGGCCAGTGGTCTGCGCGCCAAAATGCAGCGCGCACTGTCGCGCACCAGTCGCGGCCTGGGTGATTTGTTTCTCGGCGCGAAAACCATTGATGAAGATATCTTCGAAGAGCTTGAGACATTATTGTTGATGGCCGATGTCGGTATCGAAGCGACCACGCAAATTATTGCCGAGCTCACCGAGCGTTCAAGCCGAGCAGCGCTTAAAGATGGCGCTGCTCTGCAAGCGGCACTACAGGAAATACTTCTCGAAAAGCTCACCTGCTGCGAGCAGCAGATAGAACCAACCGCCAGTGGCGGGCCATTTGTTATTTTAGTAGTAGGCGTCAATGGTGTCGGCAAGACCACCACCATTGGCAAGCTGGCGCGACGCTTTCAGCAACAGGGAAAATCCGTCATGCTGGCCGCCGGTGATACCTTTAGAGCCGCCGCTGTTGAACAGCTGCAGGTCTGGGGAGAGCGCAACCAGGTAGCCGTGGTCGCCCAGCATACCGGTGCCGATAGTGCCTCGGTTATCTTCGATGCAATTGAGTCGGCGCGGGCCAAAGATATAGATGTGATTCTTGCCGACACCGCAGGTCGCCTGCACAATAAAAGCAACCTGATGGAAGAGCTTAAAAAGGTCCGCAGAGTTGCCAGCAAGCTCGATGAGAACGCGCCCCATGAAGTGCTTCTGGTACTCGATGCCGGCACCGGACAGAATGCCGTGGCCCAGATGACCGAATTCCATGCAACTGCCGGTGTAACAGGCATAGCACTGACCAAATTAGATGGCACCGCAAAGGGCGGGGTTATCTTTGCACTGGCTGAAAAGTTCTCTGTACCCATCCGCTATATTGGTGTGGGTGAGGGGCAGGATGATCTGCAGCCATTTATTGCAGAGGATTTTGTTTCAGCACTGCTGACGACAAACACAGAAGCCAATTAGGGCAATTAACGATTTATGATACGTTTCGATAATCTCAGCAAACGTTACACCGGTGGCCTCGAAGCGCTGCGCAATGTCAGCTTCGAGATGGACAGCGGTGAAATGGCCTTTCTTACCGGACACTCTGGTGCGGGTAAGAGCACATTACTGAAACTGTTAATGCTTATCGAGCGCCCAACCGCAGGCAACCTGCTAATCAATGGCAAAAACCTCAGCCGCTTATCAAAATCCCGAATCCCTTTTTATCGACGTCAGCTCGGCGTAGTCTTCCAGAATCACCAGTTGCTGTTTGATCGCTCGGTATTTGAAAATGTCGCCCTGCCATTGCAGGTTTCTGGTTATACGCCCGGCGAGATCGGCCGCAGGGTTCGCGCGGCACTGGATGGTGTCGGTCTACTCGACAGGGAGAAGAATAATCCTATCGAGCTTTCCGGTGGTGAGCAGCAGCGCGTCGGTATAGCCCGGGCAGTGGTGCATAAACCAAAAATACTTCTGGCCGATGAGCCGACAGGTAACTTGGATCCCCAGCTGTCCGCCGAAATTATGGCGCTGTTTAAGCGTTTTCAAGATGTCGGTGTCACGGTCCTTATCGCCACTCACGATATAGATCTGATTAATAAAATGAATCTGCGCATTATGCGTCTCAATCAGGGCGAGTTAGAGCTTGATGGGTTAGCACATGACATCAGCTAATAAATTTCGCGACTCTCAAAAGTCTCAGCACTCTCAAAGAGGCGCCCGAGGCAGTTCGATCAGCCTGATGGATAAGTGGCGCGGCTACAAACACCACCATCGCACAACATTCCAGAGCAGCTTTGCCAAGATGTTGCGCGAGCCATTGCAGACATTGTTGACCGTTGTGGTTATCGCTATCGCATTAACCCTGCCTACAGCGCTGTATATCAGTGTTGAGAATATTCGCCAATTAAGTGGCGGCGTTGAATCTTCGGCGCAGATGACCGTGTTTGTTAAAAAAGGCGCGCGATCTGGCGCGATTGAAAAGCTCGGCGAGCAATTGGGCAAGCTGCCCGGTGTCGCCTCGGTCAGCTATATTTCCGCAGAAACCGCACTGGAAGAATTTAATGCCCTGTCCGGCTTTGGTTCGGCGCTGCAGTATCTGGATGAAAACCCGCTGCCAGAGGCATTTCTGGTTCAGCCGTTACTGTTAAATGATTCCGCCAAACTGGTCGCCGAGATTCGCCAGATAGCTCTGGTTGAAGATGTGCAGCTGGATATGGAGTGGCTGCGCAGGCTCGATGCGCTGTTAGATATGGGAAGAAAGTTAGTACTCGCACTTGGTGCGGCCCTTGGTATTGGTGTGATTCTTGTGGTTGGAAATACCATCCGGCTGGCGATTCAAAGCCGTCGGGATGAAATTGTTATTGTTAAGCTAGTCGGCGGCACAGATGCCTATGTGCGCAGGCCATTTTTGTATACCGGATTACTGTTTGGCTTTTTCGGTGCCTTTATTGCTGCATTACTGCTGATTGGCCTGGGTCTTTGGTTGGAGCCATCGGTGAATACATTGGCAAGTCTCTACCAGAGTCAGTTTCGGTTGACCGGTCTTGGCGTATCTGGATTTATCACGCTGTTGGGAATTGGTGGAACTGTGGGTCTGGCCGGTGCTTGGATCTCTGTCGCTCAGCATATGCGCGACATCAAGCCGCGTTAGATTGATCTATACTCTCTAATGCAAAGCCAATACACAATTAACAGCAAGTGATACATAGCCAGCAGCGCGGCGTATATTCATACGTGCATCTAGCTGCAGAGCACTAAGCTAGGCCCTTAAGAGGTATTTTAGGCGTATTTTTAAGGGCTAGGAACAAGCGGGCAATTAAGATAGAATTGCCGACCGACTACTAAAAGAGCGTTTTATGAGCAAAGCCCTTCAAACTATGGAGTGGATGGCACCCGGCGGCAACCTGAATGCGTACATTCAGGGTACTGCGACCGTGCCTATGCTAACCATTGATGAAGAGCGCGCCCTCGGTGAATCTCTCTACTATGATGAAGACCTCGACGCAGCCCGTCGCATGGTTATGGCTCATCTGCGCTTTGTCGTGCATATTGCCCGTTCATACAATGGTTATGGCCTGCCCTTAGCTGATCTTATCCAAGAGGGTAATGTCGGTCTGATGAAAGCGGTTCGACGCTATAATCCTGAAAAAGGCGTACGTCTGGTCTCCTTCGCGGTGCACTGGATCAAAGCTGAAATCCATGAATTTATTCTGCGCAACTGGCGAATTGTTAAAATTGCCACCACCAAAGCACAGCGCAAGCTGTTCTTTAATTTGCGCAGCGCCAAAAAACAGCTGCAGTGGCTGACCGCCGATGAAGCGGAGTCCGTGGCGGAAGATCTCGGGGTTCAGGTCAAAGATGTGATGGAGATGGAAATGCGCCTTACCGCGCGCGATTCAGCCTTTGACGCACCAGCCGACGATGACGACGACAACAATTCCTATGCGCCGGTCTACTTCCTTGAAGACAAGAGCGCCGATCCGGCAGAGCTCGCTGAAAATGACGACTGGCAAGGCGACAGCAATGCACGTCTGGCCGATGCGGTGAAAAACCTCGATGATCGCAGCCGGGACATTCTCTACCGTCGCTGGTTGAATGACCAAAAGGCAACACTGCACGAACTGGCTGCTGAATACGGCGTTTCCGCAGAGCGTATCCGCCAGCTGGAAAAGAATGCGATGAAGAAAGTGCGCGGATTAATGGAAGCCTAGGCCAAAATTGAAAGAGATCAAAAGCCGCTCAATGCGGCTTTTTTATTGCTATGAATAAACTGCTCTGGATTAAGATAACCGCCGTCTGCGGCGCACTGGCTGTGGCGCTGGGTGCTTTTGCCGCCCATGGATTAAAATCCCATCTGTCCCCAGCGCTGATGCAGACTTACCAGACTGCTGCCCAGTACCACTTTATTCACAGCCTGGCACTGCTGGCGATTATCAACCTGCCCCTCAATGAACGCCTTTTGCAGTGGGTCGCGCGGTGCTTTCTGCTCGGTATAATCCTCTTTTCCGGTTCCCTTTACACCCTTGCTCTAACCGGCATTGGCGCAATTGGAATAATAACCCCAGTTGGCGGCGGCGCATTTATTGCCGGCTGGTTACTATTGATCACTGCAAAAAGCCTAGAAAAATAATGGAAATTAAACCCGAATATCGCAAGAAATCGATCCGCAGCTTTGTCGTTCGCGCTGGACGAATGACCGAAGGTCAGCGCAATGCTTTTGAAACCAGCTGGCCGTTTTATGGTTTGAAGCTGGATGATGGTGCCATCGACGCCGAGAAAATATTTGGCCGCGTAGCGCCGCTGGTGGTCGAGATTGGTTTTGGCATGGGTGACTCGTTGCTGGAAATGGTCAGCAACGAGCCGGATAAGGATTTTATTGGTATAGAAGTTCACACCCCAGGCGTTGGCAGGCTAATCAACAGCGCCAGGCTCGAGGAATTGCCAAACCTGCGCGTCTATCTCGCCGATGCCAATGATGTGCTCAATGAATGTATCCCGGCGAATAGTGTCCATCGGCTGCAGCTCTATTTCCCCGATCCCTGGCATAAAAAGAAGCACAACAAGCGCCGTATAGTGCAGCCGGAATTTATCCAGCTGATTCGAGAGAAGCTGATGCCAGAGGGCGTTCTTCATATGGCCACAGACTGGGAGCACTATGCAGAGCAGATGCTCGAAGTGCTGGAAGAGGCTCCAGGCTTTAAAAATTGTATCGGTGAACAACAGTATTCAGAGCGTCCGGAATATAGACCATTAACCAAATTTGAAAAGCGTGGCGAGCGTTTGGGGCACGGTGTTTGGGATTTGCTCTACAGCAAAATTGACTAGTCGATACGCGCCTAAAAATAGCTTAAACTTCGGCCATCCATTTATATCAATTTGTTTAAGTTTCATAAAAGCCGCGGCACAGCTGCCGCATTCATTGTTAAGGAAAATAGTATGAAGATCGTAAAAATATTACCCATGGCACTGCTTTTTACACTGGCTGCTTGTGAGCAATCAGCAGATACAGCGACAGAAGCTGCAGCAGCGCCTGAATTGAGTACCCTTGAGCAGAGAGTCAGTTACCTGATGGGCATGCAGAGTGCCGCGAGCACAGCGGCTATCGAACTCGACAAAGCCGCCTATGACTATGGCTTCGCCGATGGTCTGGCCGACAAAGAGCCTGCGCTTAGCGAAGAAGTTATCGCCGAAACAGTTAGCGAATTCCAAGCGAAAATGGCCGCCAAGCAGGAAGAACAGCAGAAGCAGGCCTCTGAATCAATGGCAGTGGCTGCGGAAGGCAACCTTAAAGAGGGTACAGAATTTCTTGCCGCCAATGGCGTAAAAGAGGGTGTAGTCACTACTGAGAGCGGACTGCAGTACAAAGTTATCACTGCGGGCGAGGGCGCGGTGCCAACCACTGAGAGCGTTGTTGAGGTTCATTATGCCGGTCGTCTGCTCGACGGCACAGAGTTCGACAGCTCAATCAAGCGCGGCGTACCAGCGCAGTTTGGTGTCACCCAGGTGATCGCCGGTTGGACTGAAGCATTGCAGCTAATGTCAGAGGGCTCCAAATGGGAGCTGTATATTCCTGCTGAACTGGCTTATGGCCCCGGCGGAACAGGCCCAATTGGACCTAACCAGACGCTGATTTTTGAAGTGGAACTACTCAAGGCTAATATCAGCACCGAAGGCTAGAAAAGCGATAAGTTAATCAGCCTGATATTAAAAAGCCCCGACAAGTCGGGGCTTTTTTGTAGCTGCTTACTTTTCGCTGACGTCAGGCTGATTCCGCAGACTGCTCAAGCTGATAGAGGTGTGCATTGTGCAGAACCTCAATCATCTTATCCTCACATTCAAAGCGCAGTTCCAGCGCTTCACCCACCGTTGAAAGATCGACAGACAGACTGTCGAGATCATCAGTTTCGAGATATTTGTCGTTGAAATCGAGAACCGCTTCGGTTGATGGCTGAATTTTATCCATCAGATCGGCGCCAATTCTCAGGCCGTCTTTGTCGCTAAAAGCCTGAGCTTCTTTAACCAGCTCCTGATAGACCTCAAAATGTCCTACGGACACGTAATCTACCATCACCTCGCAAAAGTCTTTTAGTTTTTCTCCGTGGTTTTTATTAGCACCGTCGAAGTCGTGGACTTCAATTAGATCACAGTACTTAACCAGTAATTCGCGGCGTTCGTCTAACCAGCGGTCGACGATATCGCTTACACCGCCCCAATGTAACTTCAATTTTTGTAGATCTTGTAACATGTGCTCCTAGCCTCATCACTCCCTATTGGATAAGCAGTGTACTTTGTTTTTGCCATAAGAATAAATACTCCGGCAAAGAAAAAGCTGACCGATCAGGCTAAAAAGACACGGATTGTGGCGCTATAGGTTGAAAACTCTGGGTAAATTACTTGCGCAAAAGTTGAAAAATAGCCACGCCAGCAAAGCCAATAAAGCTCAGGAGAACCCATCCAGGCATGCTCAGACCGAGCAGTTGCCACTGAACTTCGGCGCAGTTGCCATCGCCGCGCAACAGCATGGAAATAGCGTCAGATGCAGAGAAGGCATCGAATAGGTAATCGACCGGTGGCCCACAGGCGGGAACCTTATCTTCCGGCAGATTTTGCAGCCATAGCTGTTTAATCGAGAAATAACCGCCAATAGCGGCCATTGCTGCAACCAGGGAAGCATAGATTTTTTGCCCCTTAACGAGAGGGTTATGCAGCGCTGAAGCAAGGAAAATCACCCCGACAGCGATAACAAATACCCGCTGGGTGATACACAGATAGCAGGGTTCAAGGCCCAGATGATCCTGGAAGTAGAGAACGGCTATAGCGATAAGGGCGGCACAGACGGCGGCCATCAATAGATTTATTGTTCGGTTAGCAGGCAGATTCAAAATTTTGCTCCCAATGTTTAGTCTAGGTTACCAAGTTGTCGCAATGGTAATAGGCGGCGAGAAAGTCATCAAACGAGAGAGTTTCCGACGCCTCAATTTGTTGTTGTTCTAATTGTGATTGTGCTGCTAACTGCTGGTATTTTTCAATCACCTCGGGCGCCAATTTTTGACTGCGGAAATACTCGCGGTGTTCAACAGCCTTGCGCATCGCCATACGGTAATAGGTCTCGTTGTTTTCCTGCATCTCGTCGAGCAGCATAGCGGCTGGCGTCAGGCTGTTATTCTGCAAGCGCTCGCCCATTCTGGCCAGGGTCGCCTGATAGTCGTCGCCACGGTGAGCCTTATCGAGCAGCGCAGCCACCGGCTGCATTTCCGCAACCAGATCCAGCCCCCAATCGACCAGTTTGCGCTGCTCGTCGCCATCGACAAGCTCAAGGTCGGGATTTCTCCCATCAGCCACCGTGCGGCGCTGATTTTCGGTGATCTGCTGATATTCCTTATTATTGGTTTTCGGGCTCTCTTTAAGTAGGCAGAACAGCAAAAAGGTATCCAAAAAGCGAATCGTCTCTCTGTCGATACCGCAGGCTGCCAGGGGGTTTAAATCCACACAGCGCACCTCGATATACTCAACGCCACTGCTCTGCAGTGCTTCCAGGGGTGTTTCGCCGGAAGCCGCGGTTCGCTTGGGTCGAATCGGGCTGTAAAACTCATTCTCAATCTGCAGCAAATTAGTCGTCAACTGCTGATAATTGCCCTGGCTATCCTTTAACCCCAGGTGTTCATAGGGCTTATAAGGCGTCTCAAGGGCCCCTTTAAGGGTTCTGGTGTACTGGGCAATATCGTTATAGCAGACAACCAGCGAGCCCTGAGCATCGCTCTGGTAGCCCAGATTACCCATTCGCAGTGAGGTGGCAAAGGGTTTGTGCAGGCTGTGACTGTCGTTGCCGACTGGCACCAGATCGTGCTCGCGGTTGCGAACAAAACTTTTGCACACAGCCGGAGCAGCGCCAAACAGATACAGCAGCAGCCAGAAATAGCGGCGGAAATTGCGGATTAAGGCGAAATAGCCATCGGTTTTATAATCTTGCAGAGACTGCTGATTGCCTTCATTGGCCTGCAGCTCTTGCCAGAGCTCATCCGGAATAGAAAAATTGTAGTGAATACCGGCAATGGTCTGCATCAGGCGGCCATAGCGCTGCCCCAGACCTAGCCGGTAGACAGTTTTCATACGGCCAATATTGGACGTGCCGTACTCACCAACAGGAATACTGCTGTCCTCGCCAAGTTGGCAGGGCATGCTATTCACCCACAGCAACTCATCGTCGATATTTTCGTAGGTATAGCGATGAATTTCTTCCAACTCATTGATTACCTGATCGATAGAAGCTGAGGGCGCAGTGATAAATTCCAGCAGTGCTTCAGAGTAGTCAGTGGTAATCGATGGATGGGTTAGCGCCGAACCCAGCTCTTTGGGGTGGGCGGTCTTTGCTAACTGGCCGTTGGGCTCAACACGCAGGCTCTCTTTTTCAATACCGCGGACAATATTACTCAGCAGAGAGCTGTCTGAATCAGAGAGTAATGCGAGGCGAGATTTAAGAGACAATCGAACGCTCCAAATCAGGCTGCGTCAGATTGAACAGTATTGGCAGAGGCAGAATTAGAAGCTGAGGCAGACTCTAAAAGCATAATCGGACGTCCTTTTTTATCAGCTTCGCACTCGACAATTTGCGCGCGCAAATTGATATCTTTTGCGTTGACTTCTATCAGTTGATTAAGGGCAATATCACGGTGTTCTGTATTGAAAATCTGGCTCGCATCCCGGCCATCCAACCACTCAAGATCTCTGCCCAAAATGCTTTCATCGTGATTTTTTATAATGTAGATTTTCATGCCAATTCCGTGACAGTTAGCGATATTTGCGGCACAGTGTAACTTATATCAGTAACTGATCAAAAGGGAAAAACATGATTAAAACTGCACTTGTACCCATAGCTGAGGGTAGCGAAGAACTTGAAGCGGTGACAATTATTGATGTACTGCGCAGAGCTGGTGTAGAGGTGACTGTGGCCAGCGCCAATAAGGGCAAAAATCTGCAAATTAGCGGTTCCAATGGCACCTTTATTGTCGCTGATAAAATGTTAGATAGCTGTGCTGAAAACGCCTATGACCTGATCGCTGTGCCCGGAGGAATACCGGGCTCAGAACATCTTGCCGATCATCCGGTACTGGACAGCCTGCTGCGCAAACAGGCCGAACAGAGCAAGCTTATTGGTGCAATCTGTGCCGCTCCGGCACTGGTTCTGGCCAGCAAAGGTCTGCTGCGCGATAAAGCCGCGACCTGCTATCCGAGCTTCCAGCAAAGTCTTGAGGCAAAGGAAGTCGATAGCGAGGCGAGAGTGGTTGTCGACGGCAACTTTATCACCAGCCAGGGCCCGGGAACGGCGTTGGATTTTGCCCTGCAGTTGGTCGAGCAGCTCTGTGGAGTGGTTAAGAGTGAAGAGGTCGGCGCATCTATGGTGCTGACCACCACCGCAACCGCTTACTACTAGAGTCTTATAAATAGACTAGAGCGTAGGTTAGAAAGATAGGTTAGAAGGATAATTGCCCTGGCATCGAACAAATGCCAAGGCATTAGATTTCGGGCTAGACGGGTTTGTTGCTACTGTACTCTTCGCTACCATACTCATCGCGATCAGAGACCTCATAAAACACCGCCTCATCCAGCATCCCCTCGCTTTTAGCTACCACCGAAGTCACCGTGCTATCACCAGTGATATTGACCACCGTGCGCATCATATCCAGCAGGCGATCAACACCAATAATCAGCCCAATACCCTCAACTGGCAGACCCACCTGCTGCAACACCATCGACAGCATAATCAGGCCAACACCGGGCACGCCCGCAGTGCCAATCGAAGCCAAGGTTGCAGTGGCAATCACCGCCAGATACTCGGTTAATCCCAGATCCAGACCATAGGCCTGAGCAATAAATACCGTCGCCACGCCCTGCATAATCGCCGTGCCATCCATATTAATCGTGGCCCCCAGAGGCACAGTAAACGACGCCACAGAGTTATCCACGCCAACGCGCTTTTCCATCACATTCAAGGTTACCGGCATGGTTGCATTGCTCGACGAGGTACTAAAGGCAAATAACATCGCCGGGCGTATATTCTTTATCAGCGTCAGCGGATTAAGACGGGTAAAGATGCTGAAAATACTGGTATAAACCACGCTCGCATGAATCAGCAGCACCAGGGTAACAGTCATAAAGTAGAGTGCCAGATTGTAGATCGCCGCAAAGCCCTCCTCGGTAAACAGCTTGGCCAGCAGGCAGAAAACCCCAAAGGGTGCGAGGTGCATAAGAATCGTCACCATGCGCATAATCACATCGTTAAAATCCTGGAATACCGCAAGAATTCCCTGACCCGCCTTGCCCGCCTGAGTAATCGCAACACCCACCAAAATTGAAAAGACAATAATCTGCAACATATTGCCATCCGACATCGCCTTGATTGGGTTGGTCGGGAAAATACCAATGAATACATCCTTAAAAGATGGCGGAATAGGCGCGCTAAACGAAGCCACCGCCGCAGTATCGATACCGACACCCGGATTGATAATATTGGCAAAAGACAGCGCCAGAGTAATCGCGATCGCCGTGGTCAGCAGATACAGCGACAGAGTTTTAAAAGCGATACGTCCCATCTTGATATTTTCACCCATCGCCGACGAACCGCAGACTAGAGAGACAAAGACCAGAGGCACCACCAACAGCTTTAGCGAGGCAATAAAGATACGCCCAACCACATCAAAGATATATTCCACCACCCAAGCCGTCAGAGGCCCAGAATCGCTGCCCGCATTAATAGCATTGAGAATCAGGCCGACCACAACCCCGAGCACCATGCCGAGAATAATTTTTGATGACAGCGTCATAATGAAGTCCTTATTTTTATAATTGAGCGGTTACTGATCGCGACGATTAGTAACCCAAGCCAAAAAGCGCAGTTTAAATTCCGGAACCCGCCAAATCAGTAATAGCAGGAATAATAGATTGGCCACAGAAATAGTCAAAAAGAACTGCGGAATACTCATCTGCACAACACTCAGACAGACAATACCAATAACAGCGCCAGAAACCATAAATAGCGCATTAAAAACATTGTTGGCGGCAATTACCCGAGCGCGCTTATTGCTCGACTGTCCGCGACTGCACCATGGCATACAGAGGCACAATAAAAATACCCCCAAATAGCCCGATAGCGAGCAGATCGATCAGCACATGAATACCGCCGCCCATGGTTAAGAATGTTAAAGGCAATATATTTGTCATCCCTTCAGCGGCCAGCTGAAAGCTATTCGATGAGAAAAAGATATCGCAGCTAAAAATCGTCAGGCCAACGGCACCGAGAGGAATAAGTCCCGGCTCCACCTGCTTACCAGAAACCTTTGCACAGAGAATCGAACCAATCGCCACACCGATAATAAACGCCGCCAGCAGAATAGAAATCAGCGTTGGATGCCCCTGCAGTACAGTCATCGCAAAATTGGGCACCTGGGTTAAAAAGCTGCTGCCAAATAACCAGAACCAGGAAATTCCCATAATGCAGTAGAACACCGTCATATTTTCCCGGGCAAAACCGAGATTGCGCCAGGCCTCACGAACCGGGTTAAGACTGATTTTAATCTCGCCCTTATCCGCCGGCGCATCGGGAATTTGGCAGCTGCCGTACCAGCCGATAACCGCCATCACAATCGCCAGAGCGCCCACCCAGAGAGTGCCCAGAGGAAAAGTAACCAGCCAGCCACCGAGCAGCGTACCGAGCAAAATCGACACAAAGGTTCCCATGCCCACCTGAGCATTGCCCGCCATCAGTTCTTCTGAAGAGAGGTGCTGGGGAATAATCGAGTATTTAATTGGACCAAAAAAGGAGGACTGCACGCCGAGCAAAAACAGAATAAACATCATCAGCGCAATATTGCCGCTGTACAGGGCAAAGCAGCCGATCAGCATAATAATAATTTCCGCAAACTTAATCCGCCGAATCAACCAAGCCTTATCGTACTTATCCGCCAACTGGCCAGCGGTAGTGGAAAACAGAAAATAGGGAAGAATAAACAGACCGGCAGCCAAATTGGTCAGGAAGTTGGTGCTACTTGCCGCCTCGGAAACCCCCAGGCTAACAATAATCACCAGCAGGGCATTTTTAAATAGATTATCGTTAAATGCGCCTAAAAACTGAGTAATAAAAAACGGCAAAAAACGCCGCTGGGTAAAGAGATGAAACTGCCCTTGCTGTTTATCCACAGCCACGCCCCCCAGGTTATTGTTATCTATTGTTGGCCACTGTTATGCAGATCATCTTACCTTACTCATCGCGAGAAAGATGTGCCAGCGAGGCGGCATTTTTCTCCCAGTTTTGGCCATCGAAGATATCGACCTCCAGGGATTCAATATAGGTGCGCTCAACACAGCGCAAGTTAACGCTGAAGCCATCCTGATTAGAGCGCGGCGTATAAAAAGGTTTAATGCCGCAGACCTTGCAGAAAGTATGCTTCGCGCCGCCAGTATTAAATGTGTAAGTGGTGATTGATTCGCTGCCGCAGAGTAATCGAAATCGCGAAGCTGGAACAATTATCTGGTCGCCACCGCTTTTGTAGCAGATCGAACAGTTGCAGGCATGGGCATGCAGATGGCTGGGTGCATCCACTTCAAACTGAATCGCACCGCAGTGACAGGCGCCTTTATGGGTTTTGAGTTCGGACATGTTTTATACCCCGCTATTTATTCTGCTCTTTATTCGTCTTTGGCTGATTATAAGTATTGTTTTGCAAAAGTGGGGGTTTTGTTTTGGGCAGGGGGTAAGGCTAGCGACCAATATCAAAACCGAGAACGGTGGTTTTTCGGCTGCCAGAATGTCGGCGATCCAAATCGCTAAAGGTACAGATTTCCACAAAGCCCGCCTTGCGCATCATGCCCGCCGATGCCGCATTTTCTTCATGGCGATCTAGGAGGATTTTGGTGGCATTAAAGCTGGGCGCTTTGGTAATAATTTCATTGAGTAACTGACTGCCGATACCGCGGCCGGAATAGTCGTTGTGAACAACGACTTCTGCTATATAAATGGCGGGTTGTGAATGAGCGTATTGCTGAAAGTTTTCTCGGCAGGGCAGAGGGGTAAAAGAAAATGGCCAGGCCGATAATGGTTTCGCCATCATAGGCGACTAGAGCTTCACCACGATTATTGGCGATTAGAGAAAAGGTTTTATTGATGCCGTCTTTGGGAAGATAGTTCCATGGATTGGTGCCATGCTCAAAAAGGAAATTTTTGAGATAACCCAATTCATCAGAATGTGCCTGTCGTACTTCAGTCATTGGATAATTCTATTTCATTATTATTATTTTTAGATTTCCCGAAGGTAAATTCATCGGCCTTTTTTCTAGCATTATATGCAGAAAGGGATTCACAATCCTTATTGTACTGCATGGTGGCTTTATCCATTTTACTGATAGGTGAATCCATATCCTCAACAATCACCTTTTGTGTATCCGTATCATGGTCGTAGTTATCCATATCGTGAAACGGATTTGTGCTTTTTTGACGTAACTGAACACAGTAGGCCGAGTCTGCATCAAAGGGTCTATTTTCAACATTTGAAGATTGCGAGACGCATGCAGATATAAGTACAAAAAGTGCGCTTAAAAAAAGTATTTTTGGCGCGTTATGCCACTTGCGCGGTGAAATTAAAATGATTGGTTTCATCACTATTCCCTGTGTGATTTTTGCAGTTGTCTCAGTTAAGTAAAATGGAAATAATCAGGCTCAAAGATTTAATAATCAATAATTTTTAAAGCAAGATACGGCGCAACAATAAAAACCAATGTCGCTATTTTGTACGAACCCAAAAAATCAAAATATTTAGAATTCAATTCCTGCTTATCTATAGTAAATATCTTGCTATGAATTGCAGATATTTTGTCTTTCATAAACATAAGCATTAGGGTCGCTAAAAAAAGATAGGCAATATTTATTGCTGATGCCCAACCCAATAGTTCAGTTAGTTGTGAAATAGTAATCATGAATCCTTCCTCTTGAGATGAAGTGGTTTCTGAAACATGTTTAAACTATAGATTTGGTCTGGCGGGCTATCAAGCTTGCGGTGATAGATATTATAGAGAGGAGCGAATAATTGGATAAGCCTTACTTCAGGTCAATACCCAACTCACCCCAAAGCTGATCAACTCGCTGCTTAATCCCATCATCCATCACAATAGGCTCACCCCATTCACGATCGGTTTCGCCAGGCATTTTATTGGTCGCATCCAGCCCCATTTTAGAACCTAACCCGGAAACCGGCGAGGCAAAATCAAGATAGTCGATAGGCGTATTATCAATCAACACCGTATCCCGAGTTGGATCCATACGAGTGGTAATTGCCCAGATTACATCGTCCCAGTTGCGTACATCCACATCGTCATCGGTAACAATTACAAACTTGGTATACATAAACTGGCGCAGAAATGACCAGACACCCATCATCACGCGCTTGGCATGGCCGGGATACTGTTTCTTCATGCTGACCACTGCCATACGGTAGGAACAACCTTCCGGTGGCAGATAGAAATCGACAATTTCTGGAAACTGTTTTTGCAGAATAGGCACAAAGACTTCATTGAGCGCGACACCGAGAACCGCGGGTTCATCCGGTGGTCGTCCGGTATAGGTGCTGTGATATATCGGGTCTTTACGATGGGTAATTCGGTCGATGGTCATTACCGGGAAGCTTTCAACTTCATTGTAGTAACCGGTGTGATCGCCAAATGGCCCTTCATCGGCTTCTTCGCCGGGGTGCAGATGACCTTCAAGAATAAATTCTGCGGTGGCGGGAACCTGCAGATCACTGCCAAGACATTTGGCGACCTGAGTTTTCTCGCCGCGTAAAAGTCCGGCAAAGGCATATTCAGATAGGGTATCCGGAACCGGCGTTACTGCTCCCAGAGTTGTTGCCGGATCGGCACCCAGGGCAATAGCCACCGGGTAGGGTTTGCCGGGGTACTTTTTCTGCCAGTCGCGATAGTCCAGTGCGCCGCCGCGATGGGCGAGCCAGCGCATAATTAATTTATTTTTGGCGATCTTTTGCATACGGTAGATACCAAGATTCTGGCGTTCTTTTTCCGGTCCGCGGGTAATCGCCAGTGCCCAGGTAACCAGTGGTGCGGCATCGCCGGGCCAGCAGGTTTGGATAGGCAGTTTATCCAGATCAACAGCCTCGCCTTCGACAACAATTTCCTGGCAGGGGGCGTTTTTGATCTGCTTAACAGGCATATTTAATACCTGTTTAAAGTCGTGGCGCTTTTCCCAGAGATCGCGAAGGCCTTTGGGCGGTTCCGGTTCTTTTAGGAAAGCGAGTAAGGTGCCGACATCGCGCAGGGCGGTGACGCTCTCCTGACCCATACCCATAGCTACTCGATCGGGGGTGCCGAAGAGATTGCAGAGGACTGGGGTATCGAAACCTTTGGGGTTTTCAAAGAGTAGTGCGGGGCCTTTGCCGCGCAATGTGCGGTCGCTGATCTCGGTCATTTCGAGATAGGGATCAACTTCTTGAGAGATGCGCACAAGCTCTCCTCGTTGTTCGAGGAAAGCTATAAAGTCGCGTAGGTCAGAATATTTCATTAGTGTTGGCCATGGTCACTGCATTGTTGCTTATGATACGCAGTAACCACGACATTTGGTGCACTATTTGCGCTTCATCGCACCAAAGAATTCGGCGTTGTTCTTAAAGCCTTTAAGCTTCTCGATCATAAATTCAATGGCGGCAAGATCTTCCATATCGTGGAGTAACTTGCGCAGAATCCATACGCGTTGCAGTTCCGCTTCGTCCATTAGCAGGTCTTCGCGACGCGTGCCGGAACGACGGATATTGATAGCTGGGTATATGCGCTTTTCTGCGATCTTGCGATCCAGCTGCAGTTCCATATTACCTGTGCCTTTAAATTCTTCGTAGATCACTTCATCCATCTTCGAGCCGGTATCAACCAGCGCGGTGGCGATAATACTCAGGCTGCCACCGTGTTCGATATTTCGCGCGGCACCAAAGAAACGCTTAGGCTTCTCGAGGGCGTGAGCATCGACACCACCGGTAAGTACTTTACCGGACGATGGGATAACCGTGTTGTAGGCGCGGGCTAATCTGGTGATCGAGTCGAGCAGAATAACCACATCTTTTTTATGTTCTACCAGACGCTTGGCTTTTTCGATAACCATTTCAGCAACCTGCACATGGCGGGTTGGCGGCTCATCAAAGGTCGAGGCGATAACTTCGCCGCGAACTGTGCGCTGCATTTCGGTTACTTCTTCCGGACGCTCATCAATCAGCAGAACAATAATGTGACATTCGGGATTATTGCGAATAATCGACTGAGCAATATTCTGCATCATTATGGTTTTACCGGCTTTTGGCGGCGCAACAATCAAGCCGCGCTGGCCTTTACCAATCGGCGAAACCAAATCGATAATTCGTCCAGTCAGATCTTCGGTAGAGCCATTGCCTGCTTCGAGGCCGAGGCGCTGGTCTGGGAATAATGGTGTCAGGTTTTCAAAGAGAATTTTATTGCGGGCATTTTCCGGGGCATCGAAGTTAATCTTGTCAACTTTGAGCATGGCAAAATAGCGCTCACCATCTTTGGGAGGTCTTATTTTGCCGGAGATACCATCGCCGGTGCGCAGGTTAAAGCGTCTGATTTGGCTGGGCGATACATAGATATCGTCCGGGCCAGCCAAGTATGAGGCGCCAGCCGAGCGCAGAAATCCAAAGCCATCAGGGAGTATTTCTAAAACCCCATCGCCATAAATATCTTCGCCGCTTTTCGCGTGCTTTTTCAGCAGTGCAAAGATAATGTCTTGTTTACGAGAGCGAGCCAGATTGTCGAGTCCTAGAGACTCAGTCATTTCAAGTAGTTCGCCAATGGGTTTTTGTTTTAATTCTGATAGATTCATAGGAGGGATTTTTTAAGGTTTGGAAAGGGGTTGGGCTCAATGCCGGTATTATTAATTTGGTTTGGGCGGCTCGACTGTTGCTTACAATCTCGAATATTAAGTAGAAGTATTGCGTTAAAAGATTAAGAGATAATAAAAGAGGGAGCTACTCAGGATAAATCAGTTGGGATTTGGTGAAGTATAGCGTGCATTAACCAAAGAGCAAGAACATTTTTTGCGGCCCGAAGGCCGCAGTCAACAGTTGTATCGGCGCTTTTTTATAAAAGGCTGTCGATAAATTCAACTAGCTGGGCCTTAGACAGGGCGCCAACTTTAGTCGCTTCAACGCTGCCATTCTTAAATACCAGCAGAGTTGGGATACCGCGAACATTAAATTTTGCCGCTGTTTCCGGATTGCTATCCACATCGACTTTGCAGATTTTGATACGACCGACGTATTCATCAGCCAACTCGTCGAGGAGTGGAGCAATCATTTTACAGGGACCGCACCAAGCTGCCCAAAAATCTACCAGTGCAGGGACATCTGACTGGAGTACATCGCTTTCAAAGCTGGTGTCTGTGGTGTGAACGATAGCGTCGCTCATAAGTTGGTCTCCGTGTTAATAAGTTTTTTGTTATAAGTGCGTTATTGGACTCATGTTACCATTCACTGCACCAGAGTCACAATGCAAAAAAGATGATCTTTTTGTCTTAACACTAACGACAAAATAGACTCGCAGTTGGATGGGGGTGATCGGGTAACCCTCTAATAGTGAGATCTGCTCAGGGACCAATAAAAGGGGCAACTAAATTGATTAAAAAAATCGCACTGCTACTGGCAATCGGCTGTTTGCTGTGGGCCTATATTGCCCTGGATGGTCAGCGTTATCTGTCAGTAGACTTCTTCCGTGATTTTTACCAACAGCAGCCACTGCTGACCGCGGCGATCTATTTTTCTGTCTATGTGGTTGCCACGGCACTGTCTATTCCTGGCGCGGCACTGCTGACGATTATTGGTGGCATGGTATTTGGTCTGTGGACGGGCACAGTGCTGGTGTCATTTGCCAGCTCAATTGGCGCCACGCTGGCATTTTTAGTCTCACGATTTTTATTGCGCGACTGGGTGCAGAGGAAATTTTCCAGCCACCTCAGTACTCTCAACAAGGGGGTCACTGAACAGGGTGGGTTCTATCTGTTCGGCTTGCGGCTGATCCCTATCTTTCCATTTTGGATGATCAATCTGGTGATGGGCATAACCCCGATCAAAACCGCGACTTTTTACTGGGTCAGTCAGCTGGGTATGCTTGCCGGAACATTGGTCTATGTAAATGCCGGTGCCTCATTAAGTAATATTGAAGAATTTTCCGCTGCCGGAATCCTCACTCCCGGAGTAATATCTTCCTTTGTACTGCTGGCGCTCTTTCCGTTTATTGCTCGCAGCCTTATGCGCAGTCTGGAGCAGCGTAAGCGCTACCGCGGCTATAAAAAGCCAAAGAAATTCGATACCAATCTGGTTGTTATAGGTGCCGGCAGTGGTGGGCTGGTCAGCGCCTATATTGCTGCAACCCTTAAGGCCAAAGTTACGCTGATTGAAAAAGAGCAGATGGGTGGTGACTGCCTAAATACCGGCTGTGTGCCGAGCAAGGCATTAATCCGTGCGGCGAAATCCATGGCGGAGATTAAAAAGGCAGCGCAGCTGGGTATTAATGTGGCGGCTCCCGAAGTGGATTTTGCCAAGGTGATGGGTCGTGTTCAGGAAGTGATCAAAACTATTGAGCCCCATGATTCGGTTGAGCGTTATAGCGGGCTCGGCGTCGACTGTGTCTCTGGTCATGCGCGGTTGATTTCTCCCTGGGAAGTTGAGGTTGATGGTCGCCAAATCAGTGCTGAAAAAATTATTCTGGCGACTGGCGCACGACCCATAGTCCCGCCAATTCCCGGGCTGGATCAGGTCGACCCCCTGACCTCGGAAAATCTCTGGCAGTTGGATATATTGCCGCCACGCCTGCTGATTGTCGGCGGCGGTGCCATTGGCTGCGAACTGGCTCAGGCATTCCAGCGTCTCGGCTCGCAGGTAACGCTGGTGGAGATGCAGTCGCAACTGCTGCCCCGAGATGATCGGCATGTTGCAGAGTTTATGGCCGATAGCCTAAGTGCCGAGGGCGTGCGGGTTCTGACGGGTTATGCGGCGGAAAAGTTTTTCCCTGATTCAGAGGGTGGTTTGGTTTCCCTATCGTCTGAGGGCGCCGATGATCTTGAGATAGCCTTTGATCGCGTGCTGGTGGCTATTGGCCGTGCAGCCAATACCAGCGGCTTTGGTCTCGAGGAGCTGGGTATTCCCCTGCATGCCAATGGCACAGTTGTCACCGATGAATATCTGCGCACCTGTTACCCGAATATTCTCGCCTGTGGTGATCTGGTTGGCCCCTATCAGTTGACCCATGCGGCCAGTCATCAGGCCTGGTATGCGGTGGTTAATGGCCTGCTCGGCAGATTTAAAAAATTCCGCGTCGATTACCGGGTGATTCCCCAGGTGATCTTTACTGATCCTCAGGTTGCGCGAGTGGGTCTCAATGAGCGCGAGGCGGCGGCACAGGGTATTGCTGTTGAAGTCACTCAGTACGATCTATCCGATCTGGATCGTGCGATTGCTGATAATGATGCCAAGGGTTTTGTCAAAGTGCTTAATGCCCCGGGCAGTGACCGTATTCTTGGGGCGACTATTGTCGGACCTCAGGCGGGAGAGCTGATTAGCGAGTTTGTGATCGCCATGAAAAACGGCATGGGGCTAAATAAGATGCTCAGCACGATTTACAGCTACCCAACCCTGAGTGAGGCTAATCGCTTTGTCGCTGGTGAGTGGAAGCGCAAGCATGTACCGGAAAAATTGCTGGGAATTTTAAAGCGCTATTTGCACCGCAACCTGCGCAAGACAGGCTAGGTTCAGCGCCTTACCTTTTGCGCCTTACTTTTCACCGCTTTCAAACTCGGCCACTGCTTCATGGCCGACCACAGACTGCGGGTCTATATGGATAATAACTTCCGATCCAGGGAAAGCGCTGTGGATATTGTCCTCCACCTCATCAGAAATCTTATGGGCTTCCAGCAGGCTCAAATCATCATCCAGCTCTAGATGCAGCTGAATAAAGGTCATGGTTCCCGAGTGGCGTGAGCGCAGATCGTGAAGTCCTCTGGCACTTGGATGTTTTAGTACCAGGGCTTTGATTTTCTCGCGGTCTTCATCGGGCAGCTCACGATCCATCAGATGATCATAGGAGGTGACGATGATCTCGCGGGCGCTATAGAGAATATAAAGACCAATAGCTGCCGCAAATATTCCATCAAAGCCATTCCAGCCAATAGCGGCCAGCAGCAGTGCGACAATCACACTGCTATTGACCATTAGGTCGGTGCGGTAGTGCAGGGCATCGGCGCGAATAGCCGTGGAGTTGGTCTTGCGAATCACATGCTGTTGAAAGCCCAGCAATAGCAATGTGGCGACAATTGAAATCACCATCACAACAATGCCCAGTTCGATAGATTCGACTTGGGCGGGGTTAATAATTCGGCGGCCCGCTTCGACTAATAAAAATCCGGCCGAGCCGGCAATAAACAGCGACTGGCTAAGTCCGGCCAGGGCTTCCGCCTTGCCGTGACCAAAACGGTGCTCTTTGTCCGCAGGCGTCAGAGCATGGCGCACGGCGACCAGATTGATAATTGATGCCAGTGCATCGAGCATGGAGTCGATGAGGGTGGCGAGCAGGCTGACTGAGTCAGAGGCGTTCCAGGCAATCAGTTTGGCGCCAATTAAGAAAATCGCCACGGAGGTCGACGCATAGGTGGCCAGGCGCAATAGTCTTGCGGTCTCCTGTTGGCTGAGAGGGCCGGTGCTTTCAATTGCGTCAGACATAGTTTTGTTCGTGTTGATTAGAGTGCGGGAATTCTAACAAAATAATCGCCGCAGAGTCAGCTTAGGAAAAGCCCTGTAACAGGCTGTTTAGAAATTGGTAGCCGAGGGGCGTGGCGCGGAATTGTTGGTTATCAACTTCCAGCAGTCCCTGTGATTGGAGTTTTTTCACCTGCTGTTCAATAGTTGAAACTGACAGTCCGGTTCTCTCTGAAAAATAGCTGGCTGGCAGACCCTCGCGCAGACGCAGACCATTCATCATAAATTCCATTGCCAGCTCTTCGCTGGGAATCGGTTTTATCTGGGCCAGAGTTGCCAACTCTCGCGATAAATAATTGTCTGGCTGGCGGGTTTTATTGCTGCGAATAATTTGCTGCTGATGGGGCAGGGTGATCTTGCCATGAGCACCAGCACCAATGCCCAAGTAGTCACCAAACTGCCAGTAATTAATATTGTGCTGAGAGCGCTGACCGGGCTGGGCAAAGGCTGAGACTTCATATTGGCCAAAGCCATGCTCGTCGAGCAGGGTCATACCCATCTGCTGGATATCGGCAAGGATGTCATCTTCCGGAAGCTGCGGCGGGCGCGAATAAAATTCTGTATTGGGTTCGATGGTTAGCTGGTACCAGGAGATATGCTTGGCACCCAGATCTATAGCCTGCTGGATATCGGCGCTTGCCTCGGCGAGGCTCTGGCCGGAGAGGCCGTGCATTAAGTCGAGATTAAAGTTTTCAAAGCCTGCTGTTCGGGCGGTGTCTATAGCGGACAGCGCCTGATTGCCGCTGTGAATGCGGCCAAGTTTTGCCAGATGCGCATCGTTAAAGCTCTGAATGCCGATAGACAGTCGATTGATTCCGGCGCTGTGAAAGCCGGAAAACTTTTCCTGCTCAAAGGTGCCGGGGTTGGCTTCAAGAGTAATTTCAATATCCTCCTCAAAGCCGATAATTTTCTCCGCAGCGGAGACAATCTGACCTATACCGGCGGCGGAAAAAAGACTCGGCGTGCCGCCACCAAAAAAGATTGAAGTCAATTTGCGACCCTGAGCCCAGGGTTGATCCTGCTGTAAATCGGCAATCAGTCGCTGAATATAGGCCTGTTCGGGAATCTCCGGCCCTGCGGCATGGGAGTTAAAATCACAGTAGGGGCATTTGCGCACGCACCAGGGGATATGCACATAGAGTGACAGGGGTGGCAGCGAGGCATCCAGTTGCAGAGGACTGTTGGTCATTGACGGGCTAGATACGCTGGCGAAGCTGTTCGAGCAACTGCGCTGTGGCTTTGCCGCGGTGACTGATGCGGTTCTTGTGGGTCTTGTCCATCTCGGCGGCGTGGCAGTCGAGCTCCTGCAGATAAAACAGTGGGTCGTAACCGAAGCCGCCATCACCGCGAGGCTCGAGGGCAATATGTCCCTCCCAGCTGCCCTGACAGATTATCGGGGTTGGGTCATTGGCATGGCGCATATAGACAATAATGCACTGGTAGCGGGCGCTGCGTTTTTCCAGCGGGCTGTCGCCGAGTTCGTCGAGAAGTTTTTGATTGTTGCTGCTGTCAGTGGCGTCTTCGCCGCCATAGCGCGCCGAGTAAATTCCTGGGCGGCCATCGAGCAGATCGACTTCAAGACCGGAATCATCGGCGATGGCCGGTTTTCCGGAGAGCAGTGCGGCGTTTCTGGCTTTGAGTATGGCGTTTTCCACAAAGCACAGGCCGGTCTCTTCGATATCGGGAATCGACAATGTTTGCTGGGGGACAATTACCACCCCCAGATCTGCCAGCATATCCTGAAGTTCTTTTATCTTTCCGGCATTGCTGCTGGCTAATACAACGTCCAAAGTACAATCCTTAGCTTTTTATAAAAGTCGGTTAGTCGTGATACATTTTTTTCTGGAATTTCAGTTGATAGGCGGGCTCGCCCGAATTGCTTTGCACTGAAATTTTAAAGGTTAAAAAGTCTTCGTTTTCAAATTCAAAGGGCGCCAGATAATAGACGGTATCCTGTTCGCGAACTTCAAAAAACTCTAGCTTCTGGCTCATCTGAAAAATATTGTAGACATTTCCGGTGATAAGCGCCGGCTGACCGCTGCCAGCTTTTTTTACCACGGCGATATTGACTAGCCCTTTGTCTTTGCCGCGAATAATTTGGTTGGCGACAGCAATATCCGGATCGATAAATGTGCTGTTAAAGGCGCTGAAGAAAATCTTGTGGTCGCCATGGTTTTTGTAATTGTGCTGGTCAGCCTGAGCATTCAGGCTAAGAACAAGTGAGCAGAGAATAATTAAATATTTCATTGGTTTGTTCCTCTATGGTAAGGCTCTTAGTTGGGTGAGCCTTATTAAGTTTAGCGGCACTTTACTCTATATGCTGCACAGGCAGCCGCGGGCATTTATTTGCTGAGATGATAAACCGCAGTTTCAGCAAATAAGTTGGGCCATAGGTTTTTGAGCTGTCGATCGGGGAAATGTTCACCGATAAACTTTTTACGCAAAATACTGATATTTCGCTCACGACAGAGTGCTTCAAAATCACTGTAGGTGAAGAAGTGAATATTGGGGGTGTCATACCACTGGTAGGCGAGCTGCTTGGTCACTGGCATACGACCGCGTAGGGTCAGGTAGGCACGGGCCCGCCAGTGGCCAAAGTTGGGGAATGTAATTACACACTGGCTGCCAATCCGCAGCATCTCGTCAAGCACCAGATGCGGGTAGCGCATAGCTTGCAGTGCCTGGGTCATAATCACTGTATCAAAGCTGTTGTCGGGGAAATTCTCCAGACTGTTATTGAGATCCTGCTCAATAACATTGACTCCTTTGGCGATACATTGGTTGATTGAGTCCGGGTCTATCTCCAAACCATAGCCACTGATATTGCGCTGTTTTGTTAGATCGGCCAGCAGGCTGCCATCACCGCAGCCAAGATCGAGAACCCGCGAATTGGTTTTTATCCAGCTACTTATAAAACTGATATTTTGGCTCATGGGCAGTTGCCCTCCAACTGGTCGGCAATTCCGCTCAGATAGTTGCCCAGCGCTTTTTCGTAACGCGCATTGGGCAGCAGAAAGGCATCGTGGCCGAGATCGGATTCAATTTCAGCGTAGGAGACATTTTTGCCGGCACCAATTAAGGCATCGGTAATCTCACGCGAGCGCTGGGGTGAAAAGCGCCAGTCGCTACTAAAAGAAACCACCAGAAAATTACATGTTGCATTTTTAAAGGCATCAACTGGATTGTTTTGATACTCCCGGGAGAGATCAAAGTAGTCGAGCATCTTGGTAATCAAAATATAGGAGTTGGCATCAAAGTCGCTGGAGAACTTGTCGCCCTGATAGTTCAGGTAGCTCTCAATCTGGAATTCAATAGGCGCGGCCTCACCCTGAGAGAAAGTCCCAGAGCGCAGTTCGCGGCCAAATTTCTGGCCCATCAGTTCATCAGACAGATAGGTGACATGGCCGATCATCCGCGCCAGTGCCAGACCATGTTTGGGCAGGGTATTGTTCTGCAGATAGTGGCCTTCATGAAAATCCGGATCGGATTTAATCGCCCGTCGGGCTATCTCATTAAAGGCGATATTCTGCGCCGAGAGCTTCATTGATGAGGCGATTACAATACTGTTGGCCAGCTTGTCTGGATATTCCAGCGCCCAGCGCATCGCCTGCATACCACCGAGGCTGCCGCCAATAACCGCCGCCCAGCAGTCTATGTCCAGATGTTCCATTAACAGTTTCTGGGACTCAACCCAGTCTCTGGCGCGCAGGGCGGGAAAGTCGGCACCCCAGACTTTACCGGTCTCGGGGTTAATTGATGTAGGCCCGGTGCTGCCAAAACAGCTGCCGATATTATTTAGCGAGACAATAAAGAAACGCTCGGTATCCATGGGTTTACCGGGGCCAATATAGTTATCCCACCAGCCGGGCTTGTCGTCATCTTTATGGTAGCCCGCGGCGTGATGACTGCCGCTCAGGGCATGGCAGATCAAAATAGCATTGCTCTTGTCGGCATTCAGGGTGCCATAGGCCTCAACCATCAATTCATGGCTGGGCAGCACTGCGCCGCAGGCCAGAGTAAGCGGCTTATCAATAAGAATTTTTTCTGCCGAAATCGTACCGACAGAATTTCCTTGGCTATCTAATGACATGTATATGCAATCCTGAATCCAGTCGTTGAGTCTAAGAGGCTGGATGGTTTAATGCAATTGGATGAAAAAGTTTTTACCCCGCTAGCAACCGTTAGCCGAGCAGGGATTTAATAAACCCACCGATCACTGGCAACACCGAATTGCGAATGATGATCAGGCTGATAATTGCCACCATGGGTGAGAAATCCATCATGCCCATAGGCGGGATAAACTTGCGGAAGGGTCGCAGGTAGGGTTCGACAAGTTGTGAAATCAGGCGTACAGAGGGGTGGCCTGTAGTGCCAATCCAGCTGGAGATGGCAATAATAAAAATCCCCCAGAAATAGATTTCTATCAAGATAAATAGCAGGTTGTAGGCCGCCAGAGGAAGATAGGCGAGTATGCCCAGCAGAGGCACGCCCTTGATCAGCCCAAAGATTAAATAGAATGACCACTGGACGATAATTGCCGCGACCAGCGCGGCGCTATTAAGCGAGCCCAGTGTCGGAAACAGTTTGCCGAGGGGCTCAACCACCGGTGCGCAAATCTTGAAGATCGTCTGGGAAATCGGATTGTAGAAATCAGCCTGTACCAGTTGCAACAGCAGGCGAATCAGCAATAAAAAGCTGAAAATCTGTACTGCCAGATTAAGGATGTTGGCTAGTGCGCTCATGGTAATTCCTTGGATTGCTAATTTTATAAATCAAATTCTGTGGTTATTTTTTTCAGCTTAGCTGGAAAACTCTTTGGACATTTCTTCAGCGCGGCTCAGCGCCGCCTGCATAGCCTGACGAAAGCTCTCTTCGATGCCACCGGCCTTAAAGGTTTCAATCGCCGCGTGGGTTGTACCGCCTGGTGATGTTACCTGCTGGCGCAACTGCGTGGTATCGAGGCTGCCAGTGCTAGCCATCTGTGCCGCGCCCAGAGCGGTTTGAATAGTCAGTTCTCTGGCGGTCTGTTCAGAGAGGCCGAGCTCTACACCGACTTTCTGCATCACTTCCATCACCAAAAAGTAATAGGCGGGGCCGCTGCCGGAAACGGCGGTTACCGCATCTATCTGCGCTTCGCTATCGACCCAGCAGGCAATACCCACAGCGTTAAAGATGGCCTGAATAGATTCTTTCTGCTGGCTGTTAATCTGTGGGTTGGCAAATAAACCCGTGGCCCCGGTGCGAACCATCGCAGGGGTGTTGGGCATGGCGCGAACTATAGCCTGGCTGTCGCCGAGCCAGCTCTGCAAATCGCCAATCTGAATGCCGGCGGCAATCGAGACCACTGCGCTGGTTGCGCTCAAAGATGGCGCGAGATCTGAGACCACCGGGCCCATCACTTGAGGCTTAACCGCGAGGATAACAATATCTGCACCAGCCACGGCGACGTGGTTGTCGCTGGTGGCGGCAATGCCATAGGTCTCTTGAATATTGGCGCGTGCCTGCTCTCCGGGGTCGCTAACGCGAATCTGCTGCGCGGAAAATCCGTTGGCCAGCATGCCGCCGATAATGCAGGAGGCCATATTGCCGCCGCCGATAAATGCGATATTAGTCATTCCTGTTGCTCTCCTTTAGAGAATTCTGCGGGTCTCTTTTGCCAAATATATCAGTGCCAACCCTAACCATGGTTGAGCCCTGTGAAATTGCGGCTTCCAGATCGTTGGACATGCCCATGGAGAGGGTATCCAGTTTTTCTGAATTGTCCAGAGTCTGATTGATTTGATCGCGTAAATTATGCAGGGCATAAAAGGCGATCTTCTGTTTTTCCAGGGTCTGCTGCGACTGGGGAATTGCCATCAAGCCGCGCAGACAAAGATTGGGTAGTTTGATAATCGCCAGTGCGGCGGGCAGTGTTTCGTTAGGGCTAAAGCCGGACTTGCTGGCTTCATTGTCTATATTCACCTGTAGGCAGATATTCAGTGGGCCCAGTTCTGCGGGGCGCTGCTCGCTGAGACGTTGGGCGATCTTTAATCGATCGACACTGTGCACCCAGTTAAAACTTTCCGCGACAACGCGGGTTTTATTCGATTGCAGAGGGCCAATAAAATGCCATTGCAATGGCTCTTTATTCAGCTCTTCACCCAAATTTTTATTCAAAAGGGCGATTTTTTCCACCGCCTCCTGAACATAGTTTTCACCAAAATTTGTCAGCCCGGCATCAACTGCACAGCGGATATCCTCTGCACTGCGAGTCTTGCTGACTGCCAGCAGAAGAACATCGGCGGGGTCGCGGCCGGCATCCCGTGCCGACTGTTCTACACGCTGAGTAACCTGGCGGATGTTATTTTCAATCTTTGGCATATACTTATCAGGTCTTTAGGAGTTTTACGCAGCTTCACACGCCGAAAAGGAATAAGCGAGATATAGCATGGATATAACGGAATTATTGGCTTTCAGTGCCAAAGAGGGCGCTTCAGATTTACACATTTCCGCGGGTCTTCCCCCTATTATTAGAATTGATGGTGATGTGCGGCGAATAAACCTGCCGCCCATGGAGCATCGTCAGGTTCACAGTTTGATCTACGAAATAATGAATGACAAGCAGAGAAGGGACTTTGAGGAGTTTCTGGAAACCGACTTTTCATTTGATGTTCCGGGGATCGCGCGCTTTCGAGTCAATGTATTCAATCAAAACCGTGGCGCAGCGGCAGTATTTCGTACCATTCCCTCTCAGGTGCTAACCCTTGAACAGTTGGGCATGGGTGATATTTTCAAAAAGCTCTCGCTGATGCCCCGTGGTCTGGTGCTGGTAACCGGGCCGACCGGTTCCGGTAAATCGACAACCCTCGCGGCGATGGTCGACTACGTTAATGAGAATCGCTACGACCATATCCTGACCATCGAAGATCCTATTGAATTTGTTCACCAGAGTAAGAAGTGCCTGATTAACCAGCGTGAAGTGCATCGCGATACCCATGGCTTTAGTGAGGCGTTGCGCTCGGCACTGCGTGAAGATCCGGATGTCGTTCTGGTCGGTGAATTGCGTGATCTCGAAACCATTCGTCTGGCGCTGACCGCCGCGGAAACCGGCCACCTGGTTTTTGGCACATTGCACACTACCTCGGCGGCCAAGACCATTGATCGGGTCGTGGATGTTTTTCCCGGCGGCGAGAAGCCGATGATTCGCTCAATGTTGTCGGAGTCACTTCAGGCGGTTATCTCCCAGACCCTACTTAAGAAAATTGGTGGCGGGCGGGTTGCTGCCCATGAAATTATGATTGGTACACCGGCGATTCGAAATTTGATTCGCGAGGATAAAGTCGCACAGATGTACTCGGCGATTCAGACTGGTGGTGCGATGGGAATGCAGACACTGGATCAGTGTTTATTGAATCTGGTGGATAAGCGTTTAATCAGCCCAGATGTAGCTCGCGAAAAGGCCAAAATGCCCGAGAGTTTTTCATAAAACTAATCGACAAACTTTAAGCGCAAATTTTAAAGCAATAATTGTTTTTAAGGAGAAAAGCGATGTTGGAGCAGACCCTCGAAAAGCTGGTCAGGTATATGGCTGAGAAAAAGGCATCCGACCTTTTTATCACTGTGGGTCTGCCACCCTGTTTAAAGGTTAATGGGGCAGTGATGCCGATTACCAAAAACAAACTCTCCCAGTCTGAGTGCGAAGCGTTGGTGCTGAGTACCATGGATGAAGATCAGCAGCGCGATTTTAAACAGCACAAAGAACTTAACTATGCCCTTGTCAGTGAAACCAGCGGACGTTTTCGCGCCAGTGCTTTTTATCAGCGCGGTGAAATTGGCATGGTGCTGCGGCGCATTGAAACGGTAATTCCAACACCGGAATCCCTACTGTTGCCGCCAATCCTTAAAGAGCTGGTGATGAACAAGCGCGGCATTGTTATTTTTGTTGGCGCCACCGGCACCGGTAAGTCGACATCCCTTGCGGCATTGATTGGCCACCGCAATAAAAACAGCCGAGGCCATATAGTCTCGATCGAAGATCCCATTGAATTTGTTCACGAACATCTCGGATGCATTATTACCCAGCGCGAAGTGGGCGTGGATACAGAGTCTTTTGATGTGGCGCTAAAGAATACTCTGCGTCAGGCGCCGGATGTTATTTTGATCGGAGAGATCCGCACCCCGGAAACCATGCAGCATGCGATTACCTTTGCCGAGACCGGCCATCTGGTGTTGGCCACCCTGCATGCCAACAATGCCAACCAGGCGCTGGATCGCATTGCCCACTTTTTTCCGGCAGACCGTCACGATCAGTTATGGATGGATCTGTCGCTCAACTTGCGTGGCATTGTTGCCCAGCAACTAGTGCCGACCAAAGATGGCAAGGGTCGCCGCGCGGCGATTGAGATTATGCTCAATACGCCACTGGTGGCCGATACCATTCGCAAAGGTGAGGTACACAAGCTCAAGGAAATTATGACCAACTCCACTGAGCACGGCATGCAGACTTTTGACCAGGCGCTCTATCAGCTCTATATCGAAGATCAGATCAGCTATGAAAATGCGATCGCCCATGCCGACTCGAAAAACGATTTGCGATTAATGATTAAGATGCAGTCAGATACTCATGTTAATGAGCTTGATGCCGCGGCAGATGATCTGACGATTGAGGAGGATCAGTCGGATAAATTGCGTTGGTAGGCCGGCGCTTTTTTTAGGGCGCAGCTTTTAAGGAAGGGTCCCGATTTCCGGGGAGTTCAGCCAGCTCTGTAAAATCAGTGAAGCGGCAATATGATCAATTTTTGTCAGATCCTGAGTCCCCTGCTCGCGACCGAGCATTTTTGCCTCACGGCTGGTCAGGCGCTCGTCAACCATCTCCACTTCAACAGCAAAGCGCCCCTGCAAGCGGCGCGCAAATTTGCGCGCCCGGGTAGAGAGTTCACTTTCACTGTCGTCCATATTTAGCGGCAGTCCAACCACCACCAAATCGGGCTTCCATTCATTTAATAGTTTTTCCACTTCAGCCCAGTCGGGAATACCATCCAACGCTTTGAGAATGGTTAAGCCACTGGCGGAACAGGTTAGGGTTTGGCCATTGGCAACACCGATCTGCTTTAAGCCGTAGTCAAAACCCAGCAAACTCTTTGGCTTACTCGCATCAGGCATGTCCGGCCTCGTGGGAGAGCATACGCAAATCCAGTCCAATACACAGGGCTGCCGCCGAGGCGCGCTCGGCACAGTTGGTGTTAAAGATAATATCGGCCTCTGCCGGAATGGTCAGCCAGCTGTTTTCACTGAGCTCCTCTTCGAGCTGCCCTGTATCCCAGCCAGTGTAGCCAAGAGTGATCAGTGAATCTTTTGGGCCTGTGCCCAGAGCAATATCAGAGAGGATATCTTTCGATGCGGTCAGACTCACCTCATCAGAAATAGCCATGGTTGACTCCCACTGACGCTCGCAGCTGGGATGAAGAATAAACCCGCGGTCGCGTTGAACCGGACCGCCATCAAATAGCAGGGATCGGGCAAATTCATCCTGATACTCGACGTCCAGCTGGTCGAAGATAGCTTTGACCGGCACATCCAGCTGATGATTGATAATCAGGCCCATAGCGCCATCGGCATTGTGCTCGCAGATATAGATCACCGAGTCGGCAAAGTTAGGGTCAGTAAGACCGGGCATCGCCACCAGGAAGTGATTTTTAAGGCTGCTTATCTTTTTTGGTTTAGTTGTTTCCATAGTTATTAATATGGGGTTTTAACGAGACAAACTCAAGCTGTGAATGGGATTAGTTTGTGGTTAGCACATTATTGGATTGATATTGCCAGGTGCGAATAATATGAATTTCGTCGCTGTTGCGAAGTTCTAACGGGAAGGGCTTATAGGGAGATGCCAGTTGCACAGAGCGAACGGCGGCCTGATCGAGCAACCGAGAACCAGAGGTTTTGGAGACTTCGATACGCTTGATACTGCCATTGGCAAGCAGCGCCACTACCAACTGCACATGGCCGTAAATACGTTGCGTGCGCGCCTCCTGAGGATAGTTAACATTGCCGACCTGCTCTACACGTTGTTCAAAATAATGCATATAAGCGGCTTCATCCGCAGATTTCGCCGATGCCGACGTCATACGCAGCACCCGAGGTAATTTACTGTAAGCGCGCTGCAAGCGATCGAGCTCAGCGCGAATAGCACCAATATCCCGGTCAGCGATCTGCGCGGGTTGAGTCGTTAAATCTTCGGCCTGCTTATCGTTAGTCCGGGAATTACTAGTGTCGCCGGCGCTGGCTAATAGAGTTTGAGTCTGAGGTTCGTCACGCTCTTGCTGAAGCTGGGGCATTTGACCCTGATCGCGGCCTTCAAAGGGCGATAGCTGATCAGTTGTCGGCTGACTGGCCTCGGACTGATCGCCGCTGCCGAGCTGATTAGCCTGGGCTAAAAAATCCGCACTGTCCGGTGCTTCGTCGCTTTTGTAATGGGCCAGCGTGACTTCCATGGAGACGCTCGGTGAGGAACCGGAGGGCAGGGTAAAGCTGACACCAATCAGCATAATTAAATGAAAGATAAGCGCCGCCGAAAACGTCTTGCGCAGACGTTCATCGGTAGTGTTCCAGCTGCTCTCAATTAAATTTTCCACTGCGGTCCCTGTTTATCTGCGCGGCTTTATTGCGCCTTATATCTGTTCCAGTCTGGCCTGAATAGCGGCAATCAGACGATCGCCAATCTGGGTATCTTCGGCATTATCAATCTCACGAATACAGGTTGGGCTGGTGACATTAATCTCGGTTAGATAGTCGCCGATAACATCCAGGCCGACAAAGATTAACCCGCGCTCTTTTAATGTCGGCGCAACCTGTTGGGCGATCCACTGGTCCCGTTCACTAAGCGGTTGAACAACGCCGCGACCGCCAGCGGCAAGATTGCCTCTAAAGTCGCTGCCGGTTGGTATCCGCGCCAGACCAAAGGGAATCACTTCGCCGTCGACAACCAGAATGCGTTTATCACCCTGAGTAATTTCCGGCAGATACTTCTGCGCCATAATAGTCTGTTGGCCATAGTTGGTCAGCGTCTCGAGAATCACATTGAGATTTTGATCTCCCTCGCTAACCCGAAAAATAGATGTGCCGCCCATGCCGTCCAGTGGTTTATAAACCACATCTTTATGCTCCTCCAGAAACAGTTTCAGGCGCGACTGGTCGCGACTGACTAGAAGGGGGGGTGTGCACTGGGGGAACTGGGTAGCAAATACCTTCTCATTGCAGTCGCGCAAACTCTGCGGCTTGTTGACCACCAGCGAACCGCGCTGTTCAGCTGCTTCGAGAATATAGGTGGAGTAGATAAATTCACTGTCAAAGGGCGGATCTTTGCGCATCAGCAAAACATCCATCTCTTCCAGCGCGGCAACGCGACTTTCGCCCAGCTCAAACCACTTGTCAGGGTCTTCGAAGACGCGGAGTGGCGTAATACTGGCTCTGGGTTCACCATTTTCTAAAAACAGATCCTGCTGCTGCATGTAAAACAGCTCAAAGCCCTGTCGCTGGGCGGCGAGCAAGATCGCCAGAGTGGAATCCTTTTTAAAAGAGATCAGTTGAATCGGGTCCATAACGACCCCAAGAGTAGTGCCCATAAAATGACGACCTTGTGCTGAGTTTTTGCGCTATAACTAAGTGTGGCAACAGCAATGCAGATGCCACAGAAAATTCTGTGACCTATAAATCAATTTTATTAATAAATTTAGAGGCTTGTGGATTATATATTACAAGTGTGTTTAAAATTCCACATCTTGAGTGACATTGACAGTACTTGAGGCGTTAAGTGGTTTTACAGTGGTGATAAAATGGATGTTCAGGGCCTTAAAGTGCTCGTCATAGACGACAGTAATACAATTAGACGTACGGCAGAAACCCTGCTTGCTAAAGCGGGCTGTGCCGTTTCTACCGCGTCAGACGGTTTTGACTCGCTTGCCAAAATCGTCGATATCAATCCCGACATAATTTTCGTCGACATTATGATGCCTCGACTCGACGGCTACCAGACCTGCGCACTGATCAAAAACAATCCCGATTTTAAATCCACACCAGTCATTATGCTCTCAAGCAAAGATGGTCTTTTCGACAAGGCCAAGGGTCGCATTGTTGGCGCGGACGACTATCTGACAAAACCATTTGGTCGCACCGAGCTACTCGATGTGTTGGACAAATATATTCAAAACTAAAAAGGACTTAGAGGTTGGATCATGGCAAAAATATTGATTGTGGATGACTCCCCCACAGAAACATATAAATTGACAAATATTCTTGAGCGCAATGGATTTTCTGTTCTCTCTGCCGACTCTGGTGAGCAGGGCGTGCATCTGGCAAAAGATGAGCAACCGGATGTGGTGTTGATGGATATAGTTATGCCGGGCTTGAACGGGTTTCAGGCCACCCGCCAACTGAGTCGCAGTAAAGAGACTAAACATATCCCAGTGATAATTGTCACCGCGAAAAACCAACAGGCGGATCAGGTCTGGGGCGAACGTCAGGGCGCCAAAGCCTATCTGGTAAAGCCGATTGACGAGAAGCAATTGGTTTCAGCCATCAGCGCTGTACTCAACTAGGGAACAGCCTGTGGCCAAGGATATATTTTCAGTAATCAGTAGCGTTGTCAGCCGTTTTGGGCAGTCCAGCTACGGCCTGCCGGCACAGAAGGAGATTGTCGAGACCCGTAAGCTGGTCAGCTTTTCTGTACTCGGCGACGACTATGTGATGCCGCTCAATGAGCTTAGCGAAGTGCTGGACGTACCCGAATGTACCAAGTTGCCGAGAGTTAAATCTTGGGTTCGCGGACTGGCCAACGTGCGCGGACGGCTGCTGCCGATTATCGACCTCGCCGATTTCCTCGGTGGCTCACTGGCAGGCTCGGTCAGGGACAGGCGAGTTCTGGTACTGGACATGGATGGCATCTATATAGGTCTGATTGTCGATGCGGTTCAGGGGATTAAATCACTGGCAGTAGATCGCTACAAAGAGGCCCGCAATAACGGGCCCCTAGTTCATTTTATCGACGGTAGTTTTAGCGAAGAAAATAGAGACTACCCACTTTTTTGCGCCCAAAAACTGATTGAGGACGGTCAGTTTTTGAGTGTTTCGGTGTAGAGGGGTTTAGCGCCGTAACGCTCTATTAATAGAGTAATACAGAATCAATCTGGAGGATTATATGAAAGAAAATACTGGGAAAGGATCGCCGTTCCGCAGCCTAATAATTATCTTGGGCATTGCCTGCATACTGGTCGGCACCTACAGCGCCATAGAGGTTAGCAGTCAGGTTAAAAACGACCAGAGCAATATTCAAAGTATTGCAAATTTGCGGGTCAACGCACTGCGAATTACCCAGCTGGCGGAAGACGCCGGTGCCGCCAATGAAGATGCTTTCGATGCCCTCAGCAACCTCAATAACCAGATGACACAAGCCTGGAGACGGCTACAAAAACGCCTCTACGATCAGGGCGAAATTTCCCGCCCACAGGTTCAGTCCGTGGCAGATAGCTGGGACGCGGTAAGTGACAAATTGCAGCTGCTGGGAGATAACCGTGAAACGGTCTTGTTTGTCTCGAGAGTTGCCCGAGAGCTCAATGCAAAATTACCTCAGGTGCAGGATAACTCCGGTCAGGTGGTCGATGTACTGATTACCCAGTCGGCACCCGCCGGACAGATCGCAATTGCCCAGGAACAGCTGTGGCTTGTTGAGCGAATCGGTCGAAATATTGACAAGATGATCTCTGGCAGCGGCGATGCCAATGTGGCTGCCGATCAGTTTAAAAGTGATTCCAATGTATTTCGCGACACATTGGATTCGATGAAAAATGGCAACTTTATTCTTGGTATTACCAAGGTTACCGATAAAGAGGCGATCGCCAGTATCGATCAAATTCAGGAATCTTTTGATGTGGTTGCCAATGATATTGACCGTATTTACGAATCCGCAGATGATCTTTCTGTCGCGCGCAGTTCAGCCGCATCACTGCTTGGCGATGTGCCAGCGCTGCTGACCAAATTTGATACTCTGGATAACACAGTAGTCGACTTAAATACCTCCGGAAAACGAATTTTTAATGACTTCACAACCCTGATGGCCGTAGCTGGATTCTTTGCCGCATTGGTTATGTTGGGATTTATTAACTTCAGAACCACAAGGCGCAACCTACTTGAATCCGAGCAGATCAAAGATAAAAACCAGCAGGCAATACTGCGTCTGCTCGACGATATTTCTGATCTGGCAGATGGTGATTTAACCGTCGAGGCAACGGTGACAGAAGACTTTACTGGAACCATTGCCGACTCGATCAACTTTGCAATTGCCGAGCTGAGAAGCCTGGTAGAAAACGTCGCCAGCTCATCGGCCAAGGTAACCGGCTCTGCGGATGCGACGCGGGCGACATCGCTGCAGTTGGCAGAGAGTGCCGAGCACCAGGCTCAGGAAATTGCTGGAGCATCGGCAGCGATCAATGAAATGGCCATTACCATCGACCAGGTATCATCAAACTCTGCCGAGTCGGCAGCGGTAGCAGAGCGCTCGGTATCCATTGCAAAAAATGGTGCATTACTGGTGCGCAATACCATCGATGGCATGGACACGATTCGCGAGCAGATTCAGGATACAGCAAAGCGAATTAAACGCCTCGGTGAAAGCTCCCAGGAAATCGGCGATATAGTTTCGTTAATTAATGAGATTGCCGACCAGACAAATATTCTCGCACTCAACGCGGCAATTCAGGCGGCCATGGCCGGTGAAGCCGGTCGCGGTTTTGCGGTTGTAGCGGATGAGGTTCAGCGACTTGCGGAGCGCTCGGCGACAGCGACCAAGCAGATTGCCGGACTGGTAAAAACCATTCAAACCGATACTCACGAAGCGGTTAGTTCGATGGAGCAGACAACCGCCGAAGTTGTTAAAGGTGCTGAACTCGCCAACAGTGCAGGTACGGCACTGGAAGAAATTGAAACTGTATCCACCAATCTGGCAGAGTTGATTCAGGATATTTCCGAAGCGGCAAAACACCAGGCCACCACCTCTGCACATATTTCCAACACGATGAATGTTATTCAGGAAATTACCTCGCAAACGCTTTCTGGAACCAATGACACAGCCAACTCAATTGGCGAATTGGCTGGCATGGCCGTTGAAATGAAAGACTCGGTCAGTGGCTTTATTCTGCCCGGCAAAGATGCCGACGAAGATGAAATTATCGAAAGCGACGAGCCGCTTGGGCTGGACGAATTGGACGATGGATCTCTGGGTGATTTATTTGCTGTAGCAGAAGTCCCGGAAGATAACATTGAAGAAGTTGAAGAAACCGACAGCAGCGATGAAGCGTTTGATCAGGATAGAGCCGAGATGCTCGATCTCGGTTTTGTGTCACCAGCCAGCACCGAATCCGAGCAAACACTTCACGAAGAGCTTGATGAAGATCGAGAAGTAGACGAGGGCGAAGAGCACGAAAACCTCGAAGAGTTTGAGGCAGAAATAGAAGCCATGCTGACCGAGGGTGACGACGAAAAACGCAGCTAGCTAATCGACGGACACAGGATTTAGCCGTGGCTAACAGTATGGAGAACGCAATCAGCCAGAATAGCGATTTCGGTTACTTCGATGTCTGGAAAGCGACTATCGAAGAGCGCACCGGTGTGCAAATTACGCCGGATCGTGAAAGGGCGTTAGCGCTGCTGCTCGAACGCAGAATAAAAGAGCTGGATTCCCAAGATATTGATCAGTATATGAACGATGCTCTGGACATAGCCAAAGGCGCGCAGGAATGGAGCGATCTTATCGATAGTCTGCTGGTTAAAGAAACCAGTTTCTTTCGCCACCAGCCTTCGATGGATTATGTAAAGACCTGGGTCAGGGATGCAGTCAGAGAGAAGTCCATTAGTGAACCGCTGTGGATATGGAGCCTCGGATGCTCAACTGGTGAAGAGGCCTATTCGCTGGCGATCACCGTTGAACAGGCGATGAAGGCCGAGGGCCAGGAGCCACGCTACGGAATTATTGGCACAGATATAAGCCGCGAGGCAGTTTTCCATGCGCGTCGCGGTATCTACCGCGAAAGTAAAATGGCGGTAATCGACAAGCCTATCAACAGTGCATATTTTGATCCGGTTGGCAGCGGGCTGTGGCGAGTAAAAGCCGATTTACGCCGCCGAGTGTGTTTTTTAACTAGCAATATACTGACTGATGGATCGCCGCTGGTAAGACGCAAAATGCATTTGATTTACTGTCAAAATATGTTGGTTTATTTTCGTCGCTGGAAGCGTCGCGAGATTATCGGCCAGCTGAGTAATCACTTGGATAATCAGGGTTGTCTTATGCTCGGATTGGGCGAGTTGAGCAACTGGCTACCGAGCGGATTTACCCGAGTTACCCAGCGCAATATTCAGGCCTACATCAAGGACAAGACAGTTGAACAGGGAGAAGCTCGATGAGCAATGTTCAGGATAAAAGTGTTCATGAAAACAAAGCTCATGAAAATAGAGCTCATGGGGAAAAGTTTCAGGTAAAAAATGTAAAAACCTTTACCGGTCTTGAATGGCTTATTGGCGAAATTGAAAACAGTCTGCAATCGGCCTTCAATGAATTGGAAGCCTTTACCCAAAATAATAGCGACGAGACAAAAATACGTTTTTGTCTCGGGCATCTGCACCAGATTACTGGGTCTTTTAAAATTCTTCAGTGCGAAGGCTGCATTCTTCTGGTCGAAGAGATGGAAGCGCTCACCCAGGGAATTCTTGATAGGCAAATTTCCAATACAAATGAAGCCTGTGAAATTCTTGTTCAGGCAATTATTAAGTTGCCGATCTATCTGCGACAAATACTTTCCAGCAGAGAAGATCATCCAGAAGCACTGATAATATTGCTCAATGATTTGCGCGCAGCGCAGGGACGAGCACTGGTCTCTGAAGGTGTTTTATTTTCGCCGAATTTAACCTCTTTTGAGAATACGCCGCAGCCAGAAATCAGTGCAAATCCAGTCGCCACTGCAGATCTGGTAAAACGACTGCGCCAGGTTTATCAGCTGTCACTAATCAAGTTGATTAAAGGTGAGGAAAAAAATAAAAATTGTGCCAATCTGATAAAAGTCTTGCAGCGAATGCAGGAATTATCAAAAGGCAGCTGGCGGGAAAAACTTTGGCGTATTGCGCAGCAAATTCTCGGCCTGGTTTCATCCCGTGAAATTAATTTTAGTATCGCCCTGAAAAAACTTTTTCGTGCTCTCGACAGCCAACTGAAAATGCAGGCCAAAGAAGCTATCTCGAACGAGAGCAGTAACCCAGACCTGGGGCTGTTGAAAAACCTGCTCTACTACCTGACGACCACTGAGGCTAATACTGCAGAGCTGAAAGCGATTTGGAGCGACTACAGCCTTGCCGAAGCCTTTCCTTCAGGCGAAGTAAACCCCGAAGGTGGGCGACTGATGCCGCAGTACGATCCGCAGGTAGTTCGCTCACTGGTCAGCGCTATCCAGGGCGAGCTGGCAAATGTGCGATCAGCACTGGAGCGCTTCTCGCTGGAGGGCGGTCTCTCCGCCGACGATGTCCGCGAAAGCCTGCCGGTGCTGCTTAGTATGGCGGATTCTCTGGCTCTTGTAGGTCAGGGTAAATTGCGTGATGCGATCAGTAAAATAGAACAAAAGTTACGCCAGATTTTTACCGCGGATGGCTCCGGCATTAACGATGCTGATGTAATCAATACAGTGCAGAGCTTGACTGAAGTCGAGTTGGCCTTAAATGCCTGGGCCGCGAGGCCGGACAAGTTTTCTGGCAGCGTCGATCTGGATAGCCAGCAAAACCAATTTGAATACAACAGTGCAACCCAGACATTGTTAGCCGAATCGCGAACCGGAATTGAGCGCATAAAAGAAGCGGTTGTTGAGTTTATAAATTCACAGTGGGATCTACAGCTGCTGTCGCAAGTGCCGACCATGTTTCAGGAACTGCAGGGCGCGCTGCATATTATTGGCCTTACCCGAGCGGCGGCGGTGATCGACGGTTGTTTAAAGTATGTGCAAGAGGCTCTGATCAATCAGGGCCGCGCTGTGGAGTGGCACGCGCTGGATACCTTTGCCGATGCCATTACCATTGTTGAATACTATCTCGAGCAATTTGATAGCGATACAGCCAATCAGCAGGACGATGTTTTGTCGGCAGCAGAAGAGAGTATTCTCGCGCTGCTGGAAAGCCGGCCTGCTGAACCGAAAACAGAAATTGATAAAGAGTTTTATGTCGAGCCGGAAGAGATTCTCGAAGAGCTTGCCGAGCTGCAAGATATTCAGGACAGTGATAAAACTGAGATTTCAATAGACACTGAGCAGCATCAAGAATCTGCACCAGAGGTTAGTGGTGGTAGCGAAATCATTGATGCAGAGATTGATGAAGAGATTGTTGAAATATTTATTGAAGAAGCCGAAGAGGTTTTGGAAGGCTTAAATACCCTGTTGCCGGCATGGCGAGACCAGCCGCAATCAAAAGATCAGCTCGCAGTTATCCGTCGCGCCTTTCACACCCTCAAAGGCAGCGGGCGAATGGTCGGTGCCGAGGATATTGGCGCATTGGCATGGGCAATTGAGGATATGCTAAACCGCGTTCTCGATGGTCGAATCAATTGCAATACCGCAATGGTCGATTTGGCCGAGCAGAGCATTCAGCGCATGCCAGTATTGGTCGCAGCCTTTGCTGAAAAATTGTCGACACCAACCCCGGAAATCAGTCAGGAAATAATAGCCAGTGCAGAGCGTCTGGCTAAAGGTGAAGCCCTTGAGTCATTGCCGGAGAGCAGTGAATTATCAGAAACAGCTTCACAAGTAGAAGCCTCTGAACCCGAGCCTGAGGAAATAGAAGATGGGCAAATAGACTCACCTACAGTTGTCATTGAAGAGCTGGAGGTTGAGGAAGACGAACCCGAAGCTGTGGAAGAGATCGCTGAAGTATTGGAAACCGCAGAGTCGGCAAGTAAAGAGCCGGCCAGCGAAGAGGCAGAGACCGAAGAGGTTGAAGCGCTATCCGAAGAAGAGGAGCATGAGACGATACTCCTAGAAATCTTTGTCAATGAGGCCCAGGGGCATTTAAAAACCATTGATGATTTTGTCGCCGCAACCCGCAGTATGGCGCCGCTGTATAAAGCGCCGCCGCTGTCATTGCAGAGAGCGCTGCACACCTTGAAAGGCACGGCGGAGATGGCTGATTTCTCCGAGCTCAGCAAGCTGGTTGCCCCGCTGGAAGCGTTTATAAAAGAGCTTCACCATCACCATATTTGTCTCGATGAAGATATTGTCCATCTTGTCGAAGATGCCGCAGCTATCTTCCGCAGCACATTGACCAGCATGACTGGCGGAGATGCCGTTCCCCAGGAAGGCTTGCCAATGTTCCGCGCGCGTCTCGCAGAGCTGCGCGACAAAGCCGTTGGCCATCTGTTGAATCGTGGTGACGCTGAGGGCAGTGGCAAGGATTTCTCTGCGGTGAAAAAGCTGATGGCAGAGGGATTGCTGTCACTGCAAAACTACCCCCAGCTATATGCACATCTGCAACAGCAAACCGCACCGCCACGGGTTGTTTACCATGAGCTTCTCAGTGACCTAAATGAGATTGGAAGCAAGTTAAAGGATGCCGAGATAAAGCCTATTCTAAAGCTCTCAGCAATAATGGCCGAGATCTATAAGTTGCTGCAAGGCATAGGTCAGGCACCCTCCCGGCAGGAGATTGAGGTTCTGCAGGTCAATCATGAAACGCTGCTAAACCTGTTCGATATGCTCGCCGCAGATCAGGATTTAAATGCGCTGCCAGAAGCGCAAGAAACTGAATTACGGGTATTAAAAGAACAGCTTGCCGAGCAGATGGCGGAAAAGGGAAAACGCGATCTTGAGCAGCTTGAGCGCGATCGTGCTGCGGCAGAAAAACTTGAGGATGAGAAGCTTAGAGAGGAACAGCTTAAGGAAGAAAAGCTTAAGGAAGAAAAGCTTAGGGAAGAACAGCTTCGAAAAGACCAGGAATTGGCCGAAGCTTCTCGGGAAGCCGAGCGATTAGAACAGGTGCGGTTAGAGCAGGAGCGAGTAGAGGAGGAGAGGTTAGAACAGGAACAAAAAGAACAGCCAGACCAAAAATTAGAAGAGCAGGAGCCAGAGAAGCCACCGGCAACATTGATCGATGCAGATCTCGACCCAGATATTGTCAGTGTCTTTGTCGAAGAGGCCGACGATATAGTTAGCAGTATCGAAGAGTCGGTGCTGGCCTGGCAGTCGAATCCCTCACAAGTGGAACTTGCCGACCGCCTAAAGCGCGATCTACACACCTTAAAAGGTGGTGCGCGAATGGCTGGATTTATTTCTCTGGGCGAGCGAGCCCATGCAATTGAATCGCTGATTGATGAAACCAAAAAGCACAATAAAAAATTCTTTAAGGCAATAGTCTCAGAGCAGGAGAGGCTAGTAAGTGCTTACGATATTGTTCGCCAAATCGCCCGCGGGGGTGATATCAAAGACCTTCGTCAGAAGATGGAAGAGCTTGAAAATCAAGTTGAAGCAACAGTCGGTCTCTGAGGATATCCAGCCTCCAGCGCCGCTGAAGTTAAAGGCAGAGTCCAGCGTTCCTCAAGAGCCTCAAGAGTCAGCGCAATCACTCTCGATGAAAGGAGAGATCAAGGAAGTTGTTCGAATCGGTGCCGAAGTTCTCGATACCCTGGTCAATCTCTCTGGTGAAAATATAATTTTCCGCGGCCGAATCGAAGAGCAGGTCAGTGAGTTTAATCAGTTCCTCGATGAAATGGATGCCACCGTAGTGCGCTTGCAAGAGCAGGTAAGACGTCTGGGAACAGAGACCGAAGCGCAGATTGATTACCGCCGCGAGCAAATTGAAGCCTCGGGAGAAGCCGACAGTTTTGACCCGCTGGAAATGGATCGCTACTCCCATCTGCAACAGCTAACCGGCTCGCTGATGGAGTCCGCGTCGGATTTGCACGATCTTAAAGAGACCCTTAACGAACGATTGATTGGCACTGAAACATTGCTGCTGCATCAGTCGCGCATTAATACCGATCTGCAAGAGGGCTTGATGAAAACCCGCATGGTGCCATTTGCGCGAATCGTTCCCCGTCTGCGCCGAATTGTGCGTCAGGTCGGGCTTGAGCTGGGCAAAAAAGTTGAGCTGCGCATGGACAATATCCACGGCGAAATGGACAGATCCGTTCTCGATCGCATGGTTGCGCCCCTCGAGCATATGATTCGCAACGCTGTCGATCACGGTATTGAATCTGAGCAGCAGCGCAAAGAAGCCGGCAAACCTGAAACCGGCAGCATTGCTATAACCACCTATAGGCAGGGTGGCGATATCGTAATCCATCTCGCCGATGATGGTCGCGGTCTGGATGTGGAGCGTATCCGCCAAATAGCTCTTGAGAAAGAGCTGATCAGCGAAGATGCCGCGCTGTCGGAACATGAGATTGCCCAGTTTATTTTTCATCCGGGATTCTCAACCTCCGATGCTGTCAGCCAGATATCCGGTCGCGGTGTCGGCATGGATGTGGTCAACAGTGAAGTTCGTCAGTGCGGCGGCAGCGTAGATATTGAAACCTCTGCCGGCCGCGGCACCCAGTTCACTATTGTCCTGCCCTTTACCCTGTCGGTTAACCGCGCGCTGATGATCAATGTCACCGGAGATCACTATGCGCTGTCGCTAAACTCAATTGATGGCGTACATTTTATGTCTTCGAGCGCTGTTGAAGAGGCTATGCAGAGTGGCGGTGTGATCAGCTATGCAGGCAGTCAGTATGAGCTCTGCTATCTGGGCACGCTGCTCAATCCGGAGATCAGCCGGCGCTCGGATAATCTCAATGCAGATGCAGCACTGGTTTTATTCCACTCCGACAACCGGCGCTTTGCGGTTCAGGTTGATGAAATTGTCGGCACCAAAGAAATTGTTGTGAAAACTCTGGGCCCACAGTTCTCCGGGGTTCCCGGGCTCGGTGGAGCGACGATTCTGAGTGATGGTCAGGTGGTGGTGATTATTGATCTCAATGAATTGGCCAGGGTTGCCTTTGCCGATGTGCCGCGTATAAGCCAGGCGGATAAGTCACCCATCCAGGCCATATCATCTATTGATCTCGCGCCATCCATACTGGTTGTCGATGACTCGGTAACGGTAAGAAAGGTAACCAGCCGTATATTGCGTCGTCAGGGATACCGGGTGCTGACCGCGAAAGATGGTATTGAAGCTTTAAAGAGTATGCAGGAAGAAATACCCGCAGTGATGTTATTGGATATTGAAATGCCGCGAATGGATGGTTTTGAGGTGGCTACAAGGGTTAGAGCCAGTCAGGATTTAAAGCATATACCTATTGTGATGATCACCTCGAGAACCGGTGATAAGCATCGTCAGCGCGCGATGGAGCTAGGCGTAGATCAGTATATGGGCAAGCCCTATCAGGAAGAACAGTTGCTGGAAACGCTCAATCAACTGCTGACCGTAGAGAATTGATTTCAGTCTATGCAGCCGCTAAACGCAAAAAGGATCTGGCTGCTCGGCGCATCCACAGGTGGACTGCAGGCCGTGAGACAATTTTTATCCAGCGTGCCTGTCAGCAGTGAACTGATTTTTGTCTATGCACAGCATATTCCCGGGCAGCAGATAGCGACAGTATTGAGGATGATTGAAACCCAAACCGGATGGCCAGCTCGCGAACCATCCACAGGACATTTTTTTCGCCCCGGCACAGTGACCGTTATTTCACCGCAATTTGAAACAAGGGTTAGCCGAGAGGGTTGGATACTGCGCTTTGCCTCATCCTGGCGTGGCGACTACGCGCCCTCGATTGACCAGTTGGCCAATCGCCTGGCGCAACTCTACCGTCAGGACTGCGGTGCAATTATTTTTACTGGCATGGGCGACGATGGCGCCAGGGGTTGCTGTGCAGTTAAAGAGTATGCCGGCCAGGTCTGGGTTCAGGATCCGCAGGAATGCACAGTGCCAGCCATGCCCGAGGCGGTAATCCAGCGCTGTGAAACCGACTTTATTGGCAGTGTAGACCAGCTTGCCAACAGAATAAGTGAAGATGTAAATCAAATGGAGGCGTGCAGCCAATGAGTTTATTTTTTCTTGATCAGCAGGGCCCAGTGGCCAATATAGATTGCCTGTCGGTCAATACAGGTTCTTCCGCTAATGCCAATATCCTGATACCCATGTCTGCAGTGGCAGAGATTATTCTCAATCAGGACGTGACGGCGGATAAACAGTCACCGCAGTGGATGTTTGGCTGGATTAATTGGCGCAACCTGGATATCCCATTAATCGACTTTGCTGCACTGCAAGCCAATCAAGCGGCTAAAGATTTTGCCGGCAGTACGCGAATACTGGTGCTTAACAGTCTGCTCGAAGGACATGAGCAGCGCTACTACGCGATTATTTCTCGGGGCTTTCCCCACACCTTAAGAATCGAGGAAGACTCTGTTCTGGCGGCTCAGGATGAAATGGCGCTGGCCCCCTGCATCAGTCTCAATATCGACTGTGACGGGCAGCTTTTACAGCTGCCGGATTTTCAGCAGATCGAAAATCACCTGCGAGAGATATCAGCAAAAGAATAAAATGCCACTTCCTGTAATAATTTTTTCCTCTCGACTAACCGTAACAACAATACTGTGTTTTTGACATTGGAATCCTCCATACAGCAACCGGTAAAACCAGCAAAAAGGATCTCAAGGATCAGTTTAAAGGTTATCAATACTCTTGATATAGAGCATTGGTCATTACAGTTTATTTTTACGCCTCTTTTTAACGCTCTATTTTAGGGCAAATTATTTGCACCTAATAACGAAGTCGCGCATAGTTACGCCTTACTTGACCGCTGGTGTTTTATGACTGATTTTTTGATTGCCCCATCCATTTTGTCTGCCAATTTTGCCCGTCTCGGAGAAGAGGTCGACGCGGTGCTCGAAGCTGGAGCCGATGTTGTTCATTTTGATGTGATGGATAATCACTATGTGCCGAATCTCACTATTGGTCCGATGGTCTGTAAAGCCCTGCGTGATCATGGCGTCACCGCGCCTATTGATGTTCATTTGATGGTGCAGCCAGTCGATGATCTTATCCGTATGTTTGCCGATGCCGGCGCAACCTATATTACCTTCCACCCAGAAGCCTCTAATCACGTAGATCGCTCGCTGCAGCTGGTTCGTGATCTCGGCTGCAAGGCAGGATTGGTACTCAATCCGGCAACTGGTCTTGACTCCGTACGCTGGGTAATGGATCGAATGGATATGTTATTGCTGATGTCAGTTAACCCCGGCTTTGGTGGCCAGAAGTTTATTCCGTCAACGCTCGACAAGCTGGCTGAAGCGAGAAAGCTGATCGACAGCAGCGGCCATGATATTCGCCTCGAAATCGATGGCGGTGTTACCGTACAAAATATCCGCGAGATTGCCGCCGCGGGTGCAGATACCTTTGTTGCCGGATCGGCAATCTTTGGCGCCGCGGATTACCCAGAGGTGATCGGCAAAATGCGCGCTGAGCTTGCGCAGGCCTAAAATTACAATTACCAATCTTTTTGCCCAGAGAGTTTGTTGAATCTGCGCAATTGATTACAATAGCGAATCCCCTACTGGAGATGGGTCGTGAAATACTTGAGTTCCAAACAGTTTGACAGTGATTGTCGCGAGTGGCGTTGGCGCATCTAGTGCCAGACGAGGCGCTTTGATCGCCAAAACAAAACCACTCTGTTAGAGAACCAGGAACACCTATTATGACCCCCGAAATATTTGCTGATTTAGCCCGCCAAGACTTTAACCGTATCCCGGTTACTCGCGAAGTCCTCGCCGATCTTGAAACCCCATTGAGCGTCTATCTAAAACTTGCTCAGGGCCCCAACTCCTATATGTTCGAATCTGTTCAGGGCGGAGAGAAGTGGGGGCGTTACTCGCTGATTGGTCTGCAGACATCCACCGTGCTCAAGGTTTTTGGCTCGCGACTGGAAATTGTTCGCGACGGCAAACCCATGGTCAATCGCGCTACTACTGACCCCCTGGGTGAAGTCGAAAAATTCCGCCAGCTATTTAGCATGCCCAACCTTCCGGATCTGCCGCGTTTTACCGGCGGCCTAGTCGGTTACTTTGGTTATGACACCGTGCGCTTTGTCGAACGCCGTCTGGCCGAGAGCGCACCGCAAGATAAGCTTGGCACCCCGGATATAATGCTGATGGCCTCCGATGAAGTGGCGGTCTTCGATAATCTGTCGGGAACCATTATGTTGGTGGTGCATGTGGACGCCAAAGATCCCGAGTCACTGCAGAAAGCCGAAGCCCGGCTCGACGAGCTGGAACAGCAAATGGCCCAGCCAACCCCGGAATTGCCGCCAATGAATTTGAGCGGCGATGGAATCGCGGAAAAAGACTTTGTCTCCAGCTTTGGTGAGCAGGAATTCAAACAGAGCGTCAATAAAATTAAAGACTATGTGATGGCCGGTGATGTTATGCAGGTGGTTCCGTCGCAGCGACTCTCGGCCCCCTTTGATGCCTCGCCGATAAATCTCTATCGCGCACTGCGCAGACTCAATCCATCGCCCTATATGTACTTTCTCGATATGGGCGACTTTCATATTGTCGGCTCGTCTCCAGAAGTGTTGGCCCGTCTCGAAGATGGCGAAGTCACCGTGCGACCGATCGCCGGCACCCGCAAGCGCGGCGAAACCGCAGAGGAAGATCAGGCGATGGAAGATGAAATGCTCGCCGATCCAAAAGAGATTGCCGAACATTTAATGTTGATCGATCTGGGGCGCAACGATGTTGGCCGTATCAGTAAAACTGGCAGCGTCGAAGTCACCGAAAAAATGGTTGTCGAACGCTATTCCCATGTTATGCATATCACCTCCAATGTGACCGGTCAGGTAGTCGATGGTATGGGCAGCCTGGAAGTCCTTAAAGCCACCTTGCCCGCGGGCACATTGAGTGGCGCACCAAAAATTCGCGCCATGGAAATTATCGATGAACTCGAACCGGTCAAGCGCAATATTTACGGCGGCGCGGTTGGCTATATCGGCTGGAATGGCAATATGGATACCGCCATTGCCATCCGCACAGCGGTAATCAAAGATGGCATGCTGCATGTTCAGGCCGGCGCCGGCGTGGTTGCAGATTCGATTCCTGAATTGGAATGGAAAGAGACAATGAACAAAGCCCGGGCAGTAATGCGCGCGGCGGCAATGGTCTGTGAGAAAGCGGATGGGCAAGTAAATGGAGAGTCAAAATGATTTTAATGATCGATAACTACGACTCCTTTACCTACAACATTGTGCAGTACCTCGCCGAGTTAGATGCCGATGTTCAGGTCTACCGCAATGACGAAATTACTATTGCTGAAATCGAAAAGCTCGCACCGGAGAAAATCGTAATCTCTCCCGGTCCCTGCACGCCCAACGAAGCGGGCGTTTCCGTCGACGTGATTAAAACCTTTGCTGGGCGCATTCCAATTCTCGGTATCTGTCTTGGACACCAGAGCATCGGCCAAGCATTTGGCGGCGATATTGTTCGCGCCAAACAGGTTATGCACGGCAAAACGTCGATGATGTATCACAGCGACAGCGGTGTTTTTAAAGGACTGAGCAAGCCCTTTGAAGCCACTCGCTATCACTCACTGGTGATAGATCAGACAACTCTGCCCAACTGTCTTGAGATTACCGCCTGGACACAGAACGACGATGGCAGTATCGACGAAATTATGGGTGTGCGACATAAAGAGCTGGCGATTGAAGGAGTGCAGTTTCACCCAGAATCAATCCTCACCCAGCATGGACATGATCTGTTAAATAATTTCCTCAAGGCTTGAACAGGGATATAACAATGGATATTAAACAGGCACTGGAAACAGTGGTTAACGGCGAAAACCTTAGCGCCGCAGAAATGCGCGATGTGATGCGCCAGATTATGACCGGCAATGCCGGCGATGCCCAGATCGGTGGTTTTCTTATTGCCCTGCGTATGAAAGGCGAAAGCATCGATGAGATTGCCGGCGCCGTCGAAGTGATGCGTGAGCTGGCAACCGGTGTAAAAGTCTCTGGCGATAGCCTAGTGGATATTGTTGGCACCGGTGGCGATGAATCAAATTTATTTAATGTCTCCACCGCCTCGACCTTTGTTGTCGCAGCGGCCGGCGGCCAGGTTGCCAAGCACGGCAATCGCTCAGTCAGTAGTAACAGTGGCGCCGCAGATCTTCTCGAAGCTGCCGGTGTTAATCTAAATCTTAGCCCCGAACAGGTTGCACTCTGTGTGCAGGAATTGGGTGTAGGCTTTATGTTTGCCCCGGCCCATCACAGCGCCATGAAGCATGCGATTGGCCCGCGCCGCGAGCTGAGCCTGCGAACTATCTTTAATATCCTCGGGCCGATGACCAACCCCGCTGGTGTAAAGCGACAGTTGATAGGTGTCTATGACAAAGCACTCTGTAAGCCAATGGCTGAAGTGTTGGGAAGATTGGGCGCAGAGCATATTATGATCGTCCACTCCGCCGATGGTCTGGATGAAATCAGTATCGCCACAGAGACCTATGTTGCCGAATATAAAAATGGCGCAGTCACAGAATATACAATTGCACCAGAAGACTTTTTGCCCGAGCGCCAGAGCCTCGAAGGTCTGGATGTCGAAGATGCCAAGCAGTCACTGGCAATGATTACTGATGCGCTGGGTAAACAGCTGGGGCCCAATGCGGGCAAAGCCGCCGATATTATCGCCCTGAATGCGGGTGCCGCACTCTATGTTGCCGGTTGTGCAGCGGATATGAAACGAGGGCGTTGCCATGGCGCAGGACGCTATAGGCTCTGGACTGGCGCGAGCGAGAATAACCGATCTGGCAACCTTTACCCAGGTTCAGCAAGACGGCTAATAAAAAAATAAGAGATAAAAAATGAGTTCTGATACACCGACCATATTAAAAAAGATCCTCGCCCGTAAGCATGAGGAAATTGCCGAGCGCAGTGCCCAGGTAAGCATTCCCCAGCTGATTGAAAAAGCCAAAACCGCATCGGCACCCAGAGGTTTTGCCGCCTCTATTGCCGCGAAAATAGCCGCTGGCCAATCTGGTGTTATCGCCGAGATTAAAAAAGCCTCGCCGAGTAAAGGTGTGATCCGCGAAGACTTTGATCCCGCAGCAATTGCCCAGAGCTACGAAAAGGGCGGCGCCTGCTGCCTGTCAGTTCTAACCGATGTGGATTTCTTTCAGGGCGCAGATGAATATTTAAAAATGGCCCGCAGCGCCAGCACACTGCCAGTGATTCGCAAAGATTTTATTATCGATGAATATCAAATCTACGAAGCCCGAGCCATGGGTGCAGACTGCATCTTGTTAATTGTTTCGGCGCTCTCCGAAGAGCAGCTTAACCAGCTCCATGAAGTTGCACGCTCTCTGGGTATGGATGTGCTGATTGAAGTTCACGATGGTGCGGAACTTGATATAGCATTGAAACTGGATAACCCAATGGTCGGTATCAATAACCGCAACCTGCACAGTTTCGAAGTCTCGCTGGAAAATACCTATCAGCTACTGAGCAAAATTCCCGACGACAAAATTGTTATTACCGAGAGTGGTATTCACAGCCCAGCCGATGTTGCCGCAATGCGACAACATAATGTTAATGCCTTTCTGGTGGGCGAAGCATTTATGCGCAGTGAAGAACCGGGTGAGCGATTGGCGGAGATGTTTAGCTAGGCGGTTTAGAGAGCCTAGCGAGTACCAAACACCACCATCGTCTTACCCGTAACAGATACCAGCCCCTGCTCCTCAAGCTCCTTGAGCACACGACCAACCATCTCCCGGGAACAGCCGACAATACGGCCAATCTCCTGACGAGTGATTTTAATCTGCATACCATCCGGGTGAGTCATAGCATCCGGCTCTTTGCACAGATCCAGCAATGTGCGGGCAACGCGTCCGGTAACATCGAGGAATGCCAGATCACTGACCTTGCGGGTGGTATCGCGAAGCCGCTGGGCCACCTGCTTACTGATCGCAAATAGAAATGCCGGATGCTTATTGCTGAGTTCGATAAACTTTGCATAGCTGATTTCACCGACCTCGCACTCGGTTTTAGTGCGAATCCAGGCACTGCGGTGTTCCTGGTCGAAAAGACCCATCTCCCCAAAGAAATCTCCAGGGTTTAGATAGGCGAGTATTATCTCTTTACCGTCGCTGTCATCTTCAATCATCACCGTAACCGAACCCTTGATAATGTAATAAAGGGTATCTCCCTGGTCTCCGGCGTAAATGATTGTGCTTTTCGCCGGGTATCGGCGTCTGTGACAGTGGGATAAGAATTCTTCCACATTCTCAATGTGTGGTGTGAGGGGTGCAGGCGCCAATTTGTTTCTCCATTTACAAGTTTAGCTAAATGCCGCTTTATATAGTGTTTATCCGCGACTCCTAGAAGTAATAGTAGTAAAAAAAATCCATTGGCGAGTAAATTTTGCCTACTGCTCTATGGTAATCTTTGCGCTCTTGTAAATGAGGCAAATTATGAAGGCGACAATTAAGTGGGTGGATGGCGTAATGTTCCTAGGCGAGTCCGGCAGCGGGCACGCGGCGGTAATGGATGGTGCAGAGAGTCAGGGTGGTCGCAATATGGGTATTCGACCCATGGAGATGCTGTTATTGGGTCTCGGAGGCTGCGCCTCTTTTGATGTGATGAGCATGCTCAAGAAGAGTCGCCAGCAGGTAACAGATTGTCGCACTGAGATTGAAGCTGAGCGAGTGGATGCGGTTCCCGCAGTATTTAGCAAGATTCATCTGCGCTTTGTGGTTACTGGTACGGGACTGAAAGAGGCACAGGTTAAGCGTGCCGTTGAGCTGTCCGCCGAAAAGTACTGTTCTGCATCCATTATGATGGCAGCGGCTGGCGTTGAAATGTCTCACAGCTACGAGCTGGTTGAGGCCTAGGCGCTTACCAATAAACCCTCGATGATAGGGATCCACTAAATCGCAGGCAAAAAAAAGGAACCTGAGGAAGGTTCCTTAAAAAATCCTTGGATGAATCACAAGAAAAGGGGTAGGGGGTAAATCTGTTAAAGAGTTGCTTCTCAGCAGCCCTTAAAAATCTCTGTACAACTTCAATGCGTGCATAATAAGAATACTAAGCCCATACATCCAATGCATTGTTTGCATCAGGGTCATGCATTTTGGTAATATCGCTAAAAATATCAGGTATTCCGTGCTCTGAGGTTTGACTGAACTTTGTATGTATGTTGGATTTTTAGCAGGCAAAAAAAAGGGGCCCAGAGGTTGGGCCCCGTAAAAAAATCCTATAGCAAGGATTAAGAGGGGTTTGGTTTCAAAACGTCGGCTTACTGGGCCAGCGTTTTATCTGAATTTTTGAGTTTTGGTGCTTTAACGTTGGCGAAATCATCTTTCGCAATTGCAGCACCCGCTAATCCAGAAAATCCGATTAATATATATACGAGTGTCATGGTCTATCTCCTTAAGTGTTAACTGGGCTATCTGCCCTATGCGTGTCAATATACTCAGAGGTATGTCATAATCCAAATGCATTCTTAGCATTATTTATATGCTCACAGGTAATGACCTAGGTTAAGTTTATGAATTTACAGAAGTTATCCCGTCTCGATCTCAATTTACTGGTCTCTCTACAGGCATTACTTGAAGAAAAGAGTGTGACAAGAGCCGCAGAACGTCTGTTTATTACCCAACCGGCAATGAGCCGAGTGCTGCAGCGACTGCGCGACCAATTGGATGATCCGCTGTTTACGCGCACCGGAAATAAGCTGATTCCGACACCTAAGGCGCGGGATTTACAACTGCGACTGCCGAGCATGCTCGAAGATATTCTCGATATGGTCACCGAGGGTGAGTTTGATCCCGCCGCCTATGTCGGCGAAGTGACTATCGCGATCCCTGAATTTATTGCTATCTCCCTGGCCTCACAGCTATCTGGCGTATTAAATAAATATGCACCGGGCGTGGTGCTGTCGATCTCCAGTGAGACTGACTCTGTGGAAGGCGAATTGGCTGACGGAGTTTTGGATTTCGCTATCGATATTGAAAAAGATATCACCAGCGATATTACCAAGCGGCATTTGGCTATTTTCAGCCCGACGATCTGGATGCGCGAAGGTCACCCCCTGGCGCAAAAATCCCGGGTAACCCTTAATGAAATTCTTGAGTACCCCTTTGTTCAGTACTATCTGCTGATTGCCAAGCGGGTAAGTGCCAGAACCGATGCGCGTTTTGACCGCGCATTGAGAGAGCTGGGGCGCAAGCGTAAGAAAGCCATGGTGACCAACCAGTTGATGACGGCTATTGAGACAATCTGCGATACAGATTGCCTAATGGTTGCAGCAAAGTTTGGTTCAGGAATGGAGCGCGAACTGCACCGGGTTGTCAGCAAGCGCTATCCGGCAGATCTGCCTCACGAGGGAACCGTTCCCCTGGTGTTATTGCAGCACAAGCGAACTCTAGGCTCGCCAATGCATCGTTGGTTATCAGAGATTATTGTCGATCTGGCGACTGGCATGGAAGGCTCAGAGAGCCAACTATTGCCACAGGACGAACCTAGTTAGAGGCGGTAACTGCTTGCGGTCATGGCCGATGAAACGACTGTCATCAGCTTTTTAACCGGGCTGGGGAAAGGATAGCCACCGGCATCGAGCGCGGACTCGGCATGATGTTTCTCGTCGACCAGCATCTGCTCAACAACCGCACGACTCTTACTGTCATTGGCTGGAAGTCTGTCCAGATGCTCTTGCAGGTGATTGCACACCTGATCTTCTGTGGCAGCGACAAATCCAAGACTGAGCTTATCGCTAATCAATCCAGCCGTGGCACCTATTCCAAATGACGCGGCATACCAGAGCGGATTTAGCAGGCTGGGCTTGCCGTCCAGTTCGTTGATGCGCTCCTCGCACCAGGCCAGATGATCAATCTCTTCAGCGGCAGCTTCGGCCATCTGCTGACCAACTTCCGGCAATTTGGCTGTGAGGGCTTGGCCCTGATAGAGCGCCTGGGCACAGACTTCACCGGAATGATTAACGCGCATTAAACCCGCCGCATGACGCTTTTCCTGCTCGGATAATTCACCCTCAGGGACTTTTCTTGCGGGAGACACGCGTTGTGGTTGCGGAGCACTTCCTGCCAGCGTGCGCAGGGCCTGATCTGCTTGAACCAGAAAATGGTCAATTGCTGAAAGTCTCTGTCTTGACATGCGGTATCTCGAAGTTTGTTTTAGACGTCTGTTTAACTGCTGCTATTGTAGATTAAATTTGCCGAACTTAGCTAATAGTTACGCGACAGCCGCCTTGGGAGATTTCTTAACCAGTAAAAACGGCAGGTAAGCAATTGCAAAAAAGGCCATGGCCACCAGCTCAGCAACAAAGATATACATCGGCCAGGGGCCAAATAGATCAAGTATTGAGGCGTTGCCAGGTTTGCTGATCAGGTAAAAATAGTTGGCACCAATGGCAATATTCAGTGGATAGAGAATGGCAGAATAGATATTAATCCAGCCGAAGGTAACAAACACGCCCTTAAATCGTGGGAAGAGTTGAAAGGCAAAGATGCTATGCACCACCAATAGCACCACGCCGCCATGCACAATCCAGTATTTAAAAAACTCATTGCTGGGGTAGCCAACATAGAGATCCGGTGTCAGCATCGCCTGAAAGGTGCCGACGGTAACCAGAAAATACATAACCTCAAGGCGTCGCTGCTCAGGACGCCAGAATAATAGTGGGGCCAGTACCGCAAACAAATTGCACAGTGACAGTGGCAGATCGACCAATAGATTAAAGCGATCGAAATAAATTTTAATTAGCGACCAGACGATCAGGGTTAAAAAGATAAAAATCGAAAAGCAGCGGCTGAGAAGCAGATTTTGGGCAGCGTTTAAGTTACGAACAGACCAGATAGCACCGGCAGCGAAGAGAGAAAATACCAGCACTGCGGCCAGATGTTGATCGCCAAAAGCCTGAAAATCATAATCGTTGCGAAGAAAACTCTGCCACATAGATACTTTGCTCCCAGATATTAGATTTTTTGTTCGCGCTCTATGGCGCGCCAGGCAATATCCGTACGCTTATAAACATCCTTAAAATTAACTGTTGCTGCCAACTTGTAGGCAGCCTGTTGCGCCTCGGCGACGCTATTTCCCAGAGCCGTGGCGCAGAGTACACGACCACCGTTGGTCACCACCTGATTATCAACCATCGCGGTGCCAGCGTGGAAAACCTTTTCACCAGCAATATTCTCTGCTGACAGACCGTTGATAACTTCGCCTTTGGCATAGCTACCGGGATAGCCACCTGCCGCCATCACAATGCCTACTGCGGGACGCGAATCCCAGTCAGCCTGCTCTGAATCCAGTTTTCCATCCAGTGCCGCCAGACAGTGAGCGACTAAATCTGATTTTAAGCGCAGCAGAATTGGCTGGGTTTCCGGATCGCCAAAGCGACAGTTGTATTCAATAACCTTAGGCGTGCCATCAGCCATAATCATCAGGCCGGCATATAAAAAACCAGTGTAATCATTACCCTCAGCCGCCATACCTTCAACAGTCGGAGTGATAACCTCATCCATCACGCGCTGGAAAATAGTCTGATCAACCACAGGCGCGGGAGAGTATGCCCCCATACCACCGGTATTAACCCCGGTATCGCCATCACCCACTCGCTTGTGATCCTGGCTGGTGGCCATTGGCAGAACATTTTTGCCATCGACCATCACAATAAAGCTCGCCTCTTCACCATCGAGAAACTCTTCGATAACCACGCGGTGACCGGCCTCGCCAAAGGCATTGCCAGCCAGCATATCGCGCACTGCAGCCTCGGCTTCCTCAAGAGTCATGGCAACAATTACACCCTTACCCGCAGCCAAACCATCAGCCTTGATAACAATCGGCGCGCCCACCTGATTTAGGTAAGCCAGTGCCTCGTCGATATCGGTAAAATTTTGATAGCTACCGGTGGGAATATTGTGGCGCAGTAAAAAGTCTTTGGTAAATGCTTTTGAACCCTCTAACTGTGCCGCGCCTTTTGATGGGCCAAACACAGGCAGTCCACGCTGGTTAAAGAAGTCGACAACGCCGTCTACCAGAGGTTGCTCAGGTCCGATAATTGTCAGGCCAACATTGTTCGCTTCGGCAAAGTCTGCCAGTGCTGCAAAGTCATCAATAGCGATAGCAACATTTTGCAGGTTTGCTTCTATAGCAGTACCTGCATTGCCCGGTGCTACAAAGACAGTTTCAACCTCAGCACTCTGCGCAGCTTTCCATGCAAGAGCATGTTCGCGACCACCTGAACCGACAACCAATACATTCATCACTATAAATCCACAGTCAAAATTAAAGGCGAAGATTGTACCAGAGTAAAACGACAAATATGCTCAAATGCTAAATCCCTTGGCGACCAATCCATTAACCCCTGTGCCTGCGTAAAATAGCCATAATAATAAAAGGAAAGCGCTATCTCACAGCCCACTATTTTCTGGTTCCGGCAGGACCTTCGTCTCACTGACAATCCCGCACTAGTCGCTGCCTGCGAAGCCGGTACTGTTATTCCTGTGTATATTCATGAGGATGAGACTGATCAGCAGTGGGCGCTCGGTGGCGCCAGTCGCTGGTGGCTGCATCATGCGCTGGAATCATTGGACACCAGTCTGCAGGGCAAGCTCAATATTTTTCATGGCGAGCCTCAGGCAATACTCGCAAAGCTAGCGGCGGAGAATAATGCTAGCCGGGTATATTGGAACCGCTGCTATGAGCCCCAGAGTATTGAACGAGATGGACTGATTAAATCCAGTCTTAAAGAGGCAGGATTGGACGTGCAAAGTTTTAATGGTTCGCTGCTCTGGGAACCCTGGCAGGTTCTAAAGAAAGATGGCACCCCTTACAAAGTTTTTACCCCCTATTACCGCCGAGGCTGTCTGCAAAAGCCGGCACCAAGAAAGCCTCTGGCCGTGCCAGCCAAAATGCAGCTGCACAAACTTGAGAATAATTTAAGCGTCGCAGACTTGTCTCTACTGCCGGAAATAGGCTGGGATAAAAAGATGCACGAGCACTGGGATATTAGTGAAGAGGGTGCGAAAGATCGTTTGGATGAGTTTGTCTTTAACGGTATTCAGGATTACCGTGAAGGGCGTAACTTTCCCAATAAGAAAAATGTCTCGCGGCTCTCACCCTATTTTCACTTTGGACAGATTTCAGTCAACAGCGCCTGGTACGCCGCCAATGATGCAGCGGCATTAATCGACAATGAAACCAATCTGGATACCTTTTTAAGTGAGCTGGGGTGGCGCGAGTTCTCCTACTATTTGCTCTACCATTTCCCGGCACTGCCAACAAAAAATCTCCAGCCAAGGTTTGATGTTTTCCCTTGGGCGCAAGACACAGATGCAGAGTTACACGCCTGGCAAAAGGGTCAGACCGGCTATCCACTGGTCGATGCAGGAATGCGCGAACTCTGGGAGACCGGCTATATGCACAACCGTGTGCGCATGGTGGTCGGTTCTTTTATGGTTAAGAATTTATTGATCCACTGGCACCATGGTGAACAGTGGTTCTGGGATTGCCTGGTCGATGCGGATCTGGCCAGCAATAGCGCAAGCTGGCAGTGGATCGCCGGCTGTGGTGCGGATGCAGCGCCATTCTTTCGCATCTTTAACCCGATTACCCAGAGTGAAAAGTTCGATAAACAGGGCGACTATATTCGCCGCTTTGTTCCAGAGCTGGCCAATATGCCGGCCAAGTATATTCATGCCCCCTGGTTGGCCTCGGCGGAAATTCTCGCCGCAGCTGGTGTAGAGATTGGCACTGATTATCCAGCACCGATTGTCGATATCAAAGAATCGCGGGAAAGAGCACTGGCCGCCTTTGCTTTTACAAAGAACAGCCCTTAATAAAAATTAACTATTGGTAATACCTACTGCTCGGCAATGTATCAATCTGGTGCATTGGTAATTTCTATGGATTTTATTTAGTGCATAAATAAGAAAATAACGGTTTTAGTTATAAGCTTCCTTGTAATAAAAATAATTATCGTCTTTCCCTCAAGCCCTCCTGATTCTTAGGCATTTCCCGGTAAAACATTAGTTTTATTGCTGGTTAATTATCCCTTTCCAATTTGTTGGCACAGTTGTTGCTAAACCTGAACCGTAATGTAAAAAATTATGTGTAGGCATTTAGTTAAAAGCAAAGATTTATTCTTTTAAAAGCCATTTTTAAAGTCATCAAAAAATACCTTGGGAAGAGTTTTATGCAGAAAATAGATTTAACAGAAATTATTTTTTCGATTAAAAAAGAAAAAGATTTAACCTGGCAGGCTATTGCCGATGGCATTGGAATGTCAGTGGTTTGGACGACCTCAGCTTGTTTGGGGATGAACAGCTGTAAGCCAGAGGTTGCGGAAAAGCTTGTTGAATTCTTAGGGCTACCAGAAGAAGCCAAGTCAGTACTAATGGAATATCCGACTAAAGAATGGGATAAGGATGTGCCGCAGGATCCGTTAGTTTATCGACTCTACGAAGTTGTTGGCGTATACGGCGATACCTTAAAAGAAGTTATCCAGGAAAAGTTTGGTGATGGAATTATGAGTGCAATCGACTTCTCTATGGAAGTTGATAAAGAGGAAAATCCTAAAGGTGATCGTGTTGTTTTAACCCTGAACGGTAAATTCTTACCTTACGCATCCTGGTAATCAATTCAAAGAAACAGGCAATCTAGCTGCAGGGTTTAGATTGTTTTACAAAATAATTTAATTTTAAAAAGTGAGAAAATTTAATGGCTTATATCGAACCAAGTGAATTCGTCACAAAGATGGTTGATTCAGGTGAACAGAAAGTATTTATGTCTACTAAAGATACTTTTATCAGAGCATATATGGCTGGTGCTATTCTAGGTCTGGCGGCAGTCTTTGCTATTACTGTTGCTGTTAAAACAGGTAGCCTGCTGGTTGGATCCGTACTTTTCCCAGTTGGTTTCATTATGCTGTACCTGATGAAATTCGACTTGCTGACTGGCGTGTTTACACTTGTACCCTTAGCGTTACTCGATAAGCGTCCAGGTGTTACCGGTAAAAGTGTTATGCGAAATTGGGGATTGGTATTTCTGGGTAATTTTGCTGGCGCCCTGACAACCGCCTTTATGGTCTCCTTTATTCTAACCTATGGTTATGCAACTGATGGCGGTGCAATTGCCGCTAAGGTGAGTACTATTGGTGAGTCGAGAACACTCGGTTATCAAGAGCATGGCCTCGGTGGTTGGATAACCATTTTTATCCGCGGTATGTTGTGTAACTGGATGGTATCCATGGGTGTTGTTGGCGCAATGATCTCAACCTCTGCTGGCGCTAAAATGGCCGCTATGTGGATGCCGGTAATGCTGTTCTTCTTTATGGGTTTTGAGCATTCAATTGTTAACATGTTCCTGTTCCCATTCTCTATGATTATGGGCGGTGAATTTACGGTCTATGATTATCTTCTGTGGAACGAATTACCTACTGTTCTGGGTAACCTAGCCGGCGGCTTACTGTTTGTTGGTTTGCCTCTGTACTATACCCATGTAAGAACATCGCCTGCGCGTGAAATCGCTAAGTAACGATTTTTGACTGGCAAGTTAAAGGCTCCAAAGTGATAATACTTTGGAGCCTTTTTTATTTCAGCTGGACGAAAACTATTAACAATCACAGTTGTGAAGAATAAACATTTGAAACAGTGGGAGATTGATTATTAACCAGCCGCTAACAGTGAGTATTGGTCAAGCGACAAACAAGGGCGTTAAGGAAATTAACCAGGACGCCGTGGGTCATTTGGTTCCCGAAGAACCTCTGTTAAGTACTAAGGGCATTGTTTTAGCCATGGCCGATGGCATTAGCTCAAGCAAAGTTAGTCAAGAAGCTAGTCGCACGGCGGTCTCAAGTTTTTTGCAAGACTATTACTGTACCTCGGATGCCTGGGCGGTAAAAACTTCAGCTCAAAAAGTATTGAAGTCGGTTAATCATTGGCTCTATGCACAGACCCAGAACAGCCCTTACCGTTTTGAAAAAGATAAAGGCTATATATGTACGTTTAGCGCCCTAATACTAAAGTCCAATACTGCCCATTTATTCCATTCTGGTGACACTCGAATCTATCGTATTTCAGGGAATCAACTCGAGTTATTGACCAAAGATCATCGTCGAGTTGTCTCTGACGAGATCAGTTATTTAACCCGTGCCTTAGGGATTGAACAGATATTAGATGTGGATTGTCACAGCGCAATAATAGATGAAGGGGATCGGTTTATTATCGCCACTGATGGCGTCTATGAATTTATTAGCAACGCCGAAATATTGAAGTTTATTAAGGAGTCAGACGATCTAGATATTGCCGCAGAGAAAATTATTGAGCAGGCAATGTTATCTGGTAGTGATGACAATTTAAGTATTCAAATTGTTCGAGTTGAGCATCTTCCCGACTATCAGTTAGCGGAGGTTCAGCAGCATATTTCGCTGCTACCACTACCGCCGAGACTGATGCCAAGAATGAAATTTGATGGTTATGAAATACTCCGTGAAATATATATCAGCAGTCGCAGCCATGTTTTTTTAGCGCGCGATATAGAAAGTCAAAAAACGCTTGTGATTAAAACACCCTCAACCGAATTGCGTAATGATGCTCAATATCTCGAGGGTTTTATGCTTGAAGAATGGATAGCTAAGCGTATAGATAATCCCCATGTTGTCAAAGCGATTGAACCTGCTCGCAAGCGTAATTTTCTATACTTGGTAAGTGAATATGTTGAGGGAATAACCCTAAATCAATGGATAATCGACAATCCGCAGCCAACCATTAATCAGGTCAGAGCAATTATCGAGCAAACGGCAAAAGGGCTGCAAGCTTTTCATCGGCAAGAAATGATTCATCAGGATTTACGACCAAATAACATTATGATCGGTCCTGGCAATACGGTGAAAATTATCGACTTTGGATCGACCTTTGTTGCTGGCGTAACCGATATTAAAAACGAAGAAGCCGTGCGCGGCACTATGCGCTATTCAGCGCCGGAATACTTCTTGGGACAAAGTGGGTAGTCAACGTTCGGATATTTATGCATTAGCCGTTATCACTTATCAAATGTTGTCTGGCCGCTTTCCTTACACTAATGAAATAGCCCAGGCCAGAAGCCTTTCCGCACAGCGTCGCCTGACGTATAAAACGGTCGTTAATGAAGATACCGAGTTTCCAATTTGGGTTGATGATGCGCTTCGAAAAGCACTGCATGTTGAACCGCAAAAACGCTACGAAGAATTGTCAGAATTTGTTCACGATCTGCATCATCCAAACAAAGCGTTTATCTCGCGCAATAGCCGACCCTTACTCGAGCGTGATCCGGTGATTTTCTGGAAGAGCGTAACTGTTACTCTGTTGCTGATAATGGTTATTCAGAAGCTGTTATAAAATTAAGCTCGCTGGCAAAAGTCAGAAACTAAAAAGCCCGCAGAACGCGGGCTTTTTGGCATTAACGCGAATAGCAATTAATGTCGGAAGTGACGCATTCCGGTAAACACCATTGCCATGCCGTGCTCATTGGCCGCAGCAACAACCTCATCGTCGCGCATTGAACCGCCGGGCTGAATCACACAGCTAATTCCAGCTTCTGCAGCATTGTCGATACCATCGCGGAACGGGAAGAAGGCATCTGATGCCATCACAGCACCCTTGACCTCAAGTCCAGCGTGCTCGGCTTTAATGCCGGCAATTCGAGCTGAGTTAATACGGCTCATCTGACCCGCGCCAACACCGATAGTGCGGTTGTTTTTAGAATAGATAATCGCGTTGGACTTGACCATCTTGGCGACTTTCCAGGCAAACATCATATCGCTCATTTCATCTTCGCTGGGCACTCGCTCGCTGACCACTTTAAGATCTTTTTCAGTAACCATACCGTTATCGCGATCCTGAATTAACAGGCCGCCATTAACGCGCTTGTAGTCAAAGTCCTGAGGTCGCTCAGCACCCCAGGTACCGCACTCAAGCAGGCGCACATTCTTTTTCGCGGTAATTACGGCAACCGCTTCCTGAGAAACTGAAGGCGCAATAATCACCTCGACAAATTGCTTCTCACAAATTGCTGCAGCAGTCGCCGCATCCAGTTCACGGTTAAAGGCAATAATGCCGCCAAAGGAAGATTCCGGGTCAGTGGCAAAGGCCAGTTCGTAGGCCAGATTGATATCAGTAGCCACAGCTACACCGCAGGGGTTGGCGTGCTTTACGATGACACAGGCCGGCTGGTCAAACTGTTTAACGCACTCAAGCGCAGCGTCGGTATCGGCGATATTGTTAAAGGATAACTCTTTACCCTGTAACTGCTTGGCCGTTGCAACACTGGCTTCAGTGGGATTGGCTTCAGTATAGAAGGCCGCTTTCTGGTGAGGGTTTTCACCGTAGCGCATCTCTTGAGTCTTGTGATACTGAACATTGTAAGTATCGGAGAAGTTACGCGCCTGATTGTCGGTATCACGAGCACCAAAGTAGTTGGCGATCATGCCGTCGTAGGCTGCAGTGTGCTCAAAGGCTTTAACCATCAGCTGGTAGCGAGTGCTGTAATCCAGCTGGCCCTGATTGGCCTGCATCTCTTCCACAACAGCTGAATAGTCGCTGGCATTAACCACAATCGCCACATCTTTATGATTCTTCGCCGCCGAGCGCACCATGGTGGGTCCACCGATATCGATATTTTCAATCGCGGTTGGCAGCGGGCAGTTTGGATCTGCAACTGTCGCGGCGAAGGGGTAGAGATTTACCACAACCATATCGATTGGCTTGATACCGTGCTCCTGCATAACTGCGTCATCAGTACCGCGACGACCGAGAATGCCGCCATGTACTTTTGGGTGCAGGGTTTTTACCCGGCCGTCCATCATCTCTGGAAAGCCCGTGTAATCCGAAACCTCGGTTGCCGGAATACTGTTCTCGGTAAGCAGACGGAAGGTGCCTCCAGTAGAGAGTATTTCCACACCCTGTGCAGTTAGTGCCTGGGCAAATTCAACAATGCCGGTTTTATCAGAAACGCTTATTAATGCGCGTGAAACTTTTTTCAGTTCGCTCATGGAGTCCTCGAGGAAAAATTACAGAAGGTCGTATTGTTTTAATTTTTTTCGCAATGTGCCGCGATTAAGGCCGAGAGTTTCCGCGGCCCTGCTTTGATTTTGTCTGGTGTAGGCCATTACCGCTTTTAGCAGTGGCGGCTCGACTTCGGCCATCACAATATCGTAAAGATCGTGAGTTGCCTGTCCGTCGAGATCAGAAAAGTAGCGCTGCATGGCTTCGGTAACACTCTGCTTCAGAGACTGACGCTGATGGTTGACGCGGTCTTCTTCTGAGTCTCCGGGTGTCTGTGGTGCTGGATTCATGCGGCCTGTCCTTGGTAAATATGATTTTGTTGAAAAAATTGCTGCAGGAAATCCTGCTGCTCAAGATGGTTTTCGATTTTATTAAACTGCTTGGCAAAGACTTTGCCGCCAGCCAGATTATTGACGTACCAGCCGATATGTTTGCGCGCAATACGCACACCGGCAAATTCGCCATAGAACTCATGCAGGGCTAAAAGATGTCTACACATCACCCGCTGCGCCTCCTCGATGGAGGGCTTGGCAGCCACTTCGCCAGTCTCGAGAAACTGATTGATCTGTTGGAATATCCACGGATTGCCCTGTGCCCCACGGCCGATCATTACGGCGGCAGCACCGGTGTGCTGCTAGTACAGTCAGGGCTTTTTCTGGCGAGGTAATATCGCCATTGGCGATCACCGGAATAGATAGCGCAGAAACCACATCGGCAATGCTGTCGTACTCCACCTCTTTAACAAAGCGACAGGCTCGGGTGCGGCCATGAATTGCCAGCGCGGCAATGCCGGCATCTTCGGCAATTTTGCCAATGGTTACCGCATTGCGATTTTGGCGATCCCAGCCGGTGCGAATTTTTAGAGTGACGGGCACCTCGACACTCTCGACCACGGCGTGAAGAATATCGCGCACCAGATCCGGGTGTTGCAGCAGTGCCGAGCCTGCGGCTTTTTTCAGGACTTTCTTGGCCGGGCAGCCCATATTGATATCAATAATTTCAGCGCCCTGTTGAACATTAAAGCGCGCCGCCTCTGCCATCATCTGTGGATCGTAACCGGCGATCTGCACCGATCTGGGTGCTGGCTCATCGGCAAATTGAATACGTAATTTGGATTTTCTGCTCGACCAGGTGCTCGGGTCTGCGGCGACCATCTCAGAGACCACGAGGCCGGCGCCCATCTCGCGACAGAGCTGGCGGAAAGGCAGATCGGTAACACCAGCCATAGGTGCTAACACTGTCTTTCGCTGAATCTGATAGGGCCCAATATTGAACAAATTAGCCTCGAGATAAGCCTGAGATAAAAAGGGCGCTAATCATACCCTTTGGCCAGCTGATTAAAAAGTGATCAATTAAAAAAAGCCAAAATTTTTATCTCTATGGATCAGAGACGATTAATCACTCAGCTCTACAAGATAATTGACCGCGCTTAACCCAGGATCGACCAGGCTAAAACTGATATGAGCCTGACGGCCGCTGGCGATATTTTTTGGTGCTGGAGAGCGCCGCGGATTTTGTCGGGAGATATATTCCTGCGGGGAGAAAATACGCTGAGCTACAAGCTCGCCGTAAAGATCATCAAAGCGCACTTTAATCTTTGGGTAGGGCTGTCTGAACTGCGCCTGATTTTCAATCAGCATATCGATAATAACCGCGCCGGGCTGGTTCGGATGAGACTGAATAATAAAGGTATTGATGGTTAGTTTATTCAGGTCGCTGTAGGGATTAATTTTACAGCCCAGGTAGTAACAGCTGCTGATCAGAGCCTGACGATAATTTTCATTGCGGCTTAATTCGCCGCTTAAGAAATAAATAGCTTGCCCGGCAAGAACCAGTGCGCCAAGGGCGACGGCGGCCAGCCTATATAGAAACTTTCTCAGGTTCTTTGATACTTGGGGAGCGGGCTGCTGTTCGGAAAACTCATTGTGAATTAATTCGGTTAGCTGTGGCAATGCCAGGTCGACTTCCTGGTGCTCGCCCAGTAGGTCGGGTTCACGGCTTTTAGTCTCGGCAGGCGGCTGGGTTGGCGAGAGAACCTGATGCTCTGGTGCATTAAAGACGCCGATACATTTACCGCAGCGCACCATGCCATTTGCCGCGTCGAGTTGCTCTGGGGTAACCCGAAAGGCGGTCTCGCAGGTTGGGCAGCGTGTGATCATTTCCGAAGCACTTATTTCCGAGCTAGGTTTGTCTGACATGGAAATTCCAAAAGATCTTTGCTTGAGTTTAGCAGGATAAAAATATCGCGACAGCTTGAGCGGTGGGTTAAGTCTGAGCGGGGATTATTAAATTAGCTGTTTTTTCGAGCTGAGAGCTGCGCCCATTCAGATTCAAGTGCCGGTTCGTCAAAGACAAAATCTTCAGAGTAGGGAAGGCTAACCGCATCGATTTGATGCTCGAGCAGTCCCGACAGGCAGAGCAGTCCACCAGCGTCGGTGTGAGCAATTAATCTTGGTGCCAGTTCGATTAGCGGTGCAGCAAGAATATTGGCCACCATGGTTGCGCCGTGAGCATCTTCGGGCAGTTGGTCGGGTAGATAAGTGATCAGGCGTCCCTGAGCAATATTATTGCGCTCGGCATTGTCGCGAGTTGCCAGCAGTGCCTGGGGATCATTATCAACCGCGATAACCTTTTCCGCGCCGAGCAGCAGAGCGGCAATACCGAGAATACCCGAGCCGCAGCCGTAATCGATAATGGTTTGTCCAACAAGATCCTGCTTATCCAGCCAGCGCAGGCAGAGGTGAGTAGTCGGATGGCTGCCGGTGCCAAAAGCTAGGCCGGGGTCGAGGCTTAGGTTGATGCCATTGGCATCTGGTGGCTCGATCCAGCTCGGGCAGATCCACAGTCGCTCGCCACACTTTACGGGTGAGAAATACTTCTTCCACTCCTGAGACCAGTCTTTATCTTCGAGCTGTTCCCAGCGCAAGGCAGTCAGTTGAGCAGTCGGTGATTGCAGTTGGGCTTTTAGTTGAGTGGTGATTTCCACGGTATCTGTAGTGGCATCAAATAGCGCTTTGATTTGGCAGTTATCCCACAGCGGGGTTTCGCCAACACCAGGCTCAAAGATAGGCTGGTCGGCAGCGTCTTCGAGAGTAACAGACACTGCGCCGCAGTCGAGCAGGGCATCTTCAATGCTACCGCTGGTTTCGCGAGTAGCACTGATAATTAGCTGAAGCCATTGCATGGAGGTATAAGTTTGAAAAGTATAGAAAGTCGAACTGTAAATTACAGTCCGAGCTTCTTCTCGAGATAGTGGATATTAACGCCGCCTTTCTTAAACTCAGCGTCTTCAACCAGATCCTGGTGCAAGGCAATATTGGTTTTAATACCGTCGATCATCATCTCGTCCAGAGCGTTGCGCATTCTTGACAGCGCAGAATCACGATCGTGACCATAGGTGATAATTTTACCAATCAGTGAATCGTAGTTTGGCGGTACGCGATAACCATTGTAGATATGCGAGTCTACGCGTACACCATTGCCACCGGGAGCATGGTAACTGGTAATCGTGCCGGGCTGGGGCAGAAAAGTAACCGGATCTTCGGCATTGATTCGACATTCAAAAGAGTGGCCACGGAAAATAATATCTTCCTGCTTGATGCTCAGAGGTTCACCGCCAGCAATTAATAGCTGCTCTTTAACAATATCCACACCGGTGATCATTTCTGATACAGGGTGCTCTACCTGAACACGAGTGTTCATTTCGATAAAGTAGTAGTGGCCATCTTCGTAGAGAAATTCAAAGGTGCCCGCACCGCGGTAACCGATTTCAATACAGGCATTGGTGCAGCTTTCGAAAACCGCCTGACGAGCTTCTTCTGGAATGCCCGGAGCCGGTGCTTCTTCGAGAACTTTCTGGTGGCGACGTTGCAGTGAACAGTCGCGATCGCCAAGGTGGATAGCATTGCCCTGACCGTCAGATAAAACCTGTACTTCCACATGGCGAGGATTTTGTAAAAACTTCTCCATGTAAACAGTGCCATCACCAAAGGCCGCTTCTGCTTCGGTTTTGGTAATCGTGATCGACGTGACCAGGCTCTCTTCGTTTTCTACAACGCGCATGCCGCGACCACCGCCGCCAGCTGCCGCTTTAATAATCACTGGATAGCCGATGCGTCTGCCCATCGCTTTCAGTGTTTCCGGGTCGTCGTTGAGAGGGCCGTCAGAGCCTGGCACTGTTGGCACGCCAGAGGCTTTCATGGCTTTAATCGCCGCCACTTTGTCACCCATGGTGCGAATACATTCAGCGGTTGGGCCGATAAATACAAAGCCGCTGTTCTCTACCTGTTCGGCAAAGTCAGCATTTTCCGCGAGAAAGCCATAGCCAGGGTGAACGGCTACAGCATTAGTAACCTCCATGGCGCTGATAATAGCGGGGATATTCAGGTAGCTTTGCGGGGACGGGTTGGGTCCAATGCATATAGATTGATCTGCAAGCTTTACATGTTTTAGATCCGCATCCACTTTTGAGTGAACCGCAACAGTTTTAATTCCTAATTCTTTGCAAGCGCGCAAAATGCGCAGAGCAATTTCGCCGCGATTTGCGATCAGCACTTTATCGAGCATGATTCTATTCCTGAATAAGTTTATACGATGGTGAACAGTGGCTGGTCGTATTCGATAGGCTCACCGTCTTCGACAAGAACTGCACCAATGGTACCGGCCTTATCAGCCTCAATTTGGTTCATCATTTTCATTGCTTCGACAATACATAACACATCGCCAACTTTAACGGCTTTGCCGGGCTCAACAAATACTGGAGATCCAGGTGCTGGGGAGCCGTAGAAAGTGCCGACCATTGGTGAGCGAACTACATGGCCAGTCAGCTCTTCTGCAGCGGCTGCTGCTGGTGCCGCTGCTGCAGGCGCAGCCGCAACAGGTGCTGGAGCAGCTACTGCTGCAGGCGCTACAGGAGCAGGTGCTGCCACAACAGTTGCACCGCGGCTGATACGAACTGACTCTTCACCTTCGGTGATTTCCAGTTCATTGATGTTTGACTCTTCGAGTAGCTCGATTAGTTTTTTTACTTTGCGAATGTCCATGAATATCTCTCGTTCTGGGATTAATGATCAAGCTTGTTCTGCGCTGCTTGCAGAGCTAGCTGGTAACTTTTAGAACCGAAGCCGCAAATAACGCCTTCAGCAATATCTGAAAAATAGGAGTGATGACGAAATGCTTCGCGCGCGAAAACATTCGACAGATGTACTTCTATAAAGGGTATCTCGACACCGAGCAGAGCATCGCGAAGGGCGACGCTGGTATGGGTGAAGGCGCCGGGATTGATAATAATAAAGCTGACGCCGTCTTTTTTGGCATCGTGAATATGCTGGATCAGCTCAAACTCGGCATTGCTCTGCACAGCGGAAAGGCTGTGGCCGGCATCTGCGGCTTGAGCGATCAATGTTTGGTTAATGTCCTCGAGGGTCTCTGCGCCGTAGTGTTCAGGCTCTCGAGATCCGAGTAGATTTAGATTGGGTCCGTGAATTACTAGTATTGATGACATAGACAGTATTTCCCGATTACCTTCTGCGAGGCGTTCTATTAGTGCGCGAAGTCTGCCCGAAAATAAAACAGCTGTCCATGAATAGATAAAAAAAACCGATTTTCGACGAAATTGACAGAAAATGTCGACGAAAAGAGGTTTTTTTATGATTTTATTACGCAGCTATTTTATTGAAGTGCGACGTTTAAGCTTTTTAGGGGGCTTTTCTACGAAAAAACGCCCCAAAAAGGCTAAAAGCGACTAAGTTCGATTAATTTCTGCGAAATTGCGGCTAAAAAACGCTAAAGGTGAGAAATTTATCTGGAGGCCTCGGTTAAGGCCTCAATAACCATCGATTCGCTAAGAATTTGCGGCAGAATTTGCGCCGGTCCAGAGCCGCGCGGGTAAACCAGATAGAGCGGAACCCCGCTGCGCTCAAATTGATTCAGCAGCGCAGTGATCTGCGGGTCACTGTTAGTCCAGTCGCCCTTTAGATAGACAATTCCCTGATTATCCATCAGCTGTGCCAGCTTCTCGGAGCCCAGTGCCACACGCTCATTAACCAGACAGGTGATACACCAGTCGGCAGTCAGGTTGATAAATACCGGCTGGCCAGAGGCGCGCAGTTCGGCCAGTCGCTGTGGGCTGTATGTTTCAAAAGCGGTGTCTTCAGCATCCTCGGAAAGAGTCACAACAGGGGCTGCCAGAGCGGCGCCGAGTACAGCGATGGCAAATAGCTTGCCCACTGGTTTGACGCTTAACTTCCACAGCCACAGCCCCATTACCAGCAAGACCAGACCAGTGATCACCGCAGCGGCCACATCCATAGAGGTCTGTCTTCCCGCCACCCAGAGCAGCCATACGGCAGTGATATAGAGCGGAAAAGCGAGGAATTGCTTAAAGGTATCCATCCACGCGCCAGGTCGTGGCAGGCGTTTACTTAAGCCGGGAATCCATGCCAACAGAATAAATGGCAGAGCCATACCCAGACCCAGACAGGCGAAGACCAGCAGTGCCATATAGGTGGGTTGTGATATTGCAAAGCCCAGCGCCGGGCCCATAAAAGGGGCTGTGCAGGGGCTGGCAATCGTCGTTGCCAGAACCCCAGTCATAAAGGAGGACATCAGTCCTTCTTGACGTTTCGAGAGCTGACCCAGAGCCATCAGGTTGCTGCCAATCTCCAGATACCCAGAGAGGCCGAGCCCCATAACAAAGAACAGGTAGACCAGAAAGATAACAAATAGCGGCGACTGCAGCTGGAAACCCCAGCCGATACTCTCGCCGGCAGCGCGCAGTGCCAGCATCACAACCGCGATGGCAACAAAGCTCAATACCACACCCGCGGTGTAGACCAAGCCATGTATATGTCGGCTGCGAGCACTTTGATGGGTGGTGGTAAAACTTAAAACCTTGATCGATAGAATCGGAAAAACGCAGGGCATCAGATTGAGAATTATTCCGCCGAGCAGGGCGAAGAGTAGAACCGCCGCCAGAGAAAGAGTCTCTGCAGAATCTTGTTTCTGCTGTTCTGGTGGCTCGCTGCTAATATCTACCGCGCCAGTTTGCAGGTCGATCACCAGCCACTGTTTGTAGGGCGGGTAACAGAGACCGGCATCGGCGCAGCCCTGAGATTCAATTTGTAGGTGAAGCCTGTCGCCAGTCGAGCTAAAGGGAAGTCGCACGCTGGTTTGTGAATAGTAGACCTCGAGCTCCTTCTCAAAGAACTCATCCCACTTCACTATACCGCTGGCAAAAATTGGTGCCTGAAGCTGAAGGTTGTTGTTGAGAGATCTAAAATCGAAGCGATCACGGTATAAGTAGTAGCCGTCGCGTATATCCCAGTTAAAGATCAGCTGTTGCTCTTCAACGATCAGGTTAAATTGATAGGCCTGTTCGACGGGAACAAATTCTGGACTGCTGGCGAAAGAGGAAGAAGCGTTGCCAGATTTCTCTGCGAACAGATTTTCGGTTGCCGCTGCCGCATTGGCAAACAGAGCGAGGCACAAAAAAATAATTCGAAAGCTGATGTTCATAATAGATCCGAGCATTTTAACCAAAGGGCATTTTAACAAAAGGCATTATAGTGCAGGCTATTGGCTGAGTGTTTGAATATCTTTTATTGGAGCCTCAGCTATTGGAGCCTCAGCGCTTACAATAGTTCTCGCAATAGTTTGCCCTGTTGTTTGAGTGGGGGTTTAAGTAATAATTAGCCCTGCGAATAAAAAGTATTTACGAGAGCGAGTAACATCCATATCACATGCTATAGTTTGAGCAAGGATTCCTATGAAAAAATCAATATTTAACAGTTTATTATTTGGCTTCGTTAGCTGCCTAGCGGTCGGTCTTTCGGCAGAAGGCGCCTCTCAAAAAGGGCTCTCTCCTCAGGGATTCTATGCCGAGCAAGCCTATATTCGCGCCATGCCTCCAGGTCAGCAGGTGACCGCCGCCTTTCTCAAGCTGGTCAACAACAGTGATCGAGCCTGCAAGGTTACCGGTGGCAGCTCACCTATAGCCACAGAAGTGCAGATTCACGAGCAGCTAAACAGCGATGGCATGATGAAAATGCGCCCTCTATCCTCGGTGACTGTTAAAGCCGGGCAGAGTCTTCTCTTAGAGCCCGGCCAGGTGCACCTGATGCTATTCGGCATACAGACTACCCTGGTTCCGGGGCATCAGCATGTGTTGGCGCTGACAACAGAGAACTGCGGTGCGCTTTTGGTTCCGGCTGAGGTTCGCAGTCTGTTTAAAAGTAGACAGTCAAGCCATCATGATCACAGCGCTCATAACCACGACGCTCACGACCACCATGACCATAAAATGCATAAACAGCAGGACAGTAGCAAATGAGATTTTGGCGTCGACTAAAAATGGCCGGACGAAAACCGTTTCTCGATTCCAATGAAGAGATAACCGATGGCTATGTCGACCAGCAAAAATCCAAAACTCTGCGCAATGTCCTCGCCGCAGTATTAGTGGTTTTTTTATTAATCACTGGACTGGGTTGGTACTGGAGCAGTGAGCCTGATCTGTTTGATGTTCGAGAGCAGACGGCAAAAAGTATTGGCGAGCAAAAGCCTGTGGTCGGAGCGACCACTACCGCCACTCTAATTCACAGTATAGAAATATTGCTGCACAAGCCGGGCGGTTATCTGAGCAACGATATGCTGCCGCCGGGCGTGCTGCTGGATAATATTCCCAGCTGGGAATTCGGTGTTCTGGTGCAGATGCGCGACCTTAGCAAAGCCATGCGCGAAGCCTTTAGTCGCTCTCAGTCCCAGTCCACAGAAGATGCCGATCTGGCGATAGCTGAACCGCGCTTTCATATTGACCACAGAAGTTGGGCAGTGCCCTGGCCCGAGTCGGAGTATGCCGAGGGGCAGGAGTATCTTGCCGCCTATCTGCAGCGGCTGATGGATAATCAGGCCTACGATGCGCAATTTTTTGCCCGCGCCGATAACCTCCGCTATTGGCTGGGTACTGTCGAGACCCGATTGGGCAGTCTCTCTCAGCGACTCTCCGCCAGTGTTGGCCAGCGACGAATCAATACCGATCTCTCCGGCGATGCAGCGGGCCGCCAGTCAACCCGGACAGCTGCAGAAGTGGTGGTAAAAACCAGCTGGCTGCAGATAGACAATGTTTTTTATGAAGCCCGTGGCACTACCTGGGCGTTACTGCACTTTTTAAAAGCCGTCGAAGTGGATTTTGCCGAGGTGCTGGCGCGAAAAAATGCGCGCACCAGTCTTCAGCAAATCATTCTTGAGCTGGAAATGAGCCAGCAACCGGTGCATGCACCGGTTATAGTTAATGGCGAAGGCTTTGGTTTACTGGCCAATCACTCATTGGTTATGGCCTCTTATATCAGTCGCGCCAATGCGGCAATAATTGATTTACGGGAGCTTCTCTCGCAAGGTTAATTCCAGGGATTGCTCACAGAGGTAATCCTCTTAAGGTAAAAAGGAATGAATAATATTTTCCACATAAAGGGAGTTAGTGGAGCCGGTTCTGAGTTGAGTCGGGCTCTGGTTGCGGCGCGCTTAAAAGGCGGCGTGATGGTGGTAGACCGCAACTTTAGAGTCGTAATGATCGACCGCAAGGCCGCCGAGTTTTGCGCAGTCTCCGCCGGGCAATCTCAAGGCAAACGTTTCTACGCACTATTTCCCGCCCTTTTAGGCACAGAGTTCGCCGCCAGTTTGCATCAGGTCACCGGCACTCTGGGTGCCAGGCGCTGCTCGCGTCCGGCAGATAATTCTCTACTGGATCAGTTTGTTGAGGCATTTTCCAGAGACCACTCTGCGCTGCTGGGTATCTCGATTAAGGCTTATGAGGACGACTCAAATATCTATGGCCTGATACAACTCAAATTACAAAACCTGCCTCAGCAATCTCAACAGAATAATATCACTCAGCCGGCAGGTGAAAATTTATCGGCTGCAGCGCCGGCAAATGCCGAGCAGCAGAAAAACGCATTTTTTCTCGACAGCCATTCGGCATACATTATTACTGATCGCTACGGATTTGTTTCGAGGCTGAGCGCGGCGGCAGAGAAATTATTTGCCTACAGCAATGAATTGCTGGCTGGCAGCTCTGTACGAATTTTATTTCCCGGTCTCGACGAGATGGACAGTCTCGATTTAAGAGAAAATTTTGCCAGTTTGAGGGATCAGCATATTCAGGGTTATGTGCTTGCAGCCACCTCCCAGGGAGAGAGCCGCTATCTGGATATAAGCCTGTTTAACAGTGCCGATAGAGAAGATGAATTAATCATTGTCTGCCGCGACTGGACCCATGCCAGTCAGCAGGCCGATGACCTGATTAACCGTGGTCGGTTGTTTGATTTAACCTCTCGGCATATAGCCGACGGTGTATTGATGGTCGATGCCGAAGGCTTTCTGATCGAGATGAACCCGATTGCCGAACAGCTATTGGGTCTTGAATTGGATAAATCCAAACCCACCCAGATTCATGTCGCCATGCCACTGGCCAATGAAGATACCGGTGTTACCGTCACGCCGGTTCATGATGCCCTGCACAAGGCGCTGAATGTCGAGTCCAACCAGTCATTGCTATTAAAGGTGCGCGGGGCAACACCGATGAGCGTTGCTGTATCTGCATTTCCGCTGCGCGATTCAATGGGCCGAATAACCAAATGCCTGGTTATATTCAGGCCGCTCAGCGAAGCACGCAGAGTCTCCAGTCGCCTGAAATGGCAGGCCATGCACGACCCATTAACTGGACTGCCGAATCGCGCCTCGCTGGCCAAACGCATTCAAAAGGCAATCGAGATTGCCAAGCTCGAGGGCGCTATTCATGCGCTGCTGTATATTGACCTCTACAACTTCTCGGTGATCAACGATACCAGCGGTCATCATGCCGGAGATGAGCTGCTTAAACAGTTTGCTCATCTGCTGGTCAAATTGGCCGGCCCCAGCGATATAGCTACGCGTATCGGCAATGATGAATTTGCCCTGTTATTGCACCGGGTAAATTATGACAAAGCCATGGCTCTGGCCGAGCAAATACTCAGTGAATTAAAAGAGCTGAGTATTCCCTGGGAGGGCGAGGTGTTAAAAATCGGTGCCAGCATTGGCGGCATACTGATTGATGCCAACGCAGTGTCAGATATTGACCTGATGATCTCCGCCGGTTCCTCCTGTGCCACCGCCCGTGACAAGGGCAGAAATAAAATTCACTTCCAGTCGTTTAATGAAGAGGTTGCCAAGCGCCGCAGTCTCGCCACCAGCATGCCGAAAATAGTCTCGGCACTGGATGAGGATCGCTTTACATTATTTGCCCAGCCGATAGTGCCGATGAATAGATCCACCGGGCCAGCCAAATACTACGAAGTGCTGGTAAGAATGCGCGACAGTGATGGCAGTATTTTACAGCCCTCGGAATTTATTCCCGTCGCCGAACACTTTTCATTAATTGATGATCTGGATAAATGGGTATTTAACCATTCGCTAAAATTTTTGCAGATGCTTAAAGCCAAAGGTTCGCCGCTGCCATTACTCTCGGTGAATTTATCCGGCAGCACGGTGGGTGATGAGAATGCCATCGATTATATTCTTAGCGGCTTTAGCGACAGTGGCATATCGCCTCGGCATATTCAGTTTGAAATTACCGAGACTGCAGCGGTAAAGCATCTGCAGGAAGCCAAGCGCCTGATTGCGACGTTGAGGTCAGTGGGGGTGTCGATTGCGCTGGATGATTTTGGCAGTGGACTATCGTCATTTGCCTATTTAAAAGAACTGCCGATCGACTGCCTGAAAATTGACTCGAGCTTTATTCACACCATGGAAAATAGCGATGTCGATTATTCGGTAGTTAGTACCATCAACCACCTCGGCCATATTATGGGAATCCCCACCGTGGCCGAGGGTGTCGAAAATGAAAAACAGCTAGAGCTATTGAAAAAAATTGGTGTCGACTATCTGCAGGGATTTCTGTTTCAACATCCGCAGCCGCTCAATAAAATAAAAGTCTAGAGCTGCTATTTAAGCCCTTCTTTTAAACCATCGTACTCAGCACTGTGCAGACGCGGGCCATATTGGCCGACCACAGCGCTGGCTGCACGGTTGGCAAAAACTGCCGCCGATAGGCTGCTGTAACCCTGAGTGATACCGTAGAGATAGGCGCCGGCAAACATATCGCCCGCACCATTGGTATCAACCGCAGTAATAGGCTGTGCTGGCGCAGTTAGATATTGATTGCCATCAAAGACTACAGAGCCATTACTGCCACGAGTAACGACAAACTGTTGGGCAGTATTTTGCAAATGTTCCAATGCCTGATCAATATCGTCGGTTTCACACCAGTTGAGTGCTTCCTGTTCATTGCAAAACAGAAGATCAACTTTCGGGCCTGCGATCTCTTTCAAACCCGCGCGGAAAAATTCAACGATACCCGGGTCAGAGAGGCTCAAGGCGATTTTGGTGCCAGCCAGTCGCGCTATTTCGACCGCTTCTATAGCCGCCTGTTTGGCGCTATCACCAGTAACTAAATAGCCTTCTATATAAAGGTATTCAGAATCTGCGATAGCGTCCGCGTCGAGATCAGCGGATGAGAGTTCAGTGCTGGTGCCAAGAAATGTGTTCATCGTGCGCTCGGCATCGTCGGTAATCATCACCAGACATTTTCCGGTAATACCCTCAGATATTTGCGCATGGGCATTGTGGTCGACGCCGTTGTCGGCAAGATCCTGCATATAGAAATGCCCGTTATCATCATCGGCAACTTTGCAGGAAAAGAAACTTTTACCGCCAAACTGACTGAGAGAGATAACTGTATTGGCCGCAGAGCCGCCACAGGCAAGCTTCGACATCACCATATGGTCGGCAAGATTATCCAGCAAAAAATGCTGTCGCTCCTCATCCACCAAGGTCATTAAACCTTTCTCAATACCCAGATCGCTAAGGTTGTTATCTGTTACTTCAATTTCAGTATCGACCAATGCATTACCAAGGCCATAGACATGGTACTTTTTCAAACTCATAGCTGCTTCCTGTCTCTAATCTTTTTATCTTTAATCTATGGCACGGTGGGTAACAATACCTTGCTGGGTTGCCAGAAATAATATATCGGCAGGCTTGCAGGCGAAAAAGCCATTGGTGACGACACCGGTGATCTGGTTAATTTTTTCTTCCAGATCAGTGGCGGAACCAACAGGATAGAGATGGTGTACATCGAGGATCTGGTTGCCGTTATCAGTGATAACATTTTCACGCCATACCGGATCGCCACCCAGCTTAACTAGCTCGCGAGCAACATGGCTGCGGGCCATAGGAATAACTTCAACTGGCAGTGGGAAAGTACCCAGGTAATCGACCCACTTACTTTCATCGGCAATACAGACAAATTCACTGGCCACCGCGGTGACAATTTTTTCACGAGTAAGTGCAGCACCGCCGCCCTTGATTAGCTCAAGGCGTGGGTTGGCTTCGTCAGCACCATCGATATAGATGGCGATTTCCGATGCTGAGTTTAATTCAATAACATCGATACCATGACCGCGCAGGCGATCGGCAGAGGCTTCCGAGCTGGCAACCGCCGCCTGGAATTTATTTTTGTGTTCAGCGAGTAAATCAATAAAGAAGTTAGCCGTTGATCCGGTGCCAATACCGACAATGCTGTCGCCATTAATCCTGGTTAATGTGTATTCAACAGCTGCTGCCGCTACCGCATGTTTAAGTTGATCTTGATCCACCCTTAGCCTCGCTAATTATCCGCCATCAGAAGAGAGCGATTATACGGTGATAGCAGGAATAAAACAGATTCATTGCTTTGAGGGTGGCGTAAATTGTTTTATCAACATACCATTGCCTTTAAGTAAATATTTTTAAGTGCTCTGAAAACGGAACCTTCATGTTAAGGAATGTCCATGCCGACTAAGTATGTGAAAAAAATTCTCGACGCGCGTATCTACGATCTAGTGGTAGAGACGCCGATCGATCCAGCGCCATTGCTCTCGCAGCGACTGAATAATCAGGTGCTGTTAAAGCGTGAAGACCTGCAGCCGGTATTCTCGTTTAAGTTGCGCGGTGCCTACAACAAACTGCGACAGCTGTCGGAACAGCAGCGCGCCAATGGCGTGATTGCAGCGTCTGCGGGAAACCATGCTCAGGGTCTGGCGCTGGCGGCAAAAAAGATGGGCGTAAAAGCGACCATTGTTATGCCCAAGACAACGCCGCAAATTAAAGTTGATGCAGTGCGCTCGCGCGGCGCCAAAGTCGTTTTAGTCGGTGATAACTACGACGCGGCCTCGGCTCATGCCAACAAGCTGGTTGAAGAAAAAGGCCTGGTCTATATCCATCCCTTTGATGATCCAGATGTTATTGCCGGTCAGGGCACCATCGGTGTAGAAATCCTGCGCCAGCTGTCCGGGGATCTAGATGCGGTCTTTATCGCCGTGGGCGGGGGTGGACTCTGTGCCGGCGTTGCAGCCTATATAAAGTATGTGCGCCCCGACGTAAAAATTATCGCTGTCGAAGCCGATGATAGCGCCTGCCTGGATGCCGCATTAAAGGCCGGCCGCAGAGTGCGCCTAAAAGAAGTCGGTATCTTTGCCGACGGCACGGCGGTAGCACAGATCGGCAAGGAGACATTTAGACTTTTAAAGCAGCTGGTGGATGAAGTTATTACCGTTAGCACTGATGAAATCTGTGCGGCGATCAAGGATGTCTACAACGATACTCGGGCGATCTGTGAGCCATCCGGCGCTATGGGTCTGGCTGGGCTAAAAAAGTATGTCGATCAGAAGGGCGTTGAAGGGCAGACATTACTGGCCATCCAATGTGGCGCCAATATAGATTTTGATCGTCTGCGTTATATCTCCGAGCGCACCGAAATAGGTGAGAAACGCGAGGCGGTATTGGCGGTAACCATCGACGAGAAACCAGGCAGCTTTAAGTCTTTCTGCACAGCGATGCAAAAGCGCAATATCTCGGAGTTTAACTATCGCTATAGCGATGCCGGTCAGGCGCATATTTTTGTCGGTGCCCAGGTAACCTGTGATGAAGATCGTCATCAGCTGGTCGAGGATCTACGCAGCAAGGGCTATCAGGTATCAGATATGACTGATAACGAAGTGGCCAAGTTGCATATCCGTCATATGGTCGGCGGTCGTTCGCCCCAGGTGGGTGAGGAGCAGGTGTATAGATTTGAATTTCCTGAGCGCCCCGGCGCGCTGCTGAATTTCCTAACTCAGTTGGGCAGTGAATTTAATATTTCGATGTTCCACTACCGCAATCACGGCTCGGCATTTGGTCGGGTGCTGGTGGGTGTTCAGGCGACGAAAAAAGATATCAAGAAGCTCTCGGGCTTCCTCGATAAGCTGGGTTATCAGTATGCTAATGAGACTGATAATGAAGCCTATCAGTTTTTTCTCGGCTCTTAAAAAGAGCTAGGCCCGAATAATCTCGCGGTCAGTGATTATTTGATCCAGAGGAATATCCCAGCTCTGCTGGGAAATATTTTCAACTTCCTGACAGCTGTGGGCCAGGCCAATCAGGCTTGGCTTGCGCGGTTGGTTGGCGAAAGCTGCCAGAGTGCGATCGTAAAAACCACCACCCATACCAATTCTGCTGCCACTGCGATCGAAGGCTACCAGTGGCAGAAGAATTAAATCCAATATCCAGAGTGGCGCGATAGTTGTCGCGTTGAACTGCGGCTCCAAAATACCAAAGCGGTTGGCTTTGAGCTGATCGCCCTCGCGGTACTCGCCAAAGTAGAGGCGGTTAAATTGCAGTGGATGAATAATCGGTAAATAGCAGGCTTTTTTTGCCTTCAGTGCTATGCCCATCAATAGCGAAGGATCAATTTCACCATCATTGGCAAGATAGATGCCGATACGTTTTGCGCGCAGGAAAAAATTTTGTTGGGAGATAAGTGCGGCGAGATTTTCGGCCGCAGTCTGCTGTTGAGCAGAGGTTAATGCCCGGCGTTTAGTGCGAATAGTTTTGCGTATCTCACCAGCATTCATTGGCAGACAACCGTTATGTTTTTATAAACCTTTTATTAAACCTTTTATTAAACCCCAAGGTGCCGCTGTCAACGTGGCCTCGAACCGAAGAGTTCAAGGTGGCTTCGCTCGCAATATATCAGGCTTTCCGACGCACGGAAGTGCACAACAATATTGACGGAGAAAAACCGGATAATAATTATCGGCTCAGGGACTTCTTGACTGGCGTACACCCCAGGAGATGAAATTATAGCAGAGCGGAATAGCAAAGAGTCAGTTAAAAAGGACCAGCTAAAAGGAATTGCCCGGGGAAATTGTGACTGAGATCAACCGTTCAGATCTAATAAAACAGAGCTGAGCTTGGAGTTCATGGATTGCAGCAGGTGGGAAGTCTGCTCATCGGCTTTGACATTCTGTTCACTGCGGATCAGGTCATGGGCCAGGTTTAAGGCTGCCATAACAGCGATACGCTCGACACCTATAAGGTGTGAGCCACGACGAATCTCTTCCATCTTCTCGTCGAGCAACTTTGCGGAGAGTTCAAGAGCCTCTCGCTCTTCAGGCTGGCAGTTGACTTGATATTCTTTGTCGAGGATGCGAATTTTAAGGGAAATGGATGACATAGCTATTCTGCGTTCAGGTTTCTAAGGCGATTGATCATGGTTTCGATTTTTTGTCTCGCCATCTCATTTTGTTCCATCAGTTTTCCACGCTCGCCAGACAGGGTAGACTCGCGCTCGCGCAGTGCCTGATTTTCGCGTTTAAGCTGCTGGCAGAGCTCAATTAAGCTGTCCAGTTTTTGTTCTAGATTTTCATAACCATTCATAAGCAGAGAACTTTTCCGTATTTACAACTTGGAACCGGCTAACTATAGGCATTGTGGCGGATTTGGTCAATTACAAGATTAATAAACTGGCGTGCAGTGCTATTTATAGAATGTTAGGATGGCCGCTGTAAAATTGAGGTAGTTAAATGACATTTGAACAGTTAGAAGATCTATTTTTTACGCTGCAAGTAAAAGCCGATCCATCCGGATTCCACGGTTTTCTCTGCGGCCGCCTGTGTTGCGGAACCATGCCCCTAGAGACTCTGGTAGAGACATCCACCAGTTGGTTGGGACTCAACGAAGAGCAGGGCGAGGCCGTAGAGAATCCTCTTCGCGATTTCTATGAAGAGGCCCTGACCAGCCTTGAAGATATCTCTTTTCTTTTTCAGCCAATCCTGCCCGACGATGAGCTGCCACTGCCCGAGCGTCTGGTGGCCGTTGGCGCCTGGTGCAGCAATTATATTTCCGGACTCGGCGAAGGCATGAGTGCTGAGTTTGAAGTCTCCGAAGATGCCAAAGAGGCGCTGCAAGATATTGCCTCCATCGGGCAGATCTCAGTGGACTTTGAGACGGACGACGACGGCGAGCGCGACTACGCTGAATTGATCGAGTATATCCGCATTGCCGTACAGCTTATATTCACCGATCTTCATCCAGATTCCGGCCCCAGCGCAGAGCCAACTATCCACTAATACAAATAGGTATCAACTGGCCATTATATGATCACCGCCAAAGAATATACCGCAAGACGCAGAGAACTGATGTCGACTATGCAGGGCAACAGCATTGCAATAGTCGCGGCGGCGGCTGAAAAAATTCGATCCCGAGATACCCACTACCCCTACAAACAAGCCACCAATCTCAGCTATCTCTGTGGCTTTTCCGAGCCAGAATCTGTGTTGGTATTAATCCCCGGCCGCGGTCAGGGCGAAGCAATTTTGTTCTGTCGCGAGAAGGACAGGCTGCGTGAAACCTGGGATGGCTACAGAGTCGGGCCAGAGGGCGCGGTTGCCGACTTTGCATTGGATGATGCATTTCCAATTGGTGATCTTGACGATATTTTGCCCGGGCTATTGGAAGGCAGAGAGCGGGTCTATTACGCCATAGGTAAGGACGCTGATTTTGACCGTCATCTGATGGGCTGGGTCAATGAAATTAGTGGTTCGGAAGCGCCTGGAGAGTTTGTCGATCTGGATCATATAGTCAATGAGATGCGCCTGATCAAAACCGCAGCAGAACTGAAGTTGATGCGCAGGGCGGGGGAGATTTCCGCGCGCGCCCACTGCCGCGCCATGCGTGCTGCTAAACCCGGCATCTATGAATATCAGCTACAGGCAGAAATCGAGCATGAGTTTATGGCTTCCGGTGCCACAGCTCCGGCCTATACCAGTATTGTCGGCGGCGGGAAAAACGGCTGCATACTGCACTATATTGAGAACCGCGAAAAAATTAACAATGGCGATATGGTGCTGATCGACGCCGGCTGCGAATATGAAAATTACGCAGCCGATATCACCCGCACCTTTCCAGTAAACGGCAAATACAGTCGCGAACAAGCGGCCATCTACGATATTGTTTTGGAAGCGCAGGTTCAGGCAATGGCAAGCATTGTTCCCGGTGCCGCCTACAATATTGCCAATCAGACAACCATTGAGGTGATTACTCAGGGCTTGGTTGATCTGGGGATTCTCAATGGCGATGTCAGCGAATTAATTGAACAGCAGGCCTGCAAAGACTTTTATATGCACAGCTCTGGTCACTGGTTGGGCATGGATGTACATGATGTGGGTGACTACAAAATTGATGGCCAGTGGCGAGAATTTGAACCGGGCATGGTGTTAACCGTGGAGCCGGGGATTTATATTTCACCCGATAATACCAGCGTCGCCGAACAGTGGCGCGGGTTGGCAGTGCGCATTGAAGACGATGTTGCCGTGACCAAAACCGGCTGTGAAGACCTAACCGCTGGCGTACCCAAAAAGCGCAGCGAAATCGAATTACTGATGGCAGGCTAAATGTGACTGAGACCCCAGCAACCCAGAACAGCCGCAGCTACGACATCGTTATTGTCGGCGGCGGCATGGTGGGTATTAGTCTAGCTCTGCTGCTGGCCGAACAGCAGCATCCATGGAAAATCTTGCTGTTAGAGGCGCAGGCTTATCAGCAGTCGGATCACTCGGAACATCGCCCCAGCTTTGATGCCCGCTCCACGGCTCTGTCATGGAGCAGCCGCAAGATTTTTGAAGCCGCCGGCCTGTGGCCGGCACTGCAATCGCAAGCCAGCCATATTAAAAAAATTCATGTTAGCGACCGCGGTCATATTGGCCTGACAAGAATTGATGCCCAAGAGGCTGGCGTTGAGGCGCTGGGTTATGTGGTTGAAAATCGCTGGATTGGCTCAGTTCTCTTGGAAAAATTGGCGGCAACATCAGTGGAAGTGTTAGCACCGGCGCGTGTGGCGACAATCAAACCACTAAAAAAAGGCGTACGCCTAATCCTTGAAGACAGTGAGCAGATTCTTGAGTCCTCGCTGGTAGTGATTGCCGATGGCGCCAATTCCAAGACTGCACAAAAAATGGGTATTCATAGCAATCAACAGCCCTATGGCCAGCAGGGCATTATTGCCAATATCGCCTTGGATAAGCCCCATGATGGTGTCGCCTATGAGCGCTTTACCGATCAGGGCCCCATGGCAATGTTGCCGCTGCCCGATTATCAGGGCCGCCCGCGCTGTGCACTGGTGTGGACAGAACCCGCCGAAAAGGCTGAGCAGTTAATGACAGCCAGCGATGAAGAATTTCTACAATGCCTGCAAGAGCGCTTTGGCTATCGGCTGGGAATGCTCCAGCAAGTTGGCGAGCGCCACGCCTATCCATTGTCGCTAACCACCTCGACAGAACAGGTGCGGCGCAATTTGGTGGTGCTGGGTAATGCCGCTCACAGTCTGCATCCGGTGGCTGGGCAGGGGTTTAATCTGTCGTTGCGCGATGTTGCGGTACTCGCCGATGTGCTCGGCAGTGCCAGATCCTCTGGCGGTGATTTCGCTGCACTGGAAACGCTTGAGTCCTATCAGCAGCAGCAGCTTGCTGATCAGCAAAACACATTATTGTTTAGCGACAACCTTCCGAAACTATTTTCTCAGTCATCGTCGGCTATTGCACTGGGACGCAATTCTGGATTATTGATGATGGATTTAATTCCCGGGCTGCGCAGTCGTTTTGCGCGCTTTGGTATGGGTATGGCGACCAGGGAGGCGGGACATGGTTGAGCAAAAATATAAGCAGCAGCATCGTCAATACGCTGTGATTGTTGTCGGCGCTGGAATGGTCGGCGCGGCTTTCGCCTGTCTCTTTGCTCGGGCTAATCCCCAGCTGCAGATCGCGCTTGTTGAGGCTCACGAGGGCGCCAGTTATACCAGTGAAAAATTTGATCCGCGGGTTGCTGCACTAACCGAAAAGTCGCGCAGCCTGTTGGAATGCTGTGGTGTTTGGGAGCAGATATCGGAAAAAAGAGTAAGTGCTTACATGGCGATGGATGTATGGGATGCCGAGGGCACGGGTCGAATTCGGTTTAATTGTCAGGATGTGCATCAGCCTAACTTGGGGCATATTGTTGAAAACTCGCTGGTGGTTGAAAGTCTTCTCTCTGAGATCCAGCAGCTTGGAAATATTGAATTTCTCTGTCCGGTAACAGTGGCCAGCTACAGTGATTCAGAGCAGCAGGTATCTCTGGAATTAGAGGATGGTCGGCGCTTATCGGCGCCTCTATTGGTTGCTGCCGATGGCGGTAATTCAACGATTCGCCAGCAGTTTAATTTTCCCACTCGTGAGTGGGACTATGGTCACAGCGCGATTGTTACTACGGTACAGACTGAGCAGGTCAATCAGCAAACTGCCTGGCAGCGGTTTATGCCCACTGGGCCGTTGGCGTTACTGCCACTGAATAAGGCGGGTGATCAGCATTACTGTTCGCTGGTTTGGTCTCAGGAGTCGGATGAGGCAGAGCGTTTAATGGCTCTGGATGATGCTGAATTTTGTCAGGCTCTAAGTCTTGGCAGTGAGCACTGTTTGGGTAAGATTACTGCTGTAGATAAGCGTTATTCGATTCCTCTGCGGCAGCGTCATGCGACGGATTATGTGGTTGAGCGGGTGGCTCTGTTGGGTGACTCTGCGCACACTATTCATCCGCTGGCGGGGCAGGGCGTAAATCTGGGTTTTGCTGATGTTGCGGCGTTGGTGGAGACGCTTTCGGCGGCGGCGAAGCGCGGTAATGATTTGGGTTCATTGATGACGTTGAATAAATATCAGCGTCAGCGCAAGCCTGAGAATTTGGCGATGATGGCGGCGATGGAAGGATTTAAGCGGCTTTTTGCGGCGGATAATCTGGCGCTGCGGTTATTGCGGAATATGGGGTTGAGTCAGGTTGATAAATTAAAGCCGGTTAAGAATGAGATTATTAAGAAGGTGATGGGGCTTTAGGTATGGAGCGGTCGCGGAGCTAGCTCCGCTTGGCAATATCGAGGGTTACTGGGAGAGCACAATTAGTTTGAAGGAACCACTTCTGGCAACTTCTTCTACTTCGGAAAAATAATCCTTAGCCTTTTTTTCCAGTGCAATAAAGTTATTCACTACAAACAACGCTTTTCCTTTGGGAGCTAATAAACGCTTGCTCGCATTTAGGAATTTCTCGGTTAGAGCGCTATCTATATTAAAGCCCTGATGAAAGGGCGGGTTGCAGATAATCGCATCAAACTTTTCATTGAGCTGACTGCCTGCATCACCGGCAATAATCTTTCCGTTAATCTTTAAGCGTTCAAAATTCTCTTCGCAGGCTCTTAGTGCAGCGGCATTATTATCCGTTGCGGTTATCTGTTGAAAGTCATACAGGCTTGCTGCAGAGGATAAATAGCCATAGCCACAACCCAAATCCAGTAGAGATTGGGGTGCATTTCCCTCGGGGTAAGACTGCAAAAATCCGGATAGATGCTCGATTAAAAATGCACTGCCCTGATCGATTTTATTCCAGCCAAAAATCCCCGGCTTGCTCTGCAGTGGCAAATTTTCTGTGCTCTTTATGGCGCGCAGATTTAAATAATCTTTATCGTCCAACAGCTTGTCGCTAACAGCGTATTTAGTGATGCAGGCGAGGTAATAATTGCCGTGCTTCTGCGGCTTACATTTATCACCAAATAATTTGCAGGCGTGGTCTGTATAAGTTTTAACGCCGTCATTTTTTTCGCCGCTAAGCAGTAGCTGACCTTCGGCTTTAAGCAGTGCGGAGGCCTGATTGATTATATGGTGGCTGACCGGACGCTCTTTGGAAACGCGAAATAATATGCTGTCGAAACTGCCCGCTGCCAGCGCAGAAAAATCGAAGTCATTAAAGACAGTTTCAATACCTGCCTGCTCGGCACTCTGTGCTATTTCATAGCGGTTGCTAAACAGCGTGCGGCTGGCGCTGCCCGCATGGGCGACGCTATGCCATGAGGATGCTGCCCAGTTTTCATCGGCGACAATTAAACATTTTCCCTGAATACGAGAGAGTTGCTGAACCAGTAATTCAACACTTTGATCATTCATGGATACTGGCAACTTCTGCTTCGGTCAGCGGCCGATAATCGCCTGGCTCGAGGTCTTCGTCCAATACTATGCCGCCAACCTGAGTGCGATGCAGGGCTTCCACATGATTGCCAAGTGCGGCAAACATACGTTTAACCTGATGATATTTACCTTCGGCAATACTCAACAGCACATGCTGATCGTCGATAACTTCCATGGTTGCCGGCAGGCAGGGATGTTTTTCGCCTTCAAGCCAAACGCCGTTGGCGAGCTTTTCCTGATAGTCGGGGCTGATAGGCACCCCCAGTTTGACCTGGTAAATCTTTTGGCAATCGCTGCGCGGTGATGTCAGACGGTGATTCCACTGGCCATCATCGGTGACTAACAGCAGGCCGGTGGTATCTATATCCAGTCGCCCGGCGATTTGTAGCTCGGCGCTGCGATGTTCATAGATAAGATCGAGGGCGGTGCTGTTGTTGTTATCTTTGGTCGCTGAGACAACGCCGGCCGGTTTGTTCAGCATAAAGTAGCGGTTTGTCGGCATGCTAATTGCCGAGCCTTCAATGCAGATATCTTCACTGCCGGAGACTTTTTGCCCGGGATTGGTGACCGGTTCGTCGTCGACGGTGACTTCACCGTATTTGATCATGCGCTTAACTTCGGAGCGTGACAGATCCGTCGCATTGCTAATATATTTATCAACTCTAAGCATTATGGGTTCTTAATTATTATTGAGTAACTGGGCAGCTTGCTTGGCAAAGTAGGTGAGGATGCCATCGGCTCCGGCGCGCTTAAACGCCAGCAGGGATTCTAATATAACTGCGTCGCGCTCCAGCCAGCCATTTTCAAAGGCGGCACAGTGCATGGCGTATTCGCCGCTGACCTGATAGGCAAAGGTCGGGGCTTTTAATTCGTCTTTAACCCGGCGGACTATATCCAGATAGGGCATGCCGGGTTTAACCATAATCATATCGGCACCTTCTTCCAGATCCAGTGCGCATTCATGCAGTGCTTCGTCGCTATTGGCCGGATCCATCTGGTAGGTTTTCTTATCGCCACCTTTAATATTACCCGCTGAACCCACTGCATCGCGGAACGGGCCGTAGTAGCTGGAAGCGTATTTGGCGGCGTAGGCCATAATCATGGTGTTAACAAAACCTGCTTCCTCTAGCTCTTCGCGAACCGCACAGATGCGGCCATCCATCATATCCGAGGGGGCGACTATATCGGCACCGGCCTCGGCATGGGATAGGGCTTGTTTGGCCAGAGTTTCGACAGTGATATCGTTAAGCACATAGCCGCTCTGTTCATCGATAATGCCGTCCTGACCATGGGTGGTAAAAGGGTCCAGGGCGACATCGGTAATGACACCGAGTTCGGGTACAGCGGCTTTAATGGCGCGAACTGCGCGCTGAGCTAGGCCTTCGGGATTGTAGGCTTCTTCAGCGAGCAGAGATTTTTTGTCTTCAGGGGTCACTGGGAAGAGCGCGATAGCGGGAATCCCCAGAGCGGCAACTTCGCGGGCTTCTTTAACTAGTAGATCAATCGATAGACGCTCGACGCCGGGCATGGATGCTACGGCTTCTCGCTGTCCGCTGCCCTCAATAACAAATAGCGGTAGGATCAGGTCGTTGACGCTAAGTGTCGATTCGCGCATCAGGCGACGGGCGAAATCTGCAGAACGCGTGCGGCGCATTCTGCTGTAGGGGTAGGCGCCACGTTGGCTTGAAAAGCTCATCAGTACTCCAAGAAATATTTTCGACTAAAAACTATTGCGCCATGATACGGAAAAAACACCGGGACGGCATGCCTATATAGTAACTATAAATCTAAGCGCTAATTTTACGGGCTAATTTTACGAGCTTATTTTTTACAGCGTTTTAAATACCCGCTCAGCGGCATCCAGCGTATATTGAATATCCTCATCCGTATGGGCGGCAGACATAAAGCCCGCTTCGTAGGAAGCCGGTGCCAGATAGATACCCTCGTCTAACATGCCATGGAAGAATGTTGAGAATCGCTCTGTATCGCAGTTCATTACCTGAGAGTAATTAATGATTTTCTCTTCCTCAGAGAAGAACAGTCCCCACATGGTGCCAACATGGTTGCTGGTCATGGGAATACCTGCGGCGGCTGCGCGCTCGCGAAGTCCATTGACCAACTGATCTGTACGAGCGACTAATGGATCGAGAAAGCCCGGCTGTGAAACCTGGTTAAGGGTTGCCAGACCTGCGGCCATCGCAACGGGGTTACCAGAAAGTGTTCCAGCCTGATAGACCGGGCCTAGAGGTGAGATCTGTTCCATAATCTCGCGTTTGCCACCAAAGGCACCCACTGGCATACCGCCGCCGATTACCTTGCCCAGACAGATTAGGTCCGGCTCGATACCGTAATAGGCACTTGCGCCCTGTGGACCGATACGGAAACCGGTCATCACTTCATCAATAATCAGTACCGCACCAGATGCTGTACAGCACTCGCGCAGGGCTTCCAAAAATCCGGGGATCGGTGGAACACAGTTCATATTGCCAACCACAGGCTCAACAATAATGCAGGCAACCTGTTCGCCGATCTCGGCAAAGGTCTCTTTTACCTGCTCTATATCGTTATAGTTTAGGGTTACTGTGTGGTCGGCCAGAGAGGCGGGAACACCGGGTGAGCTAGGAACGCCCAGAGTAAGAGCGCCGGAGCCGGCTTTTACCAGCAGTGAGTCGGAGTGGCCGTGGTAGCAGCCTTCAAACTTAATAATTTTATCGCGGCCTGTATAGCCTCTCGCCAGTCGTATGGCGCTCATGGTCGCTTCGGTGCCAGAGTTGACCATACGCACCATATCCATGCCTGGAACCTGCTCGCAGATTTTATCGGCCAGTGAGATTTCCAGTTCGGTGGGGGTGCCAAAGGTCATGGCTTTTTCTAACTGCTCGCGAATGGCGTCTAACACGACGGGGTGACCGTGGCCCAGTATCATTGGCCCCCAGGACATCACATAGTCGATATAGCGCTTGCCATCGGCATCGTACATATAGGGGCCTTTGGCGCGATCAAAAAATATCGGTGTGCCACCTACAGCGCGAAAAGCTCGCACTGGCGAGTTTACGCCACCGGGAATATGTTTCTGAGCTGCTTCGAAAAGTTGTTTGGAGCGCGATTGAGTCATGTAGATTTCCTGATCGGGTAAAAGCCACTTTAGGGCGAAATTGCTAATTGTGTATTATCCTGAATATAAGGCGGTGATGCTATTCGAAGGACAATATTCATGGAAATAGAACAGGTAATCGAGTTTTGGTTTGGCAATGATCTCAACGACCCAAGTCTGGCAAAGCGCCAAACGCCACTCTGGTGGCAAAAAAATTCCCAGACTGATGCCCTGATACGACAGAAGTTTGCCGACGGATTACAGGGCCTGGTCAGCGGTGATTACGATCACTGGCTTGAAAGCCCCAGAGGCCGTTTGGCGGCGATTATTGTTGCCGATCAATTTTCACGCAATATGTATCGCAATACAGCTCGGGCATTTGCTCAGGATGAGTTGGCCTTAGGCTGGTGTCTGGATGGTATGGCTTCAAAGCAGGATATTGAATTGCCTTATATAGGTAGAGTGTTTTTTTATATGCCGTTGGAACATGCAGAGTCCCGCGAGATGCAAGAGCTCTCGGTGAAAAAGTTTAGCGAGCTAGCTGAGCTGGCGGGTGTTGAGAATAGTGGTACATTTATGGGCTTTGTGGATTTTGCCGAGCGTCATCGACAAGTGGTCAAGCAATTTGGCCGCTATCCCCATCGCAACAGCATCCTCAAGCGAGATAATACTGCGGCTGAGCAGGTCTATCTTGATCAGCCTGGCAGCGGGTTTTAGAGGTTTCTAGCCGAAGGGTTTTACAATAACCAAAATCACAATGGCCACCAGAAACAGCACTGGCACTTCATTAAATAGACGAAAAAACACATGGGACTTGGTGCTGCTGTCACTGCTTAGCTGCTTCATATAGACCGCACAGGCAAAGTGATAGCCAATCAGTATCACAACCAGCAGCGCTTTTAATTGAAACCACAGCTGACTCAGATAGTAGTCGGGATTTAGCAGCACCAGCCAGCCGCCAAAAACTACAGTAGCGATCATCGAGGGGGTGGCAATGCCGTTGTAGAGTTTGCGCTCCATCAGCTTAAACCGCTCAATACTCGGTGTATCTTCTGACATGGCGTGATAGACAAACAGGCGCGGCAGATAAAACAGTGCGGCAAACCAGCAGATAACGGCGATTAAATGGAAGGACAAAATCCATGGGTACATTTATGATCTCCGGTTAAAGTTGGTGGCTATAAAAAGCACAGATACTGCAATATTCGGGTATTATAGACCGATGATTTGGTTCTGGATAACTAATTAGAGAAGACATAAGAGAAGACAAGTGATTAAAGTTGGAATTGTAGGTGCAACTGGATATACCGGCGTTGAACTTTTAAGGCTACTGGCTGGCCACCCTCAGGCAGAGGTGACGGTGATTACGTCGCGCAGCGAGAAGGGAAGGCCCGTTGCCGATTTATATCCCAATCTTAGGGGTATAGTGGACCTGGCTTTTTCGACACCTGATGTCGATGAGCTGGCTAACTGCGATGTGGTATTTTTTGCTACTCCTCATGGTGTGGCGCAGAGTATGGTGGCAGATATCTTAGCGCGCGGCGTTAAGGTTATAGATCTGTCCGCAGACTTTAGAATCAGGGATGCGGATCTCTGGGAGAGCTGGTATGGACAGCCCCACAGTGCCCGCGACTTAATTCCCCAGGCGGTCTATGGTCTGCCTGAGGTAAATCGTGAAGCGATTAAAGGTGCCAACCTTATTGCCTGTCCGGGCTGCTATCCAACCAGTGTTCAGCTTGGATTTTTGCCACTGCTGGAAGCTGATTGCATCGATTCGACTGACCTGATTGCCAACTCGGCTTCAGGGGTTAGTGGTGCAGGTCGTCAGGCCAGTATTGGTACATTGCATTCCGAGATGAGCGATAGCTTTAAGGCCTATGCAGCATCCGGCCATCGCCATCAGCCAGAAATTGTTCAGGGGCTTGGCGATATTGCCGCTGGAAATTCCGATGCTGGCGAAATCAATCTCACGTTTGTGCCGCATCTGCTGCCTATTAATAGAGGCATACATACCACTCTATATGCCAACCTGACCAAAGAGGTTGATGTTCAGGCACTGTTTGAACAGCGTTATCAGGATGAGCCTTTTGTCGATGTGCTGCCTGCTGGCAGTCATCCGGAAACTCGCTCTGTGCGCGGCTCGAATATGTGCCGCATTGCTGTCTTTCGTCCCGGTGGCGGCAACAAGGTCGTGGTGCTGGTTGTTGAGGATAACTTGACTAAAGGTGCTTCCGGTCAGGGTATACAGTGCATGAACATTATCTTTGGATTACCGGAGAACTCAGGACTGACTGCGCCGGCCCTGCTGCCCTGATGAGTGAAGTAAAATCCATTGTTCTTCCCTATCGGCCGCAGCTGGCTTACCTTGTGGTGTTGGTATTTGCTGCTCTTATGCTTGGGGCTTTCTTTTTCGGTAAATCCTCGGAGAGAGAGACTCTTAAGGATGAAATGCAGGAGAAGGCGCGCCTTGAAGTGCTGGCATCCAGACTCGAGGCGACCGTTGCAAGTCAACGGCAGCAGCTGGTTCGGCTCGAGCTCAATCTGCAAGTGGATTCTGCGGCACTGGAAAGTACCCGCCAGGAAATAATTGTTTTACAGAAAAGTATTTACCAGCGCGATGAGGAATTAAAACTCTATCGTGAATTGCTGCAGGATGGCAGCCAGCCCAATGGGCTCTCAGTGGCAGATCTAAAGTTAAACCTGTTGGATGATGGGCGAGTCAGTTATCGTTGGGTAGCAAGACAAAAGACAGAAAAGATGAAAACGCTAAGTGTCTCGGCAAAGTTTTGGGTTTCAGGGTTGCTCGATGGAAAAGAGACCAGTTTGACGCTGGCAGAGCTTGATCCTGAGGTTGAAAAACTGCCGCTAAAGATGGAGTTTAAATATTTCTCAATCAGTCGGGGTGTTATGACATTCCCGGATAATTTTGAGCCCAGGCAGGTGCGGATAACACTGCGCTATCCGTGGATGGAAAAGACACAGTTCGATAAAAAATATGACTGGAAAATTGAGGGGTAAAAAATGTTTGCTTCTAAAGGTTTTAAAAATGATAGCGGTTTTGGCGCCGGAACCACGACGCTAATTGCCGCTGGCACCAAGTTGACTGGCGATATCAGTTTCACGGGTAATTTGGAAATTGAAGGTGAAGTGATTGGCAATATCAGCGCCGAGGGCGATCAGTCCAGAGTTAGAGTTTTGCAGAGCGGTTCGGTAAAAGGTGATATAGAGGTTGCCACGATTATTGTTAATGGCTCTGTTAAAGGTGATCTTCACGCCAGCGAGCTAGTTGAATTGGCGGCTAAAGCTGTTGTCGAAGGTAATTTACACTATAACTTGATAGGAATTGAGAAAGGCGCTGAAGTTGTAGGCAGTTTTGTTTATCATTCTGCCGCCACAAATATCACAGAATTCCCAGCCGATCGCGACGAAGCAATTTAAAGGAAACACGGAGAAAAAATGTCAGGTATTGAAACATTTACACCCTCGGTACTAGAAGTTACTGAAAGTGCAGTAGCCAAGGTGCAGAGCCTCAAATTAGAAGAGGATAACGAAGAGCTGAAGTTGCGCGTCTATGTTACCGGCGGCGGCTGCTCGGGGTTTCAATATGGATTCTCCTTTGAGGATGTGATGGCAGAAGATGACACCGCGGTTAACCGCGACGGTGTTACTGTATTAATCGACTCGCTTAGCTATCAGTATCTGGCCGGATCGACGGTCGACTACGAAGAGGGACTGATGGGGTCGAGATTTTTGATCACCAATCCCAACGCTTCTACCACCTGTGGTTGTGGGGCCTCTTTTTCTATCTAAAACAATTTTATATGAGCAAGGATGTTCAGTATGCGATGGTTATTTCTATTAGCACTGCTACCCAGTGTCTTTGTCGCGCAGGTCAACCAGTCTGAGGCTGCTGATCAGTTGATTACCGCGGATAGTAAAACCGTAAGTGGCTATCTAGCCAGAATTAATCTTGATAAAGCAGATCAGGTCTACGAAGCCCTTCAGCGCGCCGAGGCCTACTTCCAGAAAAAACAGCAGTCGAATGCAAACCTTTCACCCGCGGTTCCGCCAATTGCCTTTGTTATCTACGGTCCGGATGTGGGGATATTTTTTAAACAGAATTACACTGACTTTAAGCCAATCGTCGATCTGGCCGCACGCCTCTCAGCATTGGAAGTGATAGATATTAAAGTCTGTCAGGTTAGCTATGAGCGCGAGGGATTGGATAAGTCGACATTATTTCCCTTTGTAACAACCGTGCCCTTTGGTCCGGAAGAGATAAGCCGGTTGCTTGAGGATCAGCAATACGAGTTCTTTTAACACTAAGGCAGGTAAAGGCCGCCTAAAATAGTTTCTCTGCTGGCACCGGTTACTGCGGGTAAATTTCCAGACTTCTTCTCTAGTCGTCGCTTGGCCAGCCAAGCAAAGGCGCAGGCTTCCACCCAGTTTGGATCCAGTCCCAGCTTTGATGTTGAATCTAAGGTCGATTGCGGTATAGCGTCGGCGAGAAGTTGCATCAGCGCACTGTTAAGAACACCGCCACCACAGACAAAGACTTCGCTAATCGGCATGCCGAGATTATTAATCTGGTCGGCAATACTGTCGGCGGTCAGCTGCATTAAGGTTGCCTGAATATCTTCAGCGGGCAGATCAAATTCGAGAATCTGGTTTTTCAGCCAGGCCAGGTTAAATTCCTCGCGGCCAGTACTTTTAGGTGCAGGCAGGGCAAAAAACCGCTGGGACTTAAGCTGCTTAAGCAGTGAGCTATCTACAGTGCCACTCGCACCCCAGTCGCCGTTGTTATCGTAGGCGGTGCCCAGTTGCAGCTGACACCAGCTGTCCAGCAATATATTGCCCGGGCCGGTATCGTAACCGCTGCAGTCGCCATTGGCAGCGAGCAATGTGATATTGGCGATGCCGCCAATATTAAGGATAACGCGATTCTTGTCAGACGTTGAAAACAGCTGCTGATGGAAAGCGGGAACCAGTGGTGCGCCATGGCCGCCAAGTGCCATATCGGCGCGCCGGAAGTCGGCGACCACAGTGCAGCCTGTTCGCGCAGCAATGATCGTTGGGTCGCCAATCTGCTGACTGTAGGCAAGTTTATCTGCCCCCGGTGGAGAGTGGCGTACGGTCTGACCGTGACTTCCAATAGCGGCAATCTGGTCGGCTTGAATATTTAGCGAGGACATCAATGCCAGCGCGGCTTCGGCAAATAACGCCCCAAGCAGATTATCCGTCTCGCAGTAAAGTTGCACATTATCACTGCCGGGCAGGCATAGATTGAGAATCTGCTGCTTTAAATTTTCGGGTATTGAGTGCGAGCGAGTGCCGAGAAGGTTTGGCGTATCCTGAGTAAATTCAACGGCGGCTACATCTATACTGTCGATGCTGGTACCGGACATCAGTCCCAGATAAATAGTTGCGCTGTCCATTAGCGACGACTAGTTGGCACTTGAGGTGCCGCCGCTATTCTTATCCGTTGCGTCACTGCTTCCGGCAAAGCTGCTTGTGCCGCCAGACTGTGCCAGCTGTCTTAGCATTGGCTGGGTAGCAGTTTGAAAGGCCGCTAGCTCAGCTTTGGGAATTGGGTTGGCTTGGGGCAGCTTAACAGTGCGCGGGTTGCGATGAACGCCGTTAACTAAAAATTCGTAGTGCAGGTGCGGGCCGGTTGCATAACCTGTTGAACCGACCGTGCCAATCAGCTGTTTCTGGCGTACAGACTGTCCTTTGCGAACTTTCTTTTTGTTGAGATGCAGATACTTTGTAATATAAGTCTGGCCGTGCTGAACAAACACATAGTTGCCATTGGCTTTGCTGTAGCCCGCTGCAATCACCTTGCCGTCTCCGGCAGAATAAACTGGCGTACCTCTTGGCGCTGCGTAATCAACACCGCGGTGGGCTTTAATTTTTTTGTGGATAGGGTGTTTGCGCTTGAGGTTAAAGCCAGAGCTGATGCGAAAGATATCCAGCGGTGTGCGCAGGAAGGCTTTGCGCATGCTCAGCCCTTCAGGGGTGTAATAATTGGTTTCACCCTGATCATTGGTATAGCGCACTGCCTGGTAGGTTTTATCGCGATTGGTAAAGGTAGCGGCAATAATATTGCCGACACTTAATTTCTCACCATCGAGAAACTGTTCCTCATATAGCAGCGAAAATGAATCTTCTTTGCGGATATCGAAGACAAAGTCGATATCCCAGGCGAAAATATTGGCCAGCTCCATAATCAGCTTGTCTGGCAGATCGGCTTCCAGACCTGACATATATAGAGAGTCTTTAATAACTCCCTCGCGATAATTTAATAATGTATCTGGTTCTCGCACCCGCTGCTCTGAACTGTAGCTTTCGCCATCGCGGGTAAATACGCGGCTGACCAGTTTTGACTGAATATGATGTAATTCTTGGAGCTGCCCGGTGCTGTCGACCCCAAAGCGAAAGAGTTCGTCGGGATAGAGGTTGCGCAGTAGCTTGCCATCTTGCGACGCAGACACCTGATAGACATCTATTGCTGTGAGTTCTGCGCGGGAAAATAATGTGGAGAGACTGTCGCCGGAGGAGACTCGCTGTTCGGTCCACACAAGTGCTGGCTCTATCTCTTCAGCGGGAATTGCCAGCGGTTGAGCCGCTACCGGGATTGCTACAGGCTCAGCAAGCTGGCGATTGGCTTTGGCGTCGCTAACGGGGTAGAGGGCGAGAACCAGCAGGCAGCAGCCTATAGCCGAAGCCATAATAAGATGGTGTCTCGGAAAGTCCCTGAGAATGGAATGCAGAAAACTAAATGTCCTGTGCACTTTATTCACTGCCATAAAAAGCCAATGCTGTGAGATTTGCGCAAGTTTAGCTCAATAAATTAACAAGTTACAGAGACAAGCTCGTGCTTTTCGGGAGCTAACTGAGAGCCTGTTATAAACAGTGGTATAGATGTAGGTGAGAAAATCTTGTATTTGCGCCCTCAATGTGTAGAGTTGGCGCTCCTAAATAGCGACCAGTGAAACCAGTTCCGATGAAACAAAGTGGCAGTCAGTTAATCAGTCAATTACGCCAGCGTGGCCTTGTCGCGCAGGTATCTGCAGAAGAAGAATTAGAAACCCATCTGGATGAGTCCCGTGTACTCTACTGTGGATTTGATCCGACAGCAGACAGTCTGCATCTTGGCCATCTTGTGCCCCTGCTTGTCTTAAAGCGTTTTCAGGAAGCTGGTCATAGGCCGATTGCCCTGGTGGGCGGTGCAACAGGTTTGATTGGCGATCCGAGTTTTAAGGCTGCCGAGCGCAAGCTGAACACTCCCGATGTGATTTCTGGCTGGGCGGACAAGATTAAAAGCCAGGTTAGCCAGTTTATCGATTTTGACTGTGGCGAGAATTCGGCGATTGTCGCCAATAACCTCGACTGGACGGCTGAGATGTCGGCGCTGGAATTCTTGCGCGATGTTGGCAAGCACTTTTCAGTCAATAATATGATCAATAAAGAGTCGGTAAAGCAGCGTCTTGATCGCGAGGGAACAGGTATATCCTTTACCGAATTCTCCTACGCGCTTTTACAGGGCATGGACTTTGCTGAACTCAATCGTCGCTTCGATTGCACCATGCAGGTGGGTGGCAGTGATCAGTGGGGCAATATAGTCGGTGGTATTGATTTGGCACGGCGGCAGAATAAGTCTCAGTGCTTTGCATTAACAGTGCCTTTAATTACTAAAGCCGACGGTACCAAGTTTGGCAAGACCGAGGCCGGCGCAGTCTGGCTGGATCCAGCTAAGACTTCCCCGCTAGCTTTTTATCAGTTTTGGTTAAATGTCGCCGACGCCGATGTTTATAAATTCCTGCACTATTTTACTTTCCTCTCTATAGAGGAGATTGCAGAAGTCGAAGAATCTGACCGTCAGGCTCAGGGACGACCTCAGGCTCAAGCTCTATTAGCTAGAGAGGCGACCAAGCTAGTTCATGGTCAAGAGGGGTTGGCGGCGGCGTTACGCATAACCGAGGCGCTGTTTAATGGTGAGCCGGATCAATTATCTGAGACGGATTTTGAGCATTTGCGATTGGATGGCATGCCGTCCTCTGAGATATCCGATGCTGATCTGGTGGAGAAGCCTTTAACAAATCTGCTGACTGATTGCGGAATGACCAAAGCGGGGCGTGAAGTAAAAGATGCTCTGGGGCGCAATTCGGTATTTATAAATGGCATTCCCAAGGGTGCTGAAGACAATATGAAAGCTGCAGAATGCTTCGCGAATGAGCATGCACTGTTTGGTCGTTTCTATCTAGTGCGTCTCGGCAAGAAGAAATACCACCTATTTGAGCGGGTTTAGGCGCTTTTTTGACCACTTTTTAGCCAGTCTGAAAATAAAACCAAATACTTGTTGACAGTATGTGGCCTGTCTGTAGAATGCGCGCTCCCAACAGGGTGAGACGTTGTGAAAACAGCGACAAAAAGTGGAAAAATAAAGGCTTTATATTTATTTAATTCCAACTGTTGACATGAGCAATTTCGACGCTAGAATGCGCGCTCCCAACAGCAATGTTGAGAAGCGAAACAAGCAAGAAATTAGAGAGTGAAATTAAAGTTAATTAATTACACTTTCACTGTTGACAAAGGGTCGGCGATCTATAGAATACGCCCCCCGCTCTGATGAGCGAATCGTTCTTTAAAAAATTAATCAAGCAATGCGTGTGGGTACTTGCTAATTGATGTTGGATAACTAAACATCATGTAACAAGTAGCTCACGCAATCATTTATGAATGTGATAAGCGTACAGTTGTATGAAACTGAGATTTTGAATGGTAAAGCAAGTTTTGCGTAACCGTTCCCTCTCCTTAATTGGTGAGGTTAAACAGATTGAACTGAAGAGTTTGATCATGGCTCAGATTGAACGCTGGCGGCAGGCCTAACACATGCAAGTCGAGCGCGAAAGCCCTTCGGGGTAAGTAGAGCGGCGGACGGGTGAGTAATGCTTGGGAATCTACCTAGTAGTGGGGGATAACGTGTGGAAACGCACGCTAATACCGCGTACGTCCTAAGGGAGAAAGCAGGGGATCTTCGGACCTTGCGCTATTAGATGAGCCCAAGTCGGATTAGCTAGTTGGTGAGGTAATGGCTCACCAAGGCGACGATCCGTAGCTGGTCTGAGAGGATGATCAGCCACACTGGGACTGAGACACGGCCCAGACTCCTACGGGAGGCAGCAGTGGGGAATATTGGACAATGGGGGAAACCCTGATCCAGCCATGCCGCGTGTGTGAAGAAGGCTCTAGGGTTGTAAAGCACTTTCAGTAGGGAGGAAAAGTTTAAGGTTAATAACCTTGAACCCTGACGTTACCTACAGAAGAAGCACCGGCAAACTCCGTGCCAGCAGCCGCGGTAATACGGAGGGTGCGAGCGTTAATCGGAATTACTGGGCGTAAAGCGCGCGTAGGTGGTTTGATAAGCTAGCTGTGAAAGCCCCGGGCTCAACCTGGGAACTGCAGTTAGAACTGTCTGACTAGAGTACAGTAGAGGGTGGCGGAATTTCCTGTGTAGCGGTGAAATGCGTAGATATAGGAAGGAACATCAGTGGCGAAGGCGGCCACCTGGACTGATACTGACACTGAGGTGCGAAAGCGTGGGGAGCAAACAGGATTAGATACCCTGGTAGTCCACGCCGTAAACGATGTCTACTAGCCGTTGGGAGACTTGATCTCTTAGTGGCGCAGCTAACGCAATAAGTAGACCGCCTGGGGAGTACGGCCGCAAGGTTAAAACTCAAATGAATTGACGGGGGCCCGCACAAGCGGTGGAGCATGTGGTTTAATTCGACGCAACGCGAAGAACCTTACCAGGTCTTGACATCCTGAGAATCCTTTAGAGATAGAGGAGTGCCTTCGGGAATTCAGTGACAGGTGCTGCATGGCTGTCGTCAGCTCGTGTCGTGAGATGTTGGGTTAAGTCCCGTAACGAGCGCAACCCTTGTCCTTAGTTGCTAGCAGGTAATGCTGAGAACTCTAAGGAGACTGCCGGTGACAAACCGGAGGAAGGTGGGGACGACGTCAAGTCATCATGGCCCTTACGACCTGGGCTACACACGTGCTACAATGGCCAGTACAGAGGGCTGCAAACCCGCGAGGGGGAGCTAATCTCACAAAGCTGGTCGTAGTCCGGATCGCAGTCTGCAACTCGACTGCGTGAAGTTGGAATCGCTAGTAATCGTGAATCAGAATGTCACGGTGAATACGTTCCCGGGCCTTGTACACACCGCCCGTCACACCATGGGAGTGGGTTGCAAAAGAAGTAGCTAGGCTAACCTTCGGGAGGCCGGTTACCACTTTGTGATTCATGACTGGGGTGAAGTCGTAACAAGGTAGCCCTAGGGGAACCTGGGGCTGGATCACCTCCTTAAACGAATATCCTTTCGGTTAGTAAGTATTCACACGCATTGCTTGATTAAAAATGGTAACAGTAAAGTACGGTATGCCGACCGGCTAAGACCCGTCGCAACAGAATTGGGTCTGTAGCTCAGTTGGTTAGAGCGCACCCCTGATAAGGGTGAGGTCGGTGGTTCAAATCCACCCAGACCCACCAATTTTTTTGTAAGAAATTGGGGCTATAGCTCAGCTGGGAGAGCGCCTGCCTTGCACGCAGGAGGTCAGCGGTTCGATCCCGCTTAGCTCCACCACTTTACTGTAACGAGAAGTTAGCGATAAGCACATTGTGTTTATCACTGGCTTTTTTTATGCCAGATGCTCTTTAAAAAGATAGTTGTTAAATATTGTAAATTTTTTCAAGGCCAGTTTGTGTTTATACATATCTGTCCGGCGGAAAATTGTTACAAACTATGAAAATAGTACGTCACAAATTTTTAAAATCTTGCTAGCTTGTACTGTATGGTCAAGCGAGTAAGCGCATACGGTGAATGCCTTGGCAGTTGGAGGCGATGAAGGACGTAGGAGCCTGCGATAAGCTTCGGGGAGGTGGCAAACACCCTTTGATCCGAAGATTTCCGAATGGGGAAACCCACTCATCATAAGATGAGTATCTTGCACTGAATTCATAGGTGCATGAAGCGAACCTGGAGAACTGAAACATCTAAGTAACCAGAGGAAAAGAAATCAACCGAGATTCCCTTAGTAGCGGCGAGCGAAAGGGGAGCAGCCTGCAAGTGATAGCAGAAGTGTTAGTGGAACAGTCTGGAAAGTCTGGCGATACAGGGTGATAGCCCCGTACACGAAAACTCTTTTGTGGTACTAAGCTTGCGATAAGTAGGTCGGGACACGTGTTATCTTGACTGAATATGGGGGGACCATCCTCCAAGGCTAAATACTACCAACTGACCGATAGTGAACTAGTACCGTGAGGGAAAGGCGAAAAGAACCCCTGTGAGGGGAGTGAAATAGATCCTGAAACCGTATGCGTACAAGCAGTAGGAGCAGACTTGTTCTGTGACTGCGTACCTTTTGTATAATGGGTCAGCGACTTATTTTCAGTGGCAAGGTTAACCGTATAGGGGAGCCGTAGGGAAACCGAGTCTTAATAGGGCGTTTTAGTCGCTGGGAATAGACCCGAAACCGGGCGATCTATCCATGGCCAGGTTGAAGGTTGAGTAACATCAACTGGAGGACCGAACCCACTAATGTTGAAAAATTAGGGGATGAGCTGTGGATCGGAGTGAAAGGCTAATCAAGCCCGGAGATAGCTGGTTCTCCTCGAAAGCTATTTAGGTAGCGCCTCATGTATCACCACCGGGGGTAGAGCACTGTTTCGGCTAGGGGGTCATACCGACTTACCAACCCGATGCAAACTCCGAATACCGGTGAGTGCAATCATGGGAGACACACGGCGGGTGCTAACGTTCGTCGTGGAGAGGGAAACAACCCAGACCGCCAGCTAAGGTCCCAAATATCAGTTAAGTGGGAAACGATGTGGGAAGGCTCAGACAGCTAGGAGGTTGGCTTAGAAGCAGCCATCCTTTAAAGAAAGCGTAATAGCTCACTAGTCGAGTCGGCCTGCGCGGAAGATGTAACGGGGCTAAACTGATAACCGAAGCTGCGGATGCGTGTTTACACGCATGGTAGAGGAGCGTTCTGTAAGCCGTTGAAGGTGCATTGTAAGGTGTGCTGGAGGTATCAGAAGTGCGAATGCTGACGTGAGTAACGATAAAGGGAGTGAAAAACTCCCTCGCCGGAAGATCAAGGTTTCCTGTCCAACGCTAATCGGGACAGGGTTAGTCGGCACCTAAGGTGAGGCCGAAAGGCGTAATCGATGGAAAACAGGTTAATATTCCTGTACGACTTTATACTGCGATGGGGGGACGGAGAAGGCTAAGTGATCAGGGCGATGGTTGTCCCTGTTTAAGCTAGTAGGGAGATCTTTTAGGTAAATCCGGAAGATCACATTCCTGAGAAGCGAATACGAGCTCAATTGCGAGCGAAGTCACTGATGCCATGCTTCCAAGAAAAGCCTCTAAGCTTCAGGTATAAAGTCACCGTACTCCAAACCGACACAGGTGATCAGGTAGAGAATACCAAGGCGCTTGAGAGAACTATGGTGAAGGAACTAGGCAAAATGGTGCCGTAACTTCGGGAGAAGGCACGCCATTGACGGTGATCGGACTTGCTCCGTAAGCTGTTGGTGGCCGCAGAGACCAGGCCCCTGCGACTGTTTATCTAAAACACAGCACTCTGCAAACTCGTAAGAGGAAGTATAGGGTGTGACGCCTGCCCGGTGCCGGAAGGTTAATTGATGGGGTTAGCTTCGGCGAAGCTCTTGATCGAAGCCCCGGTAAACGGCGGCCGTAACTATAACGGTCCTAAGGTAGCGAAATTCCTTGTCGGGTAAGTTCCGACCTGCACGAATGGCGTAACGACGGGGGCGCTGTCTCCACCATAGACTCAGTGAAATCGAAATCGCGGTGAAGATGCCGTGTTCCCGCGGCTAGACGGAAAGACCCCGTGAACCTTTACTATAGCTTGGCACTGAACTTTGAATCTATCTGTGTAGGATAGGTGGGAGGCTTTGAAGCGTTATCGCTAGATAGCGTGGAGCCATCCTTGAAATACCACCCTGGTATATTTGAGGTTCTAACTCTGACCCATTATCTGGGTCGAGGACAGTGTCTGGTGGGTAGTTTGACTGGGGCGGTCTCCTCCCAAAGAGTAACGGAGGAGCGCGATGGTACACTCAGCATGGTCGGAAATCATGCTATGAGCGCAAAGGTAGAAGTGTGCTTGACTGCGAGACTGACACGTCGAGCAGGTACGAAAGTAGGTCTTAGTGATCCGGTGGTTCTGTATGGAAGGGCCATCGCTCAACGGATAAAAGGTACTCCGGGGATAACAGGCTGATACCGCCCAAGAGTTCATATCGACGGCGGTGTTTGGCACCTCGATGTCGGCTCATCACATCCTGGGGCTGGAGCTGGTCCCAAGGGTATGGCTGTTCGCCATTTAAAGTGGTACGCGAGCTGGGTTCAGAACGTCGTGAGACAGTTCGGTCCCTATCTGCCGTGGGCGTTGGAAAATTGAGGAAAGCTGCTCCTAGTACGAGAGGACCGGAGTGGACGAACCCCTGGTGTTTGGGTTGTCATGCCAATGGCATTGCCCAGTAGCTACGTTCGGACGGGATAACCGCTGAAAGCATCTAAGCGGGAAGCCTCTTCCAAGATTAATTTTCCCTAGAGTTTAACTCTTCTAAAGGGCCGTTCAAGACTAGGACGTTGATAGGTTGGGTGTGGAAGCGCTGTGAGGCGTTGAGCTAACCAATACTAATTGCCCGTGAGGCTTGACCATATAATGCAAGCTAGATTGCTGGACACATATGTGATCCGCAAATTGTCTTTGAAAAGACCAGTATTTAACAACTATCGACCTAATTTGACTCTGAAGCAATTGCTTCGAGGTCATACCAGTTTGCCTGGTGACCATAGAGAACTAGAACCACCTGATCCCATCCCGAACTCAGTAGTGAAATGGTTCATCGCCGATGGTAGTGTGGGGCTTCCCCATGTGAGAGTAGGTCATCGCCAGGCTTCTAAAAATAAAAACCCCTGTAGCATAGCTGCAGGGGTTTTTTATTTTTTGGATACGATTTTATTTAGTGCAACTATTCATGGGCTATGTGACAAATCGATATAGCGATTTGGGTAGACTTTAGGCTGGGCCGAAGGGCCGAGCAACACAAAGTGTTGTGAGTCTAACCCTCTGTACCCTAGGTTCGAGGTGTTGGACGCCCCAGGCGCCGCGCAGCGGTTGCGAACACTGTTCGCAATTCACTGTAGGTCATCCACTCCGTACTAAAGTCTTCCCGAGTAGCACCCATAAATTTATATCCCTAACCCCTGTGCCAATAGCTACAGGGGTTTTATATTATCCAAATTTTTCCCTAAACAACCCAATTCATCGGGCATAATGCCAATACAATTTTTCAGGCATATCTCGTGGACTATATCCTCTATCTAATAGCAGGTGCCTTCGCAGGCTTTCTCAGCGGATTATTCGGCCTCGGTGGCGGAATAATAATCGTCCCTGTCCTGATATTTCTGTTTACAGCCAATGGTCTCCCGCCGGAGGTTATAACTCACCTTGCTATAGGCACATCCCTGGCAACCATCGTAATCACATCCATTGCATCTATGCTCACTCACCATCAAAATCTTTCTGTGCGCTGGGATCTATTCCGCTGGCTTGCTCCCGGAATTCTACTTGGATCTGTGCTCGGTGGCTTATTAGCCACCTCGATGTCTGGCCAGACTCTTCAGTTATTCTTCGGCTTGCTGATGATAGTTGTTGCAGCTCAACTGCTGGCAGCCGCGGGTACAGGCACTGGTTCGATGCCAAGAAAACCCTATCTAAGCTTCGCTGGCGTTTTTATCGGCACAGTGTCATCTCTTTTTGGCATTGGTGGTGGCACATTAACTACACCACTATTAACAGCATTTGGCACAAAAATCCTTCAAGCTATAGCAACCTCTGCAGCCTGTGGGTTGCCAATAGCCGTGGCAGGCGGCGCAACCTATCTTTTTTCCGGGCTCGGTGTCGACGTCTTACCCGCAGGCAGTTTGGGTTATATATTTATCCCTGCATGGTTAGGTATAGTTTTAACCAGCATGCCTTCCGCTCGTTACGGTGCCTTGTTAGCGCGTCGCCTTAACGCGCGTCGCCTAAAACAACTATTTGCTGGCATAATCCTAATTCTCGGAGTCCGGTTTATCTGGCTCAATGCTGTGATTACCCTGGGGTAAATAGATGACAGGCAATCAGGATAAAATTTTAGATATTCTTAAAGATGGGCAATTCCACTCCGGTGAAAGTCTCGGCGAGGCACTTGGCTGTAGCCGAACTGCAGTGTGGAAGCAGCTGCAAAAGCTTGAAAGCCTCGGGCTCTCAATAGAATCCATAAAAGGTACAGGCTATCGTGTTGCCGGTGGGTTTGAATTGCTTGATGCTGAATTAATGCTCAGTCAAATAGATAGTTTGGCGACAGCCCAGATAGCCAATCTGGAAATATTTAAAAGCATCGACTCAACCAATAAATATGCGCGCGAAAAGGCCGAAACGCAGCCCTCATCCGGCAGCGTGATTCTGGCGGAACAGCAGACCGCTGGTCGCGGTCGCCGCGGCAAGACATGGGTAAGCCCGTTTGCCGCGAATATCTATCTTTCCATTGTTTGGGATTTTGAACAGGGCGCGCAGGCGCTTGAAGGACTTAGCCTTGCTGTAGGTGTCGCCGTAAAACGCGCGCTCAATGCTCATGGGGTAGAGTCCGTGCAACTAAAATGGCCCAACGATATTTATGTTGATGGCCAAAAACTCGGTGGAATTTTACTCGAGATGATTGGCGATCCGGCAGGCCACTGCAGTGTCATTATCGGCGTGGGAATCAATGTGGCTATGCCTGAAGATCAGGCGGCGGCAATCGATCAGGATTGGACAGATGTGAAAACCCAAATGCAGTTACAGCAGTGCGGAGGTAAGGGGGCAACTCGGTTCTCGAAAAATCATCTGGCATCCGCGCTTATATCTGAAATTATTGTCCTACTCCGTGACTTTCAATCTCAAGGCTTTTCCTCGTACCGTGACGAATGGCAAGGGGCCGATGCTTTCTATGGGAAACAGGCCGCGATCACCACACCTAAGCAATCTATTTCTGGGGTAGTCAGAGGTGTCGACCCCAATGGAGCATTGCGGTTAGAGTTGGATGATGGAAAGATTGAAACCTTTATTGGTGGTGAATTAAGTTTGAGGCTTTCAGAGTGATACTAGATATTGATGCAGGCAACACGCGAATTAAATGGTGGGTTCTCGATGGTGCTCAAGTGGTTGCCCGTGGAGATCAGTTAACAGAATTAGTTCGCCAGGGCCTGCCTCTAGAAATTGGTGCTGTCAAAAGCCTTGAGCGAATAAGACTTTCCTCTGTTGCTGGAGAAGATATTGTTAAAAACCTCCACAGCCAGTTCAGGGAGCGGTTTGATGTCCGACTGGAGCTTGCTGAGGTTTCTGAAAGAGCTGCTTCTGTTGTCTGTGGTTACAGAGATCATACCGAGCTTGGCGTTGATCGCTGGCTGGCGCTGGTCGCAGCTTATGCAAAAAATAGCGACGCGCTCATTGTTGTAGATGCTGGCAGTGCGGTCACTATTGATATTGTTAATGCTGAGGCTGAGCATCAGGGCGGTTATATAGTGCCTGGCTTGCAGCTGATGCATAAGGCCCTTTGGCAGGGCACTGATCGTATAAAGGTCGAGGCTAAGCAGAATGTCGATATAAGCAGTCCCGGGCTAGCAACTGATGAGGCTGTAGATAAAGGCTGTCTTTTATTGCTTGTGGCGATGATTGAATCACTGGTCGGCAAATACCAGGCTAGACTTATTGTTACCGGCGGCGACGCGCAGCTGCTTCAGGGTGCGCTTTGTATAGAAGCTGAGTTATATCCAGATTTGGTATTGGAGGGTTTGGCTGTAGAAGGTGTTGGTTTGAGGGCTATAGAGGGATGAAGTCATTAGTCGCGATTCTATTTCTAATTAACTGCCTGGCCTTCTTTATGCTTAGCCATATGCAAAAGCAGTCTGAGTTGAAGAGCGAACAAGCGCAAAAACAACAGAATCTGCCTTTAAGCTCTCCGCAACCGGTTGTTTTACTGTCTGAATTGTCCGCTGATCAGCTACAGGTGTTAAGTCCTGATCCTGAAAAGACGGAGATACTTGAAGAAGAGCAATTGGCTGAGCCTGCAGTTCCAGTGGAAGTCGAGCGCTAGCAAAGGCTAAGCCGGCACTTGTCGGCCAAATATCCTCACAAAATCCCCTTAAAGACCGCCCAATAAAAGGCCTGAATGTTGCTGATAAGTTGGCGGGCGAGTGCTAAATAAAAAAAAGATACAAAGAAGTCTTTATGAAGGTTGCTTATAAGCCTGAGTTTCAATAGAATCGCGCTCCGTTATTGAGATGCTGGCGTAGCTCAGTTGGTAGAGCAGCTGACTTGTAATCAGCCGGTCGGGGGTTCGACTCCTCTCGCCAGCTCCAATTTTTCGGGTATAGCGTTGTTATTGTTGGCATTATGTTGACAATTTTCCGCTGTACGCAGAGAATACACGCCCGTTTTTTGGCGTGATAACGATAATTCAGACCACAAAAGACTATTTAGTGGCTGTTTGATATGGCGGGATTCCCGAGCGGCCAAAGGGATCAGACTGTAAATCTGACGCGAAAGCTTCGGTGGTTCGAATCCACCTCCCGCCACCATTTGCTGCAAGGCGCGCGTTTAGCGTCTGTAGGAAAGACTGCTTTTCGGAGATGAAAAGTTTCGGCTTTAGAGTTTATGAGCGCTACTTTTAGGGACGTAATGCGGGCGTTGTGTAATGGTAAGACCTCAGCCTTCCAAGCTGATGATGCGGGTTCGATTCCCGCCGCCCGCTCCATAAAGGGACAGGCTTTTGCTCATATAGCTCAGTCGGTAGAGCACTTCCTTGGTAAGGAAGAGGTCACCGGTTCAAATCCGGTTATGAGCTCCATATTTTCGTAAGAGAGCGTTGCTCTTTTAGGTTTGTTGATAAGAAGTAATAGATAGTAGTAAGAGTAATTATTTTTCAACGTTTAGATTTTAGCGTTTAGATTTTAAAGTTCAGGGCATTAGTTGTAGCCCGCTAATGTTTTGTTTAGGAGATACTGAGATGGGTAAAGAAAAATTTGAAAGAAATAAGCCGCACGTAAACGTAGGCACAATTGGCCACGTTGACCACGGCAAAACAACATTGACAGCAGCGATGACACGCGTCTGTGCAGAAGTCTTCGGCGGCGAAATGAAAGCCTTCGATCAGATCGATAATGCACCGGAAGAGCGCGAGCGCGGCATCACCATCTCAACAGCACACGTTGAGTATGACTCCACAATTCGTCACTACGCCCACGTAGACTGCCCAGGTCACGCCGACTATGTTAAAAACATGATCACCGGTGCTGCCCAGATGGACGGCGCTATCCTGGTATGTGGTGCAACTGATGGCCCAATGCCACAGACTCGTGAGCACATCCTGCTGTCACGTCAGGTAGGTGTACCTTACGTAGTAGTATTCCTGAACAAAGCTGACCTGCTTGCAGAAGACTGTGGTGGCGTTGATTCAGAAGAATACGCAGAGATGCTTGAGCTGGTAGAAATGGAGCTGCGTGAGCTGCTCGACCTCTATGAGTTCCCGGGTGATGACACGCCAATTATTGTTGGTTCAGCGTTGATGGCTCTTGAAGGTAAAGATGACAACGAGCTGGGCACAACAGCTGTTAAGAAGCTTGTAGAAGCACTGGATACTTATATCCCTGAACCAGTACGTGCAATTGATCAGCCGTTCCTGATGCCGATTGAAGATGTATTCTCAATCGCTGGTCGCGGAACAGTAGTAACAGGTCGAGTGGAGCGTGGTGTAGTTAAAGTTGGTGAAGAGATCGAAATTATCGGTATCACTGACACAGCTAAGACAACCTGTACAGGTGTAGAGATGTTCCGCAAGCTGCTTGACGAAGGTCGCGCTGGTGAGAACTGCGGTATCTTGTTGCGTGGTACTAAGCGTGAAGAAGTTCAGCGTGGTCAGGTACTGGCTCACGTAGGCTCAGTTAAGCCGCACACCAAGTTCACTTCAGAAGTTTACATTCTGTCTAAAGATGAAGGTGGTCGTCATACACCATTCTTTAAAGGCTACCGTCCACAGTTCTACTTCCGTACTACGGACGTAACTGGTGCATGTGAATTGCCAGCTGGTACAGAAATGGTAATGCCTGGTGATAACGTGCAGATGGAAGTAACGTTGATTCACCCGATTGCGATGGAAGACGGACTGCGTTTTGCAATCCGTGAAGGCGGCCGTACTGTTGGTGCGGGTGTTGTTGCCAAGATTATCGAATAAGTAACAAAGATAGTTTGATACGCAAAGCCGAGGCATCGAAGATGTCTCGGCTTAGCTGTCAGATAGGGAAGCAGGAAAGCAGGGACGGAAAAATAGAAGGCCAGTAGTTCAATTGGTAGAGCACCGGTCTCCAAAACCGGCTGTTGGGGGTTCGAGTCCCTCCTGGCCTGCCATTAATTAGTTCGGGACGTGCGAATGAACGTTGAAGAAGAAAGTAAGCAGTTTCAGTTAGATTGGCTGAAGTGGTTGGTTGCAGTTGTGCTATTGGGTGGAGCGATCTACGCAAACTGGTATTACGGTGCCGAATCAGCTCTATATCGCGCACTGGGCATGATTGTGGTAGTTCTAGTGGCAGCGTTTGTCGCCGCGCAGACTGAAAAAGGTTCTGCAGTTGTCGAGTTAGCCATGGGCGCGCGCACTGAGTTGCGCAAGGTTGTATGGCCTACTAAGCAAGAGCGCAACCAGACTACGCTGATCGTGGTAGCTTGTATTTTATTGATGTCACTGATTCTTTGGGGAATTGATTCCCTGTTGAGTTGGGGCGCTTCACAGATAATGGGCTAGGAGAAAAGGCATGTCGATGCGTTGGTATGTAGTACATGCTTACTCGGGTTACGAGAAAAAAGTTGCTATAGCTCTGCAGGATCGAGTTGAGCTGCACGGATTGCAAACTCGCTTTGGTGAGATATTAGTTCCTACCGAAGAAGTTGTAGAAATGCGCGGCGGTGAAAAGCGTACCAGTGAGAGAATGTTCTTTCCTGGTTACGTCTTGGTTCAGATGGAGTTGGATGATGATACCTGGCACCTGGTAAAAGAGACGCCGCGTGTTATGGGCTTTATTGGTGGTAAGGCAGATAATCCTGCACCTATTACCGATAAGGAAGCTGATTTAATCTTGCAGCGAGTGCACGATTCTGAAGAGGCGCCACGTCCCAAGACTATGTTCGAGCCGGGTGAGATGGTTCGTGTTACCGATGGTCCGTTTAATGACTTTAACGGCACTGTCGAAGAAGTGAACTACGAGAAGAGCAAGTTGCGTGTGGCTGTATCGATCTTTGGTCGCGCTACACCAGTTGAGCTTGAGTTCACCCAGGTTGAGAAAGCCTGATAAGAATTTGGTAAGTTGCAATTCGGCAGCTTATCGGGGAGCCATCGAAGGGACGACACTATTTTTATAGTGAAAACCTGGAGGCGCTAACACCCATTATTGGAGAAGAGAGATGGCTAAGAAAGTAACGGCTTATATCAAGCTGCAAGTGCCTGCAGGTCAGGCCAATCCAAGTCCACCAGTTGGTCCAGCATTGGGTCAGCACGGTGTGAACATCATGGAATTCTGTAAGGGTTTTAACGCCCAGACTCAGGGTACTGAGCCCGGCGCTCCAGTTCCTGTCATTATCACTGTATACGCTGATCGCAGCTTTACCTTTGAAATGAAAACGCCTCCAGCGTCTTTCCTTTTGAAGAAAGCAGCTGGTATCAAGAGCGGCAGTGGTCGTCCAAACACTGAAAAAGTTGGCAAGGTAACACGCGCCCAGCTTGAAGAAATTGTAACGGCTAAAAAGCCTGACTTAACAGCAGCTGATATAGATGCTGGCGTACGCACCATTGCCGGCTCAGCCCGCTCAATGGGCATTGAAACGGAGGGCGTGTAAATGGCCAAGTTAAGCAAGCGCCGTCGCGCTATAAACGAAAAAGTTGAAGAGGGTAAATTATATGCCGCTTCAGAAGCATTCAGCCTGCTTAAAGAGCTGTCTACTGTTAAGTTTAACGAAACTGTCGACGTGTCAGTAAACCTGGGTATTGACCCACGTAAATCTGACCAAATCGTTCGCGGTGCTACTACATTACCTAATGGCTCAGGCAAAAATGTTCGCGTCTGTGTATTCGCCCAGGGCGATGCAGCCGAAGCGGCAAAAGCTGCTGGTGCTGATTTTGTTGGTATGGACGAGCTGGCCAATGAAGTTAAAGGCGGCATGATGGACTTTGATGTTGTTATTGCTGCACCAGACGCTATGCGCGTTGTTGGTCTGCTGGGTAAGGTTCTGGGTCCTCGCGGCCTGATGCCAAACCCTAAGTCTGGAACTGTTACTCCAGATGTTGCCGGCGCAGTTAAAAATGCCAAAGCTGGTCAGGTACGTTTCCGTGCTGACAAGAACGGTATCGTTCACGGTGGAATTGGCGTTATCGCATTTGATGCGGCAGCTCTACAGCAGAATCTTGAAGCATTGATGCTGGACCTGGCAAAAGCTAAGCCTGCATCTGCTAAAGGTATCTATATTAAGAAGATTACTATTTCTTCAACTATGGGTCCGGGATTACTTATTGATCAAGCCTCACTAGTGAGTGCTTGATAGAAAGACTTTGGGGTCTGAGCTAGCGGTTATCTGTTAGCTCAGGTCGTTAAAGACCGTAGGTTCCCGCAAGGGATTAATGATGTTCAGCGGCAGTATTGCTAAAGATCTCCTACGCAAACGGTGAACCCAGTACAGATTATGTGCACTGGTTGCAATTCGCCGAGGTGGTCGAAGATTTTAATTTTCGGCTGAAACTCAGGTAAAAGCAGGAGATTTATTGTGGCATTGAATCTCGAAGGCAAGAAAGCGATTGTTGCTGAAGTAAGTGAAACAGCAGCCAACGCTTTGTCTCTAGTGATTGCCGACGCCCGTGGCGTTGATGTTACCAATATGAATGCTCTTCGTGCTAAAGCTCGAGCAGAGAACGTGCAGATGCGCGTTGTCCGCAACACTTTGGCTAAACGAGCATTTGCAGATACTGACTACGCTTGCGTAGAAGATGTTCTGGTTGGTCCATCATTGTTCGCCTTCTCTATGGAAGATCCGGGTGCAGCAGCGCGACTATTCAAAGACTTTGCGAAAGATAACGAAGAATTTGAAGTAAAAGCGCTTTCGGTTAGTGGTCAGTTACTCCCAAGTGAGCAGATAGATACCCTCGCCAAACTTCCGACCCTTCATCAGGCTCTCGGTATGTTGGCTGGCGTTACATTGGCTCCAGTTACTAAGTTGGTTCGTACTCTTAATGAAGTACCAACGAAAGTAACCCGTGTTGTAGCTGCAGTTAAAACTCAAAAAGAGGAAGCTGCGTAAGCACTTCCAGTGTAAACATAAAAATTTAGGAGGCCCGAAATGGCTTTATCAAACGAAGATATTTTGAATGCAATCTCAGAAATGAGCGTAATGGACGTTGTTGAGCTTGTAAGCGCAATGGAAGAGAAGTTTGGTGTTTCTGCACAGGCTGCAGTTGCTGTTGCAGCTGGTCCAGCTGCTGACGGTGGCGGTGAAGCTGCTGCAGAGAAGACTGAATTCGACGTAGTATTGAGCGCAATTGGCGACAAGAAAGTAAACGTAATTAAAGCAGTACGTGCGATTACTGGTCTTGGTCTGAAAGAAGCGAAAGAAATGGTTGACGGTGCTCCATCAACTATTAAAGAAGGCGCTTCTAAAGACGATGCTGAAGAAGCTAAGAAGCAATTGGAAGAAGCTGGCGCTACCGCTGAACTTAAGTAGGTTCGTGGTGTTGGTTGCCTGATTTATCAGGCTGGGCTGAAGGGGCTTTTCCCTTCGGCCCTTTTCTGCTTGTAGTATGGGAATATGCAGGCAGATTGTGACTTGAGATTGAACTCAAGATTGGTGATTCCCTATTAGATAAACCCGAGGAATACAGATGGCTTACTCCTTCACTGAGAAGAAACGTATCCGCAAGAACTTTGGCAAGCTGCCAAATGTAATGGATTTGCCCTACTTGCTGGCAATCCAACTTGATTCCTATAAAAATTTTACTCAGACAGGTGTTAAGGTCGATGACCGCATGAACACCGGTCTGCACGCTGCGCTAAATTCGATCTTTCCGATCGTAGGCTACTCTGGCCACGCCGCGTTAGAGTACGTAGATTATGTCCTGGGCAAGCCTGCCTTTGACGTAGAGGAATGTAAACTCCGTGGTGTGACCTTTTCGGTACCCCTGAGAGTTAGAGTTCGTCTGGTTATTTACGACAAAGAATCTACAAACAAAGCAATTAAAGATATCCGCGAACAGGAAGTCTATCTTGGTGAAATTCCGCTGATGACCGAAAACGGTACGTTCATCATCAATGGAACCGAGCGAGTTATCGTCTCCCAGCTGCATAGATCGCCTGGCGTTATCTTTGACCACGATAAAGGTAAGACCCACTCATCCGGTAAGCTGCTGTATACCGCCCGAGTGATTCCCTACCGTGGTTCCTGGTTGGACTTCGAGTTCGATCCAAAAGATCTTCTCTATGTACGTATTGACCGTCGTCGTAAATTACCGGCGACCATTCTGCTGCGTGCATTGGGTTACAGTTCTGAAGAAATTCTTGAAATGTTCTTCGACACCAGTGTTTTCCACCAGAAGAAAGATGCCTATACCCTCGAGCTTGATCCCGAGAGGCTGCGTGGTGAAATTACTGTCTTTGATATTAAAGACAAAAAAGGCGCGGTTGTTGTTGAGAAGGGCCGTCGTGTTACTGCTCGACATATTCGCGATCTTGAAAAAGGTAAGGTTACCTCTCTTGAAGTACCTGCCGAGTACCTGCTTGGACGTTCAACTGCAAAAGATATCGCCGATCCAAAAACTGGCGAGCTGCTGATTGAATGTAATACAGAGATCACCGAAGAAGTTCTTGCACAGCTGACCGAGTCTGGCATTAAAGATATCGAAACGCTGTACACCAACGATCTCGACTGTGGTCCATTTATCTCTGACACATTGCGCACAGACCCGGCGCGCACTCAGCTGGAAGCACTGGTAGAGATCTACCGCATGATGCGTCCCGGTGAGCCGCCAACTAAAGAATCAGCTGAGAATCTTTTCTACAACCTGTTCTTTAATCTTGAGCGTTATGACCTGTCAGCTGTTGGTCGTATGAAGTTCAACCGTCGTCTTACTCGCGAAGAAGAGCAGGGCAGTGGCGTACTCTATGACGAGCGTTACTTCTCACTGCAGAAGACCGATGAAGCTCAGGAGCTGTTTGAGCAGTACGGTCAGGGTTCAGATATCGCCGATGTGATGAAGACATTGATCAATATCCGTAACGGTAAGGGTTCAGTCGATGATATCGATCACCTGGGTAACCGTCGTATTCGCTCTGTGGGCGAAATGGCAGAAAACCAGTTCCGTGTTGGTCTTGTTCGTGTAGAGCGCGCCGTTAAAGAGCGCCTCTCAATGGCTGAGTCTGAAGAGCTGATGCCACAGGATCTGGTTAACGCCAAGCCTGTTGCTGCAGCGATGAAAGAATTCTTTGGTTCAAGCCAGCTGTCTCAGTTTATGGATCAGAACAACCCGCTGTCAGAAGTGACTCACAAGCGTCGTGTTTCGGCGTTAGGGCCCGGTGGTCTTACCCGTGAGCGCGCAGGCTTTGAAGTACGAGATGTACACCCGACTCACTACGGTCGCGTATGTCCAATTGAGACGCCGGAAGGGCCAAACATTGGTCTGATTAACTCCCTGGCGACTTATGCACGAACCAACAACTACGGCTTTATTGAGACGCCATACCGCAAGGTAGTTAACAATAAGGTTACTGAAGAAATTGAATATTTGTCGGCTATTAATGAGTCGCAATATGTAATCGCACAGGCATCTGCCAAGCTGAACAACAAAGGTCAGTTTGTAGAAGATGTGGTTAATGTTCGTCACCAGAATGAATTTACCGTTAAGTTGCCCGAAGATGTCGACTATATGGACGTGTCACCACGTCAGGTTGTCTCTGTGGCGGCCTCGCTAATTCCATTCCTCGAGCACGATGATGCTAACCGTGCACTGATGGGCTCAAACATGCAGCGTCAGGCAGTACCGACACTCTGTGCTGAAGCTCCATTGGTAGGTACAGGTATTGAGCGTGTTGTTGCCAGTGACTCCGGTGTTTGTAAAGTTGCTCGACGTGGCGGTGTTATTGAATCTGTTGATGCTGGTCGCGTTGTTGTACGCGTAAGCGACTCTGAAACTGAGGCTGGCGACGCTGGTGTAGATATCTACAACCTCACCAAGTACACCAGATCAAACCAGAACACCTGTATCAACCAGCGCCCAATTGTTAAGCAGGGTGACCGGATTGCTCGTGGCGACGTTTTAGCTGATGGTCCATCGGTAGATCTCGGTGAGCTGGCTCTGGGACAGAATATGCGTATCGCATTTATGCCTTGGAACGGTTACAACTTTGAGGATTCGATCCTTATCTCCGAGCGTGTAGTTAAGGAAGATCGATTCACTACTATTCATATTCAAGAACTGACCTGTGTTGCTCGCGACACCAAGTTGGGTTCAGAAGAGATTACAGCAGATATTCCAAATGTCGGTGAAGTAGCGCTGTCGCGACTCGATGAGTCGGGCATTGTGCATATCGGTGCTGAAGTATCCGCTGGTGATATTTTGGTAGGCAAGGTAACACCTAAGGGTGAAACCCAGCTGACTCCGGAAGAAAAACTACTACGTGCCATCTTCGGCGAAAAGGCCTCTGATGTTAAGGACACGTCACTACGTGTACCGACTAGCATTAAAGGCACAGTGATCAATGTTCAGGTGTTTACTCGCGACGGTCTCGATAAAGATCAGCGCTCACTGGATATTGAGCGCGCCGAACTGGAACAGTACCGCAAGGACTTAAACGACGAGTACCGCATTGTTGAAAATGCCACGCTCGGACGTCTGTTCAGCGCAATGATTGGCAAGAAGGTATTCAAGGCAGAGGGTCTTAAGAAAGGCGCAGTTCTGACTGAAGAATCCATCGCCGAATACAGACCCGAAGATTGGTTCAATATTCGCATGGAAGATGCCGAACTCAATGATCTGATTGCAGCTGCAAACACCCAGTTGGGTGAGCGACGCGTCGACCTCGATGCACGTTTCGAAGAGAAGCGTGGCAAATTGCAGAGCGGTGATGACCTCGCTCCTGGCGTACTCAAGACAGTTAAGGTTTACCTCGCTGTTAAGCGTCGCATCCAGCCTGGTGACAAGATGGCTGGTCGTCACGGTAACAAAGGTGTTATCTCGGTTATCAAGCCAATCGAAGATATGCCCTACGATGAGAAAGGTGAGCCAGTCGATATCGTGCTTAACCCACTCGGTGTTCCATCGCGAATGAACGTTGGACAGATCCTTGAAACTCATATGGGTATGGCGGCTAAAGGCCTTGGTGTGAAGATTGATCAGATGATCAAGGTTCAGGCCAAAGCTGCAGAGATTCGCAAGTTCTTGCAAGAGATCTACGACGTAGGCGATACCGTTTACGGCACTGACCTCAAAGAATTGACTGATGCTGAAGTCATTGAACTGGCGTCTAACCTGCGCAAAGGCGTACCGATTGCGACACCAGTATTTGATGGTGCCAATGAAGTTGAGTTGAAGAAGCTTCTGGAACTTGCCGATCTGCATGAGAGTGGTCAAACCACCCTTTATGATGGTCGCAGTGGTGACAAGTTTGATCGTCCTGTAACTGTTGGTTACATGTACATGCTCAAACTCAACCACCTGGTTGATGACAAGATGCACGCACGTTCAACTGGCTCCTACAGCCTGGTTACTCAGCAGCCGCTGGGTGGTAAGGCACAGTTTGGTGGTCAGCGATTTGGTGAGATGGAAGTATGGGCGTTGGAGGCATATGGTGCCGCTTACACGTTGCAGGAAATGCTTACCGTTAAGTCAGATGACGTTGCAGGTCGTACTAAGATGTATAAAAACATCGTCGATGGCGATCACAGAATGGAGCCTGGCATGCCAGAGTCATTCAACGTGTTGGTCAAAGAAGTCCGATCACTCGGCATCAATATGGAATTGGAAAACGAATAAGCGCTGTATTGCTTACTGATCGCCGGGGCGTAAGCCTCGGCAAACCCAGTTACTGGAGGAAAAGCCTTGAAGGATTTAATCAACCTACTCAAGCAGCAAGAACAAAATACTGAATTCGATAATATTCGAATCGGTCTCGCATCACCTGAAATGATCCGCTCTTGGTCATTCGGTGAAGTTAAAAAGCCCGAGACTATTAACTACCGTACCTTTAAGCCAGAGCGCGAAGGTCTTTTCTGTGCCAAGATTTTTGGACCGGTAAAAGATTACGAATGCCTGTGTGGAAAGTACAAGCGCATGAAGCATCGAGGTATCGTATGTGAGAAATGTGGCGTTGAAGTGACACTCACAAAAGTACGTCGTGAGCGCATGGGTCACATTGAACTGGCCTGTCCAGTTGCCCATATCTGGTTCCTTAAGTCACTGCCATCGCGCATTGGTTTAATGCTGGATATGACATTGCGTGAAATTGAACGCGTGCTCTACTTTGAATCCTATGTGGTAACAGACCCAGGTCTAACTACATTGGAAAAAGGCCAGTTGCTGACCGATGACGAATACTTTGAATCTCTCGAAGAGTTCGGTGACGAGTTCACTGCAACCATGGGTGCAGAAGCAATTCAGGCACTCCTGAAAGAGCTGGTTCTCGAAGACGAGATTGCGGATATCCGTGAGGAAATTCCCAATACTAAGTCAGAGACTAAAATTAAGAAGTTCTCCAAGCGCCTCAAGCTACTTGAAGCCTTTCACGGTTCTGGCAACAAGCCAGAGTGGATGGTCCTTGAAGCACTGCCAGTTCTTCCGCCAGATCTGCGTCCACTAGTACCACTGGACGGTGGTCGTTTCGCGACGTCTGATCTCAACGATCTGTACCGTCGTGTAATCAACCGTAACAACCGTCTCAAGCGTCTGCTTGAGCTGAGTGCTCCAGATATTATCGTGCGCAACGAAAAGCGTATGCTGCAGGAATCTGTCGATGCACTGCTGGACAATGGTCGACGTGGTCGTGCCATTACCGGTTCTAACAAGCGTCCATTGAAGTCACTTGCCGATATGATTAAAGGTAAGCAGGGTCGTTTCCGTCAGAATCTGCTGGGTAAGCGAGTTGATTACTCCGGCCGTTCGGTAATTGTGGTTGGTCCTACTCTTAGACTGCACCAATGTGGTCTGCCTAAGCGTATGGCACTGGAATTATTCAAGCCGTTTATCTTCAGCAAGTTAGAGTTGCGCGGTCTGGCAACGACGATTAAAGCTGCCAAGAAAATGGTTGAGCGTGAAGAGCCAGTAGTATGGGATATTCTCGAAGAAGTTATTCGCGAGCACCCAGTACTGCTTAACCGTGCACCAACACTTCACCGTCTCGGTATCCAGGCTTTTGAGCCGGTCCTGATTGAAGGTAAGGCGATCAACCTGCACCCATTGGTTTGTGCGGCCTACAACGCCGACTTCGATGGTGACCAGATGGCTGTTCACGTACCGCTGACAATCGAAGCGCAGATGGAATCTCGCGCTCTGATGATGTCGACTAACAATATTCTGTCGCCCGCCTCTGGTGAGCCAATTATTGTTCCCTCGCAGGACGTTGTACTGGGTCTCTACTACATGACTCGTGACAAGGTTAACGGCACTGGTGAAGGCATGGTATTTGCTGACGGCAGTGAAGTTTCACGCGCCTACTACTCAGGCAAAGCCGAGCTGCAATCGCGAATCAAGTTGCGTATCACCGAAACACTGGTTGATGAAGTCACTGCCGAGCAAACTTCAGAGACAAAGATTGTTGATACCACTGTTGGTCGTGCGCTGCTGTGGGAAGTTGTTCCCGCCGGCCTGCCTTTCTCATTGGTTAATAAGCCAATGGTCAAGAAAGCTATCTCTAAAGTTATTAACGAGTGCTACCGCCGCGTTGGACTGAAAGACACAGTTATCTTTGCCGATCAGCTGATGTACACAGGATTTAACTTCTCGACACGTTCCGGTGCCTCAATTGGTGTTAACGACTTCGTTATTCCCGATGACAAGCACGAGATTATTGGTGCTGCCGATGATCAGGTTCGTGAAATTGAAGGTCAGTTTGCCTCCGGTCTTGTGACCCAGGGTGAGAAATACAACAAGGTTATCGATATCTGGTCTCAGGCCAACGATCGCGTAGCCAAGTCGATGATGAAAGGTATTAGTACCGAGAGCGTGATCAATAAAGATGGTGAGGAAGAGCAGCAAGATTCCTTTAACTCCGTCTTTATCATGGCCGACTCTGGCGCTCGTGGTTCCCCAGCGCAGATTCGTCAGCTAGCTGGTATGCGTGGCCTGATGGCACGACCAGATGGCTCGATCATCGAGACGCCAATTACGGCAAACTTCCGTGAAGGTCTAAACGTACTCCAGTACTTTATCTCTACTCACGGTGCGCGTAAGGGTCTTGCGGATACCGCACTTAAAACCGCTAACTCCGGTTACCTGACTCGTCGTCTGGTAGATGTTTCTCAGGACGTAGTAGTAACAGAAGTTGACTGTGGCACCACCGAAGGCCTGTTGATGACGCCAGTTATTGAAGGCGGCGACATTATCGAATCCCTGGGTGATCGTATTCTTGGTCGAATTGTTGCCAAGGACGTGCTCAAGCCAAATAGCGATGAGATTGCAGTGCCAGCTGGCACTATGATCGATGAGCAGTGGGTCGTTCGCATTGAGAAGATGGGTGTTGACGAAGTAACTGTTCGCTCGCCAATCACCTGTGAAGTGAAACACGGCATCTGTTCTGCCTGTTACGGTCGCGATCTGGCTCGTGGACACCGCGTTAACCAAGGCGAGGCAGTGGGTGTTATTGCTGCTCAGTCTATTGGTGAGCCGGGTACACAGCTTACTATGCGTACCTTCCACATTGGTGGTGCAGCATCGCGAGCTTCTGCGGTTGATAGCGTAAAAGTTAAGCAGGATGGTGTGGTTCGTCTGATCAACCTGAAGACAGTTGAGAACAAGGCCGGCAACCTGGTTGCTGTATCTCGTTCTGGTGAACTGGCGATTGCCGATGAAAATGGTCGTGAGCGCGAGCGCTACAAACTTCCATACGGTGCGCTGATCAAGATTAAAGATGGTTCTAAAGTGGCCGCTGGCGACATTATTGCCAACTGGGATCCACACACTCACCCAATCGTCACAGAAGTTGCCGGTAAGGTAGCCTTCTCAGGAATGGAAGAGGGACTCAGCGTACGTCAGCAAACTGACGATATGACTGGTCTGACCAGTATCTCTGTGATTGATCAGAATGAGCGTCCAGCGGCGGGTAAAGATCTTAAGCCGATGATCACACTGACTGATAAGAAGGGCAAAGAGTTAATCTTCCCCAACTCAACAGTTCCGGCTCACTATCCGTTACCGGCTAACGCAAGTATCAATATTGCCGATGGCAATACCATTGATATCGGTGAAATTATCGCAAGAATTCCTCAGGAATCTGGCGGTACCAAGGATATTACTGGTGGTCTGCCACGAGTTGCCGACCTGTTTGAAGCGCGCAAGCCGAAAGATCCCGCCATTTTGGCCGAGATCACCGGTACCGTGACTCTGGGTAAAGAGACCAAGGGCAAAATGCGCCTGGTTATCACTCCAGACGATGGTCAGCCGCTGCCAAACGGCAAGATGCATTACGAAGAGCTGATTCCAAAGTGGCGTACCCTGGGTGTGTTTGAAGGTGAGCACGTCGAGAAGGGTGAAGTTATCTCTGATGGACCGCCAACACCGCACGATATCCTGCGTCTTAAGGGCATCAGCGAGTTGGCCAAGTACATCGTCAACGAGATTCAGGAAGTTTACCGCCTGCAGGGTGTGAAGATTAATGACAAGCACGTTGAAGTTATTATTCGCCAGATGCTGCGTAAAGTTGAGATCACCGATATGGGTGATTCAGCGACTATGATCCGCGGTGAGCAGATTGAATACCGTCGAGTTCTCGAAGAGAACGAGCGTCTGCGTCAGGAAGGTCTGCAGCCCGTTAAGTTTGAGCGTCAGCTGCTGGGTATTACCAAAGCGTCGCTGGCCACCGAAAGCTTTATCTCGGCGGCATCGTTCCAGGAGACCACGCGAGTGCTCACTGAAGCGGCAGTTACTGGTAAAGCCGATCCACTGCGCGGACTGAAAGAAAACGTTGTTGTCGGTCGTCTGATTCCTGCGGGAACCGGTCTGGCTTATCACGCCCAGCGTCGTAAAGACCGCATGGCTGATGAAGCTGGTGAAGCATCAATGACGGCAGCAGATGTTGAAGCGGCACTGAGTGAAGCACTGAGTGCAGATTTAACAGAAGAATAAGGAAGATTGCGGGGCCCCTTATCCTAGGATAGCTTGTAGGTTAAAGGAATCCCCGCTTGACTCCCTGTAGTGCGGTAATTAGAATGCCGCTCCCTTTTGCGTCTTGATGCCAGTTTGGTAGAGAGATTCAAGGAATGTATGGCCTTCATAAGAAGGCATTTTTAAAATTTGGAGAAAAATTGCATGGCAACGATCAACCAGTTGGTTCGTAAGCCGAGAAAGCGCAAAGTTAGTAAGAGTGACGTACCAGCACTGCAGGCCTGTCCGCAGCGTCGTGGTGTATGTACCCGCGTTTACACAACTACTCCCAAGAAGCCAAACTCAGCATTGCGTAAAGTTTGTCGTGTTCGTCTCACCAGTGGTTTTGAAGTTACTTCATACATTGGTGGTGAAGGCCACAACCTGCAAGAGCACAGTGTTGTTTTGATTCGCGGAGGTCGTGTAAAAGATCTTCCAGGTGTTCGTTACCACACGGTACGCGGCACATTGGATACAGCGGGTGTAAACGGTCGTACTAAGCGTCGTTCAAAGTATGGTACTAAGCGCCCTAAGGGTTAAGTATCAGTCTTTGAAAGACGAATTGCGTAACAATCGGTAATACAACCAAGTAAGGCTAGGGCCTATCCCTAGAAGAAACCTGAAGAGAAGGGCAAAACGATGCCAAGAAGAAGAGTAGCGGCGAAACGTGACATCCTACCAGATCCTAAATTCGGTAATGTCACCCTAGCTAAGTTTATGAACATGGTTATGGTCAGCGGCAAGAAATCAGTTGCTGAGCGTATTGTATACGGTGCACTGGACCTGGTTGAGCAGCGTCTCAAGAAAGATCCAGTTGAAGTATTCCAAGAAGCGTTAGATAACGTTGCCCCAATGGTGGAAGTAAAATCCCGTCGTGTTGGTGGTGCAACCTATCAGGTGCCAGTTGAAGTACGTCCCTCGCGACGCACTGCATTGGCCATGCGTTGGTTGGTTGAATACGCCCGTAACCGTGGTGAAAAATCAATGCCACAACGTCTTGCTGGCGAGCTGATTGATGCAGTTCAAAGCAAGGGTGGGGCAGTTAAGAAGCGTGAAGATGTTCACCGTATGGCAGAAGCCAACAAGGCGTTCTCGCACTTCCGTTTCTAATAAAGGTTATACTTATTTAATCTTTTCGCGAAAAGGTGGCTTAATAGCCGCCTTTTTTCGATTTTAAAACAAGGAAAATTCTAGTGGCACGCAAGACCCCAATCAGTCGTTATCGCAACATCGGCATCTGCGCACACGTAGATGCAGGCAAAACCACCACCACAGAGCGGGTGCTGTTTTATACCGGCATGTCTCACAAGATTGGTGAGGTGCACGACGGTGCCGCAACGATGGACTGGATGGAACAGGAGCAAGAGCGTGGTATTACCATTACCTCTGCGGCAACCACCTGTTTCTGGAAGGGTATGGATGCACAGTTTGAAGATCACCGGGTCAATATTATCGACACCCCGGGCCACGTAGATTTCACCATTGAAGTCGAGCGTTCACTGCGTGTACTTGATGGTGCAGTGATTGTGCTCTGCGGCTCCTCCGGCGTTCAGCCACAGACCGAGACCGTTTGGCGTCAGGCCAACAAATATGAAGTGCCGCGCATGGTATTCGTCAACAAGATGGATCGCGCCGGTGCCGACTATATGATGGTAGTCGAGCAGCTCAAAGAGCGTCTCGGCGCTGTCCCAGTGCCGCTGCAGATGACCATAGGTGCAGAGGAAGAATTTAAAGGTGTGGTCGATCTGGTCAAGATGAAAGCCATCTATTGGAGCGAAGCGGATCAGGGCATGAGCTTTGAGTATGGCGATATCCCCGCCGATATGCTCGATGAATGTCAGGCTATGCACGAGTTTATTATCGAGTCAGCCGCCGAAGCCAACGAAGAGTTTATGGACAAGTACCTCGAAGAAGAGCTACTGACAGAAGCTGAAATTAAACAGGGCCTGCGTATCCGCACCCTTGCCAACGAAATTGTTCCCGTACTCGGTGGCTCAGCCTTTAAGAACAAAGGCGTACAAGCCATGCTCGATGCCGTGATTGAATACCTGCCATCACCCACCGAAGTTAAAGCGATTGAAGGTGAGTTGGACGATGGCGAAAAAGGCACCCGTGAAGCGGATGACAATGCACCCTTCGCAGCGCTGGCGTTTAAGATTGCCACCGACCCCTTTGTGGGAACTCTGACCTTTATGCGCGTTTACTCCGGCACCTTGGAGAGCGGCACCGCCGTCTATAACTCGGTAAAGATGAAGCGCGAGCGCATTGGCCGCATGGTGCAGATGCACGCCAACAGTCGCGATGAAATTAAGCAGGTGCTGGCTGGTGATATCGCCGCCGCCATCGGACTTAAAGATACCACCACCGGTGACACTCTCTGTGCCGAGAGCGATAAAATTGTTCTCGAGCGTATGGAGTTTCCCGAGCCCGTTATCTCGGTAGCCGTAGAGCCGCGAACCAAAGCCGACCAGGAAAAGATGGGTGTGGCGCTGGGCAAGCTGGCACAGGAAGATCCCTCATTCCGAGTTAAAACCGACGAAGAGAGTGGTCAGACGATTATCTCTGGTATGGGTGAGCTGCACCTGGATATCCTAGTTGATCGTATGCGACGCGAGTTTGATGTTGAAGCCAATATTGGTCAGCCTCAGGTCGCCTACCGCGAAACCATTAAAAACAGCTGTGAGATCGAAGGTAAGTTTATTCGCCAGTCCGGTGGCCGCGGTCAGTATGGCCATGTCTGTCTGAAATTTGAGCCCGCCGAAGATCCCGGCGCAGAAGGTCTCGAATTTATTAATGAGATCGTCGGTGGCACTGTACCCCGTGAATATATCCCCGCTGTAGAAAAAGGTATCGAAGAGCAGATGCAGAACGGTGTTCTCGCCGGCTATCCGCTGCTGGGTATTAAAGCGACATTATTTGATGGCTCCTACCACGATGTCGACTCCTCGGAGATGGCGTTTAAGATCGCAGGCTCGCTGGCCACCAGAGATCTTAAAGATCACGGTGGTGCCGTATTGCTCGAGCCACTGATGAAAGTTGAAGTGGTAACCCCGGAAGAAAATATGGGGGATGTTGTCGGCGACCTAAACCGTCGTCGCGGTATGATCCTCGGCATGGAAGAGAGCCCGATGGGTAAGGTAGTAAACGCTGAAGTGCCACTGGCAGAGATGTTTGGCTATGCCACCGATCTGCGTTCGGCAACTCAGGGTCGCGCAACCTTTACCATGGAATTTGATAAATACTTTGAAGCGCCGAAGAATGTAGCTGAAGCGATTATGGCTAAAAATCTGGGCTAAGGTGGCTTTCTTTACACGAGCGGCTTCGTTGCAGGTCGCTTTATAGATAGAAGGCTCAATGTCCGAATAATAAAAAACCCCGCTGGTTTGCACCAGCGGGGTTTTTTTATACCGCTTAAAAAAGCTGCTTACTTAGCTTCTCTAAGTTCCTTAGCCGCTGCAATTACTTCCGTAGAAACATTTTGCGGGCAAGGCATATAGTGCGAGAACTCCATAGAGAACTGGCCGCGACCAGAAGTCATGGTACGCAGGTGGCCGATATAACCAAACATTTCCGACAGTGGAACGTCTGCTTTAATACGAACACCAGTAACACCAGCTTCCTGATCTTTAATCATGCCACGGCGACGGTTTAGGTCACCGATAACATCACCAACGTGATCTTCAGGTGTGTACACGTCAACCTTCATAATTGGCTCAATGATCTGTGGGCCAGCTTTCGGCATAGACTGTCGGAAAGCGCCTTTAGCAGCGATTTCGAAGGCTACAGCCGAGGAGTCAACGGCGTGGAAACCACCATCGTAAAGCTCAACTTCAACATCCAGTACAGGGTAAGCCGCCAGTGGGCCCTCTGCCATCATGCCTTTAAAGCCCTTCTCAATTGCTGGGAAGAATTCCTTAGGAACGTTACCACCAACAACCGATGAGCTGAACACATAACCTGTACCTGGCTCGCCAGGTTTGATGCGGTAGTCGATCTTACCAAACTGACCAGAACCACCAGACTGCTTCTTGTGCGTGTAGCTGTCTTCGATGGGCAGCGTGATCGTCTCACGGTAAGCAACCTGTGGCTGACCTACGTCCAGTTCAACACCATAGGTACGCTTGAGGATATCGACCTTAATGTCGAGGTGAAGCTCACCCATACCTTTAAGGATAGTCTCGCCAGAGTCTTCATCAGTTTCAACACGGAATGAAGGATCTTCAGCAATCATCTTACCGATCGCAACACCCATCTTCTCAGAACCGCCTTTATCCTTAGGCTTAACAGCAATAGAGATTACTGGCTCAGGGAAGATCATTGGCTCAAGAGTCACAGGATTCTTTCGGATCACAGAGAGTGTGACCAGTCTGAACGTTCTTCATACCAACGATGGCAAGAATATCGCCGGCCTGAGCGCGGTCAATTTCGTTGCGGTCATCAGCGTGCATCTCAACCATACGGCCGATACGCTCAGTCTTGCCTGTGTAAGAGTTAAGGATGGTGTCACCCTTGTTCAGTACGCCAGAGTAGATGCGTACAAAGGTCAGAGCGCCGAAGCGGTCATCCATAATCTTAAATGCTAGAGCCTTAAGTGTCTCTTCGGTAGAAACAGTGGCAAAGTTGCCTGTCTCTTCACCGGCTTCATCCGTCAGTGGCTGTGGCTTAACATCAGTTGGGCAAGGCAGGTAGTCAACAACAGCATCCAGAACCATCTGAACACCTTTGTTCTTAAATGCCGAACCACAGTAAGTCGGGAAGAAGTCCAGAGCGATAGTACCTTTGCGGATACAGCGCTTGATGTCTTCAATAGAAGGCTCTTCACCTTCCATATAGGCCATCAACAGATCATCGTCCTGCTCAAGAGCAGTTTCGATCATCTGCTCGCGGTACATCTCAACATCATCAACCATATCGGCAGGGATATCGACGATCTCGAAGTTCTCCGGAAGACCAGAATCATCCCAGACGTAGGCTTTGCGATCGAGAAGATCAACCAGGCCGATAAAGTCTTCTTCGATACCGATAGGTAGGCACATAACCAGTGGGTTAGCGCCGAGAACATCTTTAACCTGGCCAACAACGCGCAGGAAGTCAGCGCCCATACGGTCAAGTTTGTTTACAAAGATAATACGAGCAACTTCAGACTCGTTGGCATAGCGCCAGTTAGTCTCTGACTGTGGCTCAACACCACCAGAACCACAGAATACGCCAACGCCGCCGTCGAGTACTTTCAGTGAACGGTAAACTTCTACAGTGAAGTCAACGTGCCCAGGAGTATCGATAATGTTAAAGCGATGGTCTCTCCAGTAACAGGTAGTAGCTGCCGACTGAATAGTAATGCCGCGCTCCTGTTCCTGTTCCATAAAGTCAGTAGTAGCTGCGCCATCGTGAACTTCACCGGTTTTATGGATCTTGCCGGTAAGCTTTAGAATACGCTCGGTAGTGGTAGTCTTACCCGCATCAACGTGGGCGAAGATACCGATATTTCTGTAGTGAGATAAATCAGTCATTGGTCTGCTCGTTATATTCGGTTACAAAATCTTTTATTTATAGGGACTAAAAACGCGCGCGAGTATACAGGATATTGTTGCCAGTACGGAGAAAAAAATAACGATAAAAGCATCATTTAGTCAAAATCGGGCTATTCGCTAGTCGAAAAAGCCTGAAATGGCAAAAAAGTTAGTAATTAAGTCTCAAAGGGCGTTGACTCTGTCGATCCTATGTATAAGATGGCGTGCCTTGCGTGCTGCATGAATTAATCGAGCAGTACTGCGACTAAATTTAGGTTTAAACGTGAAGTACCTGCTGAGGAGATACTGAGATGGGTAAAGAAAAATTTGAAAGAAATAAGCCGCACGTAAACGTAGGCACAATTGGCCACGTTGACCACGGCAAAACAACATTGACAGCAGCGATGACACGCGTCTGTGCAGAAGTCTTCGGCGGCGAAATGAAAGCCTTCGATCAGATCGATAATGCACCGGAAGAGCGCGAGCGCGGTATCACCATCTCAACAGCACACGTTGAGTATGACTCCACAATTCGTCACTACGCCCACGTAGACTGCCCAGGTCACGCCGACTATGTTAAAAACATGATCACCGGTGCTGCCCAGATGGACGGCGCTATCCTGGTATGTGGTGCAACTGATGGCCCAATGCCACAGACTCGTGAGCACATCCTGCTGTCACGTCAGGTAGGTGTACCTTACGTAGTAGTATTCCTGAACAAAGCTGACCTGCTTGCAGAAGACTGTGGTGGCGTTGATTCAGAAGAATACGCAGAGATGCTTGAGCTGGTAGAAATGGAGCTGCGTGAGCTGCTCGACCTCTATGAGTTCCCGGGTGATGACACACCAATTATTGTTGGTTCAGCGTTGATGGCTCTTGAAGGTAAAGATGACAACGAGCTGGGCACAACAGCTGTTAAGAAGCTTGTAGAAGCACTGGATACTTATATCCCTGAACCAGTACGTGCAATTGATCAGCCGTTCCTGATGCCGATTGAAGATGTATTCTCAATCGCTGGTCGCGGAACAGTAGTAACAGGTCGAGTAGAGCGTGGTGTAGTTAAAGTTGGTGAAGAGATCGAAATTATCGGTATCACTGACACAGCTAAGACAACCTGTACAGGTGTAGAGATGTTCCGCAAGCTGCTTGACGAAGGTCGCGCTGGTGAGAACTGCGGTATCTTGTTGCGTGGTACTAAGCGTGAAGAAGTTCAGCGTGGTCAGGTACTGGCTCACGTAGGCTCAGTTAAGCCACACACCAAGTTCACTTCAGAAGTTTACATTCTGTCTAAAGATGAAGGTGGTCGTCATACACCATTCTTTAAAGGCTACCGTCCACAGTTCTACTTCCGTACTACGGACGTAACTGGTGCATGTGAATTGCCAGCTGGTACAGAAATGGTAATGCCTGGTGATAACGTGCAGATGGAAGTAACGTTGATTCACCCGATTGCGATGGAAGACGGACTGCGTTTTGCAATCCGTGAAGGCGGCCGTACTGTTGGTGCGGGTGTTGTTGCCAAGATTATCGAGTAATAGTTACAGCAAGTGAAAAGGGGCCTTTTAGGCCCCTTTTTTGCCCTCAGGCCAAAGTGAATTGATGGTTTGGCTGAGAGGACTTAATTAATTTAGCTTCAGGCGTTTATTTGCTTGACAGTCTTGGGGAGCGGCACTAGAATTCGCGCTCCTTTTTCGAGGCTGGAACCATCGCCTTGAAGTTATTAGAAGAAATAGCGGAGTTTCGATTCCATGCAAAACCAAAGCATCAGGATTCGCCTCAAGGCGTTTGATCACAAGTTGATCGATACGTCTACACAGGAAATTGTTGAAACGGCACGGCGCACAGGTGCGCAGATCAGAGGACCGATCCCACTGCCGACTCGGAAAGAAAAGTACACAGTACTGATCTCTCCACACGTAAATAAGGATGCGCGCGACCAGTACGAAATTCGCACGCACAAGCGTTTAATCGACATTGTCGAGCCAACAGAAAAAACTGTTGATGCGCTTATGAAACTGAATCTTGCGGCAGGCGTAGAAGTACAGATCAGCTTAAGCTGATAGCGACTGCAGCGGTTCGACAGAGGTCTGTCGGGCAAACTTAAAAAGTGTAATGCCTTGAAATAGGCAGCCGTAGCGGGTAACAGCCCCGTACACTTGAGAGGCTAGAAAAAATGAGTATAGGTATAGTTGGTCGCAAATGCGGCATGACTCGCGTATTCACTGAAGACGGTGTGTCTATTCCTGTGACGGTTGTAGAAGCCACACCTAATCATGTAACCCAGATTAAGTCCGTAGAGACTGATGGCTATTCAGCTATTCAGGTTACTACTGGATCACGTAAAGCATCCCGAGTAAGTAAACCTAAAGCAGGTCACTTCGCCAAAGCAGGCGTTGAGGCTGGCCGCGGTCAATGGGAATTTCGTTCCGAAGGCAGCAGTGAAGATTTCGAGGTAGGCGGTTCGCTTACTGTAGAGCGCTTCGAAGCTGGTCAGATGGTCGATGTAACTGGTACTTCCAAAGGTAAAGGTTTCCAAGGCGGCGTTAAGCGTTGGAACTTTGCTATGCAAGATGCTACTCACGGTAACTCAATATCCCACCGAGCTCCTGGTTCGATTGGTCAAAACCAATCTCCGGGTAAAGTCTTTAAAGGCAAGAAAATGGCCGGACAGATGGGTAATGCGCAGGTTACTACACAAAATCTTGAAATTGTACGTGTCGATGCCGAGCGCAATTTGTTGTTGATCAAGGGTGCCGTTCCTGGCGCTCCTGGTGGCGACGTTGTTGTTCGTCCGGCAGTCAAGGCTTAAAGGGGAGTGTCCATGGAATTAACAATTGCGACACCCAAGGGCAAAGGCGGAACTATTACAGTTTCCGAAGCCGCTTTTGGAAAAGAATTTAATCAGGATCTGGTTCACCAGACTGTTGTGGCTTTTCTAGCCGGTGCTCGTCAGGGTACACGCGCTCAGAAGAATCGTTCAGCCGTTTCTGGTGGTGGCCGCAAGCCATACGCTCAGAAAGGTACAGGTCGTGCGCGAGCTGGTACTATCCGCAGCCCAATCTGGCGCGGTGGCGGTACTACTTTTGCTGCACAACCACAGGATCACGCTCAGAAACTGAATCGTAAAATGTATCGCTCAGCGATGCGCTCGATTCTTTCAGAGTTGGCTCGTCAGGATCGTCTAATCATCGTTGAAGAGTTTGATCTCGACGCGCCTAAGACTAAAAACCTGATCAGCAAGCTCGGTGAGTTCGGTTTGAAGGAAGCGTTGATCGTGACTGAAGAAGTTAGTCACAATTTATACCTCTCTTCACGCAACCTGCACAAGGTTGATGTTCGCGATGCAGCAGCTGTTGATCCAGTTTGCTTAATTAATTTTGAAAAGGTGTTGGTAACTGTTCCAGCGCTGAAGAAATTTGAGGAGATTCTGGCATGAACCAAGAAAGAGTCTTCAAGGTGTTGTTAGGGCCGCACGTTACTGAGAAATCAGCAATGCCAGCCGGCGCTGCAACCCAGGTTGTATTTAAGGTTGCTACTGACGCTACCAAACTGGAAGTTAAAAAAGCTGTAGAGCAGCTGTTTGATGTTCAGGTTGATGATGTTCGTGTAGTTAACGTCAAGGGTAAGACACGCCGCACTAAGAACGGCTTGGGTCGTCGCAGTGATTGGAAGAAGGCGTATGTGCGTCTTGCTGAAGGTCAAGACATTGACTTTGAAGTAGCGGAGTAAGGGTTTAGTCATGGCAGTTATTAAAAGAAAACCAACATCTCCGGGTCGTCGCTTTGTAGTAAGCGTTGTGACTCCGGATTTGCACAAAGGCGCTCCCTATGCTCCTTTGTTGGCACCGAAGAAAAGAAGCGGTGGCCGTAACAGCAGTGGTCGCATTACCGTGCGTCACATTGGTGGCGGACACAAGCAGCACTACCGTATTGTTGACTTTAAGCGCAACAAAGATGGCATTCCAGCCAAGGTAGAGCGTTTGGAATATGATCCAAACCGCAGCGCACACATTGCACTGTTATGTTACGCCGACGGTGAGCGTCGTTACATTATCGCTCCCAAAGGTATTTCTGCTGGAGACACTATCGAGTCTGGTGAGAATTCACCAATCAAGACTGGTAACTGTCTGCCGCTACGTAAGATTCCAGTGGGTTCGACTGTTCACTGTGTAGAAATGAAGCCAGGCAAGGGCGCGCAAATCGCTCGTAGTGCTGCAGCCTCAGTTCAGTTAGTTGCACGTGAAGGCGCTTACGCTACCGTTCGTTTACGCAGCGGTGAAATGCGCAGGTTGCCAATCGATTGTCGCGCAACACTGGGTGAAGTTTGTAACAGTGAGCATAGCTTGCGCTCATTGGGTAAGGCTGGTGCTTCGCGCTGGCGTGGTATTCGTCCAACCGTTCGCGGTGTGGCGATGAACCCGGTAGATCACCCGCATGGTGGTGGTGAAGGTCGTACTTCTGGTGGTCGTCACCCGGTATCGCCTTGGGGTATGCCAACCAAGGGTTATAAGACGCGCAAGAATAAGCGCACTGATAAATACATTGTTCGTCGCCGCAAATAAGCGCCGATTAGATTATTAAAAGAGGATAGCAAACGTGCCACGCTCTCTAAAAAAAGGACCATTCGTCGACCTTCACCTGGTGAAAAAGGTTGAAGCAGCGGTTGCCGCTAATGATCGTCGTCCAATTAAAACTTGGTCGCGTCGTTCGATGATTTTGCCAGATATGGTTGGTCTAACGATTGCCATTCACAATGGTCGTCAACATATTCCTGTTGTAGTCAACGAAGAAATGGTTGGCCATAAGCTGGGCGAATTTTCTCCAACGCGGACCTACAAAGGTCACGCCGCGGATAAGAAAGTCAAGCGTTAAGCACTAAGCTGAAGAGGTATTGACTGTGGAAGTAGCAGCAAAATTAAAAGGAGCCAGATTGTCAGCGCAGAAAGCGCGTCTGGTTGCTGATCAAATTCGTGGCAAGTCGGTTGAAGAAGCATTAGATCTTTTGCAATTCAGCGGCAGAAAAGGTGCGGATATTATTAAGAAAGTGCTTGAGTCGGCAATTGCCAACGCCGAGCACAATGATGGGGCTGATGTAGACGAGCTGAAAGTTTCAACAATTTTTGTTGACGAAGGCATGACTATGAAGCGCATTAGACCGCGCGCCAAAGGCCGTGCAGATAGAATTCTTAAGCGCAGTTGTCACATCACTGTAAAAGTCGCTGAAAAGTAGAATAAGGTTCAGGAGACCATTCCATGGGTCAAAAAGTACATCCAACTGGCATCCGTTTAGGTATTGTTAAAAAGCATACCTCAACTTGGTATGCGGGTAATAAGGACTATGCGGACAAGCTTAATCAGGATCTTAGCGTTCGTGACTTTATTACGAAAAAATTAGCTCATGCATCTGTGAGCCGTGTAGATATCGAGCGTCCATCGGACAGTGCTCGTATCACTATCCACACAGCCCGCCCTGGTATCGTTATCGGTAAGAAGGGTGAAGATGTTGAGAAACTGCGCAATGAAATTGCGAAGCAGTTGGACTGCGCAGTTAATATCAATATTGAAGAAATTCGCAAGCCGGATTTAGACGCAACCCTAGTTGCACAGAACGTAGCTCAGCAGTTAGAGCGTCGAGTTATGTTCCGTCGTGCCATGAAGCGTGCAGTGCAGAATGCAATGCGCGGTGGTGCACTGGGCGTCAAGATTCAGGTTGGTGGCCGTTTAGGCGGCGCGGAGATCGCACGTACAGAATGGTATAGAGAAGGACGAGTTCCGCTTCACACTCTGCGTGCAGATATAGACTATTCAACAGCCGAAGGTAATACCACTTATGGAATTATCGGCGTGAAGGTCTGGATCTTCAAAGGTGAAGTTCTGGGTGGTGAGGAAGCTGAGAAAGCGCCTGCCAAGAAACAAGACACAAGAAACAAGCGATAAGGGTAAAGCGAAATGCTGCAACCGAAACGTACAAAATTCCGCAAGATGCACAAAGGCCGTAACCGTGGTCTGGCTCAGCGCGGCAGCAAGGTAAGCTTTGGCGAGTTTGGCCTCAAAGCAACTGGCCGTGGTCGTTTGACCGCCCGTCAGATTGAAGCGGCTCGTCGTGCAATGACCCGACACATTAAACGTGGCGGCAAGATTTGGATTAGAGTTTTTCCAGATAAGCCGATTACAAACAAGCCACTTGAAGTGCGTATGGGTAAAGGTAAGGGTAATGTTGAATACTGGGTTGCTCTAATCCAGCCAGGCAAAATCCTTTATGAAATGGAAGGTGTTAGTGAAGAGATTGCTCGTGAAGCATTTGCTCTTGCCTCGGCAAAGTTGTCGGTTGCTACTACCTTTGTTAAACGCACGGTGATGTAAAGATGAAATCAAACGAATTGCGTGACAAGACAAGTGAAGAGCTGGAAGCGGCTTTGATTGAAGAGCTCAAGCAGCAATTTAATCTGCGTATGCAGTTGTCCACTGGTCAGTTGAACGAAAGCCACAAGGTTAAGCAGACGCGTCGCAATATCGCGCGTATTAAAACTGTTCTTAACCAGAAGGCAGGGGAATAACAATGTCTGAATTACAAACGAGCTCACGTACTCTGACAGGCCGTATCGTCAGTGACAAAATGGACAAGACTGTAACTGTCTTGGTCGAGCGTCGCGTTAAGCACCCGGTTTACGGGAAGATCTTAACTAAGTCGACAAAAATTAAAGCGCATGATGAAGATAATGGTGCGCATACAGGTGATCTAGTAACGATCGCAGAGTGCCGTCCTGTCTCTAAAGACAAGACGTGGAAACTGGTCAATATTGACGAGCGTGCTGTAGCGGAATAATTCTGCTGACATAAAGGGTTCGGAGTAAGAAAATGATTCAAACAGAAAGTTATCTTGATGTAGCAGACAACAGCGGTGCACGCCGTGTCATGTGTATCAAAGTATTGGGTGGTTCACACCGCCGCTATGCTCGGGTCGGTGACATTATTAAAGTCACTGTTAAGGAAGCAATTCCCCGCGGCAAGGTAAAGAAAGGCCAGGTGATGAGTGCAGTTGTTGTTCGCACTAAGAAAGGCTTGCGTAGACAGGATGGCAGCTTGATCAAATTTGATGACAACGCTGCAGTATTGCTCAACGCCAGCAACGCACCTATTGGCACACGTATTTTTGGGCCGGTAACACGCGAACTTCGCAGTGAGAAGTTTATGCGCATTATCTCCCTAGCACCTGAAGTGCTGTAAGCGAGGATTTAGAAATGGCAATGCTCAAAATTAAACGCGACGACGAAGTAATTGTTATCGCTGGTAAGGATAAAGGTAAGCGCGGCAAAGTACTTAAAGTACTTGATGATGGCCGACTTCTGGTATCCGGTATTCAGATGATTAAAAAGCATCAGAAGCCCAATCCTCAAGCTGGTATTCCAGGTGGGATTATTGAAAAGGAAGCTCCTGTTCAGGTTTCTAATGTTGCGATCTTTAATGGCGCAACCAGCAAAGCGGATCGAGTTGGCTTTAAGATCCAGGACGACAACACAAAAATTCGTGTCTTTAAGTCAAACGGCGAAGCCGTAGACGCTTAAATAAACAGGTAATTGAAATGGCAAGGCTGAAAGAAGTATACAAAAAAGATTTAGCTCCCAAGCTTAAAGAAGAGCTGGGCCTGGCTAATGTAATGGAAGTTCCGCGCATTACCAAAATCACTCTTAACATGGGTGTTGGTGAAGCGATCGGTGATAAGAAATCACTCGAGAACGCCGTTGCAGACCTAACCTTGATCGCTGGCCAGAAGCCAGTGGTAAATAAGGCTCGCAAATCTATTGCTGGCTTTAAGGTTCGTGAGGGTTGGCCGATTGGTACCAAGGTAACTCTGCGCAGTGACCGTATGTACGAATTCCTTGAGCGTCTGGTTAGCATCGCTATCCCGCGTATCCGAGATTTTCGTGGTATCAGCCCCAAGCAGTTTGATGGGCGCGGTAATTTCTCAATGGGTGTAAGTGAGCAGATCATTTTCCCTGAGATTGATTACGAAAAAATTGATAAGTTGCGTGGTCTTGATATTACTGTCACCACCACCGCGAAGAATGACGACGAAGGTCGCGCACTGTTGCGTGCCTTTAACTTCCCGCTGAAAGGTTGAGGTAGTAGATAAATGGCTAAAGTATCCATGGTCGAGCGCGAGAACAAGCGCGCAAAGACAGTTGCCAAGTTTGCCGCGAAGCGTGCAGAGTTAAAGGCAATCATAAGTGACGTTAATGCATCTGACGAAGATCGTTGGGATGCACAAACAAAATTACAAAAACTGCCGCGTGATGCGAGCCCAGTTCGTCAGCGTAACCGCTGTCGTATTACGGGTCGTCCGCACGGTGTTTACCGTAAGTTTGGCCTGTGCCGAAATAAACTGCGCGAATCAGCAATGCGCGGTGAGATTCCTGGCCTAGTTAAGTCCAGCTGGTAAGTTAAAGGAGCCAAACGATATGAGTATGCAAGATCCAATAGCAGATATGTTGACCCGCATTCGTAATGCGCATCACCGTAGCAAGCCAGAAGTTACTATGCCCTCGTCAAAACTGAAGGCCTCGATTGCCAAAGTTTTACTCGACGAAGGTTACATTGGCGGTTTTAGCGTCAGTGAAGAAGTAAAGCCAAATCTAACTGTTGAGCTGAAGTATTTTGAAGGCAAGCCAGTTATTGAAGAAATTACACGTATTAGCAAGCCAAGTTTGCGTCTGTACGTAGGTAGCGGTGATGTGCCTAAAGTACGCAGCGGTCTTGGTGTTGCGATTGTCTCCACCAGTAACGGTGTGATGACTGATCGTGCTGCGCGATCTGCCGGTATCGGCGGTGAAGTGCTTTGCACCGTATTCTGATAGGAAAACGAGATGTCTAGAGTTGCAAATAATCCAGTAGAACTGCCCAGTGGTGTGCAAGTTACCATCGGTGATTCGGAAATAACTGTGAAAGGTAAGGTTGGATCCATGGCGATGCCAATCAACCCTGAAGTAGCAATTGAACAAAATGAAAATGTTCTTACATTTTCTGCTCGTTCAAGTGCCAAGTTTTCACGGGCAATGTCCGGTACTACTAGAGCCCTGGTAAGCAATATGGTTACCGGTGTCTCACAAGGTTTTGAGAAGAAGCTTGATTTGGTCGGTGTTGGTTACCGTGCGCAAGTTCAGGGAGCAAAGATTAATCTGACATTAGGTTTCTCGCACCCAGTGATTTATGAGCTGCCTAAAGGTGTAACTGCAGAGACTCCAAGTCAGACTGAAATTTTACTGAAGTCCTCGGATAAGCAGATGCTGGGTCAAGCCGCAGCTGAAATCCGCGCCTTCCGTCCACCAGAGCCTTACAAAGGTAAGGGAGTAAGAATTGTTGGTGAGCACGTGAGACGCAAAGAGGCCAAGAAGAAGTAATAGGGTAATACGATGAGCGATAAGAAAGTTTCACGTCAGCGCAGAGCTAAACGCGTCCGTATGAAGATCCGCGAACTTGGTGCAAACCGTTTGTGTATCAACCGTACACCGCGACACATTTATGCGCAGATCATTGCATCTGATGGCGATAAGGTTCTAGCAACTGCATCGACACTGGAAAAAGATTTACGTTCTGGTAGCACCGGTAACGTTGAAGCTGCGGCAGCGGTAGGCAAGTTAGTAGCCGAGCGTGCAGTAGCAGCTGGTATCAAGGCTGTTGCCTTTGATCGCAGCGGTTTTAAATATCATGGCCGTGTAAAAGCATTGGCAGACGCCGCGCGTGAAGCCGGTCTCGAATTTTAATAGGTAGAAAATATGGCTCTTACAGATCAGAAAGATTCTGCAGCTGAAGGAATGATGGAGAAGCTGGTTCAGGTTAACCGTGTTGCAAAGACGGTTAAAGGTGGACGTATCTTCGCATTTACTGCACTGACTGTTGTTGGTGATGGAAATGGCAAGGTTGGCTTCGGTCGCGGTAAGGCCCGTGAAGTGCCCCAGGCAATTCAGAAGGCTATGGAAGCTGCACGTCGCAACATGATAGATGTAGCCCTCGACGGCAACACTATCCAATACCCAACTAAAGGTATTCACGCGGCTTCAAAAATCTATATGCAGCCTGCATCTGACGGTACTGGTGTAATTGCTGGTGGTGCAATGCGCTCTGTATTGGAACTGGCCGGTGTACAAAACGTACTGGCAAAGTGTTACGGGTCTACCAACCCAGTAAACGTTGTTCGCGCAACCTTTAAAGCACTTGAAAATATGAAGTCACCAGATGATGTTGCTGCAAAGCGTGGCAAATCAGTGGAAGATATCCTTAACTAAGTGACGATTTATAACTCGTCAGTTATTGGAAGAAGATCATGGCAAAAGCTAAATTGAAAAAAATTAAAGTTACCCAGACCAAAAGTACTATCGGTCGTTTACAGAATCACAAAGCCTGTGTATCTGGTTTGGGTCTTCGTCGTATCGGTCACACTGTTGAAGTGGAAGACACTCCATCAGTACGTGGCATGATCAACAAAGTTCATTATTTGTTACAGGTAGAGGAAGCTTAAGATGCATCTGAATACCCTTAGCCCGGCTCCGGGTCGAATTAAAGAAGGCAAGCGCTGCGGTCGTGGTATCGGTAGTGGTCTTGGCAAGACTGGTGGCCGTGGTCACAAAGGTCAGAAAGCCCGTTCAGGTGGCAGTATTCGCCCTGGGTTTGAAGGCGGTCAGATGCCAATCCAAAAGCGTCTGCCTAAATACGGATTCACTTCGCGTATGGCGATGGTTACTGCTGAGATCAGACTTTCTGAACTAAACCTTATCGAAGGTGAAGTTGTAGATATCGAAGCACTGCGTAAAGCGGGCTTGATCAACAGCAACATTCTGCGTGCCAAAGTATTTGCCTCAGGCGAAGTTACTAAAGCAGTAACGCTTAAAGGTATTGGCGCAACTAAAGGTGCTCTGGCAGCTATTCAAGCAGCTGGCGGAAAGGTAGAAGAATAAGAAAATGGCCAAGCCAGCTAACATGCCTGTAGGCAATCAAAAAGGACTTAGCGAGCTATGGGCTCGCCTTCGCTTTTTATTCGCTGCGATTATCATTTATCGAATCGGTACTCATATACCAGTACCTGGTTTTGATCCCGATCGTCTAGCAGAACTCTTTACACAGAATCAGGGTACCTACCTTGGTCTGTTTAATATGTTTTCTGGTGGCGCTCTGGAGAGAATGAGCATATTAGCTCTTGGCGTTATGCCCTATATCTCGGCATCGATCATTATGCAGCTGCTGTCAGCGACAGTTCCTGCACTAGAGCAGTTAAAGAAAGAAGGTGACAGTGGTCGCCGCAAGATCAATCAGTACACCAGATACGGCACAGTATTCTTGGCACTGATTCAGGGTACAGCGATGGCGGTTGGTTTTGCCTCGCAGGGTTTGGCCTATGAAGTTAGCACTATGTTCTATGCAGTGGCTATCTCCTCATTAGTAGCCGGTGCAGTATTCCTGATGTGGCTCGGCGAACAAATTACTGAGCGCGGTATTGGTAACGGCATCTCAATGCTGATCTTTGCGGGTATTGTTGCAGGTATCCCCGGAGCGATTGGTCAGGCATTAGAGTCTGCACGCCAGGGTGATTTAAATCCGCTAACACTGATTGTTATCCTTGTTATTGCAGTTGCTGTTGTCTACTTCGTTGTATTTGTAGAGCGCGGTCAGCGTCGTTTGACGGTCAACTACGCACAGCGTCAGGGTCGTCAAGCCTACAACGCACAGACATCTCATCTGCCACTTAAAGTGAACATGGCAGGTGTAATTCCAGCAATTTTTGCCAGCAGCTTGCTGCTTTTCCCAACCTCTATTAGTCAGTGGTTCGGTTCAGCGACAAATGCTCCCGGTTGGTTGCAGGATATTGCTTTGTTAATTGGCCCCGGCCAGCCGCTCTACGTGCTGCTGTTCTCAAGCCTGATTATTTTCTTCAGCTTCTTCTACACCGCGTTGATGTACAACCCGAGAGAAGTGGCCGATAACCTGAAAAAAGGTGGTGCGTTCTTACCTGGTATTCGTCCTGGTGATCACACTGCTAAATATATTGATAGTGTGACCACGCGTCTCACGCTGATTGGTGGTATTTACATCACCTTGATTTGTCTGATGCCTCAGTTCTTGAATGTGTACTTCAACGTACCTTTCTATCTGGGTGGCACCTCACTGTTGATTGCCGTTGTTGTGACAATGGATTTTATGGCTCAAGTGCAGTCACATCTAATGTCCCAGCAATATGATTCATTGATGAAAAAGGCCAACCTTAAAAATGTTGGCCGTAAATAAAGAGGTGATGCTGTGAAAGTTCGTGCATCGGTTAAAAAGATTTGTCGAAATTGTAAAGTTGTCCGCCGCAAGGGTGTGGTTCGCGTTATTTGTAACGTTGAGCCTCGTCACAAGCAGCGCCAGGGATAATCTGGTTGATTTTTGATAGATCTATCGGTATTCTACCGCGCCTTTTCGCAGTCTAGCTGCAGGCTCAGGGATACTGATTAAACCCAAAGTATAAGTGGAGTAATGTGAATGGCCCGTATTGCCGGTGTCAACATTCCGGATAACAAGCACGCAGTGATCTCACTGACATACGTGTTTGGTATCGGTCGTCCAACTGCAAGTAAGATCCTGTGCAGATGTGGGCATTGCAGAAGACACAAAAATTTCTGCACTAGATGAAGGGCAACTTGATTTGTTGCGTGCTGCTGTTGGAGCCAACGATGTAGAAGGCGACCTGCGCAGAGAAAACAGCATGAACATCAAGCGTTTGATGGATTTAGGTTGCTATCGCGGCCTTCGTCATCGTCGTAGCTTGCCCGTACGTGGACAGCGTACTAAGACGAACGCACGCACCCGTAAAGGGCCGCGTCGTCCCATTAAAAGATAATTCCTAGGAACGGTAATGGCAAAAGCAGCAAGCAAACCAACCCGTAAAAAGGTCAAAAAGACAGTAATTGATGGCGTCGCGCATATCTATGCGTCGTTTAACAACACCATCGTTACTATCACTGATCGTCAGGGTAACACTCTATCTTGGGCTACCTCTGGTGGTTCCGGTTTCCGTGGTTCTCGCAAGAGCACCCCGTTTGCCGCACAGGTCGCTGCAGAGCGTGCTGGTGAAGCAGCAAAAGACTACGGTTTAAAAAATCTCGATGTTCAAGTCAAGGGCCCAGGTCCTGGCCGCGAATCAGCGGTACGTGCACTGAACAATGCAGGTTATAAAATCACAAATATTACGGATGTGACGCCAGTTCCACACAATGGTTGTCGTCCACCCAAAAAGCGTCGCGTGTAAGAGAGACATAGAATGGCTAGATATCTTGGACCAACTTGTAAATTGTCACGCCGTGAGGGAACAGATTTGTTCCTCAAGAGTGGCGTCCGCCCGCTTGAATCAAAATGTCGTGCAGAGAGCGCACCTGGCCAGCATGGTCAGCGTCGTGGTCGTCTTTCTGACTACGGTGTTCAGCTGCGGGAAAAACAAAAAGTTCGTCGTATTTACGGCGTGCTAGAGAAGCAATTCCGTAACTACTATAAAGATGCAGCGCGTCAGAAAGGCAACACAGGTGAAAATCTGTTGGCCCTTCTTGAGTGTCGTCTTGATAACGTAGTTTATCGTATGGGCTTTGGTGCAACTCGCGCCGAATCTCGTCAGCTGGTTGCCCACAATGCTATTTTGGTAAACGGCCAGAAAGTTAACATCGCATCTTTCCGAATTCAGGAAGGTGATGTTGTCGGTCTGCGTGAAAAATCCAAAAAGCAGCTACGTGTACAAACTGCACTGCAGTTGGCCGCACAGCGTGGTGAAGTTGAATGGATGCAAGTAGATACAAATAAGATGGAAGGCACGTTTACGCGCAATCCAGATCGTGCTGATCTGCCTGCCGAGATCAATGAAAACCTGATCGTCGAACTTTACTCGAAGTAATTGTTGAGCTAATACGGGAAAAAATATGCAAAATTCTGCAAATGAATTTCTGACCCCACGCAATATTGATGTAACGTCTTACAGCGCTACACACGCCAAGGTTGTACTCGAGCCGCTCGAGCGCGGATTTGGTCACACACTGGGCAATGCACTTCGTCGTATCCTGCTGTCGTCTATGTCAGGTTGCGCCATTGTTGAAGTGGAAATTGACGGTGTTGAACACGAATACAGCGCTATCGAAGGTGTTCAAGAGGATGTAATGGAAATTCTCCTCAACCTTAAAGGTGTTGCAGCCATCATGGAAGGTCGTGATGAAACTACTGTATCGCTGAATGTGAAAGGTCCAGCTGTTGTTACTGCTGGCGATATCACTGTAGACAGCCATGTTGAGATTGTTAATCCAGAGCACGTTATTGCAACTATCTCTGGAAAAGCCAGCTTGAACATGCAGCTGCGCATTGAGCGCGGTCGCGGCTACCAGCCATCGAACACTCGCATCACTGATGAAGAGAATCGTACTATTGGCCGTCTGCAACTGGATGCGTCATTCAGCCCGATCCACAAAGTATCTTACAGCGTTGATAATGCTCGTGTTGAAAACCGCACGGATCTCGACAAGTTAATTCTTGAACTCGAGACCAATGGCACTATCGATCCTGAAGAGTCTATCCGTCGCGCAGCGACCATCCTGCAACAGCAGATGGCCGTATTCGTGAACCTGGAAGGCGAAACTGCTGCAGAGCCTGAAGAGAAAGAAGAAGAGATTGATCCAATCCTTCTGCGTCCTGTTGACGATCTCGAGCTGACTGTACGTTCAGCGAACTGTCTTAAAGCAGAGAGTATTTATTATATTGGTGACCTTATTCAGCGCACAGAAGTTGAGCTGCTCAAGACACCAAACCTGGGTAAGAAGTCACTTACTGAAATTAAAGATGTCTTGGCTTCACGCGGACTTTCTCTGGGCATGCGCCTTGAGAACTGGCCACCAGCAAGTTTAAAAAGTGAACGCGAACTCGTTTAAGAACTCTTGTTTACAAGATAAGTTAACGAATTCGATAGATATCATTGCTGAGAAAGCAACGAACTAAGGAATAACAACATGCGTCATCGCTATAGTGGCCGCAAGCTAAATAAGACCGGCACTCACAAAAGAGCTATGTTCCGCAACATGACTGCTTCATTGGTTGAGCACGAGCTGATTAAAACCACTCTGCCCAAAGCTAAAGAACTGCGTCGTTTTGCTGAACCGTTTATCACTCTGGCCAAAGAAGACAGCGTTGCTAATCGTCGATTAGCTTTTGATCGTCTTCGCAACAAGGCGACAGTAGGCAAGTTGTTCTCTGACTTGGGCCCACGTTTCCTCGAGCGTCCAGGTGGTTATGTACGTATCCTTAAGTGCGGTAACCGCACTGGTGATAATGCACCAATGGCCTATGTTGAGCTGGTCGATCGTGCCGCCAATGACGTTGTTGATGTAGAAGAGACTACTGGCGAATAAGTACTTTCTATTCGCTGTAAAAAAACCGGACAGTTTAAAATGTCCGGTTTTTTTTCGTCTGCTGTTTTATCACCTAAGCTACCAGATCTTTACCCGCTGATCCTCTGGCAAGAACAATCCATCGCCTTCCACAACATCATAAGTCTTGTAGAAATCTTCCATGTTTGGGAATACGCCATTGATCCGATAGATATCGGGCGAATGGGGATCGGTTTTGACAATGATCTCAAGTAGCTGATCGCGCCACTTAATTCTGCTCGACTGAGCATTGCCCAAAAAGAAACGCTGCTCGCCGCTAAAGCCATCAATCATCGGTGAAGGCCTTCCCCTCTAATGACATACGATAGGCCTTAAGAGCTATTGATGTGCCCCCCAGATCGCCGATATTCTCGCCCAGTGTCAATTCACCGTTAACAAACAGGCCGGGTAGGGCTTCAAACTTATTAAACTGTTCAACCAGCCCCTGAGTTCGCTGCTCAAACTGCTGGCGATCAGACTCCGTCCACCAGCTTTTTAAATTACCATCACCGTCGTACTTACTACCCTGATCATCAAAGCCATGGCCAATCTCATGGCCTATAGTGGTGCCAATAGTGCCGTAGTTATAGGCATCTTCAGCATTGGGAATAAAGTTCGGTGGTTGCAGATAAGCCGCCGGAAAGACAATCTCGTTTAGACCGGGATTGTAATAGGCATTCACTTCCTGTGGAGCCATAAACCATTCATCTCGATTAATTGGCGCACCCAACTTGGCCATATTTTCATTGTGACCGAAAATTCGTGAGCGTTGGATATTGCCAAACAGATCGCCGCTGTTCACGGTTAGAGCGGAGTAATCTTTCCACTTATCTGGATAGCCAATTTTAGGCGTGAACTTGGATAGCTTTACCAGCGACTGCTGTTTCGTCTTATCACTCATCCACTCGAGATTTTCAATCGACTCCGCATAGGCGGCGATCAGGTTATCAACCATGGTAATCATCCGCGCCTTGGAATCTGGCGAGAAATGTTTAGCCACATAGAGTTGCCCCAGCAGTTCCCCAAGATTGCCATTGATCGAACTAATCGCCTTGCGCCAACGCGGCTGTTGTTCCTCTCGTCCATAGAGAAATTTTGAATAGAAATCGAAGCGCGTATCGACAAACGCTCTGGGTAGATAATTCGCGTAGCTGGATAGTACATTAGCGCGTAGATAATCTTTCCAGGACTCTACCTCAACTTGGGTAAACAGCTGGTTAAAGGCGGACAGGTAACTCGGCTGCACAACGATCACAGTCTCGGGTAAATCAATGCCGATACCCAACAGATAGGTTTCCACATCCAGATTGGAGAGCATCGCGCGAAACTCTTTAGCGACGACTTTGTTGTAGCGCTTGTCAGCATCGCGGTTATCGATTTTATTCCACTGGTGCTCAGCCAGCTGGCTCTCCAGGGCAAATATACGCTCAGCGGCAGCGCTGGCATCTGTATGACCGGAAAGACTGAGAAGTTCTGCCAGATAGGTTTTATATCTGCCAGTAATTTCCACGCCGCGCTCTGAACTATCACTGTAGTAATCGCGGTCGGGCAGGCCGAGTCCCGATTGCACCAGATGCAATATATAGCTTGTCGCATCTTTATCGTCCTGACCCACATAGAGGTTAAATGGCGCATCGATACCGGCCGGATTTGAGCTACCGAAAAAGGCGACAATATCTGCGTGGGTTTTAAGATTATTGATTTGCTCAAGATAGTCGGCGACCGGTTCTATACCCAACTCTTCAATACGTGCCACATTTATAAAAGCACTGTAGTAATCACCGATCTTTTTTCTCGCAGGATCGCCCTGATGATCCGCTGCCGCAGCTTCCACAATCACCCGGGACTGTTCGAGGCTCTCTTTGCGCAAGGTCATATAGCTGCCCCAGCCAACCTCGTCGGCGGGGATCTCGGTGGACTCCAGCCACTTGCCGTTGGCATAGCGGTAAAAATCATCCTGGGGGCGCACTGAAGTATCCATTCCAGTCAGATCAATACCGGATATTTGCGGAAGTTCGCCTTCTGTAGGCGCATTGTTGTTCTGATCGGAACAGGCAGCCACTAAAAGTAATGCTGCAAAGGACGTTAGGACTTTATTGATAGGAAATTTATACATCTGGTGCCTCTTTAATCAAATGAGCTTTTATAACGAGCAATTAAATTCCGTTGGCAAAATAACCATTAGCCGGCATCGGCGTATTGGTGAACCTGCTCACCACTGTCGAGATTCATCAGGCGCATTGCACCACCCCAGACATAGCCGGTATCCATAGGGTAGAGATTGTCGCCGCAGTCTTTGCCCTCAAGCGCCGCCCAGTGGCCAAAGATAATTTTATCCGCAGACGCCAGGCGTGTTTTATAACTGTACCAGGGGGCAAATTCAGTGACCGATAGTTCGTCGCTGCTATCTGGTGCGGTCTTGGCACACAGCTCAAGCTGTCCGGAACTGCTGCAGTAGCGCATACGGGTCAGATAATTAGTGATTACTCGCCAGCGCTCTGGCCCTTCAAGATTATCCGACCAGCTGTCCGGTTGGTTGCCGTACATATGCTGAAAATACAGACTCGACTGATCGGACTGCAGGACCGCCTCTACCTCTCGAGCCATAGATGCCGCCGTACTGATACTCCAGTTGGGCGGGATGCCCGCATGGACAATTGTATAGTCGCCGATAGACAGCAGCAGTGGCAACTGTTGCAGCCAGCTGAGCAGCTCGTCGCGATCAGGCGCGCTGAGGATTTCATCCAGAGTATCTTTATTGGTGGCCGAGCGAACACCCTGAGAGATGGCTAGAAGATGCAGATCATGGTTGCCCAGTACCGAGGTGAAAGAGCTGCCCAACTGTTTGCAAAAGCGCAGCGTTTCCAATGACTGGGGGCCGCGGTTGATCAGGTCGCCGACGGCGATTAGACGATCTGTCGCTGGTTCAAAGTTTACCCTGTCCAGTAATTTTAGCAGTGGACTCAGGCAGCCTTGAATATCTCCGACGACGTAATCAGTCATTTAGTTCACGGTATTGGGTGTCGAGAGTAAAAAGGGTTCTATGGGCACATCGTATGAACGACCCTCTGGGTCGCGCATGCTGTAATGGCCCTGCATAGTGCCAACTGGCGTGTCGAGCACAATCCCGCTGGTATATTGATAAGACTGTCCGGGAGGAATTAAGGGCTGCTCGCCAACCACTCCCATGCCGCGATAGACCTTCTTCCCTTCATTGCCATCGGTGACCACCCAGTGACGACTTAACAGTTGGGTTGGCTCATTGCCGCGATTGTGAATCGTGATCTGATAGGCGAACACGAATCGACTGTTCTCGGGTTCGGATTCCTGACGGAGATACTCTGTGTCTACCTTGACAATAATTGGTTGCTCCATTATTTGGCTCTCATCATACTCTGGTGGATATGGTTAGATAATGTGACAAACTCAGCAACGCTAAGTTGTTCGGCACGGCGTGATAAATCTATCTCCTCAGCCGCCGAGCCGAGATGCCCAGCGTAGGGTTTTAGACAGTTGCGCAGAGTTTTACGGCGCTGCTGGAAGCTGTGGCTGACTAACTGGCTGAGCAGATCCTCATTTTCGGCAGTGCAGGGTTTGGTTCTGTGAGGCTTAAGCCTGACAATTGCCGACTGCACCTTGGGTGCCGGTCTAAATGATTCCGGCGGCACTGGTATCAATGGCATAACCCGGCAGTGGTACTGCACCATGACCGAGAGTCGGCCATAGGTTTTATTGCCCGGCACAGCGCCGAGGCGCTCGACTACTTCGAGCTGCAACATAAAGTGCATATCCTGAATCAGCTCGCGTACCTTAATAAGATGGAACAGCAGGGGCGTGGAAATATTGTAGGGTAGGTTGCCGACAAGGCGCATAGGTCGGCCGTTATGAAACTGGGCAAAGTCGGTCTTCAGGGCGTCGCCACTAAAAATACTAAAATCCGGATAGGCGGCAAATTTCTCAGTTAGAAAGCTAACCAGATCGCGATCTAGCTCCACCACTTTCATACTCGGACAGCGCTTAATAAGATGTTCAGTAATAGCCGCAGTACCGGGGCCAATCTCAATTAAATTATCCTCGGCACTGGGGCCGATAGCGGAAATAATTTGCGCAATAATTTGCTGATCAACCAGAAAATTTTGCCCGAAGCGTTTTCTCGCCTGATGTTGGATGGTCATTCTGAGTCTGTACCGCCGGTTTGTGTCGCCATCTGCACCGCAACCTGAATGGCGGTCTCAAGACTGCCACTGTCTGCGCTGCCGCTCCCCGCCAGATCCAGTGCTGTACCGTGATCGACAGAGGTGCGAATAATAGGAAGTCCAAGGGTGATATTGGCCGCTCGACCAAAGCCCTGATATTTGAGTACTGGCAGGCCCTGATCGTGATACATCGCCAGAACAGCGTCGGCGTTATCCAGATGCTTCGGTGTAAATAAGGTATCGGCGGGCAGCGGGCCGATAAGATTTACACCCTGAGCGCGAAACTGTTCTAAAACCGGACTGATGGTCTCTATCTCTTCACGCCCCAGATGTCCGCCTTCACCGGCGTGGGGGTTGAGACCGCAGACCAGTATGGTCGGTGCTGGAATAGCAAATTTGCGCTGCAGATCGGCAATCAGAATATTGATGACTTCAGTCAGTGATGCCTGGGTAATGCTGTCGGCAACATCGCGCAGCGGCAGATGGGTTGTTGCCAGTGCCACGCGCAGTTCGGTAGTCGCCAGCATCATGACCACCAATGGTGTCGCGGTTTTTTCCGCCAGATATTCAGTGTGTCCGGTAAAGGCGTGACCGGCATCATTAATAATCGATTTCTGTACTGGGCCGGTAACCATCGCCTGGCAGAAATTGCCGCTGGCAGTCGGCAATTGCCGCGTCCAGGCAGTGCAGTACATAGTCACCATTGGCGCTGTTAAGTTGACCGGCCACGGCGGGTTCTGCGAGAGTGACTGGCACTATCGCCAGTTCGCCAGGTTTTAGTGGCTGTGGGCTAGCGCCGGGTTCGCGAAGGGCGAGATTGAGGTTGAGCTCGGCGGCACGCTGTTGCAAGAGTTGCGGGTCGGCATAGGCGACTAACTCATGGTCGCAACCATTCTGTACCAGACTGATTAACAGATCCGGGCCTATGCCGGCAGGTTCTCCTGGCGTTAGCGCCAGGCGTAGAGTCATGACTTTTTAGGCTCTTTTATTTCTACGAAAGCTTCATCGCGAATTTCCTGCAACCAAACTTGCAGCTCCTCTTCGTACTTGCGTTGACGAAGCAGGTTTTCAGCGTTGTTGCGCATAATTTTGTCGCTGAAGTCCTGGTTGCGACGCTCGGTCACTTGCAGAATATGCCAGCCGAACTGCGAGAGGAACGGTGCGCTGATCTCCTCCAGCTCGATACTATTCATGGTCTGCTCAAATGCCGGCACAAACATTCCCGGTGTCGACCAGCCCAGTTCACCGCCATTCAGAGCCGAGCCAAGGTCTTCAGAAAACTCTTTGGCTAACAGGGCAAAATCTTCACCGCCGGCAACTCGATCGCGAAGTTCATTGAGCTGGCTGATAGTGGTTTCCTCATCGCGGATCTCGTTGGGCTTGATAAGAATATGTCGGGCAAAGTGCTGTTCGATAAGCTGCTCACCACCACCACGACGCTCGTAAAGCTTGATCAGGTGGATAGCCGGCACCGCTGCGAATCGGCTCAGAGACAGCCAGCCTCAAGCTTTTCAACGGCCTCAATAAACACTCCGGGCAATTGCGCCATTTTTCTCCAGCCGAGATCGCCGCCCTGAAGTGCCGTTTGATCCGCAGAGTTGGCGATAGCCAGCTGTTTGAAATCAGTGCCGCTCTGCACCTGGCTGAGCAGATCCTGGGCGCGCTCTAAAATGCCATTGGCTTCATCGGTGCTGGTGCCGCTGGGAACGGGCAGAAGGATATGACCAATATTGACATCCGGAGAGGTCATAAAGCGACCCTCTTCAGAGCTGAGGAAATTATCCAGTTCCTGGCTGCTGATATTGATACGGCGCATCACATAGCCCTGCTGGACGCGACTTAAGATCATTTCATTGCGAATCTCTTCGCGCACCGCCGACAGAGTGGTGCCGGAGCTGTGAATCTGCTCAATATACTGCTCCATGGTCAGCTGATTACTGGCTGCAATGCGGTTCATCGAATCATTGAGTTCGGCATCGGTAATACGAATGCCAGCGCTGTAGCCCATATTGAGTTGCAGTCGCTCAGAGATTAAGCGCTCGAGTACCTGCTGGGTAAGAATTTCTTCCGGGGGCGGCTGGGTGCCGGATTTTTGAATCTGCGTATAGATCGCGGCCAGTCGGCTCTGCACCTCACTGTCCAGTACAACATCCTCATCGACCACTGCGACAACCCTGTCGAGAATTTCAACTTGGGCGGCTGCGCTGATTGAGACTGCCGTGAGCAAAAATGCAATCAGTGCTTTGTTACAAGTTTTCTTCAGATCCATAACCGTAGATACCATTGTTGAGCATTGAGTCAACCCGACCGCCGGAGCCAGCCAGGCCTTTAAATTGTATTTGGAAAAATATTCCATTCGACAGTGTTAGGTCCTCTTCGGGACGTAACACTTCGTCTCTGCGATCCAGCCAGCGACGCGCGACAAGACTTGCCCGCCAGCAGCAGCTGTTATATTCAAATCCAGCAAAAATATCCAGCGCCCGACTGTTGGTAAAGTCATGATTCCAACGTCCGACCAGATTAAAATTTCCCGCCAGAGGCACAAACCCCGAGATATCCGCCTGACGGATATCCTGTGCCAGACTGACGCCATCAAACAGTCGAGGATCTCGCTGTGTCGAGCGGTAGGTCGCATTAAATAACCGGTTTTGGCGGTCATTATAGCGCAAGCTAATGCTGCTTTTTTCCAGTTCATTATCATGTGTGTCGTAGATAATATCACTAGTAAAACGCCATTGATTATTCATTCGTCCCGACAGTTTTAGCGCCAGCGGAGACTGTCTGCGACTCAGTTCTGCGAGCTCCTGCTCTGAGGGGGTCGCCGACAGGGTTATCTGCCGATCAATATAATTGATAGATTGGGCAATGCTCGCGGTAAATCGTTCCTGCCCGGATCTCTTGTCGATATAGCGCGTAGTAAGGGCAATGGTCAGTCGCTCTTCATCAGAAATTCGATCGCCACCATTAAAGCGCTCTTCGCGAAACAGGCGATCGTAGGAGGGGGTGAATTCCCGGGTGTCAAAATCAGGGAAATCAGACTGATCTTTAAAGGCGGCTTTGACATAGTAGAGTCGCGGCTCAAAGGTCTGTGTGTAGCCCTTTAGCCAGCTGGTGTCGCGCTCAAAAAAGATACTGCTGTCCACTGATGATACAGGTACGGTCACAGACGGACTTTGGCCCGCGAGAGGCGCGCCATCGCTATCCAGATCATAGGATAGATGTTTGACGCGAAACTGTGGGCGGAAGTAGCCCCAGGTCCAGCGCTTATCCCAGCTAATACCATAGTCCAGGCGATTTCTAACGCCGGTGACAAAATCGCGATCGTCGTGGTCAAACAGCGCGCTCTGATTATTTAAATCTACTACCAGGCTGTTGTCGAAACGGTAGTAACCATTGATATCAATCTTCGGCAGTACCGAGTACTGCTCTTCCAGCCCATCGACAACAATCTGGTTATCGCGCGCTTCGACAAGATAGTCCCAGTGCTTGGTCTTGTATGTTGCCCCGGCAACGCGGCGCAGGTTGATCAGACTGTTTGATTCCTGGGACATATTGCCGAGATCACCAAGGTAATCATTATCGGAGACTTTGTTGATATCCAAAAAAGTTGACCAGGACCTGCCGATACCGCCGAGATGATTGAGGCCCATCAGGTAGCGGTCCTCTCCAAGATGCTCAGGGAGACCAGTGTTAATATCTATATCATTCTCATCTTTGCCGCCTTTGTCGTCACCCAAAAAGGCGCCGGATATCTCGGTCTTTGTCAGGTTGGAAAGATGGCGAAATTCCAGCTCCAAGCCGATTCCGCGCTCCTGAACCAAGCGTGGGGTAATGGTTGCATCGTAGTTCTCGGCGAGGTTCCAATAGATTGGCTGGGCATAGTCGAGTCCGTTGCTGCTATCGACATGCAGTGCTGGGAATAGCAGGCCGGAAGAGCGTTGATCATTAACCGGAAATTTAATCCACGGAAAATAGAACACCGGAATATCTTTCACTTTCAGCTGGGCATTTTTTACTGTCGCAAATCCAGACGCCTGATCAATGGCAATTTCGCTGGTGGCCATTAGCCAGGTTGTGTCGCCGGGCTCACAGGTCGAATAGGTGGCATCGGTAATCGTGATCACACCATCTTTCGTGCGCTGTAAATTTTCAGCCTTGCCGCGTACCGAAGCCTCATGAAGCACATAGGTAGCATCTTCGATCTGCACCTCTTTGCTGTCTATATCGATCTCTGCATTGTTTCCCAAAAGAAGCAGCCCCGGTTCGCGGAACTGAACATTGCCCTCAAGCACAACGGTGCGGTTAGTCTGATCTATACGTGCGGAATTACTGCGGATCTGTCGGTAGCCCTGGGATATCTGCACATCGCCATCCAGCAGTGCCACGTTATCGGCAAGGGTTTCTGTACTGTTGGCATTTACCAGCAGTGAAGCCTGTTCTGGATCCATGTCTGCGTCCGGATAGGTTCTCTGCGGTTCAATATAGGCACCGCAACAGTTGCTGGCGACTGCCTGCAACTGCTCTTCATTCATCTGATTCGCTTTCACCCAGTCCAGATTGCGTACCTCAGCGACTCTTGGTTCATCGGGGTTGGCAACAGATGGCGGGTTTTGAGCCGCTTGCTGGTCATCGGCTGAAACTGCAATAGAAAAGCCTGCGACAATTGCTATGAGTGCGCCGCTGAGCGCTGATCTCTGCCGCTGAATAGCAACAAAAAGTGGACTCTGCTGAATAGAGGAAAACGCGCTCAAGATTTGGCCTGTTCACTGATTGATAGTTTGCTGGCATTTTACCTGATAACTTGCCAGAGTAGAGCTTTCAATTAAGATAGAATAAATTTTTTTAGCCGGTGATTTTTTTCAGATATATGATTGGCGCTAAACAGCATATTTACCAGACAGGGGATTTAAAGATATTAACCATCTAGATAGCCGGCGACGCAGTATGTTTGTTGATTGGATTGAGGCCTTTTTGCCCGATTCACAGCAAATTAAAGCACCAATAGAGCTGCAGCCCCTGGCCGGGGATGCTGGCTTTCGGCGCTATTTCCGCCTGGTCGGGCAGGCCTCATTAATCGCTGTGGACTCGCCTCCTGAGAAAGAAAAAAATCAGGCCTATATCGCTGTATCCATGGCATTCCAACGCTGTGGGATTGTCACGCCGAAAATAGTTGCCGTCGACTTTGCCAATGGCTTCTTTCTTCTGGAAGATTTTGGCCTGCGCCTGCTGCAGCCCGAATTAACCACTGACAAACCACCGGCCTCAGTAGCTGAACGCTATAATCAGGCGGAAACGATTCTCAGGCAAATCCAGCGTGTAGCGCCAGAGCCGCGAGTGTTCCCGGTCTATGATGCTCAGGAGCTGCAGGCCGAGATGGATTTGTTTGCCCAATGGTTTGTCACCGAACTGCTGGGTATCAGTCTCGATCAAGAGGAGCAGCAGATGCTTGAGCAGCTCTGCGAAGATTTGATCGACAGTGCTATTCAACAGCCTCAGGTGGTGGTGCATAAAGATTTTCACTCACGCAATTTAATGCTGCTCGCAGATAACAGTCTCGGGGTGATTGATTTTCAGGATGCACTTGTAGGTCCAATAACCTACGACCTGGTCTCGCTACTTAAAGATTGCTATCTGCATCTGCCCACCGATCGGGTAGAGCAGCGGGCGCTGGATTTTAAGCGGACTCTTGAAGCCGACAAACAGCTGGAGAATATGACCGATCAGGAATTTCTGCGCAGTTTTGACAAAATGGGGCTACAGCGCCATATCAAAGTGTTGGGCATTTTTGCTCGTCTCTCTCTGCGCGATGGTAAGTCCGGCTATCTCAATGACCTGCCGCTGGTGATTCGCTACACCCTCGAAGCCGCTCAGCGCTACCCCGACACTAAGGCTTTCTACAGCTGGTTTATCGAGCGTATTGAACCGTTGCTGCCCAGCCACAAATGGTACCGCGATTGGCGTACCGCCACAGAAGCCAGCCGCGAAGAAAATTCTGCTGGAGCTGAGTCGTTATGAAAGCGATGATTTTGGCCGCTGGGCGCGGTGAGCGTTTGCGCCCACTGACCGATAAAACCCCCAAGCCGATGTTGCCTATCAACGGCAAGCCATTGCTCGAGCACCATATCAATCGGCTTGCGGCGGCGGGAATAACAGAAATTGTGATTAATACCTGCTGGTTGGGCGAGCAGATAGAAGAGTACTTCAATGATGGCGGGCAGCGTTTTGGCGTCAAAATCAGCTGGTCGCGGGAAGCCGAGGCGCTTGAGACTGGCGGCGGTATTTGTCAGGCGCTGCCGCTTTTGGGCGACCAGCCTTTTTTGCTTATCAATGGCGATGTGTGGAGTGACTTTCCTCTTGCCCAGCTGTCTCAAACCAAGCTGCCTGCAGAGTTGGATGCGCAGCTTGTCTTGGTCGATAATCCCGAGCATCATCCTCGGGGTGATTTTTCACTGCAGGAAAATCTGCTCAGCTACAAAGAGGCTCAGCGATATACCTTCAGTGGTATCAGCCTGTTTAGGCCAGCACTGTTTGCCGCCTATCAGGTTGGCTCAGAGCAGTGTTTTCCTTTGCGAGACGTACTGCGTCCAGCAATTTTAGCTGGGCGTGTCGGCGGCAGCGTCTATACTGGCAGCTGGTGTGATGTGGGAACTGTCGAGAGATATCAGCAGTTACAAACGTTTGTAAAAACACATAATAATTAATAGGAAAAGCCGCCAATGATCGCCCGGCACAAATACCAAATACTTTTCTGGCTCTGTATAGCCGCAACGATAACCGCATCCCTGATGCCCGGCGGCGGGAAGCCCCTGTTTCAGATGCAGGACAAAGTTTTCCATGCGGCTATCTATGCGCTGCTGTTCTTCTTTTGTGCGCATGCTTACAGCAATCGATTTCCACTCTGGCTTTTGGCGCTGGTGCTGGCATGCTTCGGTCTGAGCATGGAGTTTGCCCAGTCTTTGACCAGCTACAGGCAGGCCGAGGGCTGGGATCTATTGGCCAATTCAAGCGGTATACTGCTGGTCTGGCTACTTATGCTATGGCATCGGAGGGCAACATGATTGAGGTTTATCGCGGCAGTGATTTTTTTGAAGGGCAGCTGTTAAAAGGCCTGATGGAGCAAGATGGGCTGCAGGTATTTTTAAATGGCACCGCACTGCAGGGCGGGCTGGGTGAAGTGCCCGCACTGGGCCATTTATCGATCACCGTTAACGATGCCGATTGTCAAAGAGCTGAAGAAATTATTGCCGCCTATGAGCGCGGTGACTTTGCCTTGGAGGACGAGGACTAATGACCCCTCAACTGAGGCGCTTGGCTCTATGGTTAGCGCCATTGGTCGGAGCTGCAGTAACCCTGGCAATGCTTCAGTTTGGCTGGGCTCGCAGCGGTGCACTGACCGCTGGACTTACCACCCTCTGTGCCCTGTGGTGGATCTTCGAACCAATTCCTATTCCCGCAACATCCATGATCCCCCTGGGGGTGTTCCCTCTGCTCGGTATTCTCGATGGCAAGCAGGTGGCGCAGGCTTACGGTGACCCTTTAATTATTCTGCTGATGGGTGGCGCGATGCTCTCCAAGGCCATGGAGAAGAGCGGCGCTCATCGACGTATCGCACTGTATATGGTCAATTTGTTTGGTGGCCACGACCAGCGCCGACTGGTGTTTGGTTTTATGGTTGCCTCAGCACTTTTAAGTATGTGGGTTTCTAATACAGCGACCACATTGATGTTATTGCCGGTGGCCTATGCAGTTCTCGACAGTGCTGATAGCGACAATGCCAAAAAGCTCGCCATACCGCTATTTTTAGGTATTGCCTATGCAGCTAGTATTGGTGGTCTGGGCACGCCAATAGGCTCACCCCCCAATGTTGTCTTCCTAAAAATTTACGGCGAAGCCACGGGCACTATTCCCAGCTTTACCCAATGGATGCTGTGGGGCTTACCTGTGGTAGTGATGCTGCTGCCCCTAGCGGGTTTATGGATCACCAGACATCTGGGCAAAACCAGCCCATTGGAAATCCCTCAGGCCGGTATCTGGCGCAGTGAAGAGGTCAGGGTATTAATTATATTTAGCCTTACAGCACTGGCGTGGATAACTCTGCGCGAGCCCTATGGTGGCTGGAGTAGTTGGTTTAACCTGCCAACTGCAAACTATGCCGCCGTCGCGCTGACCGCCGTGGTACTCATGTTTGTACTACCCAATGGCCGTGGTGGCAGACTGCTCGACTGGGAGTCTGCCTCGACTATTCACTGGGGTGTGCTGCTGCTTTTTGCTGGCGGTATTGCCATAGCCAAAGCTTTTGCGGTTACCGGTATCAGTGAAGCTATAGGCGAATCCCTCTCCGGGGTCACGCGACTGTCGATTATTGTATTGATCGCTGTGGTCGCACTGTCAGTGACTTTTCTAACCGAGATCACCAGCAATACGGCGACCACAACACTGTTGATGCCGATTCTTGCAGCCGCTGCTCTGGGTGCCGGTTTTGACCCGGCGCTATTGATGTTGCCCGCGGCACTTTCCGCCAGCTGTGCCTTTATGTTGCCAGTGGCAACGGCGCCTAATGCTATTGTCTTTGGTACAGGCAAAATTACGGTAGAGCAGATGGCACGCGAGGGTATCGTATTGAATTTGATCGGTGCAGCGGTAATTACACTGGTGGTTTATTTCTGGCTTGCTTGAGCAGTGAAAAGCTAAGGACTAGCTCTGCAGCAATACTTTGATATTGCCTGGTTTGAGTGTCTGGCTGCCGGCAAAAGAGAGTACTAGAGTGGCTATCTCATCCCAGACATCCGCGCTGCGCATACCTTTAATGCCGCGATCTATAGCGCCAGCTTGACGCAGCAGCATACGCAGATGTGCGGGCCTTAAACGTTTTAGTGCGCCGCGAAATAGTGGCATTCGCTTATCCCAGACACCGGATTTTTTCAGCGCCCAGTCGGCTTTTTCACCACTGGCAACCAGCTCGCTAGCTTTAACCAGAATCCGCAGATCGCGGGTGATTGCCCAGAGTAGGGGGATGGCCTCTGTTCCTTCATTCTCCAATCCGCGCAGTGATTTAGCTGCTGACTGGGCATCGCCGAGCAGAATCTTGTCGACAAATTCAAAAATATTGTAGCGCGAGCTATCGGTAACTACAGATGACATGGTGGTGCCATCTACTGCGCCTTCAGGGGCGAGTAATTTCAGCTTTTCAATTTCCTGAACTGCCGCCAGTAGGTTGCCCTCAACCCGGTCGGCAAGAATCTGCACCGCCTCTTGATTAGCATTGATATTGGCCGCTCTAAGACGCTGATCAATCCAGCGCGGCATTTGATTGGCATCCACAGGCCAGACCTGAATATGAGCGCCAGCGGCCTCGAGGGTTTTTAGCCATTTGCTTTTACTTGCGCCTTTGTCCAGCTTGGAAAAGATAATCAGCAACAGATTGTCGGGATTGGGGTTGGCGAGAATCTCCGCCAGCGCTTTGCCGCCCTTATCGCCGGGTTTGCTGCCGGGAATGCGAAGCTCAAGAATTTTTTTATCGGAAAACAGCGACAGAGAATTGCACTCATTGATGACCGGATCCCAGTCAAAATGCTGTGGATTGCCCTCAAAGTGAAATAGCTCACGCTCGGTAAAGCCCTGTGCTCGTGCCGCTATACGGATTGTATCGGCACATTCCTGAGAAAGTAGGGGCTCATCACCACTGATCACATAGACCGGCATAAGCGGGTTTTTAAGATGAGCCTGAAGTTTCTCCGGATAAATTTTCATAGGCTAAGGGCTATCTGGGGTTTGCCCGTTATTCTGTGCTGGCAATACCTTTAGGCGATTGAGAATCTGCCGGACAATCTCCTCGCGCATTTCCATTCTGACCTGTCGTTCTTCGTTGTCAGAGGAGAGGATATCGCTCTCTTCAATTTCATAGCTGCGCTCAACCGATGCGGTCAGAAGACTGGTCAGCGGCGTACCAGAGGAATCGGTAATTAAAAAGTCCACATCTTCGTTAAGCTGGTATTCCGCAGCGCGGGCACTGGCATTCAATGTGCCTATGCGGCGGTTCTCGCGAAAGTCGACAATCACCACTGCGTAGTTGGCCTGTGCAGCACTGGAGACAACATCGATACCGTAGACATCAAGTGCGCGGGTCAGCTCGCTGACAAAGATATTGTCTGCTGCCTGAGTTGCGATATACAGGCTGCCAATATTGCTGGGTACCACTTGAGAATTGCGCAGCTGCCAGCCACAGGCTGACAGGAGTAGAGCCATCGCGGCGAGTAACAATCTAAAGTGCGTCATAGGACAGTCCTGCTTTTAGTTAGCGACTATATTAACCAGTCTTCCCGGAACCACAATAATTTTTCGAATGGTCGCGCCCTCGGTAAAGCGCTGAACATTGCCGTCTTCAAGTGCCAGCTTCTCAACTTCGTCCTTGGGTGCATCCGCAGCCACCTGGATTTTTCCGCGCACCTTGCCATTCACCTGAACCACCATCTCGATGGAGCTGCGCACCAGCGCCGACTCATCCAATATTGGCCATGCTGCATCTGCAACCGCTTCCTGATTACCCATGGCTTGCCAGAGGCTGTGACAGATATGCGGTGCAATTGGCGACAGCAATAAAATAGCGCTGGTCAGTGCCTCGTGACGCACGGCAATGCTCTGGGCATCATTATCATTGAGCTTGGCGACTTCATTTAATAATTCCATCACCGCAGCAATAGCGGTGTTAAAGGTATTGCGGCGACCGTAGTCATCATTGACCTTATTGATGGTTTCATGGGTCTTGCGGCGCAGATCTTTTTGAGCGTCGTTCAAGGCAGTCTTATTTAATGGTTCAACAGCGCCCAGCGCTAAATGGGCGTGGGCCATAGTCCATAGCTTGCGCAAAAAGCGGTGTGCGCCGGAAACGCCGTCATCACTCCACTCCAGAGTCTGTTCCGGGGGCGCGGCAAACATGGTGAACAGACGCACGGTGTCGGCACCGTGTTTGTCGATTGCTGTCTGCGGGTCTACACCGTTGTTTTTTGACTTCGACATCTTGGTCACGCCGCCACTCTGAACCACTTCGCCAGTGGCAGTTTCAGTGGCCTTGATAGTGCGACCTTTTTCATCGCTTTCAACAGTCACATCCAGTGGCGATAACCACTCTTTGCGGCCGCCATTATCTTTATAGAAAGACTCGGCCAAGACCATGCCCTGACAGAGCAGGCTTTTAAATGGCTCGCTGCTGCTAACCAGACCTTCATCGCGCAGTAGCTTGTGATAAAAGCGCGCGTAGAGCAGGTGCAAGATGGCGTGTTCGATACCGCCAACATATTGATCGACCGGCAGCCAGTAATCGGCGCGCTCGGGATCGAGCATGGCACTGTTGAGATCCGAGCAGGTAAAGCGTGCGTGGTACCAGGAGGATTCCATAAAGGTATCGAAGGTATCGGTTTCGCGCTCAACATCCTGACCGTTTAGCTGATCTTTTTTCCACTCGAGATCGGCTTTAATCGGCGACTGAATACCGTCCATCTCGACATCGGTGGGCAGCACTACTGGCAGTCTATCCAGAGGCACCGGAATCTCGCCGCCATCGGCCAGATTGTACATTGGGATGGGTGAACCCCAGTAGCGCTGACGGCTGACGCCCCAGTCGCGCAGGCGATAGTTAGTGGTTACTGATCCGTGATTTGCTTCTTCAAGAGCCGTGGCAATGGCATCGAAAGCGCCATCAAAATCCAGGCCGTCGTACTTGCCGGAATTAACCAGCAGGCCTTTGGTGACAAAGGCTTCTGTGCTGATATCACAGTCTTCACCTGCAGCTGGTGCAATCACCTGTTTAATTTCAAGCTGGTACTTTTGCGCAAACTCGAAGTCGCGTTGGTCGTGGGCGGGAACCGCCATCACAGCGCCGGAACCATAATCCATCAGCACATAGTTGCCGACCCAGACCGGGACTGTTTCGCCGGTTAAGGGATGCACAGCAGTAATGCCGGTATCCATACCGCGTTTTTCCATAGTCGCCATTTCAGCTTCGGAAACCTGCTGGGTTTGGCAGTCGCTGATAAACGCCTGCAGAGCTGGATTGCTCTCAGCCGCTTTAAGGGCAATCGGATGCTGGGTGGCCAATGTTAAATAGGTCACGCCCATCAATGTATCTGGTCTCGTGGTATAGACATCAAAGCTCTGGTGCTCGCCCACGGCGGCAGACAGATCAAAGGTCATATTGACGCCGCGGCTCTTGCCAATCCAGTTGCGCTGCATGGTCTTAACCTGCTCAGGCCAGTGCTCCAAGTCATCGAGATCATCGAGTAACTGTTCGGCGTAGTCGGTGATACGGATAAACCACTGGGGAATTTCCTTGCGCTCCACCAGAGCGTCTGAGCGCCAGCCGCGGCCATCTATCACTTGTTCGTTGGCTAGTACAGTCTGGTCAACCGGGTCCCAGTTGACGGTGGACATCTTTTTATACACCAGCCCTTTCTCAAACAGACGGGTAAAGAACCACTGCTCCCACTTGTAGTAATCCGGTTCGCAGGTCGCCAGTTCTCTCGACCAGTCAATACCAAAACCCAGCGACTTCAGTTGAGCTTTCATATAGGCGATATTCTCATGGGTCCACTTGGCTGGCGCGGTATTATTTTGAATCGCGGCATTTTCTGCGGGCAGACCAAAGGCATCCCAGCCCATGGGATGAAGGACATTTTTGCCCTGCATACGCTGGTAGCGAGCGATAACATCAGTGATGGTGTAGTTGCGCACATGCCCCATATGCAGCTTGCCGCTGGGGTAGGGGAACATCGCCAGGCAGTAAAACTTTTCTTTATCTGGATCTTCAGTGACTTCAAAAGTCTGATTATCGGTCCAGTACTGCTGGGCTTCGCGCTCTAATTCGGCGGGATGGTAATGCTGTTCCATGGTCATCAAGATTCACTGCTTATGAGTTTAAAAATAGGCGTGAATTATAGGGTAACAACGGCCTATCTAACAGCAGTTAAAACAGACTAGTTTCTGGCGGGCACACCCAGCTCTTCAAGTTTGGCTGCCATATCTTCAGCAGAGGTGGCGGGATTGATATTGCGGTCGATAAAAAGAATCTTGCCATCTTTGCCGATATAGAAAGTATGGCGCTTGGGAACACCGTAAAAGGCCAGCACATCATAGACTTTAGCGGTCTCTTTTGAGGGATCGCTCAGCAGGGGAAAGTCTGCTTCGGTATCTTTGGCAAAGCCCTGGTTATCTTCCAGTGAATCGACGCTGGCCATAAAGTAAGCCACTTCAAGACGTTTTAGCAGATGGCCATTTTGAGCCAGAGATTTACATTCGATAGTGCAGCCGCTGGTATAGGCTTTGGGATACCAGGCGATAACCACTGCTTCTTTGCCTTTAAACTGACTGAGGCTATAGCTTTTGCCGTCGGTAGCTTCGAGTAAAAAATCTGGGGCCTGATCGCCGACTTGGAGTGCTGAGGTAGTGGCAGAGATGGATACCAACAGTGCTGATATTAAGAGTTTAATCTGAGTTTTCATTGTCGGCCTCTCTTCTAATTTATTGTTTTGCGTTGTCTTGCTATTAACCCTCCGCAAATAAGCAGGGACAGTATCACTATTGGCCAGGAGCCCGTTTGTGAAAATATTGTCTGCCCGGTACGGGGTTCGATATAACCGGATAACTCCCCGGCGCTAAATTGTTCAATGGTTGCCGTGATATTACCGCGGTGGTCAACCAGCGCAGTAACACCATTGCTAGTGCCACGCATCATCGGCTTGGCATTTTCCATGGCGCGCATTCGTGCCATCTGCATATGCTGGCGTGGCGCAATGGAGTGGCCAAACCAAGCATCGTTGCTCACAGTTAATAATGCCGTCGCCTCTCTGGCCATGCCTGCCACCAGATTGGGGTAGACAATCTCATAGCAAATTGCCGTAGCGACCTTCTCTCCCGCTATGTTTAGCAGTGGCTGATCTGCCTCGCCCAAGGAGAAAAAAGACATCGGCAGGTTAAAAAACTTAATTAGCCCACGGAGCTGCGAGGCAAAGGGGACATATTCGCCAAAGGGCACCAGGCGAGTTTTGTCGTATTGACCGCGGTTTTCTCCCAGCAGCATGACCGAATTGAAATAGCGTTTGCTAGCAGGAATGTATGTAGGTATACCGGTTACAAGGGCTGTTTGGTTCACTTTTGCCTGTCGATCCAATTGATCTAAGAATCTCCAGACATTTTTTGGTGTTGTGGGGATGGCCGCCTCTGGCCAGATAATAATATCCGCGCCCCAGTGAGGCTGGGTTTGTGTCTGCAACTGTTGCAGGATTCCCTGCTGTTCGCTGTAGACCCACTTTTTATGTTGGTCTGTATTGGGCTGAACCAGAACTACGGAAAGGCTTTTGCCAGTGGAGGATGTCCAGTTAATCTGTTGTAGTAAGTAACCACTTACTACAGCTGCGATAATCGCCAGGGATGCTATTTGTACACTGCGCTGGCTTCTATAAGGCTGACCAAGCTGGCTCAATAGCGCGGCGGCCAGTGCGGTGAGAAAGCTCAACCACATCACGCCACCGATCGGGGCCCAGCCACTCAACCAGGTTTCCGTGTGAGCATAACCACTGTAGAGCCAGGGAAAGCCGGTAAATATCCAGCTGCGAAACCATTCGCTCAATACCCAGATTGCCGGCAGGCCGATAAGCCAGGAGGCAGGTTTTTGTGGGATCAGTGCGCTGAGGGCGAAAGGCAGGGCAAATAAAAGTGCGATAAACAGGCAGAATAAGGTGGTTGCCAGCAGTGCCAGTGGTGCGGGGATAAAGCCGTGCTCATGGATACTGACATAGACCCAGCTGACCCCGGCAAAGAACATACCGAAGCCAAACACCAATGACTTGGCCAGTGCCTGCTTTGGGCTCTGCTCTTGCAGGTTGCGAAACAGCACCGCCATAGAAATTATGGCGATCGGCCAGAGATAGAAGGGTGCCAGTGACAGGGGCAGCAACGCTCCCGAGACAAACAGGGCAAGAAATTTTTGCCCGCGGGCCAGGCGCATCATAGGGTTATTTTTTTCACTTCCAGAGTGGTGATCTTGCGTTTGTCGCCAGTCACCACTTTAAATCCGAAGCCATCGACAGTGATGGTTTCATCAATGCCTGGCAGTCGGCCGAAGGCGTGCAGTACCAGTCCGCCAACCGTATCGAATTCATCGTCGGCAAGGCCAACATCAAAGAACTCATTGAAGTCATCAATTTCGGTGATCGCTTCCACGGTGAAAATATCGTCAATCTTATGGCGAATCTGTGCCTGCTCGTGCTCGTCGGTTTCATCTTCGATCTCGCCGACAATCTCTTCGAGGATATCTTCAATGGTCAGCAGGCCGGAGACACCGCCGTATTCATCGACCACAATCGCCATATGGTAGCGTTGCTCACGGAATTCCTGGAGCAGAACATTGAGGCGCTTGCTCTCGGGAATAATCGTCGCTGGACGCAGCAGTGACTTCAGGTTAAATGAGCCTTTATCGGATAGCAGCAGCGGCAACATCTCTTTGGCCAGCAGTATGCCCTTGATATCGTCTGAGGATTCGCCGACGACCGGAAAGCGCGAGTGCTGCGAGGTGATAACCACCTCGAGAACCTGTTCGAGGCTGAAGTCATCTTCGATAATCACCATCTGCGAGCGCGGGATCATAATCTCCCGGGCCTGCTGGTCGGAGACCTTTAGAGCGCCCTCCATAATTTGCAGTACGCTGGCATCAATAATCGATTCGTTTTCGGCGCTGCGCAGCATATCGGCAACATCGTCGCAGTTTTTCGGGTTAGGTGAAAAAACCTGCCCAATCTTTGCAAAGAAAGATTTTTCTGATGTGCTATTGGATGATTCTTCGTTCATGATTTTTCTCGTTAGTGATCGACCATGGGTCGATCTGTAGGTCTGTCTGTAGATTCATAGGGGGGTGGAAAGTCCAGATTCAGCATAATAGCTGTTTCCAGCGCTTCCATCTCTTCGGCATCTGCATCGTTAATATGATCGTAGCCAAGAAGATGCAGCACACCGTGGACAATAATGTGTGCCCAATGTGCCTCTGAGGTTTTCTGTTGTTCGCTGGCTTCGCGGTTAACCACTGGCGCGCAAACCACCAGGTCGCCAAGAATCGGCAATGGCTCTGGGGTTACCGCATCAAAGGGGAAGCTAAGCACATTGGTAGAGCCGGTTTTGCCGCGGTACTGCTGATTAAAATCGGCACTTTCCAGCTCGTCGACTATGCGCAGGTTGAGTTCAGAATTATCGCGTTCGTCGCGAATTGCAGCGCTGGCCCAGCGCTTAATACTGTCCTCGTCGGGGGCATCTTCGGATGGGCAGGCCATCTGAATGTCAATACATAGGTTCATTGGTTGTTTATAGCCGTCTCTTAATGGCCTAGTCGTCTTTTTCATGGGCATCATAGGCATCTACGATACTTTGAACAATAGGGTGGCGAACGACATCGCGAGAGATAAAGTGTGTGAAGCTGACTTCTTCAACATCTTTTAGTACTTCACAGGCGTGAACCAGGCCGGACTTAACGCCGCGAGGAAGATCGACCTGCGACATATCGCCGGTGATCACTGCAGTGGAGCCAAAGCCGATACGGGTAAGGAACATTTTCATCTGTTCACGCGTGGTGTTCTGGCTCTCGTCGAGCAGAATAAAGGCGCCATTTAAGGTGCGGCCACGCATATAGGCAAGGGGCGCAATCTCAATAACATTGCGTTCCTGAAGTTTGGCTACCGTCTCAAAACCGAGCATCTCATGCAGGGCATCGTAGAGCGGGCGCAGATAGGGGTCGACTTTCTGGGCTAGATCGCCGGGCAAAAATCCAAGTCGCTCTCCCGCTTCCACCGCCGGGCGCACCAGCAGTATTCGCTCCACCTCGTCACGCAACAATGCTTCAACCGCACAGGCTACCGCCAGATAGGTTTTGCCGGTGCCCGCTGGGCCAATACCAAAATTAACATCGTGGGTTTGAATCGCGCGCACATAGCGCTGCTGATTTAAACCGCGGGGTTTGATATTGCCTTTCTTGGTGCGGATAACCGAGAAGCTCTCGATATTATCGACAGGCTGCTGCATATTGCTGGTGGACGGAGTTTGCGTCATAGGCGCCTCTTTTCTGGATGATGGGCTAGATGGGCTAAAAGATTGGCTGGAATGTTGAAGATTGAGGTGAACTTCTTCAGGGGACAACTCGGCGTAGTGGGCCGTCTCCTGATAGAGATTGTAAAGCACTTCATTGGCACGCTGAGCTGCAACTGCATCACCGTAAACGGCAAAAAAATTATCTCGCGAGCGAATTTCGACATCGAGGCGCTGCTCGATTAGGCGAAGATGTTCATCAAATTGACCGCAGAGAGATGCAAGGCGTCGAGCGTCGTTGGGCTCGAGAGTGATGCTAGAGGCAGATGGCTGGTTATCCAATCTATTCAATAGTGCTGTTGATCCATTATTAGTTGTCTTAATGCAAGCATAGCGCGATCTGTTGAACAGCGTAAACTCTTTTTGTTACACAGATATTATAAGAAACGCGCTGCTTAAAATGATTGCTTCTAACCAGGCGAGCTAGAGCAGGTCGCCGCGCAGAGAGTTGGGCAGCGCCTCGGTGATAGAGGCCTCGACAAACTGGCCGATCAGGCTGTGATCATTGCTGCGGAAGTTCACCACGCGGTTATTTTCCGTACGTCCCTGCAGCTGACCCGGGTCTTTCTTCGAAATACCGGTTACCAGCAGAGTCTCTTGCTTGCCAACCATACGGCGGCTGATTTCAGCGGCGTTCTGGCTGATGCGATCCTGAAGAATTTTTAGGCGCTGTTTTTTCACCGCTTCAGGCGTATTATCTGGCAGATCTGCAGCCGGTGTTCCCGGTCTGGCGCTGTAGATAAAGCTAAATGAGGTATCGAAGCCGATATCGTTAATCAGCTTCATGGTCGCTGCAAAGTCATCTTCGCTCTCATTGGGGAAGCCAATAATAAAATCTGAAGAGATACTGATATCCGGTCTGATCTCGCGCAGTCGACGGATCTTTGATTTGTATTCGATAGCCGTATGGCCGCGCTTCATAGCCATAAGTATACGGTCGGAACCGCTCTGTACCGGCAGGTGAAGATGGCTGACCAGCTCTGGAATCTGCGCGTAGGCTTCGATAAGAGCGTCGGAAAACTCCACTGGATGAGAGGTGGTGTAGCGAATTCTGTCGATGCCATCGATACCTGCCACATAGGGCAGCAGCTCGGCAAAATCACAGATTGTGCCGTCGGGCATATCGCCGCGGTAGGCATTTACATTCTGACCCAGCAGGTTAACTTCGCGAACACCCTGCTCGGCAAGAGCACTGATTTCAGCGAGCACATCGGCCATGGGGCGGCTGACCTCTTCACCTCTGGTGTAGGGAACTACGCAGAATGAACAGTACTTTGAGCAACCTTCCATAATCGACACAAAGGCTGATACGCCATCCGCCTCTGGTGTTGGCAGGTTGTCGAACTTCTCAATTTCCGGAAAGCTGATATCGACGACAACTGTGCCATCGCTCTTGCGGGTTTCCATCATCTCAGGCAGGCGGTGCAGTGTCTGGGGGCCAAAAACCAGATCGACAAAGGGTGCGCGCTTGGCGATAGCATCGCCTTCCTGGCTGGCTACACAGCCGCCGACACCAATAATAAGCTCTGGATTTGACTCTTTTAAGTGCTTCCAGCGACCGAGCTGGTGAAAGACTTTTTCCTGGGCCTTTTCTCGTATTGAGCAGGTATTGAGCAGGATAACATCGGCCTCTTTGGGGTCGTCTGTCGCTACCATCTGATGACTGTCGCCAAGCAGGTCGCCCATGCGTGCCGAATCGTACTCATTCATCTGGCAGCCGTGGGTGACGATATGCAATTTTTTTACTGGTTTCGATGTCATCGGATTGGTTAATCTTTGATCAAATATTGAGGTCGTGCATTATAGCTGTGCCCGCTTAATTCGCAACATAAAGCAGTGCTATAAGATGTTGTTGTGCTATTATTGCCGCCCTTTAACAGCAGCAGATTGTGTGTGCTTTGATGTCTAGCCAGCCAATTTACAGAATCACATTTTTTAACCAGCAAGAAGTCTATGAAATTTATGCTCGGCATGTTTTTCAGAGTGACCTCTGGGGCTTTCTCGAGGTCGAAGAATTTATCTTTGGTGAACGCTCGCAGATGATTGTTGATCCCGCTGAAGAAAAGTTAAAAAATGAGTTCACCGATGTTAAGCGCAGCTTTATCCCGATGCAGTCTGTGGTGCGTATTGATGAAGTTGAGAAAGAGGGTGCTGGCAAGATCACTGAGGTCACTGGCGCTGCTGCTGGCAATGTTCGTCCGTTCCCATTTCCATCAATGGCCGGCTCGAAACCAGTAAAAGAATAAAACAATAATAATGGCCAGCTCTCAATAGCGAGATATTTGGCTGTGATATGATTCAAACCCCTGTTTACAACGTGTTTGTAGAGTTTTTGCGGGGTATTGAAGTAATAATTTTTAGAGGTATCTATGACCCAAGAAGCGCTTGATTTGCTCCCCTATGAGTTCGCTCGTGCCAACCGTGTACTGCGCGACGACGGCGAGTTGCTGCTGGGGCCAGATGCGCCGGATTGGGCAATTGCTGAAGTGTCCAGAATTACCAGTGGCGACCTGAGTGTTCGCAATATAGCTGATGAAGATTTCGACGCATTGCTCAGCAAGCTCTATAGCGGCACACAGAATTCCTCTGAATCGGTGATGGCAAATATCCAGGATTTTGTTGATCTTGAATCTGCGGCAGCGGAGCTTGAAGAGGCCGGTGATCTGCTCGATGCGGAAAACGATGCGCCTATAGTGCGACTGCTAAACGCAATTCTCGCTGAATCCTTGAAAGAGAGCGCCTCGGATATCCATATTGAGCCCTATGAAAAAGAAGCGCTGGTTCGCTTCCGCCTCGATGGTGTTCTGCGCACTGTATTGACTCCCTCTATCCAGATTGCGCCGCTGTTAATTTCACGTATCAAAGTTATGTCGAAAGCTGGATATCGCCGAGCGACGTCTGCCTCAGGATGGTCGCATGGCTGTGCGCCTCGGTGGCCGCAGTATCGACCTGCGTGTTTCTACCATGCCTTCAAGTCACGGCGAGCGCGTAGTAATGCGACTGTTGGATAAGGATGCTGGAAAGCAGCAGACCAGTGATCTGGGTATGCCCGAGAAGACCAAAGAGCTGTTGCTCGATCTTATCTCCCGCCCTCACGGTATTATTCTGGTCACCGGCCCAACAGGTTCCGGTAAAACCACTACCCTGTATTCGGCTCTGCAGCAGATGGATCGCAAGCAGCGCAATATTATGACCGTCGAAGATCCGGTGGAATACGATCTTCCCGGTATCAGCCAGACGCAGATCAATCTGCGCGCCGGCATGACTTTTGCCCGCGGCCTGCGCGCTATTTTGCGTCAGGATCCGGATGTGATTCTAATCGGTGAGATTCGCGATGGTGAAACTGCCGAGATTGCTACCCAGGCCAGTTTGACCGGTCACCTGGTACTTTCAACACTGCACACCAATACAGCCGCAGGCGCGATAACTCGACTGCAGGATCTCGGTGTCGACAGTTTCTTGCTGGCATCCACGGTGCGCGGCATCGCCTCTCAGCGGCTAGTGCGCAAGCTCTGTGTTAAGTGCCGTGAAAAGGTTCCGGTCAATGACTTTAACCGCAATCTGTTGAACTTGCCTGAAGGGGCTGAGTTGTATCAATCCCGTGGCTGCTCCGAGTGTAACAATACCGGCTTTATCGGCCGTCAGGCGCTGTTTGAGCTGGTTGCGGTAAGCCCCGAGTTGCAGACGCTGATCCACGAGAATGCCGGCGAGCTTGAGCTTGAGCAATTGATTCGTCGCAGCGTACCCAGTATCCGCGATGCCGGTTTCGATCTGGTTCGCGAGGGTGTCACCACTGTCGAAGAAGTTCTTCGCGTCACTAGCGTGTAACCATGGCTGCTTTCGACTACAGCGCTTATGACAAGGCCGGAAAAAAGGTCAGCGGGGTTATTACTGCCGACTCTGAGCGTCATGCACGACGATTGCTAAAAGAGAAAAGTTTGCTGCCTTCAGCGGTAAAAGAGGTCAGCACCACATCGAAAGCGGTCAACAGCGGTGGCCGTGAGGCGCGCGTCAATAATTTCGATCTATCACTGTTGCTTCAGCAGCAGGCGATTCTTATTCAGTCTGGACTGCCCCTCGAAGATGCCCTGCGCATGACCATTGAGCAGGCAGAAACAGAAAAGCAGCGTCGTATGCTAGCAGAGCTGGCGCAGTGAAATTACCGAGGGCCGGAGTTTTTCTGAAGCTCTGCGTCGATCACCTTACAAAATTCCTGAAAGTATCATTGCCGGTATCAGTGTCGGTGAAGAGAGTGGCCATTTGCACGAAGTGTTGATGCGTCTCGCTGAAGATATTGAGACCAGTGCCGAAAACCGCAAGACAATCAGTCGCGCGATGATCTATCCGGCGACGCTGATCAGTACTTCTATTATCGTTGTGGCGATTATGATGGTCTGGGTGGTGCCGAAAATCACCGCTATCTTTGCCAGCTCTAATCGCGAGCTGCCACTGGTGACTAGGGCGGTTATCAATGTCAGTGAGTTCACCCAAAATTATGGGCTGTTCGTACTAATTGCGGCATTCGGGTTATTTACATTGTTTGTTCAGGCAATGAAAAATCCCCAGCGCAAAGAGCGCTGGCATGCCTTTATGCTGTCTATGCCCGGTATGGGCCGCTGGATACGCATGGCCAATATTGCCGACTGGTCACGCAGTCTCGGCGTGCTGCTGAATAACGGTGTACCGGCTCTTGCCGCCTTAAAAATATCATCATCAGTGGTCAACAATCTGCATCTGCGTCGCAAGATGGAGGGCGTTACCGAGGCTATGCGCCAGGGCAGCAGTATGCAAAAAGCCCTGCAGGACGGCGATCTGGGCAGTGGCTTTCTGGTTCATATGGTGGGCAGTGGTGAGGCTTCCAGTGAGTTGGATAAAATGCTTTTGCGCGTATCGGAATACTATTCGTTGCGACTCAGTAATGCGGTTGAAGTATTTCTGAAATTGATGAATCCGATATTGATTATTTTTATGGGCATGATAATTCTATCCGTAGTGGCCGCGGTTATGCTGCCGATTATGGATATGAACAATATGATTTAAGCAGAGAGTAAACTTCTTACTCCTGTAGTAATTTTGAATTAATTTTTGAGGGTGTAACAGATGGTCGTTAATAAAAAGCAGGCGGGTTTTACGCTGATCGAAATGATGGTGGTAGTTGTGGTTATTGCGCTGTTGGGTGCAATGATTGGGCCGACACTGTTTAAAAAGGTGCAGCAGGCTGAGCAGACGCGTGTTGCGCAGGATATTCGCGTGATCGAGAGCGCGCTGAAATTTTACCGTCTGGATAACTACCGCTACCCAACGTCAAGTCAGGGTCTGGCGGCATTGACTTCCAATCCCGGTGGTTTGGATAACTGGAGCGGCCCCTATTTGGAAAAAGCGCCAGAAGATCCCTGGGGCGAGCCATACAAATATGCCAATCCTGGTCGCCGCGGCAAAGAAATTGATATCTACACTCTGGGCGTAGATAACCAAGAGGGCGGTGAAGGCTCTAATGCAGACTGGGGAAATTGGAATATTAAGTAGAGCTGAGGCTTTTCTTAATCCAAAAAATGGTTAAAGCAAAATGACACAGTCGCGCAGCCGCCAGGGCGGTTTTACATTAATCGAGATCAGCGTGGTTGTGATTATTTTGGCCACCATCTCGGCGATGAGTCTATTTGCAATCAACCAGGCATTTGACCGCCGCTACAAAAGCCAGGCGGACAATTTACTGATCTGGCTTAATCAGCTCTCAGATCAAGCAGCCCTTGAGGCTGTTCCCTACGGCGTGCTGGGCAACCCGGAGGAGGCGGAAGAAGTAGTGCGCGCTCTTCGCGTCGTTGCCTACTATCGTCAACACTGGCTTCCGGTTACCTATCCCGAATTTTTTATCTTGGAAAAGGGCGCCCGTATTAAATGGGTTGTTTCCAGCAATGGCGACTTCGGGGATGCCGATGAATACGCCGATAGAGAGGGTGAGGACGCGCTGTTTCCTGTGATTGCCTTTATGCCCGATGGCTATGTAGAGCCCAGGGCCGATATGATTTTGAGCTTTGACTCGAGCCCAATAATCTTTAAATACAGTTGGGATGCTGAAACTGCAGCAATGATTGTTAAAAGGGTGGTGGAATGAATACCCCTGCAGGATCTCGCGCTGTGGCTGGCTTCACGCTGATTGAAGTGGCAGTTGCCCTGAGCATTATCGGCTGGGTTATGGGTAGTGCTCTGTATCTGGTTCAACAGTATGCAGACGAGCGAGTGCGCCTGCGTGAGCAGTTCTATTCGGCCCAGGTTTCATGGAACCATCTTGTCGAGCATTATCAAGATGCCGAAGAGTGGACTGAGAAAAATAGAAAATCAAAACGATCAGTCAAAGGAGTTGATACTCAGGGCGGCTATGATCTGCGTTGGGAGCTGGAAGTTAAAGAGGCTATGGGCAGTGACCTCTACCGATATGAAGTTGAAGTTGGACTACATAATAGCGATCGCAATCGCGCCGCACTGTTTGTCTATCTGGTTGTGAAAAACTGATGACCAGGCATTTACCTTCTCGTTCTGGACGAGCTACTCAAAAGAGTCAGTCAGGCTTTACTCTCGTTGAGGCAGTTGTCGCGCTAATGTTGTTGGCGGTTATGTCCGTGATGTCTTACCAGGCGGTCGAGGTTATCCTCGGCGCCAATGATCGCAGTCGAACTACGCTGTCTAATGAATCGCAACTACACCGTGCTTGGCAGGTTATTAATCGCGATCTATTTCATCTTCGACCGCGAACCTTTGCCGATGGTTTGGGTTCAAAAGAGTCTGCTTATATAACCGATCCAGATCAGTTTGGTGTTCGCTTTAGTCGCGGGGGTGGGCCATTGACAAGCACTAATCCCACTGGCGTAACCCGTATTCAATACAGCCTCAATTCAGAAAATCAATTGGAGAGACGCTCCTGGCCGGTTACGGCAACATCGCTGAATGACGATGGCAATCTGCTGATACTGCTGAATAATGTTGATGATGTAGAAATTGAGCAGCTCTCTCGAGCAGGGGTATTTTTGCCCGACTGGCCGCCGATCAACGAGACTCACAGTCCGCTCAGCCTGCCAAGGATGATTCGCATTACCATTATTATGCTCGACGGTTCGGAAACCTCTCGTCTAATTCCTGGGCTGGCGTTTGATCCGAGAGCGGGGCGCAATGGCTTGGGTTCCGGTTCCAGCTCAGGTCGGGGCTCAGATACAGATTTAGATTCGGGCTCAAGCTCAGGTTCGGGTTCGGCTTCAGGCTCAGGTTCGACTTCAGGTAATTCTAATAACTCTGATGACGGGGATGATAAAGATGAAGTCGAGGGCGAATCCTAAGATGCAAAGCAATCATTCCAGGCCCGCCGAGAGTATGGCCGCAACGAAGCCTCAGCGTCAGCGTGGTGTAGCTCTTTTGGCGACGCTTATTCTCACTCTTGCAGTGACCATAATACTGGGCAATATTTTTTACCGTCACCAGATTGAGGTCAATCAGGCTGCCGGATCTCTGCACAGTGATCAGGCAGTGTTATTGGCTATTAGCGCCGAGAGTTGGGCCAGGGATTTACTTTCACCTGTAAATGACGATATTAAAACAGACCATTTTGAGGAAGACTGGGCCCGAGCTATCCCCTTTTTACCTGTAGATGGAGGCACTGTCGCCGGATGTATGGTCGATTTGCAGGCGCGATTTAATCTTAACAGTCTTAGCGGTTATACCATTTCGCCTCTACAGCGAGAGATGGATGGAACAAAATTTGGTCATGCGCGAGCCTGGGAAAACCTTTTGCAGTCGCTGGATATTCCCGTCGATGGCTCCAGAGTTGCGGTGATAATCGACTGGCTTGATAAAGACGACTCTTCGATCAATCCCTCAGGCGCAGAGCGGTCTGAATACAGTCTTTATGATCCGCCGCGGTTTCCTCACAACAATTTGATCTCAGATACTGGTGAGTTGGCGGCAATGAAAGGCTACAGCCTCAGGGATCTGCAGATACTGTCGCCCTGGATAAGCGCATTGCCGGCACTTACCACAGTCAATATAAACACCGCATCGGAACAGATGCTGCTGGCGTTGAGCGATGGCATGGGTATGGAGTTTGTTGAGTTGGTTACCGCTGGTCGACCCTACGATAAGCGGACTGATTTTTATGCTGCAATAAACGAGTATTTAATGATTGGTGAGCAACAGGTTGAGTTGCGCTGGCCAGCGACACTTGTCGATGTAAAAACATCGTTTTTTCAATTAAATCTAGAAGTCACGTTGGGGCAGTCAAAGCTGCAGGTAAAAAGTATAATACACCGTAAGGGTAGCGGAACTCCGGTGGTAATAAGTCGTGAGATAACGGTTGTGCCTGCCGGGGTTACGACGTTACTATTCTCAGCTGTTTCAGATGATGAAGATTCCGACACTGAAGCTGATGATAGTGATGGCAATAAAAAGTATTATATGCAGCCTCTCTGTGAAGAAATACCCAACGACAATAACGCCGATTATTAGGAAATGTTCTAAATGACATTATCTGTTGACCATATTCACCACCTTGACCGCCATCTGGTCAGTGAAGGCGAAGACCACAGATCTATGGCCCTCTGGGTACCATCAGAGCGTGTCACTGTGCATCGTATTGATGCACCGACTGCGCCGCAGAGAAAGTGGTCGGAGCTAATCCCGTGGATTCTCGAAGATCGTCTTTTGCAGCCTGTTGAAGATATGCACTTTGTTATAGGCGCAGTGATAGCTGAAGATGATAAAAAACAGGTCGATATCACTGTTGTCAGCAAGCAGGATATGCGCGAGTGGTTGCGAATTGCCGACAACGCCTCAGTAACGCCCAGCGCACTGGTTCCTGATTATTTTGCACTACCTTATGAAGAAGGGCGTATCAATATAGTCTGGCGCGAAGGGACTTTGCTGGTTCGCGATGCTGCCGGCAGTGGTTTTTCTGCTTCCCCGGCACTGGCTTGGAGTTTGGTTCGCCGTCTGTGTGAAACCGCGGATATAGCCCCGCGACTGTCGATCTCGGTGCCCGACGAAACCCTAGTTCCAGAGGACTTGCTCGAGGAAGCGGATATCAACGACGCCGATATCGACTGGCAGTTCTGCGAATACCCTCTCTCGGCCAACCTTTTGGATGGCGAGTTTGCAAGTTCTGCGACCCGTCAGGCCAACAGTGGATCCTGGCTGTCCACCGCGGCTCTTTTTATTCTGGCGGTGGTGTTGGGCTTTGGCTATCTGCAAATCTCCAATGCTCAGCTTGAAGAGACAGTTAGCACACTTGAGAAGCAAGTCAGTTCAGGATTTAACAATGTATTTGCCGGCAAGAAAGCCCAACCGGAAAAGGTCAGGGCTAGCGGTGAATTGCTGCTAGCCAATTTATTTAAGCAGCGTGAAAGTTCAGAGGTGCCCGCTATGAGAGCACTGGCAGGCCTCGAGAAATTTATGACTGCCTGCAACTGTGACCTGGAGTCACTGTCTGTGAATGATACTGAAATCCAGCTAGAGTTGAAAAACGCAAGCAAGTTGAACCTGGCTACTTTAAAAGTCCCTGGCTTTAAAGTCAGCAGTAAGAAAGTTGGCGAAATTACCAGTATCAATCTGCTTGGGGTGGATAAACCATGAACCTATTAGATAACCTCAGCGGTTGGTTTGCAGATCTGCAGCCACGCGAGAGATTGATTATGGCTGTTGGCGCTGGACTATTAATCCTTGCAGCTATTTATATGTCGCTATTGCCTGCTATGCAGAAGAACGTCGAGCTCGAGCAGCGCCATAAAAGCTTGAGTGCAGATATGCAATGGCTGCGAGAGCAGAGCCAGATGGTTAGCAGCCTTGATAATAGCTGTGCTGGTAAAGCAATCCAGAATGGCAAGAAGAAAGAAGTGATTACCCGTATTGTAAGAAGAAATCAGCTTAAGCTACTCGGTTTTGAACAGAAGGATTCATCTTTCTTTTCGTTTACCCTCAGCGGTTCCAGCCCCAATCGAATACTACAGTTGAATCATCAGCTGACCTGTCAGGGTCTGGCTCTTGAGGCTTTAGATATAAGGTCTTCTGCTGGCACCAAGGTTATTTACGTCGCTGATATTGAGGTGATAAATGTCGATTAAAGCCTTTCAGTTGAGCAAGCTGTTATCAGTATTTAGCACTGGTTCCTTGGCTCAGCGTGCCATTGCCCTGGGCAATTTATTGCTGGTACTGATCTGTGCAGTGTTAATTATCATGCTGGCCATGCTTTACATAGCTGATACTGGGGAGGTTGAACCCATACCTCGTGCTAAATCAGATGCTGTCAGCCTGAATTGGAACTGGTTCCGCGGCAGCCAGCCCATTCAGCAGGCGCCGGTGGTAGGTGAGTTGGAAAACTCGACATTGAAGGCAAAACTTCTGGGAGTCATGATCTCCAGAGAGGTTTCTTCAGCAACCCTAGCTTTTAATGGCAAACCGCAAAAGGTCTATCACGTTGGTGATAAGCTGGGATCCTCTGTCACTATTGAAAAGATTGAGCCGTACCGCATAATCGTTAAGCGAAACGGAACAAACGAGCAAATTTTGCTGGCTAAAGCTGATAATGTCATCGAGACACAGCAGTCGACAGATAGCGCGGATGGGCAGACAGCTGATGGCGGTTTTGCCATGGCCAATATGTTTGGTGCCGTACCGGTCAGGGTGGATGGATATGGCAGTGGGTTTAAACTCAATAAACTCTCTGAAGAAATGAAGATGCTGGCGGATCTTGAAAATAACGACGTGGTTGTCGATGTCGGTGGTACGGGTGTCCAAGAGCTGATGTCGGATCCACAGCAGTGGATCAAGTACAGCGCGCAGAGCAGCCTGCCAGTAACCGTTATTCGCGATGGGCAGCCAGTGGTGATCTATGTGAATGCCGCCAGCCTGTCAGCTAAAATGTTACCGAAATTCGGATTGAATAAATAAAATGAGAAAAATAATGACTGACCAAAAAGTAGGTTTTGGCAAAAAGATTATGCGCTTTGTGGGGGCGCTCAGCTTAGTGGCCGCGATGGTTGCCGAGGCGACTGCAGACGAAAAAGTAAGAATTAATTTCCGCGATGCGGATATCCGCAGCGTAATTGAAAGTGTTGCAGAGATTACCGGAAAATCCTTTGTTCTCGACCCTCGAGTAAAAGGCAAGGTAACCATTATTGCCCCGGAGGCGATTGATGCTGACCTGCTTTACAATGCCGCGCTCTCTTCACTGCAGGTGCAGGGTTTTCAGGCGGTCGACGATGGTGTGGTAACCCGTATTCTGCCATTTAATCAGGCATTTACTTTTTCTGGCAGTGCAGGCGGCAATAACAAATTGATTACCAAGGTAATCAAGATTCAGCACACTCAGGTGACCACCTTGGTGCCGGTTTTAAAGCCGGTGATGAGTTCCGGTTCGCGACTGCAATCCTTTGCCCAGAGCAACGCCATTGTAGTTACAGATATCGCCTCGAATATCAAACGTCTTGAAAAGCTGGTTGCAGAGCTGGATGATCCCGAGCAGACCGCTATTGAAGTGGTTACGCTCAAGCATATCTCTGCCGGTGAAGCGGTGCATATCGCCACCCAGTTAAAGCAGCTGCAGAAGCAAGAGTTGTCACTGGTCGAAGACGGTATGAATAATCGAATTATTGTCAGCGGTCCGAGCACTGCGCGCCGCGCCTTTAAAGCGATGTTGCAAACACTGGATCAGCGATCAAATAAAGCCGGCAGCGTTGAGGTGATCTACCTTAACTTTGCCCGTGCAGCAGAGATGAAGCCAATTGTTGAAGGTATGCTGCAGTCGGATATTTTTCTGCGTCTCGCCGGAGAAGCTGGTGCCAATAACAAAAATAAAAAGAAAACCGCCTATCAGATCCAGATTGATGAGCTAAATAATGCGCTGGTAATCGCAGCGCCTTCGGCGGTGGTTAGAGAAATTAGAAATGTTGTTAGAAAGCTTGATCGCGCCAGACCGCAGGTATTGATTGAAGCAGTTATTGCTGAGTTATCGGAAGATCAGGCTAACCTGCTTAATTCACAGTTAGTGTATACCAGCAAAAATCGCGGCGGTTATCTCACCAAGTTTGATAATCTTTTAGCCACGGTACTTGGTTCTGGTGCTGATGGAGATATCAGTGATGCGGATTCAGCAGGTCTTGCTGATATATTGTCCACTACTACTGGTGCTATAGGTATAGCGGGTGATTTTGACCCTGATACTGGCAAAGGAATTGGGCTATTAATCCAAGCTTTGAAAACCGATATCAGCACTAAAATTCTTTCAACGCCATCGGTTGTCACTTTGGATAATGAAGAGGCTACATTAACAGTAGGTGAGGAAGTTCCTTTCCAATCCGGAAGTTTTACCAGCGGTAATAATGGCAGCAGTAACCCTTTTACCACCATTAATCGTGAAGAAGTGGGTGTAAAACTTAAGGTTAAGCCGCAAATTAGTAAGGGCAACTCGGTGCGCCTGGAGATTGAGCAGGAGTCATCCAAAGTTAAAGCGGGCGGTGAACCAGGTCTGCAAACCACCTCAAAAAGCACCATGAAAACCAATGTGCTAATTCAGGATGGTGAGTTATTGATATTGGGTGGGTTGATTGAAGACCAAACAGGTGGCACTGAGAACAAGGTGCCGCTGCTGGGAGATATTCCACTGTTAGGTCGTCTATTCCGGTCATCAAACAAAGAGGATTCTCAGTCGGTATTGATGATGTTTATTCGCCCAACCATTATTCGCACAGCCGAAGATGCACGAAATTTATCCGAGGCTAAATATAAGCATCTGATCAAGCGCGATCTAAACAGTGAAAAAGGCGGCCTTATTAAGCCAATGCTTGAAGAGTTTATCAATGAGGGGCAGCCAACCAAGTAGTACAATGAGGGACTATGAGCATTTATCTGCAATATTTTGCCCTTAAGCGAGAGCCATTCTCGATAGTCCCTGATCCTGGGTTTCTCTATCCCAGCATCTACCACCGACAGGCCGTAGCCCATTTAAAGTACGGCCTTGATCGCGAAGGTGGTTTTATCCTGCTGACCGGTGAGGTAGGCACAGGTAAAACCACATTGACGCGCACCATGATCAAGCGTATTCCGCCCCATGTGCGGGTCGCCTATATCCTTAACAGCAAGCTTAATACCACCGATGTGCTTGCCAGTATCTGCGATGAACTAAATATTCAGCTGCCTGAAGATGCCGAACTGTCATTTACCAAAAAATGTATCGACGCACTTAATCAGGATCTGCTCGCCGCCCATGCCGAGGGTAAAAAAACACTGATCGTAATTGAAGAGGCACAGAACCTGACCCCAGAGGTTTTGGAAACCCTGCGCCTGTTAAGCAATCTGGAAACCAGTACTCAGAAACTGTTACATATTCTGTTGGTCGGCCAGCCCGAATTGCTCGAGATTCTCGCTCAGAAAGAACTTCGCCAACTCAATCAGAGGGTGGTCTCTCGCTTCCATCTATCGCCACTGGATAAGAATGATCTCTCCAACTATATCAATCACCGCCTGCACCGTGCCGGCGCTAAAAGAGCTATTTTTGAGCCCGCCTGTATCTCGGTATTATTTCGGCTTACCGGAGGCGTACCGCGATTAATTAACCTGGTCTGTCATCAGGCTCTGGTTGCCGCCTACGCCAGTGGGCAGAAAACAGTCTCGGCTAAATTGGTCCGTCAGGCGGCAGCAGAAATTCTCAGCGAAAAGAAAACCACCGGCAAAACCAGAGTAGGGCTGATAGTAGCTGTATTGTTTATTGTCGGTGCAGTGGCTCTTGCCGCTGCTTATAAATCTACAGATTTGTTTTCATCTTTGGAGGTGGCACCTGAGCAAGCTGTGGCACCTGATCAAGCTGTGGCACCAGAAGAATCTGCGGCAGATGTGCCAGTTCAGGTTGCTGAGGTTAAGGTTGCTGATATTGAGGTACCAGCTATTACAGATAGCCCAACAGCTGAAGTGGTTAAGGATCAGCCCGCAGCGGCCGCCAATCCATTGTCGGCTCTTCTGGCCATCTGGGAAATTGATACCGCTGAGGTCTACAGTGAGGAAGAGCTCTCTTCTGTGGCTAACCAGCAACAGCTGCGTATGGAAAAAATCAGCGCCGTGAGTCTTGGCTTTATTGAAAAAGTGAATCGTCCCGGCATAGTTTGGCTGCTCGATGAAAATGGCTACCTGAAAACCTATGTGCTCTCTAAGTTAGATACTAATACTGTTACCTTGCAGAATCGCCAGGGCACAGCAGATATTGATAGAGAGCGCTTTGCACAGAATTGGAATGGAGTGTTTCTCTATTTATGGAAACCGCCAAGCAGTTATAGCGCGCCTTTGGCAGTGACCGGCAATACCCCAAACCAATTACAGATTAACCCCCAGTTAATCGACTGGTTACAGCTTCAGTTGCAAGCGATTGATCAGAGCAGTGAAAGGGTTATCAGTGGCGGCCGCTACACCCCGGCCGTTGCCCAGCAAGTATTGGAATTTCAAGAGCAGCAGGGATTAGTGGCAGATGGAATACTGGGTCGTGAAACATTGATGCGCTTAAATCAGTTTGCCGGGGAAACTATTCCGCGACTGATGGAGATTCAATAATGTCCTATATTCTCAATGCGCTAAAAAAGGCTGAGCACGATCGCAAACGTGAAGAGTCAGAGGATCTGGATGATTTTGTCAGCGCCGGTTGGGATCCCTATCAAGAACCGACCAAGAATAGTTCTGGTTACAAACTGGCGCTGATTATAGTTGCAGTTGCCGCGCTGCTTTTTTATGGATTTTATAGCCTGACTAATCAGAATATCAGTGGCGCAGTAAGGATATCTGAGCCCCAGCAGGCAGTTGAAGCTGTGGAGATAGAAACAGTTGCTGAAGAAGTTATTCCTCAGCAAGAGCCTGTAATAAAAGAGCCTGTAATAAAAGAGCCTGTATTTGAAGAGCTGGAATTGCCGGAAGTAACCATAGCCGGACATATTTATATTCGCAGCGGCTCAGCGAAAAATCGAATCTTTATCGGTGAAAAAACCTATTATGTGGGTGATAGCATCGACAGTAACTGGGTGATTGAATCGATTAACTTCGACAGTCTGAGTATTCGTTCTGGAGCGCTCAGTTCAGAAATTCCCCTGCGCTAAACTCAAGCTCTAATCAAAAATCTCTAATCAGAAAACACTTCTAATTCAGAGTCCTTACCGCGATCAAAGCGCCTGGCGCGGCGGTAGGGAAATACATCCAGTACAAAGCCATCGCGAATTTTCTGCTGCAGATCCTGCCAAAATTTAACCTCGTAGAGATCGCTGTGCATCTCTTCAAACATTTTTCGCGCCTTGGTATTACCGGAAAAAAACAGCCGAAACTCCTCGGGGAAAATATCATTCTCAGCCACGGTATACCAGGTGCCCGCCTGCATCTCCTCCTCAGCTGTGCGCGGCTCGGGAATATGGCGAAAGTTACAGTCGGTCAATGAGGCAATTTCATCGTAGTCATAAAACACCACGCGGCGGTGACGGGTGACGCCAAAATTCTTTAAGGGCATATCGCCGGGAAAAATATTCGCCGCCGCCAACTGCTTAATACAGTTGCCGTACTCCTCCATGGCGCTGTGAATTTCAGCGTCGCTGGCACTCTCTAAATAGATATTTAGCGGCGTCATATAACGCTCTGTATAGAGATGCTTAATGATCAGTCTGGTATCGCGAATTTCAATCGAAGAGGCGGCAACTTTTTGCAACTCTTCGAGCAGCGAATCTGAAAAACGATTTAGGGGAAAAACCAGCTTATCGAATTCCTGAGTGTCGGCCATACGTCCAATACGATCATGTCTGGAGACCAAGCGGTATTTATTGCGTACCTCCTGATGAGTAATTTCCTTGGGCGGCGCAAACTTGTCTTTAATAATTTTAAACACAATATTGTATGAGGGCAGTGTAAACACCGTCATCACCATACCTTTAATGCCTGGGGCAACAATAAACTTGTCATCAGAGTTGCGCAGATGTTGCACCGACTGGCGATAAAACTCGGTCTTTGCATGCTTTGGGAAACCCAGAGAATTGTAAATTTCATAGTCGAGTTTTTTCGGCATCAGAGTTTTTAAAAAATGCGCGTACTGATAGGGCAGGGGTGCATCGACCATAAAATGGTTGCGGGTAAAACTGAAAATCACACTCAGCTCATCCGAGTTAAAAATAGCCGTATCCACATACAGCTGTCCCTGCTCGTTATTAAGAATCGCCAGCGCCATCGGGAAGGTCTGTTCGCCATCCATTACCCGGCCAACCATATAGGCAGCCTTGCCGCGGTAAAAAACCGACTCGAGTAAATCAAATTTTAAATCTTCAGGAGAGCCGTTGAGCGCGGGCACCACCTCGCGCTGAAAGACATTGAGAATACAGTCTAAATCCAGCTCTATATCTTCTCCCGGCAGAGAGAACTCGGACTCCTTGAGAATACGTCGGAAAATATTTCGATAATCACTGCCCTCATAGCGGACAAAAATACTGTACTCGGCTTCTGGTGCCTCAATTAACTGTGAAGAGAGGACATAGATAATATCGTCATTGATCTTGTCGTGATCGTGGAGTGCACTGAACACCGAATTAAAAAACGTTTCCGCAATTTCAAAATTTGGAAAGTTAAACACCAGTTGGGTATAGGCTTTTTTTGCCTCGATCCACAGCGCTCGATTGGCTATATCCTTGTTGGTGACCATCTCCAGATACATCACTGTCTGAGTGACTTTAGCCTTGTAGAGTTCCAGGCGATCGACATTGGCCTGCTGTACACCGTGCCAGTCGGCTTTTTCAAAGCGCGCCTTGGCGCTGAGTGTAGCGTTTAGATAGTCGGCAAAATAGCTGCGGAAACCGTTGAGCACGGTTTTCGCCATGCGCCGTGCTGTAGAGTTGTGTATCAGTGGGGTTTTCGCCATATAGCAATCGTCTCCGAGAACTTGTTCCGTGGCTTAGCTCTTAATCAAAAGCTTCTAACTTAAAAGATTTTTTAAATCATCCAACTGGGCCAGCGCCTGTTTTTTAGTGGCTGGTTTCATTGAAGTCTCTGGCAGAGCTTCTGGTTTTTCGATGACCAATGTCTCGCCAGCTACAACCCGCTCGCAGAGTTTCTGATAAATTTCAGCAAAGGGTGCAAAGGCTTTTGATTCAATGGTATTGGCAAGAAAGTACCAGCCACATTCACGACCGGCAATATACACAGCCGGATGAGCCCACTGCTGTTCAGCTTTTGGACTCGGCTTATTGCAGGCTTCCTGATAGGCCTTGCGCGGCGATGGCAAACCCGCAGGCATGCCTGCATCGCGGCAGGCATTGAGCATTTTATGCAGGGTCGGAAGATAGTCGCTCTCGGCAATAACTTTTTCAGCGCCAGCAATAATTGTCTCGGCTGAAAAATCACTCAGCTTGCTCAGCCAAAGTTTTTTAGCCAGATTTTCAGACTTAGTATTATCGCCAAAGGCACTGTAATACTGGTTGTGATAATTAATCCGAAAAAACGCGAAGATCTGATTAATAGCATCAATCAGCTGCGGGTCTGCTGGCGTCGCTTTAGGATGCCCAGCTGCGGTCGGAGACTGCGTCGATGATGCTGCGATCCCTGATGCGACCTTTTGGATTAGATCCTTGCTGTTTGCCATCTGCTGTATCCGTTGACTGAGTTTGATTATGTCTTGCCCACTGACGTTTTACATACTGTAAAAACTTGGTACTCCAGGAACATTGAGGAGAACCGTTCTCTTGCCAATAGAGGACAAATTCGGGAATTATTTGCTGAGCAAACTGACGGTTAATATTAGCCATTTGCAGTACATCATACACAGATTCTTTTGGCTGCCAATTCGCCGTAATTGCGCGAGGCATAGAATCCTGTTCCATCATGCCGCTATAAAATTGCCACTGGCGGCGAATATGCTGAATAAACTTGGAATCCCAGGTACTGGAGACATCGCCACGATCACGCCAGTAGAGAATAAACTCAGGAATCGCATCTTCGACAAAGTTGGCATTAATACCACCCTGGCGAACCAGAATCTGCATTGCATCATTAGAGGGACGCCATTCGCTTGAGACAGCCACCTCCTGACGGCGGCGATGTGACGTCGCCTCAGCCTGTTGCCATTGGCGCCAGACTTCCTTGATAAACTTTGACTCCCAGCTGTGTCGCGGCACATTGCGATCGCGCCAGTAGGCGACAAATTGAGGGATCTGCTGCTCGGCAAAAGTCTGGGTAACGCCAAGCTGGCTAAGTTGACGCAGGGCATCCTGGCTGGGTTGCCAGCTATTGCCGATAGTCTTGGCTGAATGTGGCGCTGTATTCACTGCCTGAACGACGGGTTGAGCGGTTGGCTGTCCTGTAGATGGCTGTCTGGCAGCTGGCGAAGAAGACGCAGCAACAGCCTCATTAAAGGCAAAGCGAAAATCCTGCTCGGCAGAGAATGGTGCGCCGCCAATCAGCAGTAAACCTTTTTCATGTAGACCCATAGACAGTCGGCGAATATCATCTTCCCGCCAAAACGGAGCCAGACTGAGAAGTTTCTCTCCGCTCAGCGTAATCCACTGATAACCCTGACTCTGCTGCGCGTTGCTATGGCTGCGGCACTCCTGCAATAACTGTAGCAACACGGTCTCTTCCAAGCCGATGGTAGCGGCCAGCGTGGGAGAGATAACAATAGGTTTTTCGGGTATTAAAGACATGCCAATACTTTATCAGAAAGCTGGCTGATCGACGAGGCAAACTGAAGACTGAATTAGCACTGATCCGCCAGAGCAGTCAGCGACTCACCGCTCAATCGGTTAACCGTCCAGCCATCCATAGGCTCTGCATTAAGCGACTGATAAAAATCTTTAGCCGGTTGATTCCAGTCGAGCACCCACCAATCCAGCCGACCGCAGTCGCGCTCGACAGCAATTTTGGCGAGATGAGCGAGTAACTTTTTACCAAAGCCTCTGCCGCGCATATCTGACTGCACAAAAAGATCTTCGAGATAGATACCGGGCTTGGCCAAAAAGGTTGAGTAATTGGTAAAAAATAGAGCAAAGCCAACCGGACTGTTTTGGTATTCAGCAATAATAACTTCCGCACTGGGCTGCTCGCCAAACAGCGATGCCTGCAGCTTCTCCTCGGTGGCCACCACTTCGTGGGCGAGCTTTTCATACTCCGCCAACTGTTTGATAAATGCCAGAATAGCTGGGCAATCTTCACGGGTTGCTGGGCGAATAATAAAATCCGTACTCTTGTTTATCGGCTGCATGGGATTTTCTGTTCTTATAATTTTGAACAGTCATAGTAGCTGTCATAAGTGGCGCTCGGAAGCGCTATTTTGAATAAGTTTATTTACTGTACATAACAACAGTAATAGGCTTAAATAAGCATCAATCAACAGGAGAGTCAGCTTGGTCACCAAAACCAAATCAGCCTATGTCTGCAATGACTGCGGTGCCGATTACCGCAAGTGGCAGGGTCAGTGCGGCGAGTGCGGTGCATGGAATACATTATCAGAAGTTCGCCTTGGCAGTGCTTCGCGGGGCGGCAAAGTGCTGCGCTCAGGTTTTGCCGGAGTCGTTGATGGTGCGGTAAAAACCCTCGCCGATATTGCCCTGGATGAAATTCCGCGTATCAGCACCGGCACTAGCGAGCTGGATTTGGTGCTTGGTGGCGGTTTGGTACCGGGTTCCTGTGTGTTGTTGGGCGGTGAACCTGGCGCGGGTAAAAGTACATTGTTACTACAGACCCTGTGTAATCTGGCTGAAAATCATTCGTCGCTCTATGTGACTGGTGAGGAGTCGCCTCAGCAGATAGCTATGCGCGCCAATCGCTTGGGATTGCCCGCCGATAAGCTGGAGATTATGGCTGAGACATCGGCCGAGACTGTTGTCGCAATCGCCGAGCAAAAGCGTCCGAAAATTCTGGTTGTCGACTCTATCCAAGTGATGCATATGGAAGAGGTGGCCTCAGCGCCGGGCAGTGTTTCTCAGGTGCGCGAGAGTGCCGCTATGCTGGTGCGCTTTGCCAAGCAGACCGGCACTGTATTAATTGTGGTCGGCCATGTCACCAAAGATGGCTCGTTGGCCGGCCCCAAGGTATTGGAGCATATGATTGACTGCTCGCTGATGCTCGAGGGTTCCAGTGACAGTCACTTTCGCACGCTGCGCAGCAATAAAAATCGCTTTGGCGCGGTTAATGAGCTGGGTGTTTTTGCCATGACCGACAAGGGACTTCGTGAAGTGCCCAACCCCTCGGCAATTTTCTTGCAGCGCGGTGAAGATGCCTCTTCTGGCAGCGTGGTGATGGTTGTCTGGGAGGGTACCCGACCATTATTAGTCGAGCTTCAGGCGCTGGTCGATGATAGCCATCTAGGCAATCCGCGACGCGTGACTGTGGGTCTTGATCACAATCGTCTGTCGATGTTGCTCGCGGTACTGCACCGTCATGGCGGGATTGCGGTGGGCGATCAGGATGTTTTTGTCAATGTGGTGGGCGGCGTTAAGGTACTCGAAACCAGTGCTGATCTGGCGCTGATACTGGCGGTGATCTCAAGTTTCCGCGATCAGGTGTTGCCGCAGGATTTGATGGTTTTTGGCGAGGTTGGTCTGGCCGGTGAGATCCGTCCGGTAGCCAATGGCCAGGAGCGTCTGCGCGAGGCGGCCAAGCACGGTTTTACCCGCGCGATTGTGCCGGCGGGCAATGTGCCGAAACAGCCGATTAAGGGTATGACGGTGATTCCAGTGCGCCGGGTTACCGAGGCGCTGGACGCGCTTTAGCGCTCAACCTATCTAGGCTGTAGTCAGAATAGAAATGCTTTCTGGCTCAAGCATCAGTGGCTGAATGGGGCCGAGGGCTGCCGCGCGTTCATGGGATTCTTGCCAAGCTTTCCAGTCGGCAAGAGTCTCCATTTGAATCAGGGCAAAGCGCACACAGGGATCGTTAATATCCTTAAAGGCTTTGCTGGAAATAAAGCCCTGGGCTGGAATAGCTGCCTGGATAATCTTTCTGGAAAACTCTTCGTAAGTGGACTCCATTCCTGGGGCCAAAACTCTTTTAATCAGTACAGCAAGCATATTTCGATGACTCTTATTATTAGGTGGGTAGATTAACACGCCACAGGCACTGATAAAAATAGTGTTTTCAATGGATTCGGTTTGACTTCAAATCCTATAGGGATTAGATTGCGCTCTCTTGCTTCAGCAATAGGTTCTCGAATTTAATCGGTTGATTGATTAAAGGAAGAGTGAAACGGGAAATCGGTGCGCATTGCCAAAATTTGGCAAACTTTGTAACTCCGATACTGCCCCCGCAACGGTAGATAAGAATGTTTGGCTGTATGACCACTGTGTATTTTTTGCATGGGAAGGTAGCTAAACAGAGTAGTTGTTCATTAGCTGCTCACTTATAAGTCCGGAGACCGGCCTATAGCTACGCAGACAAACCGCGGGGTGCGGTCTTGTGCTGATCGACAGTTTCTGTCTGTTCGCTTGCACGCCCCCGTTTAAATTACTTTTAGTCACTCGGGTGTGAGTGTAAGAGAATCCAAAATGAAAAAAATTCAAACAATAGCGACAGTAATCACTGGATCGCTGCTATTTACTTTACCGTTTGCCGTACAGGCACATGACCATGTTGAAGAGGTGCTGGTTAGCGCTTCTCTCGTTCCTATTGCTGCGACTCGTTCGGCCAATGCAATTACTGTTATTGATAGCGAACAGCTAAAGAACCGTGCCGCGCTTAGCGTTAGCGACCTGCTGCGTGATGTTCCTGGTCTTGCGGTTAGCCGCAGTGGTGTGCAGGGCTCCCAGACCCAGATCCGTGTTCGCGGTGCCGAAGCCAACCATCTACTGGTGCTGATCGATGGCGTTGAAGCCAATGATCCCTCGCAGAGTGATGAACTTAACTGGGGCACATTAACGGCCTCTGATATTGAGCGTATCGAAGTGATCCGTGGGCCACAGAGCGCAATGCGCGGCAGCGATGCTATGGCCGGCGTGGTCAATATTGTTACCCGCAGTGCCGACCAGCCATTTAGTGCGAAAGTATTTGCCGAGGCTGGAAGTTTTTCTGCTAAAAATCTTGGCTTTAGCATTGGTCATAAGGCTGAAAGATATGATGTCAGCTTAGGTGTTTCTGACTTTGAATCTGAAGGCGATAATATTATTGCCAACACAGGTACTAATGATAATGACGGATATGAAAATACCAGCATAAATTTTAAAGCTGGTGTGGATGTCAGTGATGAGTTGAGGTTGGCAGTATCCATACGCCACAGTGATGGTGTAAGTGAATATGATGATGAGTATGCGGCCAAGATTGGTACAGAGTTTCACAATCAGTTTAATGATCTGTTGCACAGTGACTTTGACCGATTATCTTCTCGCGTAAATGCTCAGTTCACTTCTGCTGATGGCAAATGGAATCACAGGGCTAGCCTGTCAGAATCTCGCTTTAAAAATAATAACTTTAAATATACTTCTGGTGGTAGTGTTGCTCCCAACGGGGCTACTGAATCAAACAAGCAAGATTATCAATATGTTGGATCCCGCCTTTGGGAAGCTTTAGACCAGCAGATTTCCTTATTGTTAGAGCAAGAAAATGAGGAGTTTAAACAGCTCGGCGGTTTCGCAAATGGTAGAGATGCAAATAAATTTTTGGCTCGCAACACAAATAGTATTGCCTTCGAATATAGAGTGGATCCCGTCGATAAGCTTACCTTAGCGATTGGCGCTCGACATGATGACAATAGTGCCTTTGACGATGCTGAGACATGGAAATTTGAGGGAATATATCGTCTAGATGAAAGTACTCGATTCCGTGGTGCTGCGGGAACTGCAATTAAAAATCCAACTTTCGGTGAGCTTTACGGTATTTACTCTGGATTTCTAAGTAATTCAGATTTGACTCCCGAACAGTCGCAGAGCTGGGAGATTGGCGTTGATAAAGAGTTGTTAGATGATCGTTTGGAGCTGAAGGCAACATACTTTAATGCAAGATTAGAGAATGAAATAGCTACAAAATTCCAGTGTATCCAAAACTGTGATAATGCAGACTGGATGGATGATGTTTGGGTTTCTACGCCAGAAAATATTAATGGAATAAGTAAGCAGCAGGGTTTGGAGCTGTCTTCATCCTGGCTTGTAAGCGAATCTGTTGTGTTGGATGCATCTTACACCTACACCGATTCTACACAGGAAGGCGTTGACGAGATCCGTCGTGCTCAAAACCTTGGCAGTTTAAACCTGCTTTGGCGAGTGCAAGAGAACCTTACTATCAATGCCAATACCCAGTATAACGGTAAACAAACTGATATCGGCGGTGTTACTTTAGATGCTTTTACGTTGGTTAACCTAAACGCCAACCTGAATGCTACGGATAACCTGGATATCTATCTTCGATTGGATAACCTCTTTGATGAAGACTACCAAGAAATTTTTGGCTACCAGACTCTCGGCTTTGGTGCCAGCTTGGGACTCCGCTACAGCCTATAGGTATTTAGATGTCCCAACCAGCTGATACAGGAATCAAACGAGTACTGCTCTCATGGAGCAGTGGTAAAGACTCGGCCTGGACTCTCTATCAGCTGCAACTGGATCCTACTGTTGAGGTGGTTGGCTTGCTGACCACCTTTAACGAGCGAGTTTAATCGCTCGGCCATTCACGGTGTGCGCCAACAGTTATTGCGTATGCAGGCTGAAGCCGCCGGGTTACCGCTGATCGAAATCCCCCTGCCATGGCCCTGCTCCAACCAGCAGTACGAAACCATTATGGGTGAGGCGCTGGAGTCCGCGCGCAATCAGTTGCAGATGGATGCTGTCGCCTTTGGCGATCTCTATCTGGAAGATATCCGCAACTATCGCGAAGCCAAGATGCAGGGCACTGGACTGGAACTGCTGTTTCCACTGTGGCAAATTCCCACCGCGGAATTGGCCCAGCAGATGATTGCCGGCGGTCTTAAAGCGGCGATTACCTGTCTTGATCCGCGAGTGATGCCTGCAGCATTTTGCCGGCAGATCAGTTTTCCAATAAATTGCTCGAAGAGCTACCAGAGTCCGTCGACCCCTGCGGAGAAAATGGAGAGTTCCATACCTTTGCATGGGACGGACCTATGTTTAAATACCCAATTCCAGTAGTGGCTGGAGAAGTAGTTACACGCAATGGATTTGTTTACTCCGATCTTTTACCAGAGGCGTAATAATGAAAATTGTATCCTCTACTACCCAGTGCGACTGAATTGGTCTGCGGTCTTGGACTGCAGGAACAGTTGGTGGGTGTCTCCCATGAATGTAATTACCCGCCCTCAGTATTGGGCTTGCCGATTTTAACCAGCTCACGCATTCCCTCGGGATTAGATAGCGGTGAGATCGATCGACTGGTTACTGACCAGCTGCAAAATGATGAGGCGCTCTATGATCTGGTGATGGGTCAGATTGATGGATCTAGAGCCGGATCTGATTGTGACTCAGGCGCTCTGTGATGTCTGCGCGGTCTCTGGAAGTGATGTGGCCAGAGCGATTCACAGTTTGCCGGGTGACCCAAAGGTAGTAAATCTTGAACCGATCTGTCTCGACGATGTTTTGCAGACCGTGACATTATTGGCCGAGGCGGCGGACTGCGAAGAGCAGGGCGTAGCCTACAAAGCTGAACTGCAGGGCAGGATAGATGCAGTCGCGCAGCGCTCGGCGACTATTGATAGTGCAGATAAGCCCCGCGTAGCGCTGCTCGATTGGCTCGACCCACTGTTTGACGGTGGACACTGGAGCCCGGAAATTATTGATCTGGCAGGTGGTATTCCCTGTTTTGGCGAAAGGCGCCAGCCCTCGCAGCGACGCAATTGGGATCACCTGATTGACGCTGCGCCAGATATTATTTTTATTGCCCTCTGCGGGTTTGATATTAAGCGCTCAAGACAGGATGTAGATACTGTTCTTAAAAGCCGAGCGCTTTGCAGAGCTGCAAAGACGTGTTGGAACCCAAGTCTATCTGGTCGATGGCAACGCCTACTTTAGTCGCCCCGGCCCGCGACTGGTAGACGCACTGGAAATTATGGCCAATGCATTACACCCTAATCTGCACCCATTGCCTGAAGGTATGGAAAGCGCCTTAAAGCAGACCAGCTAAGTTAAATTAAACAGCAGGGTTAAACCTGTACAAGGGAAGAAGAGATTTTTTATGAGTGATAAGGACAAAAAGCAGCAGAGCCATCAAAAAAAGATGGAGAAGCTCAAGGACAATGTCGATGCCACTATAGCAGCGGCGGATATAGAGCGCGGTGTATGTATTCTGCTGACCGGTAATGGCAAGGGCAAAGTCGAGTTCCGCCTTTGGCATGGTGATGCGCGCCTTAGGCTATGGTTACAAAGTCGGCGTGGTGCAGTTTATTAAAGGCGTGCAGCTCTCCGGTGAAGAGCTGTATATTCGCGATCAATGCCCGCAGGTGACATTCCACCAGATGGGAACCGGATTTACCTGGGACACTCAGGATCGCTGCTGCGGATATTGCCGCCGCTGAAAAAAGCTGGGCGATTGCCGAAAAGATGCTCGCCGATAACAGCTATCATCTGGTGGTGCTCGACGAGCTTACCTATATGCTCAGCTTTAAATATCTCGATCAGGACAGAGTGCTGTCGGCGCTAAAAAATCGTCCGGAGAATCAGTCGCTGGTCGTGACAGGGCGGGGTGGTGGTTCAGCCCTATCCGATCTCGCCGATACGGTCTCTGAGATCAAGGAGATAAAACACGCCTACAACGCCGGCATTATGGCGCGCAAAGGCGTGGACTATTAAGTGCGGCGATTTTCTGCAGCGGGATTAGTCTGGGCACTGGCAATTGTATTGCCAGTGGTCTCCCTGTTATCCATGACTGTGGGCACGGTTTCTATCTCGTTTGGCGATCTATTTGCCGCTGACAGCAGCCAGACTGCCAATAATCAAGTTAGTACCATCCTGTTTGATATTCGCCTGCCAAGAATTTTACTGGCAATCTGTGTTGGCGCTGTGCTCGCCAGTACCGGTGCGGTTATGCAGGGTCTGTTTCGCAACCCACTGGCCGACCCCTCATTAATTGGAGTCTCCAGTGGCGCTTCTGTCGGCGCCAGCCTGATGATAGTGGCGGCTGGCGGATTTATTCACAGCGGCGCGCTGCTCGGACTCTCGCTGGTTGCTGTGGGTGCTTTTATCGGCGGCTTTGTCGCCACACTCTTGGTCTATAGATTAGCCACCTCTGGTATAGGCACATCGGTCACTACCATGCTCTTGGCCGGTATTGCTATCGCCGCTATCGCCGGCGCCCTAAACAGCCTGCTCACATATTTCTCTGATAACGATATGCTGCGTCAGATCAGCCTCTGGCAGATGGGTAACCTCAGTGGTGCCAGCTGGACAAAGGTTTCGATTATGGCGACAGTGGCTCTGTTGCTGCTGGCGCTGTTTCCCAAAGATAGTCACGCGCTTAACGCACTGCTATTGGGTGAATCAGAGGCCCGTCACCTAGGGGTCGATGTGCAGGCGGTTAAACGCAGGCTAATTATTTTGACCGCGCTGGGGGTGGGTGTCTGCGTGGCACTGGCTGGTCTGGTTGGTTTTGTCGGTCTGATTATTCCCCATATAGTGCGTCTGGCCATTGGCCCGGATCACCGCTGGTTAATTCCTGCCTCGGCACTGGCCGGTGCAACGCTATTGGTATTTGCCGACAGTCTGGCGCGGGTTGTTGTGGTTCCCGCCGAGCTGCCCACCGGTATACTCACTGCGCTGCTCGGTGCGCCTTTCTTTGTCGCGCTGCTATTGCAGCAGCGCAAGCAGGTATAAGCCGATGACTATGCTCGCGGATAATATCTCCCTCCACCTTTCAGGCTTTGATCTGCTGCGCAATGTCAGCATTGAAGTAGAGGCGGGCAAGGTGACGGCAATTGTCGGTCCCAATGGCGCGGGAAAATCCAGTTTACTCAAGGTGATTACCGGAGAGATGGAACCCAGCAAAGGGACAGTCTCTTTTAATCAGCAACCTTTAAGTCAGTGGAGTCTCGAGCAAAAAGCCCAGATGCTCGCGGTGCTACCCCAGCATACCTTGCTCAACTTTCCCTTTACCGCCGATGAGGTGGTTGCTCTGGGGCGAATTCCTCACCAGACCGGCAGTGTAAAGGATGCACAGATTGTCGCTGAGGCGCTTGAGCTGGTCGATGCCAGCTATCTGCAAAAACGTTTTTACACGCAGATGTCCGGCGGCGAAAAGCAGCGCGTACAGCTGGCTCGAGTGCTGGCACAGATCTGGCAGCCCTGTGAATTGGGCGAGCAGTTTCTGGTGCTGGATGAGCCGACCTCGGCCTTTGATCTGTCCCACCAAAAATTGACGCTGGATATTGTTCGCAATTTGGCCGACAGAGGTGTTGGTGTGGTGATGGTAATTCACGACCTTAATTTGGCCTCCCGCTGCGCCGATAATCTGGTGGTATTTAATGGCGGTGTTATTGAAGCCGTGGGTTCCCCGGAAGAGGTTTTAACCGAACAGTTAATCGACAAGGTGTTTGGGGTTAAGTCAATTATCGCCAGCCATCCGGTGACCAAAAGACCCCTGGTGATTACTGATGAGGATTACCTGATGAGAATTCTTCCCAAGCTGCTATTAACAGTTCTGTCGATATTTGTATCTGCGCTTGCAGCTGCATCAGAATTGCTGGTGATTGATGATAATGGCGCAGAGGTTCGCCTCGAAAGGCCGGCCAAGCGGATTATCAGCCTGGCGCCAAATATTACCGAGGTGCTTTTTCATATAGGTGCGGGCAAGCAGATAGTCGGTGCCGATGAATACAGCAACTATCCCGAGGAAGCCAAAGATATTCTGCGGGTCAGTAATTATGCCGCGGCCAACTATGAGTTAATCCTCTCTCTAAAGCCCGATCTGGTGATTGCCTGGCAATCGGGCAATGGCGACAAGATTATCAATCCACTGCGCAAGCTGGGGATTCCGGTATTTGTTATAGATACCGGGGAGATCGATCAGGTGCCAAATCTATTTAAGCGTTTCGGCAAGCTCTCTGGTCATACTGATACGGCCGAGCAGCGAGCATTGGAATTTACCGAGCGACTTAAAAAGCTGCGCAGTAGCAATCTTGGAAAAACACCGGTCAGGGCTTTCTATCAAATCTGGGATGAGCCGCTGATTACGCTAAATGGCAAGCATATGGTCAGCAGTGTGATTGAGCTCTGCGGCGGGGTAAATATTTTTGCTGAGGCGATTCCGCTAGTGCCCTATGTCAATATTGAGTCTATTGTTGCCGCTGATCCCCAAGTAATTATTGCCGGTGGCAGTCAGGAAGAGCAGCCGCACTGGTTTAAGAGCTGGCAGAAATGGTCTGGTATCTCGGCGGTGATTAAAAGCCAGATCTATCTGATTCCCGCGGATTTAATGCAGCGCCATTCGGTACGTATTCTCGATGGTGCTGAAATGATGTGTGGTTATTTTGATCGAGCCAGAACTTAGGTCTTTTAATTTAAGCATCAGCCTCGCGAAGTCGCTCTAAACGCTCCTGCTCTTCAGCGAATGCTGCCTTAATCTCTTCCATCACCGTATCCACATCAGCCAGTTCAGCGTCCTCTGTAAAGCAGCCGGTAAGTTCGGTGTCAGGGGTTAAATTTCCCTCTTCAAATAGCGCCCAAATCTCTTTGGCATATTGAGTCTCGAGTAATTCGGGCGCGAACTGCCCGTAGTAGGTGGTCATATTGTTAACGTCGCGGGCAAACATTTTTTCGGCATTGTTATTGGCCGCGGCATCGACTGCCTGAGGAAGATCGATAATCACTGGACCGTAATCGTCGACCAGAACATTAAACTCTGAAAGATCGCCATGCACCAATCCAGCGCAGAGCATTCTTAAAACGTACTGCATGACCAGATAGTGGTCTTCTAGCGCCTGTTCCTCTGGCATGGCAACATCGTTGAGTCTTGGTGCCACATTGCCATCATCATCGGTAACCAGCTCCATCAGCAGCACACCATCAAAGCAGCCGTAGGGTGTCGGAACTCTAACCCCGGCGTCGGCCAGACGATAGAGCGCGTCCACCTCGGCATTCTGCCAGGTCTCTTCCTGCTGTTTGCGGCCAAACCTCGAGCCCTTTTCCATGGCGCGCTGACGGCGGCTATTGCGAACCTTGCGGCCTTCCTGATAGGTGACGGCCTGCTTAAAGCTGCGTTTTCTGGCTTCTTTGTAGACCTTGGCGCAGCGAATCTCCGAGCCACAGCGAACCACATAGACAGCCGCCTCCTTCCCGCTCATCAGCGGACGGATAACTTCATCGACTACGCCGTCATCAATTAACGGCTGGATTCGTTTTGGTATTTTCATACTGCTTTTATACCCTGCTGCTCTAACCCGGTTATTAAGCCACAATCTGTTTAAGAAAAAATCGCCAGCAATAAAAAAGCCGCTGATAAAAATCAGCGGCTTATAATGCCCCTCTGGTTCACCCCGCCAATACTTTCTTATTTTAGAACATTATAAAAGTTCGGCGGTGGCGTTCGGGCTATTTTTGGTTTATCCCCTATATTTTTTTATTATTATAGGTCATACCCCCTCTCATCGTGTTCTGCGAGATCAAGACCTTTTGTTTCGTCTTCTTCGTTGATGCGCAATCCTAACATGCTATCAACCAGTTTGAGTAATATAAATGTCACTATACCTGTGTAGACGAACGTAGAGACAATACCCACAATTTGAACCTGTACCTGGCTGGCCATATTCATGCCTTCGTTGTAACCCTGACCGCTAAATACGCCGAGCGCATCTGAGGCAAAGATACCGGCGAACAGCGTACCGAGAATACCGCCAACACCGTGAACTGGGAATACATCCAGAGAATCATCAATCTTCCAGCGCTGCTTGATCGCCTGAGTTGCGTAGTAACAGATAACACCGGCGCTAAGACCGATAATCAGTGCGCCACCGGGGCCAACAAAGCCAGAGGCTGGTGTAATAGTACCAAGGCCAGCAACCATACCGGTAACAATACCCAGTACAGAAGGCTTGCCGTGCTTAACCCATTCCATCGTCATCCACGCCAGTGAACCGGCAGCGGCAGAGATATGAGTAACCAGCATAGCCATACCTGCATCGCCATTGGCAGCAAGTGCAGAACCGGCGTTAAAGCCGAACCAGCCAACCCACAGCATACCGGCACCAGTAACAGTCATGGTCAGGTTGTGTGGAGGCATCGCCTGCTGCGGGAAGCCTTTGCGGTTGCCCAGTACCAGTGCGGCAACCAGAGCGCCAACACCAGCAGTGATATGCACAACAGTACCACCGGCAAAATCCAGTAGACCCATCTCGGCCAACCAGCCGCCGCCCCATACCCAGTGGGTGATCGGTGCGTAGACTACAACTAACCACAGGCCACTAAACAGCAGCATGGCGCTAAAGCGCATACGCTCAGCGAAAGCACCGACAATCAGTGCTGGTGTAATAATTGCGAAAGTCATCTGGAACATGGCAAATACAGATTCGGGAATATCACCAGCCATTGAACCTTCAAGAACATTGGCCAGGAATGCATTGTCTAGTCCACCGACAAACCAGTTGGCTGCGCCGCCATCACCAAAGGCCATGCTGTAACCTACAGCAAACCAGATGATTGAAGCGAGACAGGTAACCGCAAAACACTGCATCAATACCGAGAGAACATTCTTTGAGCGAACCAGACCGCCGTAAAAAAGCGATAGGCCGGGAATGGTCATAAACAGAACCAGTGCGGTTGCGGTAAGAATCCACGCAGTGTTTGCGCCATTGAGATCATCGGCAAATGCCGTAGCTGGAATCGTGGCGAAAAGAACTGCAAGAGCCTTAACGGTGAGAGTTTTAAAACGAGACAACATAAATTTCCCCTGTACAGGCACCAAAAAGGTGCTTTAAGTTTGAGTTTTTCTCTATAAATGCACTATCACTGTGCCTAAATCGGTCATTTTGGCGTTAAAAACCAGAATATGCCCAGATTAAAGCAATATTTATGCCATAAATCCTTGTGTGCGCACTAAAGTGATGCAGCGGCGGCATTTTCAGGGCGGTCTATACTTTGAAAGTGATAGTTTGAAAGCGACGGTTTGGAAGCGGCAGTTTAAGAGCGGCCGGATAGCAGGTTTATTAAAAAGGATTTGGAGATAAAAGTATGGACAACAATGATGCAACTGATCGCGAAGAATTAAAATTAAGGCTCGAAGACCTGCATGCAGATCTTCAGGCTGCCTCAGAAATTACCACCAGTGAGAGAGAGGTTTTGAGCAATATGGTGGTGGGTGTTTTAGGCCTCGACAACCCAACAGAGCCTGAGGAGCATCGTCTTCGTGAAATGCTCGAAGAGAAGAGCTCGGCTTATGAGGTGCAATATCCCAAGCTGGCTTTTGCCATGCGCCAGATAGTGGATATCCTTTCCCGCATGGGTATTTAAGCAATGGGACTTTTCACTGACAGAAGCAATTTTAAGTTCAGGCTTATAAATATTCTCTCACTGAGTCTCGGGATAGTTTTTCTCAGCGCCTGCACATTTTTTGATGATACATCCGGAGCCATTTCAAGAGAGGAATATCTGGGTTGGTACTGTGAAGCGGATATTGATGCCAGTGATCAATGGCGTTGCTCCAAGAGATTGCTTAGTGGTGCTCTCCCTATAGACAAACAGCTGATAGCAAAAGACCAGCCCGCAGAGGAAAACCTGTCTGGGCCAGCGCTGCAAAAAATACTAGAGCAACCCGTCGAGCCGACGGTTAATCAGAGTTTGGTTACGAACTTTAATAGCGACTTTAATATTAGCGCCGATGGTTACACAGTGCAGTTGGGTGCCTATCTAAGCCGGGCTATGGCTGAGCAATCTGCAGGCGATATAGTGATCAATAACGGTCAGCTGATGGTGCAGAGTATTATGCTTGATGGCCAGTACAGGTTTGTTATTGTCTATGGTCAGTATCAGAGCCGAGAGCAGGCTCAAGCCAGTGCCGAGCGCTTAATGGCTTTAAATCCGCAGTTGGAATATTGGGTGCGGAGTATAAAATCCCTGCGTAATAGTCACTAGTAACTATCGTTAATGTGGAACAATCGCCAGCGTTAATTTGGAAATGCAGGTTAATTTTCCCTGATCATTTTCAAGACGAATTTCCCATACCTGAGAGCGTCGACCAAGATGAATAGGTCTGGCGATTCCAGTGACCAAACCCGATGAGACCGGGCGAAGGTGAGTGGCGCTAACTTCCTGACCCAGGCATTTGACCTGGCTTATATCAACAATATGAGCGCCAGCAATACTGCCAAGACTTTCCGCCAGAACAACATTGGCACCGCCGTGAACCACGCCAAATGGCTGAAAGGTTCGCGCATCCGCGGGCATGGTGCCCTTGATAAAGTCATCGCCAACTTCAGTAACCACAATACCCAACTGCTCGCAGATGGTGCCCTGGTTAATGCTGTTGTTGATAACGTCTATATTTGGACGATGGTGCCAAATGCTACTCATTTTAAAACCTTGGCTATATTAAGCCTTTAAGCGCTTGTATTTAACGCGGGTTGGTTGCGCATCAGTTCCCTTGCGACGAATAAAGTCTTCGTGATATTCGCTGTAGCCGCCTTCAAAGAATTGCATTTCGCTGTCCCCTTCATAGGCGAGAATATGTGTGGCAATTCTATCCAGGAACCAGCGATCGTGAGAGATAACCATCACACAGCCGGGAAAGGAGAGTACCGCCTCTTCGAGGGCGCGCAGGGTTTCGATATCGAGGTCGTTTGAGGGTTCATCGAGCAGCAGAACATTGGCTCCCTGCTTTAGGGTGTTGGCCAGATGCAGGCGACCGCGCTCACCACCGGATAATTCACCGACACGTTTTTGCTGGTCGGAGCCTTTAAAGTTAAAGCGCCCGGCATAGGCTCGCGACGAAACTTCATAGTTGCCGATTTTAAGCATATCGTGGCCGCCGGAAATCGCTTCCCAAACATTGTGATTGTCATCAAGGGAATCACGGCTCTGCTCTACATAGGCAACCTTAACGGTTTCGCCGAGAGTAACAGTACCGCTATCCGGTTGCTCGGTTCCGGCAATCATACGGAACAGTGTCGATTTACCAGCACCGTTGCCGCCGATAATACCCACCACTGAGCCCTTGGGAATCGATACCGAGAAGTTATCAATAAGTACCTGATCGCCAAAGCCCTTACAGACATTGTCGAGAACAATAACCTTGTCACCCAGGCGCTCGCCCGGTGCGATATAGATTTCATTGGTTTCGTTGCGCGCTTGAAACTCTTGAGAGTTCAATTCATCGAAACGTGCCAGACGCGCTTTGCTTTTCGCCTGACGACCTTTGGTGTTTTGACGCACCCATTCGAGTTCCTGCTTGAGTGCGCGCTGGCGCGAGGCCTCTTGCTTCGACTCAGTTCTGAGTCGTCGCTCTTTGCCTTCAAGCCATGTGGAGTAGTTGCCCTCGTAGGGAATACCATGGCCTCTATCCAGCTCGAGAATCCAACCGGCGACGTTATCGAGGAAGTAACGGTCGTGGGTTACTGCAACCACAGTGCCGGAAAATTCTTCGAGAAATTTCTCCAGCCAAAAAACTGATTCTGCATCCAGGTGGTTGGTCGGCTCATCGAGCAGCAGCATATCCGGACGCGATAGCAGCAGTCGGCAGAGGGCGACGCGGCGGCGTTCACCACCAGAGAGGGAAGTTACATCCGCATCCCAGGGCGGCAGGCGCAGGGCATCTGCCGCGACGTCCAGAGAGTGATCGAGATTGTGGGCATCCCAGGCTTCGATAATCGCTTCCAGCTTACCCTGACGTTTGGCCAGTGCATCGAAGTCGGCATCTGGTTCTGCATAGTCGAGATAAACCTGCTCCAGTCCTTTTAGTGCATCAACCGCTTCGCGAACACCATCTTCCACATTGCCGCGCACATCTTTATCCGGATCCAGTTGGGGTTCCTGAGGAAGATAGCCAACATTGAGGTCTGGCATGGGGCGTGCTTCACCCTGAATATCGGTATCCAGCCCAGCCATAATTTTTAGCAGTGTCGACTTGCCCGAGCCATTGAGGCCGAGTACGCCAATTTTTGCGCCAGGGAAAAAAGACAGGGAAATATCTTTGAGGATTTCGCGTTTTGGCGGAACAATTTTGCCCACCCGATTCATTGTGTATACGTATTGTGCCATGGTTGGAATTGTCGACTGTTTGCAGTTATTAGAGCTGCGCAGTGTAGCGGAATAAGCGGCTATAGAGAATTGTCAGGTGATAAATAGATTGGCTGGAATAGCACCGGCCACATTAACTGTGGCCGGAGTAGATTACATTGGGTTAATGCGCAGCCAGGGCTTCATTAAAAATCCGAGTGGGCTGGTCGGTTTGATCGGGGCTGACAGAGCAGACAGGCAGATACACTCACCATTTTGCGCACCCATGGGCTGGTGAACATCGCCGGGCTGGCGCAGTAAGAAGTCACCTTCGCGGTAAACCGCATTTTCATCGGAGAAACTGCCTTTTAAGACCACAGTGTACTCAAGGCCCTCATGATCATGTTTGGGAGTTTTACCGCCGGCACAGATCTTGTGCAGAGCTACTTCAAAATCATCCTGCCCAGTTTTAAACCGCGCTACATCAACAGATGAAGAGAGTCTCTTCCAGTTTTTGTTGATCAGTGAGGTGCCCATAAGCTTATTGACACTAAAGGGCATATCGCCGTGGAAGCTGGGTTCCTTAGGTGCTGCGTTGTCGCCGCTATCTATTTTTTCCATAACCAGAGCAAGAGCATCATCTTTCACTTCAACGGGTTCAGCCTGACTCATAAGTTGCGAGCCAACCTGATCTAGGCGCAAAAGCTTTGCTCTACAGCTGGAACAAAAGTGGAGATGTGCGGAGACGCAAATTGAGGCTGCTGTATCCAGTGTGCCTGCTGAAAATTCAATCAGCATATTTTCGTCGGGATGGTGGTTGGTGGAAGTAATCATTCTTGCGCCTCTTTGGAGACAATAAGTTGCATTTTTTGCAGTGCTAGGCGCACGCGTGATTTAACCGTGCCCAGAGGCAGTCCCAGTTCGGCAGAGGCCTCGGCATGGGATTTACCCTCGAGGTAGACCTTGCGTAAAATTTGGTCCTGCTCTTTGGGAAGCTGTGCCAATGAAGCCTGAACTCGGTCTTCACTGCGTTTTTGTTGCAGCAGTGAGATTGGCGTCTCTTCATCCGGCTCATGCCAGAAATCTTCGTTCTCTAGGGGCAGATGCTGGGTATTGCTCTTGCGGCGCAGCATATCGATTCGACAGTTACGGGCAACAGTGTATATCCAGGTGGTCGCAGAGGCTTTTTCGGCGTTGTAACCAGCGGCTTTGTTCCAGACCTTGATCATCACTTCCTGAACCAGGTCATCACCTAATCCGGGAAACCAGCCTTCGTTGCGGCTGGCATGAGCAAAACCTTTTAGCAGAGGTCCGAAATGCTGAAACAGCTGGGCAAAAGCTTTGCGATCGCGGGTTTCACCCACAGATATAAGCAGTTGGCTCCACTGGTCTGAGCGTTTCTCTGAATTATTCAAAGTAGCCACGCGGTCTTCCACTGGTCGAGTTTGACTTGTTTTGCGTAATGTTGAAGTAATCATAATCTACCGCGTTGGTTCAGAATAGTTTTTTTACGTCTGCCATTTGTTTTTGGATCATTGGATATAGTCTTGGGTAACCACTTCTAAAACCGTCTAAACTCCGTACAATATAAACTCGATAGCTATCAAAAAAATAAAGGTATTTCCCTTGAAAAAAATCCTCTTGCCGTTTGCCATTATCGCCGGTGCAGTTGTGCTCTCCTTGGCTATGGTCTCCCTTAAGCCCGCGCCGGCAAAACTGGAGTCGCCAGAGACCGCAGTTGCTGTTGAAACCCTGGTGCTGGAAAAAACCCAGACCCAGTTAATAGTGCAGTCTCAGGGAACCGTGCAGCCACGTACTCGTACGGCGCTTATCTCAGAGGTCTCCGGTGCGGTATTAAAGGTCTCTCCCCAGTATGTTGTCGGCGGGGTTTTCAAGGCAGGTGATATTTTGATGCAACTGGATCCCACGGATTACCAGGTGGCGTTGCAGCGCGCGGAGGCCAGACTTATCAGTATGGATGCACAGCTGAGTTTTGAGCAGGCGCGTTCCGCCCAGGCTGAAAAAGAGTGGGCCATGACTGGCCGCCCAGCCACAGAGGCACCCCTATTAGCACTGCGCAAGCCCTACCTGGCCGAGGCTCGGGCCAATGTTCTGCAAGCGCAGGCTGAGGTAAAGCAGGCGCAGCAAAAATTGGATAAAACAACTATTCGCGCGCCCTATGCAGGCATGGTGTCTGAAAAGGGTACGGATATAGGTCAGTATGTTTCCCAGGGTTCAAAATTGGGGGAGATCTTTGCTATCGACTATGCGGAAGTCCGTTTGCCAATGACCAAAAGAGATCTCTCAAAGCTGGATATCGCCGCTATGGCCAATGGTCAATCCAGGCCTACAGTAACCCTCAGGGCCTCTGTGGGTGGAGCTGAGGTAGAGTGGAATGCGCTGCTGGTGCGTTCCGAAGGTGTTGTCGATCAGCGCAACCGCGCCCAGTACCTGGTAGCCCAGGTGGACGATCCCTACAATATTCAACAGCGCAGTGAAAATCCGCCACTGCTGATGGGCAGCTTTGTTCGCGCCTCAATCGCCGGTAAAAAACTCGACAAAATATTTGCTGTTCCCCGCCATGCTCTTCTCGAGGGAGACAATATAGCGGCGGTGGATGGCGACAACAGGCTGCGACTGAAAAAGGTCGAAAAAGTCTTTGGCGATGATCAGTTTTACTACATTACCAACGGTCTTGAAGAGGGCGTTGAGATTATTGTTAGCGCTGTGGGAATTGCCATCGATGGTATGCGCGTTAATCCTGTAGGTAGCCAATAATGTACAGCAGGGGACTTATCAGCTGGTTTACCAGAAACCCTGTAGCAGCGAATCTGGCCATGCTGCTAATTATTGCCGCCGGTGTTATCTCGGCAATGGGTATCAGTAAGGAAATGTTCCCGCGCTCAGATATTGATCAAATACAGATCAATGTTCCCTACCCGGGCGCCGCCCCGGTGGAAGTTGAAAAAGGCGTTATTCTACCTATTGAAGCCGCGCTTAAAGGCCTTAAAGGAGTCAAGAAAATCAATGCCACCGCCAGTCGCGATTTTGCCAGACTCAGTCTCGAGATAGAGGCCAATGAAGATATTAATGAAGTGATGGCTCAGGTCGAGAATCGTATCGACAGCATTGTTAACTTCCCCCAAGATCTGGAAAAACCCAATGTCAGTAGAGCTGAAAACTTTGGCTGGGTGATCAACGTCAATGTCTCTGGCGCTATGAATGAAAGGATTAGAAAAGAGCTCGGTCAGGAAATTCGCGACGATTTACTGGATCTGCCAGAGGTCAAAAGAGCAATACTCTGGGGAACTGATGACTACGAAATCGCCATCGAGGTAAAAGAAGACCGGCTCAGGGAGCTGGACCTGACATTGGCTGAAGTGGCTCGAGTTCTCAGGGATTCATCCATCGATCTGCCGGCGGGAATGATCCGGGCTGAGAATGGCAATGTGCTGGTGAGAACCCAGGGCAAGGCATACCGCGGTGAGGACTTTGCCAACCTTGTGCTGCGCAGCCATCCCGATGGAACCCAGCTGTTGGTCTCTGATATTGCCGATGTTAAAGATGGTTTTGCCGAGACTAATGCCATGGTGCGTTTTGACCGCAACAGATCTATCTCTGTGGGAATATTTTCCCTAAAGGGTCAAGACATTATTGCCATCAGCGATTCCGTCAAAGAATATATTGTAGAAAAGCGCAGCGAATTGCCCGATGGGCTGAAAATTAATTACGTTTTTGATGACTCCTATTACCTGCGCGGCAGGCTCGATATGATGCTTTCCAACCTGGCTATGGGTGCGGTGCTGGTGGCTATTGTGCTCGGCCTGTTCCTCAACCTGCAGGTTGCCCGATGGGTAATGGTGGGTATTCCTGTTAGCTTCCTCGGTGCGATCTGGCTGATGCCGGTAAATCCCTACCCGGTCACTGTAAATGTCCTTAGCTTGTTCGCCTTTATCATGGTGTTGGGTATTGTGGTCGATGATGCAATTGTTATTGGCGAAAGTATTTTCAGCGAGGCCAAGGGTGAGGCTAAAAAAGCTGAGGAGAAAGCCAAGCAGCTAAATGGCGGTGAGACGCCCGATGATTTCGTCTATGTGGCGCCAGTCGAGACCGTGGTTGCCGGTGCTAAAAGAGTGGCCACCCCATCGACCATTGGTGTGCTGACAACCATGGCTGCCTTTTTACCCATACTATTTATTGGCGGTAATGTCGCTGGATTCCTTGAAGCGATTTCGGTGGTGGTGATTCTGTGTCTGATATTCTCGCTTATTGAATCGAAATTGATTTTGCCGGCGCATCTGGTAGGTCTACGCTTTACCAAACCCAAGCCGTCAAAATGGGATTTTATTAAGCGTTGGCAAAAGTCTATTGATCAGACTATGACGGAATTTGTTAAGCAGAAGTATCAGCCGTTTTTGGCTAGATGCATGCAGCACCGCTATGTCACTCTGTCATCGTTTATTGCTGTGCTGATAGTTGCCGGTGCTGCACTGGGCAGTGGTATTGCCCGCTTTGAATTTTTCCCCAATGTTCCCGGGGATAATATCCGAGCCACCATTATTATGCAGGATGGTGTCTCCAATGAGAGTCTGGTTGAGGCGTTGGAAACTGTCGAGGCCGCTGCCTTTAAGGTCGATAGTGATTATCGCCTTGCTAACCCTCAGACAAAAGGGTTGGTGGAGCATGTACTGTTCTACTCTCAGTCCGATGTGGAGGGGGTATTTATTGTCTCTCTGGTGCATGCCGAGGAGAGAGCTATCAGTGCCATCGAATTTGAAAAGATGTGGCGCAAAGAGGTCGGCAATCTGCCTAATGTGCGCAAGCAGAATTACTATGCCAGCACCAATGCCGGTGGTGGGGCAAAGATCAATTTATCCCTCTATGGTGAAGATCCCGATCAACTCAGTCTGGCTAGTGTAGAGCTGCAGGAAAAGCTTGGCGAGTTCAATGGCGTATTTGATATCTACAATTCTCAGGGTGTTGGTGCCAGGGAAATACTGATCAGCCTTAAGCCCTATGCCAGCCAGCTGGATATAAAGTTGGGAGATGTGGCGCGGCAGGTGCGTCAGGCATTCTATGGTGAAGAGGTGCAGAGACTGCAGCGCGGAGCAGATACCCTTAAGGTTATGGTGCGCTATCCTCTCGAAGAACGCCGTTCAATTGCCACATTGGAAGAGATGCATATCCGCACCGCCAATGGACAGGTTGTCGCCATCGGTGAAGTGGCAAATATTCGCCTCGGTCTCGGCTTGACCAGTATTAAGCGCACTGATCGCAAACGCACCATTACCATCACTGCAGATGTGGATGCCTCGAAGACTCAGAGTGGCACTGTAATCGCAGATGTTACCGATAATTTTATTCCCCAGCTTTTGGAGCGCTACCCGGGAGTAGGCTTTGGTCTGGGTGGAGCCAGTGAGGAACAGTCTGAACTAATTAACCGGATGTTTGTGGGATTGATCGCGGCGCTGTTTTTGATCTACGGCCTGCTTGCGGTTCCACTGCGTTCCTATGTTCAGCCGCTGGTGATTATGTCAGTTATTCCCTTCGGTTTTATTGGTGCAGTCGTCGGGCATATTGTCTTTGATATGACCATGAGTATGTTATCGGTATTTGGCCTGATTGCCCTGGCCGGGGTAGTGGTCAATGACAGTTTGATTCTGGTGGAATTTGCCAACCGCGCACGTGCCACTGAAAAGTCCGAAGAGGATGCTCTGTTAGCTGCTGGCGCACGGCGCTTTAGAGCGATCTTTTTAACCACCACGACTACATTTGTCGGTTTGCTGCCGATGCTGTTTGAAACCAGTATGCAAGCTCAGTTTGTGATTCCAATGGCGCTGTCACTGAGTTTTGGTATTGTTTCTGCTACCGCAATTACCCTGATTTTGGTTCCCTGCCTCTATCTGGTGGTTCATGACCTTAAGCGCTTTAAGCAATCGGCAATAACAGCTAGCACAGTAAGTTAAAAGAGCTTATAAGAGTGGGTGGATCCCCTCTTATAAGAGTCTTATATGCATCTCTGGTGGTTAAGAGGGCGTACTTTAATCGAGAATCTTAGAAAAAAAGTGTCACTAGTACTTTAGCCTTTAATTTCAACACCTGAAATTTGCGAAATGGATATTCAGTCAATGAATCAATACGAAACACCTGAAAAAAAGCACTTAAGGAAAAAGCAGTGAGCATAGCCAAACTTTATACACAGCATCTCGGAGAGAAATTTTCCAGATTTCAGAGTGTTCTCGAAGAGACCGGGTTTGATGAAATTGTAATTGGCTCGGGTGAAAGCAAAATGCAGTTCTCTGATGATATGGCTTATCCGTTTAAAGCCAATCCCTACTTTAGAGAGTGGGCGCCACTGGGCAAGCGCGCTGGCTGTTATCTGCAGATCAGTATCGGCGCAACTGTGCCGAAACTATTTCTGCTCAATATCGAAGATATCTGGCATACCGCCCCCGAGGCACTGCCCGCAGGTTTTGATCAGGGGCTGGAGATTGTTGAATACGCTTCTATTAAAGAATTAAAGACACACCTTAGTAAAACCGAGGGCGGCACAGCCTTTATTAATGAAACCAATGAGTTGGGCCTGTCAGCGGACTCTTGGAACCCTAAAGCGGTTACCGATCAGATTGATTTCCAGCGTCGCGCTAAAACCCCCTATGAACAGGAATGCGTGCGTGAAGCCAATCGGCAGGCAGCGCCAGCCCATCGCGCGGCTTATCAGGCGTTTATGGCCGGCGCTTCAGAGCTGGAGATCGCTGCGGCCTATCTAGCCGCCTGTAATCAGAGTGAAAATGAAATGCCCTACGGTATTATTGCCGGGGTCAATGAACATGCAGCAGTATTACACCACCACAATTTATTTAAGCAGCCTCAGACGCCGCGCAGTTTTCTGATCGATGCCGGGGTTGCTGTCAATGGGTATGCCTCAGATATTACCCGTACCTATGCCTTCGATCAGGGCAGTGATTTTGCCGAGATGATTCGGGTGATGGATACAGTCCAGCTGGAATTGGTAGCGGCCGGTGGTATAGGCAAATGCCCGGTTGAGTTAAATGTTCTATCTCAGCTAAAGGTGGCTGAGGTACTGCGCCAATTTGATGTGCTGCAAGGTATCCGCTGAAGAGGCCTTTGACGCCGATCTTTCCGCGGCATTCTATCCCCATGGTCTAGGTCATCACCTCGGCTGCAATGTCCACGACAGAGGCAGCAATCTGGCCAATGCCCAGGGCGATAAAGTGCCGGCATCCGAGAAGTATCCAAAGCTGCGCAGTTCTGCCCCGATGGTGGTTGACCAGATTCACACCGTAGAGCCAGGGCTGTATTTTATTCCCGCACTGTTAGATAAATTACGTGCCGGTGAACATGCTGCGAAGCTCAACTGGTCGCGGGTCGATGAGTTTATTCCCTATGGTGGAATTCGTATCGAAGACAATATTGTTGTGCATGGGGATGGCCGTCTGGAAAACCTCACCCGGGATGCATTTGCGGCCTCTGCTATCTAAGCCATGTTGATGGTTACTGTTGTTTTAGAAGCAGCTTTCTATTAATTGTTAGCTAAATTAGTCTAAAATACAGGCATTATTTAATCTTTCCCAGCGACCCTCATTTCATGCAAAGCAACAGTTCTTCTCCCTCAGGTTCCACTGATCATTCAGATAACCCAAAATTCGGCATCGGTATTGATTTTGGAACCAGCAACAGCGCGGCGGCGGTTTTCGATGGTGAGCAGGTCTACCTGGTTCAGCTGTCTGAGCAAAACCCGATTATGCCCTCGGCCAATTATATTGACCGGGACTTTACTACCACCATCGGCCAAAAGGCGATTGATGAATATATTCGTGGCAACCAGGGTCGCAAGGTAGAGCTCAGCGCCGAGCTTATAGGTGAAGCGCGAACCAGCACCGGCAGTACAAGTGGCCCGGCCAGCGAGTCGGAAACCAGTAAGGTCTTTGGTCAGGCATTTAATGACTCAAGTTTGCCCGGGCGACTGTTTCGCGGTACTAAGCGCCTGTTGGGTAATGCCTCGGATGGACGCACATTAATTTTTGATCGGGCCTTTCGGCTGGTTGCGCTGGTAACACCTATTCTGGTGGGGATTCGCACAGCGCTAAAGCGCAATCTCGACAATACCACCCATGCCTGTATTGGCCACCCGGTTAATTTTGAGGGCATAGAGCAGGGCCGCAATAATATTGCCTTGGAACGACTCAGTGAATCCTATCGTCATGCGGGGATCACTGAGCAGTCGTTCTGCCCCGAGCCGACGGCGGCGGCGATTAGTTATTTGCATAATCACCCGGGCACCAGTGACGAACTGGTACTGACCGTCGACTTTGGTGGTGGCACCTTAGATTTCAGCATACTGCGTCGCGCAGGTTCGTCGTTTAAAGTTGAAGCTACTCACGGTATTGCCCTGGGTGGTGACAGAATTGATCAGACTATTTTTCGCGAGCTGATTTTCCCCCTACTCGGCAAGGGTGAGCGCTGGAGTCGAGTACTCGATGGTTCTGAAGTAGATACGTTATTTCCCTTTGGCGACTTTGAAGATCTGCTGATTAACTGGCCGGTCAGTTATATGCTCAACCAAAATAAATACACCGCCTCGGTGATGCAGCGCATGGTTGAAGATGATGAAGGGGCAATTAAATTTAAACGGCTCTACGATCTGATTAAGCAAAACTACAGCTATCAGGTTTTTGAGGCGATCAAGACCTTTAAAGCCGAGCTCTCGGTAAATGATTCTGCAGTATTGGATATTCCTGAAATTGATATTGAGGTGACATTGGAGCGTTGGGAGTTTGAGCTGATGATTTCTGATCTACTCTTCGAGCTTGAGCAGGCGATTACCCTGATACTCAGTAAGGTGAATATCCAGGCGGCAGATATAGATTTGGTGCTGCGCACGGGTGGCTCCTCATTAATACCGGCAGTAAAAGATATTCTGGATAACCAGTTTGCCGGAAAAGTGGTTGAGCACGACCCCTTTACCAGTGTTGCCGCCGGTCTGGCGATTGCCGATTACTATGGTTATGGTGATCAGCCCTCTCTATAGCATGATGGCTACCATGCTGGTTGTTCAGGCCGAATAAGCGCTCAAACCCCATAAAGGCGACAAAGTACCTCTATATTGCGACCAAAAAGCCTGTCTGTAGAAAACATGCCTTGCATGCCCCGCACAGCCAAACTAATCTTGATGGTTGATAAAACAATTATAAATTAACGCTAATCTTTGGGGGTTCACATGGCAGGTTCAACTGCAGGCAGTACAACAGCAACAGCGGCCGGCGGCCAGGAACAGGGCACGCAGACATTTGCATTTATCGCAATGACCTGCCTGTTCTTCTTCTGGGGCTTTATCACTGTTCTAAACGATATTTTAATTCCATTTTTAAGAGAGTCTTTTGATCTTAACTACACCCAGGCGATGCTGGTGCAGTTCTGCTTCTTTGGTGCCTACTTTATTGTGTCGCCCTTTGCCGGCAAGCTAATTGACAAAGTTGGCTACCAGCAGGGTATTGTTCTCGGGCTCTTAACCACAGCGGCGGGTTGCCTGTTGTTTTACCCCTCTGCGGAAGTACATGTCTATGGACTGTTTCTGTTTGCTTTCTTTGTGCTGGCCAGCGGTATCACTATTTTGCAGGTTGCTGCTAATCCCTATGTGGCAGCACTCGGGCCTGAAAAAACTGCAGCTAGCCGCCTAAACTTGGCTCAGGCTGCTAACTCTTTTGGTACAACTGTAGGGCCTCTTGTGGGTTCGGCACTGATTCTGGGTGCGGTGGCTGCTGATGCCTCTGCCGTGCAGATGCCTTATGTGTTGCTAGGTGCTTTGTTGGTGACCGCTGCATTGGTATTTAGAAATATTAAATTACCTGTGCTCGCCCATGTTGAAGCAACCGAAGATACTGGCGAAAGTGTTTGGGGTCGTCGCTCGTTGGTATTAGGTGCGCTGGCAATTTTCCTCTATGTGGGTGGCGAAGTTGCTATTGGTAGCTTCCTGGTCGACTACTTTAAGGAGGAAGCTATTGTCGGAATGAGCTCAGCAGAGGCTGGTAAGATGGTTGCCTATTACTGGGGTGCGGCGATGGTTGGCCGTCTGGTTGGTGCAGCTTTAATGAACTATATTGCAGCGACCAAATACCTTGCTGTTAATGCTCTAATCGCTATCGTTATGATTATTGTCAGCATGAACACTACAGGCGATGTTGCCATGTGGTCTATTCTGGCGGTTGGTTTCTTTAACTCAATTATGTTCCCAACTATCTTTACCCTGGCTGTTAAGGGTCTGGGTTCAATGACCAGTAAAGGCTCTGGTCTGGTCTGTCAGGCGATTGTCGGCGGCGCGTTGATACCGCTTGTTCAGGGTGTAGCTGCAGATATGATCGGTATCCAGCATAGCTTTGTTGTGCCAATGCTTTGTTACATCTATATCGGCTGGTATGCATTGAATGGTTCTAGTGAAAAATAACCAAAATAGTTCACAGTAGTTTTAAAAAGCCCGCTATGGACACCATGGCGGGCTTTTTTTTGCTTATAGAAAATGACTGTGCTTAAGAATCAGAAATACTCACCCCATTATCAGCTCCAGTCATAGAGTCATTACCCTCCGGAATCAAAGGCCATTGAAGGGCAGCGAGCCTATTTCAGGCCCTGATTAGTCGTATTGGCTTTTGAGAGAGGGTGTCTGCGGAAAATTTCTCGCGAGTCTTTAATTAAAGATGGTGCCGGATGATTAAAAGGTTGATTGGGCTTATTACTGTTCTTCAGTGGGAGAGGAGTATGTAGCAGTAAAGACTATATTTAGTGGCATATGGAGTCATTTAACCCTATATATACAGATTGAAATTAATTTACGTTAAGTACTTGTTTTTTGTTCAAATATAAAACACTATTCACGTTGGAAAAATTGCCGCACATCTCATTTTCCCAGACATTTGGGCAGCTGTTGATTTAAGGGCGGTAATAATAATTAAGAATTTTGTAAAAAAAATCGCAGTATTGTTAGTTTTAAATATAAAAAATAGAAAGAAATAAAAGTAGTTGTGAAGACAGTTGGGTGCGCTAAGTGCTTGTTGTTATTGACAAAAAAGCTACTAAATAATGAAAATTCACTTTACATCTTTGGTTTTAATAAAGAGTTAAAAGTGAGATTAATAAAAGCAATTCCGGGGGAATTAATGAATATATACACAAAAATACGGTCTCTAGGGGCTAGTAGTTCAACAATTATGGGACCGTTGCGTCTCGGTTGGGGGGCGTTTTCTAAGTCTGGGTCAGTAGTAAGGCCTTTAATGAAACGTCTTCTTTCTTTATCTTTGCTTGCTCTTTTAGTAGTGCCAAGTGTATATGCACAAGATGTTCCTTTAGATAGCGATAATGATGGCGTTTCTGATGCGCTTGAGATCGCGGCTGGTCGTAACGCTCAAGGCGTTGACTATATGGTCAGTGTTGGTGACAAGTTCAGTTGTGCTTTAGATAGCTCAGGTGTTTCTTGTTGGGGTGATGCTGCAAATGGTCAGCTAGATGTTCCCGCTCTAACTAACCCGACTTATGTCGCTGTTGGTTTTGACCATGCTTGTGCGATTGATGACACTGGTGTGGTTTGTTGGGGTAGAGAACAGCTACAGAAAACCAATCCACCGGAAATGTCCAATCCGACTATGTTGGAGCTGGGTCGTTTGCACAGTTGTGCAATGGACGACACTGGAGTGGTTTGTTGGGGTAGTAACAGTAGTGGTCGTTCTACACCTCCTGAGTTTTTCGGCCCGACTGACCTCAGTGTAGGTAGTGATCATGCTTGTGTCGTTGACGATGGGAATGTGGTTTGTTGGGGTAAGCTCTCCAATAAGCGTGGACAGGTTCCAGCTGGCTTAGTGAATCCAACGCAGGTTTCTGCTGGTTGGTTCCATGGTTGTGCACTGGACGACAGTGGCGTTAGCTGCTGGGGTAGTAAAGCCAAGACCGGTACTAATACACCGCCAGCGCTAAGCAATCCAACTGTTGTTGAGACAGGTACAACATTTAGCTGTGCTATCGATGACACTGGTGTTGTTTGTTGGGGTAACAACGGTCAGAAGCAGTTGACACGAGTCCCTGTTCTATCTAACCCAACTCAGCTGAGCCTGGGTACTGACCACGCCTGTGCGATTGACGCAAGTGGTGTTGTTTGTTGGGGTAGTGATGGTCGCGGTAAGTCGACTGTTCCGACATTAGCAATCGTTAAAGATAACGATGGTGATGGCATTGAGGATTGGGAAGAAGATGTCCTCGGTACTGATAAGTACCTCGCTGACACTGATAATGACGGTGTAAATGACAAAGAAGATGAAATGCCTCTTGAAGGCACTGAGTCGCTAGATACTGACCGTGATGGCACTGGTAACAATGCCGACACGGACGATGACAATGACTTTATTCCAGATGCGCTTGAAATTGAAACTGGCCGTAACCCGCTGGTAGCTGAATATACTACTGGTGTTGGTGCTAAGTTCAGCTGTGCAATGAATGATAACGGCGTTGATTGTTGGGGTGATGATGCAGACGGTAAGACTGTTGTGCCTACTCTTAGTAATCCAACGCAACTTGAAGTTGGCTACGAGCATGCCTGTGCAATTGATGACACTGGTGTGGTTTGTTGGGGTAAAGATAATGCTGGTACTACAAATGTACCTGCATTGACTAATCCAATTAAGGTATCTGCTGGTCACTATCACACCTGTGCGCTAGATGACACGGGAATAGTGTGCTGGGGTGATACTAGTCATAAGCTAATCACTCGTATGCCTGAGTTTAACTACCCGACTGACGTAAGTGTTGGTGACGAGCATGCCTGTGCGATTGATTCCACTGGTGTTGTTTGTTGGGGTAAGAAATCTAATAAGCGTGGACAGATTCCAGCTGGTTTAGTAAACCCAAGAAATCTCTCTGCTGGCTTCCTGCACAGTTGTGTTATTGACGACAATGGCGTCAGCTGTTGGGGTAGTAGAGCTTCTACGGGTACGATTGAAGCTCCTGAGTTAAACAATCCTACTCAAGTTGAAGCAGGTAAGACATTCAGTTGTGCGCTTGATGACAGCGGTATTTCCTGCTGGGGTGCCAACGGACGTAAGCAAAGAGTTGTTCCTAACTTGATCAACCCAACGCACTTTAGCCTGGGTAATGACCATGCCTGTGCAAATGACGCTACTGGTGTTGTTTGTTGGGGTGGTAACTCTCTAGGTAAGCGTGACGTTCCCGGAACGCTAGCTTTTGTTTTGGATAATGATAATGACGGCGTAAATGACGCTGAAGATACGGCTCCTCTTGATCCAACTGTTGGTGGTGTTTCACTAGCTGTTGCTCTAACAGTAACCGCTGATGACGCTAGTGCAGTTCGTCTGACTGGCCCTTGGTGGGGCTGGGATCCAAACGGTGGTCCAGAAGCAGTCGACAATGGCGACGGCACCTGGACAGTAACTCTTGATCCAGCACCGACTGAGAACATGGAGTACCTGTGGGTTGTTAACGGTGTTCAAGAGAACCTGATCGACAATGCTGCTGGCGCTGAATGTTCTGCCGAGATTGATGCGGGCGCACTGATCACTGATTACAGTGGCTGGGCGAACCGTGTACTGGTTCTGGATTCAGGCGATGCATCAAACACTTATGATGCCTGTGCTGGTACTGATACCTCTGGTTCAACTGACGGTTCTGCCGATGGTTCAGCCGATGGTTCAGCCGATGGTTCAGCCGATGGTTCAGCCGATGGTTCAGCCGACGGTTCAGCCGACGGTTCAGCCGACGGTTCAGCCGATGGTTCAGCCGATGGTTCAGCCGATGGTTCAGCTGATGGTTCAGCTGATGGTTCAGCACCAACTGGTGTTGCTCTAACAGTTACCACTGATGGTTCAGCAGTACGTCTGACTGGCCCTTGGTGGGGCTGGGATCCAAACGGTGGTCCAGAAGCAGTCAACAATGGCGACGGCACCTGGACAGTCACCCTTGATCCAGCACCAACTGAGAACATGGAGTACCTGTGGGTTGTTGACGGTGTTCAAGAGAACCTGATCGACAATGCTGCTGGCGCTGAATGTTCTGCCGAGATTGATGCGGGCGCACTGATCACTGATTACAGTGGCTGGGCGAACCGTGTACTGGTTCTGGATTCAGGCGATGCATCAAACACTTATGATGCCTGTGCCGGAACGCCAGCACCTTCTACTGGTGTTGCTCTAACACTCACTACCGATGGTTCAGCAGTACGTCTGACTGGTCCTTGGTGGGGTTGGGATCCAAACGGTGGTCCAGAAGCAGTCGACAATGGCGACGGCACTTGGACAGTCACCCTTGATCCAGCACCAACTGACAACATGGAGTACCTGTGGGTTGTTGACGGTGTTCAAGAGAACCTGATCGACAATGCTGCTAACGCTGAATGTGCTGCAGAGATTGATGCGGGTGCATTGATCACTGACTACTTCAGCTATGGTAACCGCGTACATGTTCTGGATTCAGGCGATGTGTCTAACACGTATGACGCCTGTGCCGGTACTCAGGAGCCTACAGTTCCATTCAATCCAGTTGTGATTGATAACGGTGTTGCAGATGCTTACTACGATCGTGGTCTGGTTGCATTTGACGAAGCACTGGGTTGGGCTGATTGTGATCCCGCTGCAGACTGTACAAGTGTTACAACGTCTGTTGTAAACGATGCAGACCGTGGTGATGTATTACAAATTGCTCATGATGAAACAGCTAACCTTGCAGGTGTATTTGCAGGTCTGTCAGAAGGTTCTGATTTCAGCACCTATGCTGGCGGTACTATTACTTTTGACGTGAAGACTGTCTCTGGTGATAGCGGTATTACAATGAAGATTGACTGTATTCACCCTTGTGGTTCAGGTGATCAGAATCTGGGTGCCTTTGGTGCTTCAGGTTGGGAAACAGTAACAGTACAGGTTAATACCCTGGTTGCTGGTGGCCTTGATCTGACTAAAGTTAACACTGGTATCGTGATTTGGGCGACTAACAAGACTGATACATTCCTGATTGACAATGTTCAGTGGAATGAAGGTGATGGCGGCGTTGTTGAGCTTCCATCAGTAACTTTCCAGGTTGATATGTCAGCAGTGACTGCCCATGAAGAGGGTGTTTACCTCGCGGGTGGTGCCTTCGGTCAAGAAGGTCATCTGTTAACTGAAGGTGCTGACGGCGTATGGTCGGTAACACTTGAGGTTACTGCTAACACTCAGCATCTGTACAAGTTCCGTAACCAGCCCGCACTTGGGACATGGGACGGCTTTGAAGATGCTGCTGGCTTAACTGACTGTGGTACTGGTGACTATACTGATCGTTTTGTTGACGTAGCAGACGCCGATATTGTTCTGGATGTTGTCGCTTACGGTAGCTGTACAGCTGAAGCGCCAGCACCTTCGACTGAAGCTGCTGTTTCTTACTCAGTAACAGCTGCTGGTGCGACTACAGTGTCCATGCACTCAAGTGGATTAGGTTGGAACATGGACGATGCCGTAGCCGCTGTTGATAACGGTGATGGCACTTGGACAGCAACAGTTGATCCAGGCTTTGCACAGGGTATGGAGTACAAGTGGGTTGTAGACGGTACTGAAGAAGATCTCTCAACAGCATCACGTGCTGGTGAGTGTGATTCTGATAATGTTGCTGCTTACGATGACACTTACTTCAACAGAACCTGGGCCTATGGCGCAGGTGATGTAACGGGTGATGTAGCTGGTGCCTGTAGCGGTACTGATACCTCTGGTGGTACTGACGGTTCTGCCGATGGTTCTGCCGATGGTTCAGCTGACGGTTCTGCCGATGGTTCAGCTGACGGTTCAGCACCAACTGGTGTTGCTCTAACCTTAACCACTGATGGTTCAGCAGTACGTATGACTGGTCCATGGTGGGGCTGGGATCCAAACGGTGGTCCAGAAGCAGTCGACAATGGCGACGGCACTTGGACAGTCACCCTTGATCCAGCACCAACTGAGAACATGGAGTACCTGTGGGTTGTTGACGGTGTTCAAGAGAACCTGATCGACAATGCTGCTGGCGCTGAATGTTCTGCCGAGATTGATGCGGGCGCACTGATCACTGATTACAGTGGCTGGGCGAACCGTGTACTGGTTCTGGATTCAGGCGATGCATCAAACACTTATGATGCCTGTGCTGGTACTGATACCTCTGGTTCAACTGACGGTTCTGCCGATGGTTCAGCCGACGGTTCAGCTGATGGTTCTACCGATGGTTCAGCTGACGGTTCAGCGCCAACTGGTGTTGCTCTAACAGTTACCACTGATGGTTCAGCAGTACGTATGACTGGTCCTTGGTGGGGCTGGGATCCAAACGGTGGTCCAGAAGCAGTCGACAATGGCGACGGCACTTGGACAGTCACCCTTGATCCAGCACCAACTGAGAACATGGAGTACCTGTGGGTTGTTGACGGTGTTCAAGAGAACCTGATCGACAATGCTGCTGGCGCTGAATGTTCTGCCGAGATTGATGCGGGCGCACTGATCACTGATTACAGTGGCTGGGCGAACCGTGTACTGGTTCTGGATTCAGGCGATGCATCAAACACTTATGATGCCTGTGCTGGTACTGATACCTCTGGTTCAACTGACGGTTCTGCCGATGGTTCAGCCGATGGTTCAGCCGATGGTTCAGCCGATGGTTCAGCCGATGGTTCAGCCGATGGTTCGCCGATGGTTCAGCACCAACTGGTGTTGCTCTAACAGTTACCACTGATGGTTCAGCAGTACGTCTGACTGGTCCTTGGTGGGGTTGGGATCCAAACGGTGGTCCAGAAGCAGTCGACAATGGCGACGGCACCTGGACAGTCACCCTTGATCCAGCACCAACTGAGAACATGGAGTACCTGTGGGTTGTTGACGGTGTTCAAGAGAACCTGATCGACAATGCTGCTGGCGCTGAATGTTCTGCCGAGATTGATGCGGGCGCACTGATCACTGATTACAGTGGCTGGGCGAACCGTGTACTGGTTCTGGATTCAGGCGATGCATCAAACACTTATGATGCCTGTGCCGGAACGCCAGCACCTTCTACTGGTGTTGCTCTAACACTCACTACCGATGGTTCAGCAGTACGTCTGACTGGTCCTTGGTGGGGTTGGGATCCAAACGGTGGTCCAGAAGCAGTCGACAATGGCGACGGCACTTGGACAGTCACCCTTGATCCAGCACCAACTGAGAACATGGAGTACCTGTGGGTTGTTGACGGTGTTCAAGAGAACCTGATCGACAATGCTGCTAACGCTGAATGTGCTGCAGAGATTGATGCTGGTGCATTGATCACTGACTACTTCAGCTATGGTAACCGCGTACATGTTCTTGATTCAGGTGATGTGTCTAACACGTATGACGCCTGTGCTGGAACTGCTGGTCCAGAGCCTGTTGCCTTCAATCCATTAGTGATTGATAACGGTGTTGCAGATGCTTACTACGATCGTGGTCTGGTTGCATTTGACGAAGCACTGGGTTGGGCTGATTGTGATCCCGCTGCAGACTGTACAAGTGTTACAACGTCTGTTGTAAACGATGCAGACCGTGGTGATGTATTACAAATTGCTCATGATGAAACAGCTAACCTTGCAGGTGTATTTGCAGGTCTGTCAGAAGGTTCTGATTTCAGCACCTATGCTGGCGGTACTATTACTTTTGACGTGAAGACTGTCTCTGGTGATAGCGGTATTACAATGAAGATTGACTGTATTCACCCTTGTGGTTCAGGTGATCAGAATCTGGGTGCCTTTGGTGCTTCAGGTTGGGAAACAGTAACAGTACAGGTTAATACCCTGGTTGCTGGTGGCCTTGATCTGACTAAAGTTAACACTGGTATCGTGATTTGGGCGACTAACAAGACTGATACATTCCTGATTGACAATGTTCAGTGGAATGAAGGTGATGGCGGCGTTGTTGAGCTTCCATCAGTAACTTTCCAGGTTGATATGTCAGCAGTGACTGCCCATGAAGAGGGTGTTTACCTCGCGGGTGGTGCCTTCGGTCAAGAAGGTCATCTGTTAACTGAAGGTGCTGACGGCGTATGGTCGGTAACACTTGAGGTTACTGCTAACACTCAGCATCTGTACAAGTTCCGTAACCAGCCCGCACTTGGGACATGGGACGGCTTTGAAGATGCTGCTGGCTTAACTGACTGTGGTACTGGTGACTATACTGATCGTTTTGTTGACGTAGCAGACGCCGATATTGTTCTGGATGTTGTCGCTTACGGTAGCTGTACAGCTGAAGCGCCAGCACCTTCGACTGAAGCTGCTGTTTCTTACTCAGTAACAGCTGCTGGTGCGACTACAGTGTCCATGCACTCAAGTGGATTAGGTTGGAACATGGACGATGCCGTAGCCGCTGTTGATAACGGTGATGGCACTTGGACAGCAACAGTTGATCCAGGCTTTGCACAGGGTATGGAGTACAAGTGGGTTGTAGACGGTACTGAAGAAGATCTCTCAACAGCATCACGTGCTGGTGAGTGTGATTCTGATAATGTTGCTGCTTACGATGACACTTACTTCAACAGAACCTGGGCCTATGGCGCAGGTGATGTAACGGGTGATGTAGCTGGTGCCTGTAGCGGTACTGATACCTCTGGTGGTACTGACGGTTCTGCCGATGGTTCTGCCGATGGTTCAGCTGACGGTTCTGCCGATGGTTCAGCTGACGGTTCAGCACCAACTGGTGTTGCTCTAACCTTAACCACTGATGGTTCAGCAGTACGTATGACTGGTCCATGGTGGGGCTGGGATCCAAACGGTGGTCCAGAAGCAGTCGACAATGGCGACGGCACTTGGACAGTCACCCTTGATCCAGCACCAACTGAGAACATGGAGTACCTGTGGGTTGTTGACGGTGTTCAAGAGAACCTGATCGACAATGCTGCTGGCGCTGAATGTTCTGCCGAGATTGATGCGGGCGCACTGATCACTGATTACAGTGGCTGGGCGAACCGTGTACTGGTTCTGGATTCAGGCGATGCATCAAACACTTATGATGCCTGTGCTGGTACTGATACCTCTGGTTCAACTGACGGTTCTGCCGATGGTTCAGCCGACGGTTCAGCTGATGGTTCTACCGATGGTTCAGCTGACGGTTCAGCGCCAACTGGTGTTGCTCTAACAGTTACCACTGATGGTTCAGCAGTACGTATGACTGGTCCTTGGTGGGGCTGGGATCCAAACGGTGGTCCAGAAGCAGTCGACAATGGCGACGGCACTTGGACAGTCACCCTTGATCCAGCACCAACTGAGAACATGGAGTACCTGTGGGTTGTTGACGGTGTTCAAGAGAACCTGATCGACAATGCTGCTGGCGCTGAATGTTCTGCCGAGATTGATGCGGGCGCACTGATCACTGATTACAGTGGCTGGGCGAACCGTGTACTGGTTCTGGATTCAGGCGATGCATCAAACACTTATGATGCCTGTGCTGGTACTGATACCTCTGGTTCAACTGACGGTTCTGCCGATGGTTCAGCCGATGGTTCAGCCGATGGTTCAGCCGATGGTTCAGCCGATGGTTCTGCCGATGGTTCAGC
>CALSRZ010000004.1 GCA_943788895.1 uncultured Pseudomonadales bacterium | reverse complement strand
CCTGTGATGACGATGCTTTATGCCATGCCTGTTGTGTAATTTAAAGTGGTTTAGATGATGCCTGTGATAGCCTGTAGTGATGGTTATAAGCATGGTAATGCCTGCGGGCTTTCCACTTATTATAGTTATGTCCGTTGTAGTGACGGTATTTTTCAATCCTGTGTTGTTTCCGGTGAATTCTTTTTTTATGTTGGCGTCGCTCTGACCGGGAGTCATGTATGGCCCGATCATGCTTTTGATATTGTGATCGCTAAATTTTTTATGCTTGTGGAGAGCTGTCAGAATCTGCCAGTGCTGTATGTCGGGAAGGCAGCAGTCCCAAGACTCAGTGTTAATGCAATCAGTGCCTGTTTCATAACTATCTCCTTTGCTGCCTTTAATGTGTCGCGATATATAACGGCAGACTATGGAGATTGGTTGACGGTTAAAAAGCGCTTAATTATCCCAAATCAGCCCAAATAGGGCAGTGATCCGAGGGCTTTTCAAAACCTCTGGCATCGATATCAATACCGCTGCGCTGAGTAGTTTCATCAGCGCAGGGCTGGCGAGAATCAGATCAATGCGCAGGCCACGTTTGGGTTCCTGCTCAAAGCCACGGCTGCGATAGTCGTACCAGCTATAGCTGTTATCATCGCCGTTCATATCCCTAAAGCTATCTTGCAAGCCCCAGTCTTTAAGGTTTTCCAACCATTGACGTTCTTCGGGCAAGAAAGGCGCATTTGCCGGTTTTAATCCAGCGCTTGGCATTCTCAGGCTTAATACCCACATCGATATCCGCAGGCGCAACATTCATATCACCCATCACCAGCACTATATCCTCAGCGCTAAAATTGAGCTTGCAGATAGCCGAGCAGGTCGGCGTAGAATTTCTCTTTGGCGGGAAACTTGGTGGGGTGGGCGCGGCTCTCTCCCTGAGGGAAATAACCATTGATAACATGCACGGTCTGACCCTTGAATACTGTATTGACCGTGGATCATTCGGCGCTGGGCATCTTCGTCGTCAGAGGCATAGCCGCGAGTGACTGAAACAGGCTCAGACCTTGCTGAGCAGTGCGACGCCGTAGTGGCCTTTCTGGCCGTGATAGACAACCTGATAACCCATTGCATCGATAGCCTCGTGGGGAAACTCTTCATCGCTGACTTTGGTTTCCTGCAAGCCGATAATATCCGGTGAGTGCTGGTCGATAACGGCCTGCAGCTGATGCAGGCGCGAGCGCAGACCATTGACGTTAAATGAGATAATACGTGCGGGCAAGGTTATTTCTCTCCACTCTGGCGCAGCACTAGCAGCTGCTGGTTTTTCGGTTTTGATGCTATGCGAATCTGGTCTGAGAGAATATAGCCGGCTTCCTGAAGCATAGGATCTGACTCGGCGATATCCTCCGGTTCTTCTTCGTCCTTACTCTCGTCTTTGTTGTCTTTATCCTCTGGGCTATCGGCGTCTTTATCCTCATCATCTTCGTCCCTGTTATCGGATTTCCATGCTTCTCTATCGGCATAGAGCTCCAGGCCCTTGCTCTTGCGGCGCTGGTTTTCCAGCAGTAGCTGTTGATCATCCCATTCGGTTGAGCGCAGACGGCGCTTTTCAATATTTAACGAGATGGTTTTATCAGCATCCCAGCTATCACTAAACTCAAGCTGATTGACCAGATGAACGAAGTCAGGGTCATTGCTACTGCGCTGCTGGTGAGCGGTATTTAATAGGGGCACATACTGTTTTACACCGCCCGATGCGCTTAAAGGGCACGGCATGAATATTGTCCCAGGGCAGGGCGTTGTCCTTTTGGCTCTCGCCGACTTCATCCTTGTCGTAGACCGAGGGGAATTCTATATCTGGCAGTACGCCGCGGTGCTGTGTGCTGTCGCCAGAGACGCGGTAAAACTTGGATATGGTCAGCTTGAGCTGGCCGCTGCTAAGGCCGGTAACATCCTGAACTGTGCCTTTACCAAAGCTTTGGCTGCCGACAATAATCGCGCGGTCATAATCCTGAATTGCACCGGCAAAAATCTCTGAGGCCGAGGCGCTGAGGCGGTTGATCATAACCAGAAGAGGGCCGTTGTAGACGGCACGCATGGTGGCCCGCTGGTCGCGAGATACCTGCTGGTAGGCATTGCGAATCTGCACCACTGGGCCGGTATCGATAAATAGGTCGGTGAGCATGGTGGCTTCGTGAAGTGAGCCGCCACCATTGTTGCGCAGATCGAGAATAATGCCGTCGACCTTATCTTCGCGCAGCTCCATCAACAGCTTATAGACGTCTCTGGTGGTACTCTTATAATCCGGGTCGCGCTTGCGATAGGCTTCGAAATCCATATAGAAGGCGGGGATATCAATAACCCCAAGGCGCATATCAACACCATCCTGCTGAATATCAATAATTTTACTCTGGGCGGATTTCTCTTCGAGTTTTACCTTGTCGCGAACGATGGCAATAACTTCGGTGCTGTCAGCTGAGTCGCTCGCACCATCAATAACTTCGAGGCGAACTGTTGAATCTTTGGGGCCGCGAATAAGGTCAACGACATCGTCAAGACGCCAGCCAATCACATCGACCAGCTCTTTATCGTCCTGACCGACACTGATAATTTTATCTTCGGCTTTAAGAAGTCCCTGCAGATCTGCGGGGCCACCGGGAATAATTCGCGCGACCTTGGTATATTCATCTTCAACCGTCAGCTCAGCACCGATTCCCTCAAGGGAGAGCGACATATTGATCTGAAAGTTCTCTGTAGTGCGCGGCGAATAATAGGCTGTATGCGGGTCATAGAGTGAGGCGAGGGCGTTTACATAGAGTTGAAATACATCCTGGCTATCGCGCTGCTCCATCTGTTTCTTTTGATTGGTAAAGCGTTTCACAAGAAGTTCACGCGCCTTTTCCGGCTCTTTATCATTGAGCAGCAGCCGGATCATCGAGTCCTTGATACGCTTGCGCCAGTAATCGCTGCGCTGCTCAGCGGTTTGATGCCAGTCGCGCTTATCGCCGTCGAGAACAATGCTTTCATCGGCTTCAAAATCAAATTTATAGTCACTCTCAAGCAGCGCTATATTGTCTTTAAGCTGATTTATCGCCGTTGAGCGCAGACGATTAAAGATAATAAAGCCCGGGCTGACATCGCCGCGACGGGCCAGGTCATCGAGTTTGGTTTGCCACTGGGAAAACTCATTGATATCCGCCTGTAGAAAATAGCTTTTTAACGGATCGAGCATTTCTATATAGGTTGTCAGATAACGTCCAGACAGGTCGTCATTAATTTTCTGCCCATGGTAGTGGCGGGTGGCCAGGCGATCGAGTATCTCGCGGTAGAGAGCGGTCTGCTGGGATTCCTTTTCAATCGGTTCTAGTGATATCGGTGTCTTGGCCGATACAGATGTGCAGATGATGCACATTAGAAGAGTGACGATAACGCGCTGCATAGTTAAGTTCCTTGTCTGGGCCGCTAAGCATACCAGAAGTGAATTGAAGTACTATAGACAACGCGCTGGTTCGATTACTCCACAGTATTAGCGGCAGTAGAATGGGCAATAAAATTAGCAGGCCCATCGAGGTGGTGGAGTAATTAGATATTAAATGTCCTCTAATCTCAATTAGTGGACATAGCTAGACAGTAGGAAAACAGGCTGTTACAGTACATGCCAATAAAACACTGCTCTAGAGCTGTTCTTAAGGCGTTTATTCAATATGGCGACAATCTATGTCAAAGCAATTTAAAGGCACTCCTCTATTTGATGCGCATAAAGCATTTGTTCGCCTACCTATGGGCATGGCCATGCTCGACGGCTACCCGGATTCAAAACAGTTTATCGAGACGCTGTGTAAAACCATTCCAGATGTTCGCCAGGATCTTTTACACACTCAGGCGTTCCTTAAAAGCTACAGCAGAAAATCTGAAGCTACCTATCGTGGTTACCGCAATGAGGTTGAGCGCTTATTACTCTGGGCATGGACTATTGCCGATAAGAGCGTTATCCAGCTAAAGCGCCCAGATCTCGAGGCGTACTTTGATTTTGTCCACAGTCCGGCGGCAGCCTGGGTTGGCAGTTCAGTCCAGGATCGCTTTAAAATAATCGGCGGAGAGTCGCGTCAAAATAAAAATTGGCGGCCATTTGCCGTGAAAATCGCCAAGGAAGACCGTAAAGAAGCCGTATCTGAGGGGTTGAGTATTGAAGTCAGTAGAGACGGGCACCTGTTATCTCATGAGGCGATGAAGATCTGCTATTCAGCGGTTTCCTGTTATTACGACTATTTGACTGATGAAGGCTATGCCTTTGGTAATCCTATTCCGGCGATTCGCAAACAGTCACCCTTCCTTATTAAAGGCGCAACCCAGAAGAATATAAAGCGCCTCTCGGATCTGCAGTGGGAATATGTACTCGACTGTGCCGAGAAAGCTGCCGATGATTCACCGACTCATGAACGCACATTGTTTATTATCGCTATGCTGAAAACCCTCTATTTAAGGGTGTCCGAGCTATCTGACCGTACCAATTGGCAGCCGGTATGGAAGCATTTCTGGCGTGATAGCGACGGCAACCAGTGGCTTAAAGTACTGGGTAAAGGCAATAAAATGAGGGATATTTCAGTTCCAAGTGCCCTTTCTCCTTATATTGAGCGCTACCAGGCTTATCGTGCCTCGATAAGCAGTACCTTTGGCGTTAACTCTACATTGGTCGCTAAGAACCGTGGCGTTGGTGGTATGACATCGCGACAGCTGCGTAGAATTGTCCAGGAGGCCTTTGATTTGGCCTATGACAAGATGATTGCCGAGGGCTTTAGCGAAGAGGCAAAAGCCCTTCGTGAGGCTACAACTCACTGGCTGCGGCATACTGGTGCATCCCAGGATATTGCCACTCGCCCCCTAAAGCATATGGCGGATGATCTCGGCCATGCCAGCATGGGCACCACTGATCAGGTCTATATTCAGTCAGATATGAAAGAGCGCGCCAGATCGGGTAAAAGCCGCGACGTATAGGCTGCTTTTCGATCCTTTCTCGATCTAATTTCATAACAATATCAATACCTTATTAAATACTCCCAAGGGAAGTATCAGTGCTCTATGGCTGTAATTCGCTGTGCTCGACCGCAGGGTTGAGAATGCATTTGAGAGTGCATTTGAGAGTGCATTTGAGAGTGCGGTTAATTGCACCTATTTTTGATTATTTTCCCCACTCTTTGTAAGTCTTCACTATTGCTCCCTGTAGCTCTTAACCTGCTTCTTTATCCACAACATGTATAAAATTTCTAGCTTATCGCCTTTATTGAATAATCATTCAAATATAATTGAATATATATTCGACTATACCTGCATTTATAGGGTAGACTACAGTTTCTTGGTTTCCCTGTAGGGACCGATCTACGTGGCTTTCGGTAAAAAAAGAGAAGGAATAAGCAATGTCCAATAGCGATAATTTAGCGCCACGATCTGCGCCAATGCAGAAGCGTGCGCTGCAACGCCGGCAAAAAATTCTTGAGGTAACCGCCCTACTTCTCGAGGAAGTTGGCCTAGATGATCTTACGACTATTCTTGTCGCCAAGCGTGCAGATATCTCTGTAGGAACTCTCTACCACTACTTTCCCAATAAGCATGCAATTCTCTTCGCGCTGGGCGAGCAGTGGCTTGAGGAGGTTAAGGTTGCGCTTGCTGAGCTGGAGGAGTTTAAGGTTGAATCGCTGAGTCTAAAGCGCTTTGTCGATATGAGTGTAGAGCGTATATATGCTGCCTATACAGCGCGGCAAGGACTGCTGCCATTAGTAAGAGCAATGTACGGTGTACCGCAGCTTAAGGAGTTGGATAGCACCTATAATCAGCTGATTATCAGTGCAATGGCGCGACTGTTTGAGCGTTTAGAGGTAGCTGAGCGCCCTGCTGAGCTGGCAAGGCTTGGCCGTGCCTATCATGAGGTGAGTCACGCCATGCTGTTGCTGGTGGTGAATCAGGGGAAGGCAGATAGCCTTAAAACCTTAAATGACCTTAAATATTTGACGCTGTGCTTGCTGGAGCGCGCGAAAAGCCAATTTTAAGACTGTTCCACGGGTTATAGATAAGGTTAAATATTATCCATAACTATCTGATAGTTATGGGTATATAGCCCTATCTAACCTGAGTTCTCATGGTGACAAATTCTTCCGCTGCCGAGGGGTGAATACCCACAGTGGCATCAAAATGGGCTTTGGTGGCACCAGCTTTTAGCGCGATACCAAGCCCCTGGATAATCTCTGCAGCATGCTCACCGACCATATGACAGCCAACGACCCTGTCGGTCTGGGTATCAACCACCAGTTTCATGGTGATTCGGTCAGCACCGCCACCGAGGGTTTGCAGCATCGGCTTAAAGTCTGAGGTAAATACGGCGATATCTGTGAACTCAGCCCTAGCCTGCTCTTCGCTAAGCCCGACAGTTCCCAGCTCAGGCTGACAGAAGACGGCGGTTGGAATATCACTGTAGTCAATAGTGGCGCTGTTATCCCCGTAGAGATGATCGACAAGCACCATCGCTTCCTGAATAGCCACAGGGGTAAGCTGTACGCGGTCGATAACGTCGCCCAGCGCATAGATACAGGGCTCAGCGCTGCAAAAGTTATCATCAACAACAATCGAGCCATTATCACGCAGTACCACAGCGGTATTTTGCAACCCAAGATTGGCGGTATTGGCCTGACGACCTGTGGCATAGAGCACCAAACCACTGTCAATTAACGACATATCCTGCAAGACTACTGAAAGACCTTTATCAGTTTTGATAATCTCATTGATCTCTGTATTGAGGTGGATATTAACCCCTTTGGCAGCCATGCCCTCGGTTACCTTATCGCTCATCTCGCGATCAAAGGATTTAAGTAGATTGGGGCCGCGATAGACCAGGTGGGTCTCGACACCCAGGCCATTTAGAATACCGGCAAACTCAACGGCTATATAGCCGCCACCAACCACTACAGCGGTTTTAGGCAGTTGCTCAAGAGAGAACATCTCATTGGAGCTAAGGGCGTGCTCGCTGCCAGGAAACTCGGGGATATAGGGCCATCCACCGGTGGCGACAAGAATGGTTTTAGCACTGTAAGTGGTGCCGTTAACTGTGACCCTATGCGGCCCAGCAACTGTGGCACGACCATCGAATAGATCGGCCCCACTATTTTCGATCAAGTTATTGTAGATACCGTTCAGGCGCTCAATTTCACGGGTTTTGTTATCCCGCAAGCTCGGCCAATCAAAGCTGGGCTGTTCTGTTAAGGACCAACCAAAGCCTTTGCTGGCATGGAATAGCTCGGAAAATTGTGAGGCGTAGACAAACAGTTTTTTCGGTACACAGCCAACATTGACACAGGTGCCGCCAAGATAGCGATCTTCTGCCACTGCGACTTTTTTGCCTTTGGATGCGGCCATACGGGCAGCGCGCACACCGCCGGAACCGGCGCCAATAACAAACAGATCGTAATCAAATTCAGTGGCCATCTGTCCTAGTCCTTTACGTTAAACCAGTTGAGTTTGTTATGCAGGCTGACCACATGGCCAACAATAATCAGGGTTGGCGCTTTGGCACCAGCCTCGCGAACGATTGCCGGCAGTGTATCCAGATCGCCGGTAAACACGCGCTGTTTATCCGTTGTGCCCTTTTCAACCAGAGCTACAGGTGTATCTGCGGCAAGGCCGTGATCTTTAAGGTGCTGGCAGATAGTTTCCATACCACTTAAACCCATATAAAACACCAGGGTTTGGTTAGGTTGAACTAATTCCGGCCAGTTTAGATCCATCTTGCCTGAACGCAGATGTCCGGCGATAAAGCGCACCGACTGAGCGTGATCGCGATGGGTCAGCGGTATACCGGCATAGCTTGCACAGCCTGAGGCTGCAGTGATGCCCGGTACTACCTGAAAGGGAATATTGTGTTCGGCAAGGGTTTCAATCTCTTCGCCACCGCGGCCAAAGATAAACGGATCGCCGCCCTTAAGGCGCACTACCCGATTGCCTTCGAGAGCGTAATCAACCAGCTTCTGATTAATATTCTCCTGGGTTACCGGGTGGTCACCAGCGGTTTTACCCACAAAGATACGCGAGGCATCACGGCGCACAAGGTTGAGTACTTCAGGTGAGACCAGACGATCATATAAGACGATATCGGCCTGCTGCATTAGACGTAGAGCTTTAAAGGTCAGCAGATCAGGATCACCGGGGCCTCCGCCAACCAGATAGACTTCACCGGTTTTAAATTCATCAGTGTTATCGAGTTTATCGGTTAACAGGCGCTCGGCTTCGTCGAGATTATTGGCATAGGCCTGCTCGGCGATTGGGCCATAAAACACCTCTTCCCAAAACGCTTTACGATCTGCGCCATTGGAGAACTTGGCTTTAACCCGCTCGCGAAAACTGCCGGCCAGTGCGCCGAGCTTGCTCATACCTGCGGGGAGTAGAGCCTCGAACTTGGTGCGCAATAGTCTTACTAGTACCGGCGCATCACCACCGCTGGAGATGGCGATTTGAATCGGTGAACGATCGACAATGGAGGGGAAGATAACCGTTGAGAAACCCGGGTCATCGACCACATTGGAGAGGATATTGGCGCTTTGGGCATGCTCTGAAACCAGGCGGTTAAGATCGCGATCATTGGTCGCGGCAATCACCATAACTATATTGGGAATATCCAGCATATGCTGATGTTCGTAAGCGGCGGTAACCAGATGCAGTCCATTACAGCCATGCTTCTTATCGGCAGCATCCATTGCTAAAAGATCTGGACAGAAGTCTTTGGCGACGATGGTGATAATGGCGCTGGCTTCTTGTACCAGACGTACTTTGCGCAGGGCGATTTCACCGCCGCCGACGACCATAATATTGCGGCCTTTAAGATTGTGGAATAGTGGTAGGTAGTCCATTTTTGCTCTTTGGTTTAAACGTTTTACTTTATAGATATGAGAGGTCTTCAGGAGGATTGGGTGTCAGGAACAGCCAATCCTCACTTAATAACCGTCAGCCCGTTCATTAGTGGCTGCAAGACTTGAGGAACGGCAATCGAGCCATCAGCCTGTTGGTAATTTTCCATCACTGCCAACAGGGTGCGCCCTACCGCCAGACCTGAACCATTCAAGGTGTGCAGCAACTCGGGCTTGCCTTCAGTATTTCTGAAGCGAGCTTTCATTCGACGCGCCTGGAAATCGGCAAAGTTACTGCAGGAAGATATCTCGCGATACTTTTCCTGTGAGGGCAACCAGACTTCAATATCGTAGGTTTTAGCCGCAGAGAAACCCAGGTCGCCACCACAGAGAATAACCGTTCTGTAGGGCAGTTCGAGCTTCTGCAAAATTGCTTCTGCGTGCCCTACTAGCGTATCCAGTGTATCCCAAGAATCATTGGGATGAACAAACTGCACCATCTCAACTTTCTCAAACTGATGTTGGCGAATCATCCCTCGGGTATCGCGACCATAGCTGCCCGCCTCACTTCTAAAACAGGGCGTATGGGAGACAAACTTAATCGGCAGTGAGTCGACGATTTCATTGCGATAGATATTGGTGATCGGCACTTCTGCAGTGGGGATCAGATAGAATTCACGCTCATCGTCAAGCTTAAATAGATCCTCTTCAAACTTTGGCAACTGGCCAGTACCGTATAGAGAATCGCGGTTGACTATATAGGGTACATAGACCTCTTCGTAACCATGCTCCTGAATATGGGTGTTGAGCATAAATTGGGTCAGTGCCCGGTGCATGCTGGCGAGACCGCCGCGCATTTGCGAAAAGCGCGAGCCGGTAATTTTTGCGGCGGTATCAAAATCGAGACCATTGAGTGCGTCACCCAGATCCACATGATCCTTTACCTCAAAGTCGAAAGTCTTCGGCTGACCCCAGCGACGGATTTCAACATTGTCGTCTTCATCATTGCCGGCAGGAACCGAGCTGTGAGGAATATTGGGAATACCCTGCAACATCTCATCAAGACTGCCCTGTACTTCCGCGAGATTGGCATCAGCCTCAGCACTGTCATTTTTCATCTGCTCGCCTTTAGCCTTAAGAGGTTCAATATCCTCCCCTTTGGCCTTGGCTTCACCGATCAGCTTACCCATGGATTTGGCATAGGCGTTGCGCTCCTGCTGCAGGCTCTCGGCAGCAAGCTGAAGGTCTTTACGCTGAGCTTCAAGGGCGAGAAAAGCCTGTGTATCAAGGTCGTAACCCTTTATTTTAAGGCTAGCGGCAACGGCGTTTAAATCCGAGCGTAACAGCTTCGGGTCGAGCATGGTGGTTTCCTTAAACTATTTTTGAAAACAAAATTAAAAGCAAATTTACAATAATCGGGCAAGCCAGATTGCACAGCTAATGGCAACAATACAGAGTACGACGGTTGCCAGCACATAAACCAGCGCCAGAAAAAGGTGGCCATTTTGCCACAAACCTAGGGCATCAAGCGAGAATGTTGAGAAGGTTGTAAAGGCACCGAGAAAGCCAATCATTAACAGACCGCGCATCTCTGCCGGCAAGGCGGCTCTTTCTACAATAATCACAAACAATATGCCCATTACAAAACTACCTAAGACATTGACAGTTAAAGTGGCATAGGGGAATTTATGGCTTGTAGCATTAAATATCCAGGTGCTTACGGCGTAACGAGCCATAGCCCCGAGTGCGCCGCCAATGGCAACAGCTAACCAGTGCATTATTTTTTATCCTTTTTATTGGGGTTATCTAGCGAGCGCAAATAGTCGAGTTTTTCAGCTATCTTTTTTTCCAGCCCGCGGTCAGTGGGAAAGTAGTATTGTTTGTCGGACAATTCATCCGGTAGATAGGTTTCACCCGCCGCATAGCCGCCCTCTTCATTATGTGCGTATCTATAGTCCTTACCGTAATCCAGCTCTTTCATTAAACTGGTTGGCGCGTTGCGCAGATGCATTGGTACCTCGTAACTGGGCAGCGAGCGAACATCGGCCATGGTCTGATTGAAGGCATTGTAGACAGCGTTACTCTTGGCGGCGATGGCGATATAAACCACTGCCTGAGCCAGGGCCAATTCACCTTCAGGACTGCCAAGGCGCTCCTGTACATCCCAGGCTTTTATGCAGATATCCAGCGCGCGGGGATCGGCATTGCCAATATCTTCACTGGCCATACGCACCAGTCGTCGGGCTATATAGATTGGATCACAGCCACCATCCAGCATCCGGCAGAGCCAGTAGAGGGCGGCATCTGGTGAAGAGCCGCGCACCGATTTATGCAGCGCGGAAATCTGATCGTAAAAATATTCACCGCCCTTATCAAAGCGTCGGGTATCACCGACTAATACCTGCTCGAGAACTTGCTTGTCGATCACCGCCAGATCGCCCTGCTCGGTTGCCAGATCATTGGCGATTTCTAAAAGATTTAGCGCACGGCGGGCATCGCCATCAGAGGCAGCGGCTAGAAGATCCAGCGCCTGATCGTCGAGCTCCAGCTGTCGCTCACCCAGACCACTACTCTGGTCTGCCAGTGCCTGCTGTATAACTGTCTTAATCTGCTGCTCTTCGAGGCTTTTCAGCACATAGACACGACAGCGAGATAAGAGTGCATTGTTGAGTTCAAAGGAAGGATTTTCTGTAGTCGCACCGATAAACACCACAGTGCCATCTTCAACAAAAGGCAAAAAGGCATCCTGCTGTGATTTATTAAAGCGATGGACTTCATCGACAAACAGTATGGTTTTGCGACCGCGTAAATCGCGCTGTTCTGTAGCCTTGGCTATTGCCGCTCGAATCTCTTTAACGCCTGATAAAACCGCCGAGATACTTTCAAAGTGGGCATCAGCAGAGGCGGCAATAATCTTTGCCAGCGTGGTTTTACCCACACCTGGCGGCCCCCAGAAAATCATCGAGTGCAGCGCACCGTTCTCAATCGCCTCGCGCAGTGGTTTGCCGGGGCCAATAAGATGTTCCTGCCCGTAGAAGCCGTCGAGGGTGCCCGGGCGCATACGGGCAGCCAGTGGGCGGTAGACTTTCTGGGCAAATAGATCAGTTGGCATAATTGCCTAGGTTATTGATTACATCAACTTTAGGAGGGACTTCGAAGATAAAACGGTCAGCACTTATGGCAGGGTTAATCTGTAACTCTGTGAAGGTAATAGTGGTTGTCTGTTCGAGGTTGTCGGTCAGGGAAATCAATGCCGGCTGCTGATCAATAAAGTGAATCTGCATGCTGCTAAACATACTGCCCGCGCGCTCGGGTGTCAGTGTAAATAGACCCGCAGCATTCTCGCGAACAAAATAAGCGCTATCGAGCTGATCCAGATCACCGGAAAAAAGAATCGCTGGTGTGGCCGCTATATCCTGATTAAAAGGCTGAATAATTACCTGCTCAAGATCCGGATCAAAAATCCATAATGTACTGCCATCGGAGACTATTTGCTGCGGCATGGGCTGGGTAATATGCCAGCGCAATTTGGCCGGCTGAGCGACTTCAAACAGGCCCTCGGAGGCTTCGAGTTCGAAACCCTCGGCATCGGTAATCTGCTGGGTAAAGTTTGCCCTGAGGCTGGTAATCGGCTGCAGAAGATCGCGCAGAGCCTGAATATCTTCGGCTTTGCCTCCAGCCTGCAATTGGGAAGAGCCAATAAGACATACAAGAAATAGAGTTCTTTGAATAAAGGCCATTATTAAAGTCCTGTTGTTCTTAATCACGCGGGTATTTTAGTCTCTACCGCCAGGCGCCAAAATCTCACGACTGCCATTACTGCTCATTGGGCTGACCACGCCACTGACTTCCATCTGTTCAATCAGGCGCGCTGCACGGTTATAGCCAACACGCAATTTGCGCTGTACGGATGAAATAGAGGCTTTACGGCTCTCCAAGACAAAGGCCACCGCTTCGTCATAGAGTGGATCTGATTCATTGCCCTCTTCGCCACCGCCCTCTTCGCTGCCGCTGTAACCAGGCACAGCAATGTTGGACACGGCTGCTTCGTCGGTAATCTCTGTGAGGTAGTTGGGTTCGCCGCGACGCTTCCAGTCGGCAACGACTTTATGTACTTCATGGTCATCGACAAAAGCACCGTGGACACGTTCGGGAACACTGGTTCCCGGTGGCAGGTAGAGCATATCGCCATTACCCAGTAACTGTTCTGCACCGCCCTGATCGAGAATGGTTCGCGAGTCAATTTTAGAGGAGACCTGAAAGGCGATTCGGGTGGGTACGTTGGCTTTAATCAGGCCGGTAATAACATCCACCGAGGGACGCTGAGTGGCGAGAATCAAATGGATACCAGCAGCACGGGCTTTTTGCGCAATACGGGCAATAAGCTGTTCAACTTTCTTGCCGACAATCATCATCATATCGGCAAATTCATCGATCACTACGACTATATAGGGCAGTGTTTCCAGCGTTGGCGCTTCCGGTGGTTCTTCATTGCCATCCCAGCCCATTTCTGCGGGATCAAAGGTCCACAGCGGGTCGGTGATCGGGTTGCCGGCTTTAATCGCATCTTCAATCTTGCGGTTGTAACCGGCCAAATTACGCACACCGAGCGCGGCCATCAGCTTATAGCGTCGCTCCATCTCGCCAACACACCAGCGCAGTCCGCTGGCAGCATCTTTCATATCGGTAATCACCGGCGTTAACAGGTGCGGAATACCGTCGTATACCGAGAGCTCGAGCATCTTTGGATCGATAAGAATTAATTTAACTTCTTCCGGCGAGGCTTTAAACAGCAGGCTTAAGAGCATGGTGTTAATACCCACGGATTTACCGGAACCTGTTGTACCAGCGACTAGCAAGTGCGGCATGCGGCCGAGGTCGGCAACTACCGGAGAACCGGCAATATCATGACCCAGCGCCAGAGTGACCGGTGAACTGGAACGATCATAGGCCTCTGATGAAAGGATTTCGCTAAGGCGAACCATCTGGCGTTTTTCATTGGGGATTTCAATACCAACAACTGATTTGCCGGGAATCACCTCAACCACACGAACACTGATAACTGCCATGGAGCGCGCCAGATCTTTGGCAAGACCGCTGATACGGCTAACTTTAATACCGGCAGCAGGTTGGATTTCAAAACGGGTTACTACTGGACCGGGCAGTACTTCAACAACTTCTGCCTTGATACCGAAATCCAGAAGTTTGTGTTCCAGCAGGCGCGATAGATGTTCGAGGGAGTCAGCAGAATAGCCGTTGCCGCTATTATCATCCGCTGGATCGAGCAGGTTGATCTGCGGCAGCGTGCCCACTACAGCACTGTCTTCAAACAGGGTCTGCTGCTTCTCGCGCTGAATACGTTTACTGGCAACCGGTTTCGGCTTGGGTGCCTGAATCGTCGGTGGCACGCGAAGCTTTTGCTTTTTGGTCTCTATTTCAACTTTGACCTGACGCTCCATTAATGCCTCGCGGGACTTGGCTTTCTCTTTGCGAGCCATCTGCCATTCGGTCAGTTTACTGCGGGTAATATCGTAGAAATTAATCGCGGCGATACCCAGTCGATCAATTAAGGCAATCCATGAGATATCGACAAACACTGTCAGCCCGAATAGAAACAGCGACAGCAGAATCATGGTGCTACCGACATAGCTGAATACAGCTATGGTGGCATCGCCGATCTTATTGCCGAGAATACCGCCAACACCAAAGGGGTAACTGTTGTGAACTTCTGCGTACTGAATATTGGCCAGCGATGTTGCGCTGATCATTACTAATAGAAAGCCAATAACCCGCAGAGTAAAGGTCACTGAGTCAAAGGCCTCAGCTTCGCGAAGAATATAGTTTCTTAATATCTGGATGGCCCGAACCGCAAGCAGCGCTGGAAACAGGTAGGCCATAACCCCGAATAATGCATAGAAGATATCCGCAACCCAGGCACCGGCGAGACCCACGGCATTGCTTATCTCTGTTCTGGTGCCGGTGTGAGACCAGCCTGGATCGTCTGGCGAATAACTGAGTAGTGCCAGTAACAGTATTGAACAGAGTGCAATCCAGCCTATTAATGCGCCCTCAGCTAACAAACGTTTGCTGCGGCTATCATTATTAGCTAGCTCGGTTGGTGCAGAACGGCGCTGCTTTTTCTTATCTGTGCTCAACGGGTCGATCCCTGTTATTTTTTTCAGCGTCAATTGTAGCCGGTTCACAATTAAAAGCTATCTATGAGCCCTGCTTAAAAGCCTGGTTGGGCATCTTTTATGCAGGTTTTATGCGAGATAGTTAAAAAAGCTATTTGTGCTGGGCAAAGTATTGATTATGATAGCGCCCCTAATTGTCACCTACGACTAAACATATTCAATTCTGGAGAGATTACTTGTCTACCCAACAGTCTGATACGCAGCATTTTCCACTGATTATTTTAGGTTCCGGGCCAGCCGGTTGGACCGCTGCAGTCTATGCAGCAAGAGCCAACCTGAGTCCTGTGGTTATCACTGGTATGCAACAAGGCGGTCAGTTGACCACCACCACTGATGTGGATAATTGGCCTGGCGATGCCGACGGTGTTCAGGGTCCAGACTTAATGGTTCGCATGCAAAAGCACGCTGAGCGCTTTGATACTAAGACAATTTTTGATCATATTCATGAAGTTCAACTTGATCAGCGTCCGTTTAAATTAACCGGCTCAAGCAACTATAGCTGTGATGCATTAATTATCGCGACTGGTGCATCTGCCCAGTATCTGGGTCTGCCCTCTGAAGAAGCGTTTATGGGTAAAGGTGTCAGCGCCTGTGCTACCTGTGATGGTTTTTTCTACCGCAACCAGAAAGTTGCAGTTCTCGGTGGCGGTAACACTGCTGTTGAAGAGGCTCTCTATCTTTCCAATATCTGTAGCGAAGTTACCCTGATTCACCGCCGCGATGAACTGCGCGCCGAAAAGATGCTGCAAGATAAGCTGTTCGAGAAGCAAAAGAACGGTAATATCAATATCGAATGGAGCCACAATCTCGATGAGGTTTTGGGCGATGATGCTGGTGTTACCGGTGTGCGCCTGAAGAGTTCAAAAGATGACTCAACCAAAGAGCTGGATGTGACCGGTGTATTTATTGCCATTGGCCATAAACCCAACACCGATATATTTACCGATAAACTTGTTATGAAAGACGGCTACCTAAAAATTGCTGGTGGTATGTCAGGCAATGCTACCGAAACCAGTGTTAGCGGAGTCTTTGCCGCTGGTGATGTGGCCGACCATGTCTACCGTCAGGCAGTGACATCAGCTGGAAGTGGCTGTATGGCTGCCCTTGATGCAGAGCGCTTTCTCGACAAGTAACTCTCAAGGCACAAAAAGGGATGCAGATTCCACTGCTTGATCAAGAGGATCCACAGTTTCCAAATCCTCGCAACGCACTGGCAGAGCCAGATGGACTTCTGGCTGCCGGTGGCAATCTGCACCCCACTACCCTTTTAACGGCCTATCGCCAGGGCATCTTTCCCTGGTTCGACGATGAAGATCCTATTCTCTGGTGGAGTCCCGCCACTCGCTGCGTAATCGAACCGGGTAAATTCCACTGTTCAAAGAGTCTCGCCAAGGCTCTGCGCCGCAATAACTATTCAGTCACTACCAATCGCGCTTTTGCCGAGGTTATCTCGGCTTGCAGTGATCCTCGGGATATTGAAGGGGGTACCTGGATAACCGATGAGATGATCTCTGCCTATAGTGATCTCCACCGTCAGGGAGTTGCGCAGTCCGTTGAAGTCTGGGATGGGGATAAATTAATTGGCGGTCTCTATGGTCTGGCCATAGGCAGCATTTTTTGCGGTGAATCGATGTTTAGCCGCAGCGCCGATGCCTCTAAAATTGCTATGGCTCATCTTTGCCGCTGGGGTTTAGAGTCCGGCCTTGAGCTTATCGACTGTCAGCTGGTTAACCCTCATTTGATTACCCTCGGGGCTGAGCCGCTGGGCAGAAAACTATTTTTAGATAGATTGCAGACAGGTCGGGATAAGTCTCTCGATTGGTCTTGTTTTGGTTCCTGCGCATCTCCGGGATATCTCGAATTTAGCTGGTGAACATTTGATATCTAACAATATCTAAATCGACATTGAGTATCTATAAACGGTCAACTAATCTTAAACTTCTAATGTTTTTAATAATTCTTAAAAAGATGGCCATCGTTTAATGACCCGAGATATATCACCGGATATCGGTACCGTAAAGCTCTGCTTAACCGAGCCCCACGACTGTAGTTATCTAGAGGGTCGCCGCTCGACCACGGCCTTTGTCGATCCTAGCCTGAGTATAGATACCGATCTCTATTCGAGAATGACCGCGATGGGCTTTCGCCGCAGCGGCCCCTATCTCTACGCGCCAATGTGTGCCCAGTGCAATGCCTGTGTACCAACCCGATTGCCAGTGGCAGACTTTACATGGAACCGCAGCCAGAAGCGCTGCTGGGCTAAAAATGCCGATATTATGATCGAGCAAGTGGAGTCGATTAATATCGGCGAGCACTTCCCACTCTATGCGCGCTATATCAATGAGCGCCACCGAGAGGGAGATATGTACCCGCCGTCGAGAAAGCAGTTTGAGGAGTTTCTTGGCAACCCCTGGGAATCCACTCAGTTTCTTGAGTTTAGACTGGCTGACAAGCTTATTGGCTGTGCGGTTGTGGATATTATTAACCATGGCCTGTCGGCAATCTACACCTACTTTGACCCCGCCTATACAGATCGCAGTCTGGGCAATTTGGCGATCCTTTTTCAGATCAGTATGGCCCAGCGACTTGGATTAGATTATCTCTATCTGGGCTACTGGATTGCCGATTGCGCGAAGATGAAATACAAGACCAACTACCGCCCGCTGGAGTTATACCGGGAAAATAGCTGGGTGCTGGCCGATTGACTTTGCTATGCGGGGCGTTTTAGGGCAAACTTGCCGCGCTTTCTTAAACAGCACAATTTTAGGCAGGCAAAACTTAATAAATATTCATATATAACAGGCACTAATTAAGCTTATGGCGAAAGAAGACCACATTGAATTCGAGGGAGAGGTTATCGATACCCTTCCAAACACCACATTCCGTGTAAAGCTGGAAAATGATCATGTCATCATTGCTCATATCTCCGGCAAGATGCGCAAGCACTATATCCGTATTCTTACGGGTGACAAGGTTAAGGTTGAGATGACTCCCTATGACCTGACTAAAGGTCGCATTACCTTTAGAGAGCGTTAATACGCGCTAGCTTGTTCTAAAAAACAGCAAAGCACAAAAAAACCGCCTCAAGTAACCCCTGATCATGGGAACTACTTTTGGCGGTTTGTTTTTGCCTGAGGATATTAGGAGCTGCTAACCAACTCCCCCGCTGTGCGCACAATCAGCTCACCCTCTTCGACGCTGACATAGGCTGTACCACCCTTCTCCGAGAGACTGCCAAACAAGACTTCTTCAGCCAGTGGTTTCTTGATCTTCTCCTGCAGCAGACGCTCCATTGGGCGTGCACCCATTTTCACATCATAGCCATTTTCAGCGAGCCACTGACGGGCTTCATCGTCGATTTCCAGAAAGACCTTTTTGCCGTCGAGCTGTGCCTGTAGCTGAACCAGAAACTTATCGACCACGGTGGTGATAACATCCATAGTCAACTCGCCAAACTGCACAATACTATCCAGACGGTTACGGAATTCCGGGGTAAACATCTTCTTGATCGCCTCCATGCCGTCGGTGCGATGATCCTGAGTGGCAAAGCCAATCGAAGAACGGCTCATTAACTCGGCACCGGCATTGGTGGTCATAATCAAAATCACATTGCGAAAGTCCGCCTTGCGACCATTGTTGTCAGTTAGGGTACCGTGATCCATCACCTGCAACAGCAGGTTGAATACATCCGGATGGGCCTTTTCCACCTCATCGAGCAGAATCACTGAATGGGGATGCTTGGTCACCGCATCGGTTAACAGGCCGCCCTGATCGTAGCCAACATAGCCTGGAGGCGCACCAATCAAGCGAGAGACGGTATGACGCTCCATATACTCAGACATATCAAAACGTATCAACTCAATACCGAGAATTTTCGCCAGTTGACGGCTAACCTCGGTTTTACCCACGCCGGTGGGTCCGGCAAACAGGAAGTTACCAATAGGTTTGGTGCCTTCGCGAAGGCCGGCCCGGGCCATCTTGATCGATGTTGAAAGTGCGTCGATCGCTGGATCTTGGCCGAATACAACCATCTTTAATTTTTCAGCAAGACCTTTAAGCTGCTCTTTATCAGAGCTGGAAACACTCTTTTCCGGAATCCGTGCGATCTTCGAGATAACCAGTTCAATATCGCTGACACCGATCGACTTCTTGCGCTTTGAAGCAGGCTGTAGTCGCTGGTAGGCACCGGCTTCATCGATCACATCAATCGCCTTATCGGGCAAAAAACGATCGTTGATATGCTTGGCGGCCAGTTCTGCGGCAACCTTCAGTGCCGGATTGGTAAACTTAAGATCGTGGTGCTCTTCAAATCGCGACTTTAAGCCCTGCAGAATTTTATAGGTTTCATCAATACTCGGCTCAGTGACATCAATCTTCTGGAAGCGTCGCGACAGTGCCTGATCCTTCTCAAAAATACCGCGGTATTCCTGGTAGGTTGTTGAACCAAAGCAGCGCAGCTTGCCCGATGAGAGCAATGGCTTAAGCAGATTAGAGGCATCCATAACGCCGCCAGAAGCCGCTCCCGCACCAATTATGGTGTGGATCTCATCAATAAACAGAATCGACTTATCGCGGTTGCCAAGCTCGGCGATAATCCCTTTTAGACGTTTTTCGAAATCACCGCGATACTTAGTGCCGGCCAACAGGCCGCCCATATCCAATGAATAAACTGTGCTGCCTAACATTGGCTCGGGAACATTGCCCTCGACAATTAATTTCGCCAGCCCCTCGGCGATTGCGGTTTTACCCACACCGGATTCACCGACCAGCAGTGGATTGTTTTTGCGACGGCGAACCAGAATCTGGCTGACGCGCTCTACTTCCGCAGCACGACCTACCAATGGATCGGTTTGACCCTGAATAGCCATTTCATTGAGGTTGGTCGAGAACTGACTGAGCAGGCTCTCATCCTGAGAATCGCTAGTGGTAGTAGACTCGTCGTTGCTGGTCTCCTCTTCGCTGTTGTGCTCCGGCTGATCGACATACTTGGAAATACCGTGGGAGATATAGTTGACTACATCGATACGCGCGACATTTTGCAGGCGCAGGAAGTAGACCGCCTGACTCTCCTGCTCACTAAAGATGGCGACAATTACATTGGCGCCGACAACTTCGCTGTGATTGGCAGAGTTAACTTGGAAAACCGCACGCTGCAAGACACGTTGAAAACCGTGCGTGGGCTGGGTTTCCTGTTCGAGCTGCGCGTCGGCTATGGTCGGTGTTGTCGAGTCGACAAATTCAACCAGATCCTGTCGCAGGACACTGATATCAGCGCCGCAGGCTTTGAGTACACTGGAGGCTGAGGCGTCATCTAACAGGGCTAATAGCAGGTGTTCAACAGTCATAAACTCGTGACGTTTATCACGGGCACTTTTGAACGCGAGATTGAGGGTGACTTCGAGTTCTCTACTTAGCATGATTATTTACTCTTCTTCGTCGTTACAGGGTTCAATTTCACATAAAAGCGGATGCTGGTGGTCCCTCGAATACTGATTAACGATGCCCGCTTTTGTCTCTGCTACATCTTGAGTATAGATGCCACAGACACCCTTTCCCTCGGTATGAATGCTTAACATAATGCGCGTGGCGTTTTCGCGCGTCAGCCCAAAAAAAAGTTCTAGCAACTCAACAACAAATTCCATTGGGGTATAGTCATCGTTTAACAGCACCACTTTATACAGTGAAGGCTTCTTTAATTTTGGCCTTTCCACTTCGACCACTGCATTGCTGTCATGTTGCCAGTCAGGTATATTTTTTTCGTCACTCATTACTATTTTGCCAAGTCGGTTACATATAAATTACGAACTCTATCTTACATCAGATCATCAGTTGTAGCAGATCACAGGTATAAAAAAACCCGATCCTTAGACCGGGTTTTTTATTTGTTGTTGCCGTGCAAATCTGAGGATTACATATTCTCAATCATTGCATCGCCAAACTGCGAACAGGATAGCAATGTGGCATCAGGCATCAGACGTTCAAAGTCATAGGTCACTTTCTTTTCAGTGATCGCGCCCTCGATACCTTTGATTACCAGGTCAGCAGCATCGCCCCAACCCATGTGACGTAACATCATCTCGGCGGAAAGAATCAGTGAACCGGGGTTTACTTTATCCTGGCCTGCATACTTGGGTGCAGTACCGTGAGTCGCTTCAAAGATAGCCACATCGTCAGAGAGGTTAGCACCTGGAGCGATACCAATACCGCCAACCTGAGCTGCCAGTGCGTCAGAGATATAGTCGCCATTGAGGTTCAGTGTCGCGAGAACGCTGTACTCGTCTGGACGCAGAATAATCTGCTGCAGCATCGCATCGGCAATAACATCTTTAACAACAATATCTTCGCCAGTGTTTGGATTCTTGATAACGTGCCATGGGCCGCCGTCAAGTGGTGTTGCACCGAACTGCTCTACAGCAACTTCATAACCCCAGTCGCAGAAAGCACCTTCGGTAAACTTCATGATATTGCCCTTGTGGACAAGTGTTACAGAGGGCTTGTTTTGGTCGATAGCATATTGGATCGCCTTGCTGACAAGACGCTTGGTGCCCTGCTCTGATACTGGCTTTACACCGATACCACAGTTTTGGTCGAAACGAATCTTGGCAACGCCCATCTCTTCTTGCAGGAACTTGATAACTTTAGTTGCTTCATCAGTGCCAGCTTTCCACTCGATACCGGCATAGATATCTTCTGAGTTCTCACGGAAGATGCACATATCAACTTTGTTAGGCTCTTTAACGGGTGATGGAACGCCTTCAAACCAACGTACTGGACGCTGACAGACAAACAGGTCGAGCTCTTGACGCAGTGCTACGTTCAGTGAACGGAAGCCGCCGCCAACAGGCGTCGTCAATGGACCTTTAATAGATACAGCGTAATCTTTAACTGCTTCCAGAGTTTCAGCGGGAAACCAGTCACCTTCGTAGATTTCTGCAGCTTTCTCGCCACAGTAGACTTCCATCCAGGAAATTTTCTTTTCGCCGGCATAGGCTTTTTCGACTGCGGCATCGATCACCTTGATCATTACAGGCGTAATATCTACACCAATACCGTCGCCTTCAATAAAAGGCACGATTGGCTGGTTTGGAACGTTAAGTGAAAGGTCTGAATTTACTGTAATTTTTTCACCAGATTGTGGAATCTGGATATGCTGGTATCCCATCATAGTCTCCGCAGGGTTGAAATTTTTGTTAGGTTTGTAAAAGTTTTACCGGAAGCCCGCATTTTAGCATTATCTTGACCCTTTTTTGTAACTCTGTTTCATTTACAATGGCAAAAAACAGAGAATATTTGTGTCGAAACTGGTTTTATTCAACAAACCCTTCAATGTCTTAAGTCAATTTACTGACGATAACGGCAGAAAGACCCTTGCTGACTATATTGATATCAAAGATGTCTATGCTGCCGGTCGCCTCGACTATGACTCAGAGGGTCTGCTTTTATTAACCGACGACGGACAGTTACAGGCACAGATCAGCAGTCCGAAATTTAAGCTCAATAAAACCTATTGGGTGCAGGTTGAGGGTCAGGCAGCTGAGACTGACTGCGCCAAACTACTTGCCGGTGTTGAGCTTAAAGATGGTATGGCAAAAGCGGTTGCCTGCCGCCCTATCGATGAGCCGATACTATGGCCGCGGGTTCCTCCCATACGCCAGCGTCAAACTGTCACTGATAGCTGGATGGAAATTGTTATTAATGAAGGTCGCAACCGTCAGGTACGCCGAATGACCGCGGCAGTTGGATTACCAACCTTGCGCCTGGTAAGGGCTGCGATTGGTGATTGGACACTGGATAATATTGCGCTGGGCGAATACCGGCTTAAAACTGTGCATATGCCGGCCTCGAAAAAAACCGCTAAGCGCCCTGCCGCTTCGAATAAACTTAAACGTAAACCAAACAAATCATCTAGACCATCCAAGCCATCAAGATAGGGGATTTAAACTTGCCGGATAAAATCCACTTAACAGTCGCCACTGTCGTAGAAAAAGACGATCAGTTTCTCATGGTTAAAGAGACCAAAGGTGATCGTCAGTATATAAACCAACCGGCGGGCCATGTTGAGCCCGGTGAAGATATTATTGCTGCAGCCCTGCGCGAGACCTATGAAGAGACCGGCTGGGTTGTTTCAATAAGCGGATTCCTTGGTATCTCAACCTATTTGTCGCAGAGGCAACTGGTGTCACCTACTACCGGCTGACCTTTGTCGCGACACCACTGCATCTTGATACAGAGGCAAGCATAGATCCGGATATAGATTATGCGCTGTGGATGAGTGCCGATGAGATTGAGCAAAACATAGAGCACCATCGCAGCCCTGGGGTATTAAACTGCCTTAATGATTATCTGGAAAAGCGTATTTTCCCTATGGAAATATTTCGCAACACTCTTTAGTAAAAGCTTTATAGTGCCTACGGCGCCTTTAATATTTGATTAAAAGAGGCCAAATTCAGCCTGGTGAAGAATGAGTAAAACGCAAAAAGTTATAGTCGGAATGTCCGGTGGTGTCGACTCCTCAGTCGCTGCCTACCTGTTGATTGAGCAGGGTTACGAGGTCGAAGGCCTGTTTATGAAGAACTGGGACGAAGACGACGATACCGAATACTGCACCGCCAAAGCCGATCTCGCCGATGCCCAGCAGGTTTGCGACAAACTCAATATCCCCTTGCACACCGCCAACTTTGCCTCGGACTACTGGGATAATGTCTTTGAGCATTTTCTCGATGAATACCGTGCCGGCCGCACACCCAATCCGGATATTCTCTGTAACCGCGAAATCAAATTTAAAGTCTTTCTCGACTATGCACAGATACTTGGCGCCGATCTGATCGCCACCGGCCATTACAGCCGGGCAGCAACTATTGATGGTCAAACTCGCCTGTTAAAGGGTTGGATAACAATAAAGATCAGAGCTATTTTCTGCATGCGGTGACTCAGGAAGCCTTTGCTCGCTCGCTGTTTCCAGTGGGCGAATTGGAAAAACCTGAAGTGCGCAAAATTGCCGAGGAGCAGGGTTTTGTGACCTCAAGTAAAAAGGACAGCACCGGTATTTGCTTTATCGGCGAGCGTCGTTTTAAAGACTTTCCTCGAGCAATATATTCCTGCCCAGCCCGGCGATATGGTCACGGCTGATGGCGATATTATCGGCCAGCATCAGGGCTTGATGTTTTACACCTTGGGTCAGCGTCAGGGGCTGGGTATTGGCGGTGTTAAAAACAGCACCAGTGATGAACCCTGGTACAGCCTGCAGAAAGATCTGATCAATAATGTGCTGGTAGTCGGTCAGGGTGGCCAACATCCCCTGCTGTTTACCGACAGTTAAAAGCTGAGGGTTTAAACTGGATCAATGGCACGCCACAGGAACCTTTCACCTGCATGGCCAAAACCCGCTATCGTCAACCGGATCAAGAATGTCTGGTGACGCCAACTGAATCCGGCTGTGAAGTGAGTTTTACAAATCCACAGCGCGCTGTAACGCCCGGCCAGTCAGTGGTGTTTTATCAGGATGATCACTGCCTTGGTGGCGGAACTATTGATAGCACTAATGGAATAATGAGAGTGCTGATGTTTAAAAAACCAACTCGCGAACAGGCACTGGCGCTAGCGGCTATTTTTCAAGCCTGCCATCTTGTCGACCAGCTGGCCAATAGCGGTGAGGCGCCAACCGAAGAAGTAAAGTTGAGTATGGCTGCCCTGCTTAACCAGAACCCCAGCTCCATCGAGGATATCTACGGCCCAGCCGACAACCTACAGACCGGTGTAGAAGCCATTACAATATTGCTCGGTGAGCGCAAGAAAACCCAAACCTTTTCCGTGCATACACTCGGTTATGCGCTGTCAGTGCTAAGTATCGAACGTCAGCTCAGCAGTCGACCGGAAATGCTCGAGACTGTTGCCACGGGCATAGAGAACGCCAATCGACAGGCACAGCACTTTACTCTGGTTCACGACAATGTATTTGCCAACCTCGCCTCTCTCTACCAGCAGAGCATCAGCAAATTGCGCCAGCGCATTCAGGTCAAAGGCAGTGCCATCTACCTGCAGCAAGGCAATGTTGCCGAACGTATCCGCTGTCTGCTGTTTTCAGCTGTGCGAAGTGCGGTTCTATGGCGTCAGTTAGGTGGCAAAAAGTACCATCTGCTGTTCTATCGCAAGGCGCTGATCGCCGCCTTAAAAGACTAAGACAAATACTTATTTCCAAGCTTATTTAACGTCTTATATAAAAAGCTAAAGCGGCTGAAACCTGCAACGCTTTCCGTTATCATGTGCGGCTTAATTAATGACCGCATTTGGAATAGCAATGAACAATCTCCCACTCTCCTCTCTCACCGCTGTTTCGCCTATTGATGGCCGCTATGGAAGCAAAACCGAGCAGCTTCGAACTGTCTTCAGTGAATATGGCCTGATCCGCTATCGAGTGTTGGTTGAGGTTCGCTGGTTACAGCATCTGGCCAATCATCCGGGTGTTAGTGAAGTGGCCCCCTTTAGCGATGAAGCTAATGCCATTCTTAATCAGCTGGTCGACAACTTTACTGTCGAGCAGGCGCTGCGGGTTAAAGAGATTGAAAGCACCACCAACCACGATGTAAAAGCGGTTGAGTATCTGCTTAAAGAAACCATTGCCGATAATGCCGAGCTCAATGCAGTCAGTGAATTTATCCACTTTGCCTGCACCTCGGAAGATATTAATAATCTCTCCCACGGACTAATGCTTAAAGAGGGCCGCGACCAGATCGTTATCCCTACGCTGCAGTCAATCGCAGACAATCTGGCAGCTATGGGCAGAGAGTTTGCCGATGCGCCAATGCTCAGCCGCACCCATGGTCAGACTGCATCACCGACCACTGTCGGCAAGGAAATGGCTAACGTAGCCTATAGATTACAGCGCCAGATAGACCAGATAAGCGCAGTGCCGCTACTCGGCAAGATCAATGGTGCCGTGGGCAATTACAACGCGCATATCTCCGCTTACGGCGATATTGACTGGCAGGACAATGCGCAGCAGTTTATCAGCCAACTGGGGCTGACCTACAACCCCTACACCACGCAGATCGAACCCCATGACTATATGGCCGAACTGTTCGATGGCATGGCTCGCGCCAACACTATATTGATCGACTATGCCCGAGATATCTGGGGCTATATTTCTGTTGGTTACTTTAAGCAGAAGACTATCGCCGGTGAAGTTGGCTCCTCAACCATGCCGCACAAAGTCAATCCAATTGATTTCGAAAATGCCGAGGGCAATATGGGTTTGGCCAATGCTCTGTTTGGTCATCTGGCTACTAAGCTGCCCGTCTCACGCTGGCAGCGTGACCTGACTGATTCCACAGTTCTGCGCAATATGGGTGTTGGCCTTGGCTACTCTTTAATCGCCTACGCCTCTCTTAACAAAGGCATGGGTAAATTGCAGCTTAATAGCGAAAAGCTCAATGCTGATCTCGATGCCAGCTGGGAAGTTCTTGCCGAGCCAATCCAGACAGTGATGCGTCGCTACGGTATTGAAGAGCCCTACGAAAAGCTTAAGGCTCTGACTCGCGGCAATGTTATGGATCAGCAGACCATTCAAACGTTTATCGATACCCTGGATATGCCCGAGTCGGCAAAGACCGAGCTTAAGGCAATGACTCCAGGTTCCTATATTGGCAATGCAGTTCAGCAGGCAAAAAATATCTAAGATGAGCGACTGTTGTCCCCTCCATCTTAGGCGATATCTCCAGAGAGCAGTTTCTCGCCGAATACTGGCAGAAGAAACCGCTGCTGGTGCGCAATGCTATCGCTGACTTTGAGCCGCCAATTGATGCCGATGAACTTGCCGGTATGGCGCTTGAAGAAGAGGTCGAATCGCGGATTGTTATCGAGCGCGACTGGCAGCTGCAGTGCGGCCCTTTCACCGAGGAAACCTTTGCCAAACTTCCCGCCGACAAGTGGACGCTGTTAGTTCAGGCCGTTGATCTATGGGTTCCGGAAGTCGCTGAAATACTCAGCAAATTTGATTTCCTGCCGAAGTGGCGCATGGATGACATTATGGTCAGCTATGCCGCTGATGGTGGCAGTGTCGGCCCACACTTCGATTATTACGATGTATTTTTACTGCAGGGTGCTGGCAAACGCCGCTGGCAGATTGGTGCAGAGAGTGATGCCGATTGCCCGTTCGTACCTAATACAGAGCTAAAGATTCTCCAGAACTTCGACCCTGTCGATGAATGGGTGCTTGAACCAGGCGATATGCTCTACCTGCCACCAAAAGTTGCCCATCACGGTGTGGCAATTGGCGAGTGCACGACTTTTTCTGTGGGTTTCCGGGCACCGGCTGTTAGTGAAATGCTTGATGATTTGGCTACCGAACTTTTAAGCGGCATTGCCCTGCCCAACCATCTTACAGATCCGCCATTAACACCGTCGATGGCCAACCAGAATATATCTGCGGCTCATCTTGCCAGTGTTCGAAAACTGTTAAAAGACACTCTGGATAACGAAAAGATCCTTGGCGAATGGTTTGCTCAGTATATGACGATGCCAAAATATCCAGATTTAGTCGGTATGACTGAGGAAACGCGAAAAGCGGTTTTAGAGGATGGCACCTCGTTTACCAACGGCGAAAAAGACTAGCGGCAAGCTATTCCGGAATAGCTGCCGCCCCTTCCCTGCGCGGATCTGATGCCGCATATTTAATTTTATTCTGATCACTACTGATACTTTGGCTAACGCCCAGACGCACCGGTTTGTCGCCAAGAATATGGCCCATTTCGGTGAGTATATTTAGCGTATCAGCAGAGATACCACGTTCATATCTAAGTGTATCCGGCAGCCACTGATGATGAATTCGCGGTGCAGCAGTGGCCTCAGCTATGCCCATATCAAAATCAACCACATTTAACAGCATCTGCAAAACCACGGTAATAATCGTGCTGCCGCCGGGACTGCCAGTAGCTATCATTGGCTCGCCCTGCTGGTCAAAGACAATGGTTGGGGTCATAGATGACAGCGGCCGTTTGCCCGGCTCAATCGAATTGGCTTCGCCACCGATCAGCCCATAGCCATTGGCTGAACCTGGCTTGGAAGAAAAGTCATCCATCTCATTGTTAAGCAGGAATCCAGCGCCGGCGACCGAGATACCACTGCCATAGGAAAAGTTAATGGTGTAGGTATTGCTGACCACATTGCCCCAGCGATCCCAGGTTGCATAATGGGTTGTCTCTGGGCTTTCTGTAATAAGCCTGGCTGGCATTGGCTTGATATCTTTAGAGCGACTGGCTTCAGCCAGATCAATCTGTTCACGCAACTCAGCCGCATAGCGCTTATCCATTAACTGCTTGGCGGGAACTGCATAGAAATCCGGATCACCCAGATGCAGACTGCGATCCGCATAGGCACGGCGCATGGATTCAACCAGACGGTGCAGGTAGGCGGCACTGTTATGCCCCAGTGCATATAAATCCCAGCCCTCGAGAATATTTAACATCTGAATTAAATGAACACCGCCAGAAGATGGCGGCGGCATAGCGCAGACTCGGTTGCTACGGTAGTCGCCACAGACCGGCTGGCGCTCGACAACCCGATAGTTGAGCAGATCCTCGTAGCTGATAATTCCCGCATTGCGACGCATCTGTGCGATCAATAGGTCGGCGGTTTTACCGGTGTAAAAACCATCCCTGCCGTTTTTCGAAATACGCTTTAAGGTGGCTGCCAGATCCTTTTGCACAAGCATCTCACCAGCCTGATAAAACTCGCCGTCAGCTCTGTAAAAATAATTACTCGATGCTGGATCACTGCCAAGATAATCACTGTAGCGCACCAGTGAGCTGGCCAGACTACGGCTGACGGGAAACCCTTTACGAGCCAGTTCAATTGCCGGTTTGATTACCTGCTTAAGGCTCATAGTGCCGTAGTTTTCAAGGGCGTAGATCATGCCGGCAACAGTTCCCGGTACGCCTGAAGAGTGCACAGAATGACGGGCTTTAACGCGATCAACATCGCCCTCAGCATCGAGAAACATATTCCGTGAAGCTGCCGCAGGTGCCATTTCACGGTAGTCGATAGCAATGGTTTTATTCTCTGCAGCCAGATGCACCAGCATAAAGCCTCCGCCGCCGATATTGCCGGCTCTGGGTAGGGTAACTGCCAGCGCAAAACCGGTTGCCACTGCAGCATCAACCGCATTGCCGCCAGCAGCAAGAATATCCGTGCCAACCTGACTGGCAATCGCTTCCTGAGAGACGGTTACGCCTTTTTCTGCAATAACGGGATGAAATCGCGCGAGCGGATCTAACTTAACCACCTGAGCGGGTTCAGCGAAACAGAGACTCTGAATGCTGAAAGAGAAAAGAATACTGATAACCAATAACTGTTTCATACAAGGGCTACTATCAAGTCGATTAATAGTTATTCTTGACCATCTATATGAATCTGGCAAGGCAAAATATCAGCTGTTTTTAGTGGCGCGCTTTAACCAGCTGTCGATACTGATGAAGTAGAGGTTCGGTATAGCCGCTGGGTTGGGCTGTGCCCTTAAAGATAAGACCGCAAGCAGCGCTGAACGCAATACTGTTATCGAAGTCGGGGCTCATTGCCGAGTAATTCGGATCAGCGGCATTTTGCCCATCAACTACAGCTGCCATACGCTTAAGGGTCTGCATAACCTGCGCCCTGTCTGTGATCCCATGCTGCAACCAATTGGCTATATGCTGACTGGAAATGCGCAGAGTCGCACGATCCTCCATCAAGCCGACATTATTAATATCCGGGACCTTAGAGCAACCAATCCCCTGCTCTACCCAGCGCACCACATAACCCAGTAGCCCCTGGGTATTATTGTCCAGCTCCAGCTGAATCTGTTCTGCGCTAAGTTGGTTGTCGCCCAATAATGGAATAGTCAGAATATCGTCGAGATTCGCTGGGCTGCGCTGGGCTATCTGGCTCTGCATTGCCGCCACATCAACCTGATGGTAATGAATAGCATGCAGGGTGGCAGCTGTTGGCGAAGGTACCCAAGCGGTATTGGCACCGGCTTTTGGGTGGGCAATTTTAGTCGCCATCATATCCGCCATATTATCGGGTACAGGCCACATGCCCTTGCCGATTTGCGCCCTGCCTTTAAGGCCACAGGCAAGACCAATATCGACATTTTGATCTTCGTAGGCAGCAATCCAGGCCATGGTTTTCAAATCCCCTTTAAGGGCAAATGGCCCGGCCAGCATACTGGTATGAATTTCATCACCAGTGCGATCGAGAAATCCAGTATTGATAAACACCACACGGCCTTTTGCTGCCTGTATGCAAGCTTTTAAGTTAACCGAGGTGCGGCGCTCTTCATCCATAATGCCGACTTTAATAGTATGGCGTCGCAGCTTGAGCAGGTCTTCAATACGGCCGAACAGCGTATTGGTAAAGGCCACTTCATCCGGGCCATGCATCTTTGGCTTCACAATATAAATACTGCCAGCCTCGGAATTGCTAAGGGCCTGTTTCCCGTTAAGGTCGTGGAGCGCAATTAGGCTGGTAATAACCCCGTCCATAATGCCCTCAGGAATCTCATTGCCCTGAGCGTCGAGAATCGCCGGGTTGGTCATCAAATGGCCTACATTGCGAATAAACATCAGGCTGCGACCCTTCAGGGACAGCTGACCACCACTGGCTGCAGTGTATTGGCGGTCGGGATTCATACGCCGCACAAAGCTGTTATCACCGCGTACTACGGTCTCTTCTAATGTGCCCTTATTGAGGCCCAACCAGTTGCTATAGGCCAGTGCTTTATCCTCAGCATCCACGGCGGCAACCGAGTCCTCGCAATCCATAATCGTAGTCAGCGCCGATTCAAGCACTATATCCTTGATACCAGCACTGTCAGTTGCACCGATGGCACTACTAGAATCTACTTGAATTTCTATATGTAACCTATTGTTTTGCAATAGGATAGACCTTGGGAAGTCTGGGTTTCCAATATAACCGATAAACTGCTCTGGCATTACCAGCTGTAGCTGACCACCATTCGTATCAGTAATCTCTAATTGATCATCCACCACCTTATAGGCGCTGGCATAACTGTGGGAGGCGCCATTTAGTGGAACCGCTTGATCGAGGAAGGCACGGCCATAATCAATCACCTTTTGCCCGCGCACTGGATTGTAACCAGCAGTTTTATTGGCGCCATCAGCCTCCGGAATTACATCATTGCCATACAGCGCATCGTAGAGACTGCCCCAGCGAGCATTTACCGCATTGAGGGCAAACCTGGCATTCATAATCGGCACCACTAACTGCGGCCCGGCCTGCAGGGCGACCTCAGGGTCTACATTCTCAGATGTTATGCTGAAATCATCGACCTCTGGTACCAGATAGTCGATATCTTTAAGAAAGCTCTTATAACTGGAGAAGTCAAAAGGTGCGGGGTTTTCGCGGTGCCAGGCGTCGATCTTGGCCTGTAAGTCTTCGCGTATCACAAGCAGCTGGCGATTGACCGGCGCTAGGTCTTGGATAATCGCAGCAAAACCCTCCCAGAACTGCTGTGGATCTATATTAGTCCCGGGAATTATTTGCTCTGTGACCAGATTATAAATTGGTTTGGCAACCCGAAGGTTAGACTGCTCTACGCGCTCGCTCACTACATGTTCTCCATGAAAAAAGGTCTAATCGATTAGAATTAATCAGTAGCTTAGATGGCTCAGTATAATTTTCCCAATCTATGGGTTTGATCTTTGTTATTCAGCGATCGAATGATGCTTTTACAACGGCTACCCTAAGCCGCTATCTCCTCGGAAACTGACTTAATCAGTTTGCGCATCCAGCTATGGCCAGGATCATGCTGTAACAGCGGACTCCAAACCATCTTCAAGCGCATACGGGGTATCTCAAATGGCGGCTCAAGAATCGCCACATGGGGATTTTCCAGCATGGAATTGGCAGCCAGAGTAGGAATGGTCACCACCAGATCATTGTGCTCGGCCAATAGCAGCGCGGCCTGGTAATGTCGGGTAAACAAGGTAATAACCCGCTGTGCGCCCATCTTGGCCAGCGCCTCATCGACCCAGCCAAGACGCTGTACATCATCCGTGGACATACCAACCCCGACACCCATACCGGTCTTGCTAACCCAGACATGTTTTGCGGCCAGATAGGATTCAAGGTTCCAGTTACTGATCACTGGATTATCCGCTCTCAGCACACAGGAAAAACTATCGTCCCAGAGATGAACCTGATGAAAAGATTGCGGTAGAGAGTCAAAGCGATTGATTACCAGATCCACTTTGCCGCGCTCAACATCGTGAAAGCTAACATCACTGGGGGTCATAATATCCAGACGAACCGTTGGAGCCTCGACGCTTAGGCGCTGCAACAGTTTCGGTAACAGAGTCGCCTCGGTATAGTCACTGGCCATAATACGGAAGATACGCTCAGACTCTGTTGGGTCAAAGACTGTTTTAGGCAGCACGGCTAATTCTGCTGCAGCCAGTACATCGCGTACCAGTGGCTGTAACTCAAGGGCTCTATCTGTGGGGGTCATACCATCACTGGTACGTACCAGTACCGGATCATCGAAAAGAATCCGCAAGCGCCTTAAGCTGTTCGACATTGCCGGCTGGCTTATACCCAGCTCTTCTGCAGCGCGGGTAACATTGCGCTCACGCAACAGCACATCCAGATAGACCAGAAGATTTAAATCAATCTTTGATATATTCATATAAAAAATACTCGAGATAAAAACCATCAACTAGATAAATTATGGCACGGTTACTAGACTTAGGCCACCAATAGGAAATTAATCAATCAACACAGGGAGTTTTGATGTCTAGTTTTTCAAATGATATTGCAGCAGTAGCTGCATTGCAGGATCAGCAGTCTGGTGCCTGGAGCGCTATTAACCCGGAATCTGTCGCACGTATGCGACTTCAGAACAGATTTAAAACCGGTCTCGATATAGCCAAATACACTGCCAATATTATGCGTGCGGATATGCAAGAGTACGATGCCGATCCCGCTGCATACACTCAGTCACTGGGTTGCTGGCACGGTTTTATCGGCCAGCAGAAGCTGATTTCCATTAAAAAGCATTTCGGCACTACCAAGAAAAAATATCTCTATCTGTCTGGCTGGATGATTGCTGCCCTGCGCTCAGAGTTTGGCCCCCTACCGGATCAGTCAATGCATGAGAAGACCGCCGTTGCTTCATTGATAGCCGAGCTCTATACCTTCCTACGACAGGCAGATGCACGTGAATTGGGTGATCTGTTCCGCCAGCTGGATGCGGCTGAAGGTGAGAGTAAAGCTTCTATTCAAACGCAGATCGATAATGTTGGTACTCATGTAGTACCGATTATTGCTGATATTGATGCCGGCTTTGGCAATGCAGAAGCGACCTACCTTATGGCCAAGCAGATGATTGAAGCTGGTGCCTGCTGTATCCAGATCGAAAATCAGGTCTCCGATGAAAAACAGTGCGGCCATCAGGATGGCAAGGTCACTGTTCCTCACGAAGACTTTTTGGCCAAGATAAATGCGGTTCGCTACGCATTCCTTGAGCTGGGTATTGATAATGGCGTTATCGTTGCGCGGACAGACTCCTTGGGTGCAGGCCTGACCAAGCAGATCGCCGTCACTCGTGAGCCCGGTGATCTTGGAGATCAATACAATGCCTTCCTCGATGCCGAAGAAGTCTCTATCGATGACCTTAAGAGTGGCGATGTGGTGATTAAGCAGAATGGTAAGCTGGTAAGACCCAAGCGCCTGCCGAGTAATCTCTATCAATTTAAAAAGGGAACCGGTGAAGCACGCTGCGTACTCGACTGTATTACCAGCCTGCAAAATGGTGCAGATATGATCTGGATCGAAACCGAAAAGCCCCATATCGGCCAGATCGGCGCAATGGTTGATACGATTCGCAAGGCGGTCCCCAATGCCAAGCTGGTCTACAACAATTCACCGTCGTTTAACTGGACGCTCAACTTCCGCCAGCAGATATTTGACGCATGGCAGGAAGCGGGCAAGGATCTATCCGCCTATGATCGCGCGGATCTGATGAATATCAGCTATGACCAGTCAGAACTTGCCACGGAGGCTGATAATAAGATTCGTACATTCCAAGCTGACGCAGCCAGAGATGCGGGTATCTTCCACCATCTTATCACCCTGCCCACCTACCATACCGCAGCTCTATCTACCGATAATCTGGCCAAGGAATACTTTGGTGAGCAGGCAATGCTTGGCTATGTTGCCGGTGTCCAGCGCAAGGAAATACGTCAGGGGATTGCCTGTGTTAAGCACCAGAATATGGCCGGCTCAGATATGGGTGATGACCACAAGGAGTACTTTGCCGGTGAAGCTGCGCTTAAAGCCTCGGGCAAAGACAACACCATGAACCAGTTCTAACCATTTTGCAGTTCCTTTTGTTTCGGGCAGATTCCCAACTCTGCCCTTTTTTTTGCCTGTAATTTTAGTACCTTTAATAGTTAAAATTCACAGCAGAAATATTCTCATAAGTGGGTATAATTGCCGGCAGAAAATAAACACTCAATACAGCCAGTAAAAGTGAGCTCACTTGAAAACAGAATTTCTCGGTAAGACCCTCTCCGGCCCATTTACAGTTCCCTCGGGAATTGTCACTACTGCCACCTCGATTATTCAGTATGTATTTGATCATATGCCTCAGGTTGGCGTACTGACCACCAAGAGTGTTGGACCAGAGGTGCGTGCTGGTAACCGCGAGCCGGTCTACAGCCAATATGCGCCCGGTTCTTTTGTCAACGCAGTAGGCCTGACCAATCCCGGCGCTCAAGCAGCAGCCGAGGCAATGTCAAAGCTGCGCATCCCGGAAGATCGCTTCTTACTGGTTTCGATCTTTGGTGGCAGTGTTGAAGAGTTTGTCGAAGTGGCAAAAATTATGGCTCCGGTTGCCAATGGCCTCGAGTTAAACCTCTCCTGCCCTCATGCCAAGGGTTATGGCATGGCTATGGGCCAGGATCCTGAGCTTGTTCGGGAAGTTACGGCTGCGGTAAAAGCCGTTGTCGATATTCCTGTAATCCCTAAACTGACCCCCAACACACCAAATATTGCCGAGATTGCCGAGGCCGCCGCCGCTGGTGGTGCAGATGCACTCTGCGCGATTAACACTGTTGGGCCAGGCTATACCTCTTCTCACGGCCACCCGGTTTTAAGTAATGGTGCCGGTGGTATGTCCGGTAAAGGCGTACTTCCTATTGCCCTTAAATGTGTGCGTGAAATTGCCGCCGCTACGGATCTGCCTATTATTGGCTGTGGCGGTGTTAGCAGTGCTGCAGATGTCCGAGAGTTTATGACCGCAGGCTCAACCATTGTCGGCGTAGGTTCTGCTCTTACCGGTATGACGACCGATGATATGGAAAGCTACTTTAGCCAGCTTGAATCGGATATCTGTTTTGATTCCAATAAGGCCGAGGCCCATATTCGCTACGATATAGATATGGACTTTGAGCCAGTGATTCTGGTTGAAAATAAGCGTGTATGTGAGGATATCTGCGTACTGACCTTTGATCGCAAGATCAATATTCAGGCCGGTGAATTTGTCTTCCTTTGGGTGCCAGGGCTGGGTGAAAAACCTTTCTCTGCCCTCTCCGATGATCCTTTCCAACTGGCGGTTATCGATGTGGGTACCTTTACCCATGCAATGATGGACCTACCAGTGGGCTCAGAAGTCTATGTTCGCGGTCCCCATGGTATTCCCGCAGCACCACCGGAAGATGCCAAGATTATGGCTGTTGCTGGCGGTACTGGTTTGGCGGCTGTCTACCAGCTGGCAAGAGACTTTGGCAATGCGGAAGTCTTTACCGGTGCACGTACTGCTGAGCGTCTCTACTATCTTGAAGAGTGCAAAAAAATTGCTGATGTTCATGTTGCCACCGATGATGGCAGTGAGGGCTTTAAAGGCTTTGTTACTGAGCTTCTGCGCAGTCGTCTTGAGGAGATGTCGCAGGCTGAGCTGGATAACCTGGTGTTCTACAACTGCGGCCCCTCTCCTATGGTGCACGCTGCAGCGGCGGTTCAGAGGGAATTCTGTAAAGACGAGCAGATCTTTAGTGCGATTGATTACCTAACCAAATGCGGTGTGGGTATCTGTGGTGCCTGTGCTTCGCCAGATGGTAAGCGTATCTGTGTCGATGGGCCGTTTATGCAGGGAACGCCTGAAAGACCTGTCGCTGGTTAGTACTCGTTTTCCTGCTAAAGGCTTCTTTTCCTGCTAAAGGCTTTTCTTGCTAAAGGCTTCTTTCAAGTGACTCTTTGTTCGCGCTCTGAGTATTGGAGTGCAATAAACCCAGGCTCTTCCTTTGAGATCGGTCCCATAGTTTTCTAATTTCCAGCGTTCGCACAACTCGCTTGCGCTCAGACAAGTGCTCTCTTAACCTGGAAATTAAAAAACCATAAGCGGGCCCTGACTGATCTCAAAGGAAGAGCCAGGGACTATTGGAATTATCGCAATACACCTTAAGAAAAATAAAACCCTAATACAAAAGCAGCTATAACCTTGCGACGATATTAGGTATCCCGGATTATGACCTCCAAACTAAGAGTAAAACGACTCCCTATTAGCGGCCATTTGACGAAGTTTTTCTGTTGGGCGATAGAGTTCACTTAGCTGAGTGTATTGATCAGCGCGCTCGACAATCGAATCCAACCCCTGCTCATCCATCCAACGACAGATACCACCGTGGAAAACAGGGAAACCAACACCATAGATTAACGACATATCTGCCTCTGCTGGTGAGGCAACAATGCCCTCCTCCAAACAGTGAACCATCTCCATCGCCATAGACAGCATCAAGCGATCAGTAATCTCCTGCTTATCAAGCATCTTTGCTGCGCCAAATTGTGACTCAAACATTGCAACAACATCTGGATCAACCAGCTTGGCAGGTTTACCCTTTTCATTGAGCTCGTACTTATAAAAGCCAAGACCATTTTTCTGACCCAGACGGCCAGCATTAAAAATAATATCTGTAGGCCAGTTATCGCCCTTACTAAAGCGCTCAGGCAAGCCATTGGTCAGTACTGGGTAACAGTGATTAATGGTATCTATACCCACCACATCCATTAGATAGGCCGGCCCCATAGGTAGACCCCAGGCTTCCATAACCTTATCGATCTGCTGGAAATCAGCACCCTCAGCAAGCATCATTTCAAGACCAGATAGCAGCGCGAATAGCACTCGGTTAACTAAAAATCCCGGGCAGTCATTAACCACAATAGGCTTTCTTACCCAGCGCCAGCGCATAGGCACTAACAGCGGCTATGGTTTCATCAGAGGTTTTCTCACCGCGAATAATCTCCACTAAAGGCATAGCGTGCACCGGATTAAAGAAGTGCATACCGCAGAAATTTTCCGGTCGCTGCAGTGATTCAGCCAGTCGATTAATTGAGATCGTCGAAGTATTTGAGGTAATAAAGGCACTGTCGGCAACCAGAGATTCCACCGCCGGTAATACCTGCTTCTTAACAGTCTCTAATTCAACTACCGCCTCAACAACCATATCGCATTGAGCAAGTGCCTTATCGTCGAGCGTTGGCGTAATTGCGCCGAGAATCTGCGCAGCTTTGTCTTCGCTTAATTTACCGCGGGAAACGCGCTTACCCAGTAACTTACTGGCCTCTTTAATGCCCAGATCCAAAGCATCCTGATTAATATCTTTCATCACCACCGGTAAGCCCCTGATGGCATTTTGATAGGCGATACCGCCGCCCATAATACCGGCGCCAATCACGCTGGGAGTTTTTACCGGGATAAACTTATCGGCCAGAGCGCGACTGCGATTCTTGGCTAACTTAACAATATACTGATCGCTTAAAAACAGACCTACCAGAGCACGGGCCTGAGGTGTTCTGGACATTTCATAGAAAGCTTCGTTCTCAAGCTTAATTGCCTCGTCACGACCCAGTGTCGCTGCACTGGTAATCAGCTCAACCGCCTTTAAGGGCGCTGGAAAATAGTTACCTACCTTGCCGACAATTGCAGCGGAAAAGTTTTCTGCCGTAGCTTTCAACTCTTCTTCAGAGAGCTCAATTGGAGAAGTCTTCTGTACTCGACGAGCCTGATAGTCGCGACTGCCATCAGCCAGCTCAGCGAGCATCTTTAACGACTCAGCGCGCAGTTCCTCTGGTTCGACTACTGCATCAACAGCACCGGCACTCAATGCCATCTGCGGCTTTTGTTGCTCGCCAGAGGCAATCCAGTGAATTCCCGCAAACATACCCGCAAGCCTCGGCAAGCGAACTGAACCGCCCCAGCCGGGAAGAATACCCAGATTGGTTTCCGGCAATCCAACAGCGGCTTTTGAAGAGATAACTCGGTAGTCACATGCCATACAGATTTCAAAGCCACCGCCCAGCGCGAAGCCATTTATAGCCGCCACTGAAGGGAAAGGTAGATCTTCAATCTCCGAAAACAAGCCATTTACAATCTGTGATGCCTGAATAAAAACCTCTTTGCTGGAGGCAAACATCTGCTTAAATTCGGTGATATCTGCACCGACCACAAATACCGATTTACTACTGGTTAACAGCACGCCTTGAATATGGTCACTAGCCTTAAGGAGATCAACCGCCTCGCGTAATTCAGCAAGTGTCTGCTGATTGAATTTATTAACCGAGCCACTCTGGTTATCAAAGTTTAGCTCCGCAAAATCGTTTTCAATCTTTTTAAGACTCAGTGTTTTTCCCTGATACATAGCGGTCTATTTCCTTGTTGGTCGTTGAGTAAGAGGCTGATATTCTATCTTGGTTAAAAGCATAGTCTATGTTTAACTGCGACTGAGCGTTTCTACTTTTATCTATGGATAAATCACTATGACTTTGCGTGAAAAAATGCAGCGAGAGCAACAGCTTAAAGAGCTTTTTAAACAGGCACAGGGTTACGCCTTTGACTATGCCGACGAAGCTTTGCAACGCAATGTATTTCCCTCCGCAAAAGCGATTGAAGAGCTGGATATGTTTGCCGAAGAGTTGCCTGCAAACACTGGTGATGCCAAAGCAATTCTTGAGCAGTTACACCGATATGGCTCCCCTGCCTCAGTGGCGCAAACGGGTGGCCGCTACTTTGGATTTGTAAATGGCGGTATTCTGCCGGTTACCCTGGCCACCAAATGGCTCACCGATTTCTGGGATCAAAATTCTGCCCTGCAAGTTATGTCGCCAATTACGGCAAAGCTCGAGGAGGTCTGCGAACAGTGGCTAAAACAATTACTCGACCTGCCCGAAAACACGGTAGCCGGATTTGTCAGCGGTACTTCCTCAGCAATTTTCTGTGGCCTGGCGGCAGCCCGCTATCGCATCTATCAGAACCATAATTGGGACTTTAATCAACAGGGCCATAACGGCGCGCCGCCGATTCGTATTATTGCCGGTCGCCAAACCCATGGCGCAGTAATTAAAGCCATCGCCCTGCTCGGCTTTGGGCTGGATAATATTGAATGGGTTGATGCCGATGATCAGGGGCGCATTATTCCCCAACAGATGCCAACACTAGATAGCAGCTGCATTGTTTTGCTTCAGGCCGGCAATGTTAACTCCGGTTCCTTTGATCCCTTTGAGGCAATCTGTGCTAACGCTAATGCCGTCGATGCCTGGGTACATATCGACGGTGCCTTTGGTCTATGGGCTGGTGGCACCGTGCAGCTAAAACATCTGACCGCAGGTATGGAAAAAGCCCACTCCTGGTCTGTGGATGGCCATAAAACCCTAAACACACCCTACGACAGTGGCATCTTACTCTGTCGCGATAAAGAGGCACTGGTAACCGCGCTGCAAGCCACTGGCGCCTACCTGACATCCAGTTATAGCGATAGCCGTGACGGTATGCTCTACACACCGGAGATGTCCCGTCGTGCCAGAGCTATTGAGTTATGGGCTGCACTAAAATATCTCGGTCGTAGCGGTGTCGATGAGCTTGTGGTTGGTATGCATCAGCGTGCCAGAGAATTTTCCGAGCAACTTAATGATGCCGGCTTTGAGATTCTTAATGATGTGGTGTTTAACCAGGTGATTGTCTCAGCATCCAGCGACGAGGCTACCAACCAGTCTATTATGGAAGCTATTCAAAAATCCGGTGAATGCTGGGTTGGCGGTTCAGTGTGGAAGGGTAAAAAAGTTATCCGTATCAGCGTCTGTTCCTGGGTGACAACGCCAGAGGATATAAGCCGCTCAGTGCAGGCTTTTATTCATGCCCGGGATTCAGTTATAGCGGCTTGCGAAAAATAATTACATCGGCGCCAATAATCTCTGCTGAACTGTCCCACTGCTGGCTAAGATATTCAAAGGTCTGCACAGAGAAAAAACTGATATGGGTCGGGTCGGTTTTATAGTGCCAGTTAGCAAATTTATCCGCATCAGCCACCAGCTTGGTCATCAGTCCTAGATAACCGCCTGGCTTTAGCAATCTCCACAGCCGCCGCAACTCGTCCATTGGCTGAGAGAGATGCTCAATCACCTCTGTCGCGGTAATAAAGTCATAATCAGCGTCAACAGTAAGTAGTTCTCTATTATCCGCATAGTAGAGATCATAGAGAGCAACAGAATGGCCCTGCTCTTCGAGCATGGCCGAAAGACAGGGACCTGGGCCACAGCCAAAATCTAGTCCCTGGGCATTGGCTGGCAGTCGCTCCAGTAATGGATCGGCCAAACGACTAAGAAACGTTCGATAGCCACTATCATCGGGGTTATTTTCATGAAGATCGTACTGGGCCTGCTCATCCGCAGAGCTGAGATGAAACTGTCTGAGGTACAAAAACCAGCTTACAGTGCTCGCAACGCAGGTAATCGCGAAGCTGATCGCGGCTAAAATGCGCTGTATCAGCAGAAAGGCACAGTGGACAGTGGCTGGTGATCTCAATCATATAGAAAGTTAATAGGGAATAATTCGCTGCAGTATGTCAGTAGATGTGGGTTGAATACAGGGTTTCAAAGTATCAGTTTATCCCTGAGCGCATTAATAGTGAAAAAACTCGCCAAGATGTTAATTTCGCATTGACGCAATCAGGGATGGTCAGTATTATGCGCGCTCTCGAAAGAGACCGCATGGTAAGACATTCGGGGATTAGCGCAGTCTGGTAGCGCGCCTGCTTTGGGAGCAGGATGTCGGGGGTTCGAATCCCTCATCCCCGACCACTTTCCGGCTTGTAATATGCGCCCGTAGCTCAGCTGGATAGAGCAACGGCCTTCTAAGCCGTGGGTCGCAGGTTCGAATCCTGCCGGGCGCACCATCTTTATCAGATGGGCCCACATGTATGTCACGTTCTCAATGGTGGACGTAGCTCAGTTGGTAGAGCCCCGGATTGTGATTCCGGTGGTCGCGGGTTCAATCCCCGTCGTCCACCCCATTTTCGTTGTACTCTTTCCAGACACTCCCTGTTTTGCACATTACTATTAAAATATTCTATATGTCTAAAAAAGGTTGCTTTAGACGAGCCTTCGCCTATTTTGTCGCCGCTTTTAATTAAACTGAATTAAACAGGTATAAACATGTCTGCACTGATTCTTGATGGCAAAACGCTGGCCGCGCAAACCGAAGCTGAACTATCCAACGCGTTGCCGCCTTAAAGAGAACAATGGTCAGGCGCCTATACTGGCAACTATTCTGGTCGGCGGCGATCCTGCCTCGGCAACCTATGTAAAGATGAAGCAGAATGCCTGTAAGCGTGTTGGCATGGACTCTATCGCAGTAGAGATGGCCGAAGAGACCAGCACCGAACAGCTTGCTGGAAAAGATTGCAGAGCTCAACAGCAACCCAACTGTCACGGCATTCTGTTACAGCACCCCGTGCCTGCACAGATTGATGAGCGCGCCTGTTTCGATGCTATTGCCCTGGCAAAAGATGTCGACGGTGTACCTGTCTCGGCTTTGGGCGTATGGCCATGAATGAAGAAGCCTATGGCTCCGCAACACCTCAGGGCATTATGCGCATTCTCGAAGGCTACAATATTGAAATGTCAGGCAAGCATGCCGTTGTGGTTGGTCGCAGCCCTATTCTCGGCAAGCCAATGTCGCTGATGCTGTTAAATGCCAATGCAACAGTGACCATCTGTCACTCAAAAACACAAAACCTTCCACGAGCTAATTAAGCAGGCTGATATTCTGGTCGGCGCTGTAGGTCGTCCCGAGTTTATTAAAGCCGAGTGGATTAAAGATGGCGCTGTGGTGGTTGATGCCGGCTACCATCCCTGGCGGTGTTGGCGATATCGAACTGGCCCCTCTGGTTGATCGAGTTGCCGCTATACACCCTGTTCCCGGTGGTGTGGGCCCAATGACCATCAATACATTGATCCTGCAATCGGTTTCAGCAGCGGAAAAAAGCCTGCTGTAATAGCCTGCCCTTAGTTATTTAGAACAAAGCCTCTCTCTTCAAAGGGGCTTCTGCATACCGTATAGTTACTGTAATTAAACAAACTATCAGCGCATCTCTATGCAGCAAACTCAGCCACTATCAAATCAGCAGCTTGTCGCCCATCGCGGCTATCAGAAGTGCTATCCAGAAAACACCGCACTTTCCGTTACCGAGGCGATTAAAAGCGGTGCCCTCTTCGTCGAAATTGATATTCAGCTAAGTCGCGATCAACAGCCAATCGTCTATCACGATATCGACCTGCAAAGAGTCAGCGGCTGCACTGGATTTGTATATGACTTAAGCCTGCAAGAACTGGAAAAACTCTCCGCCTACGAGCCACAGCGACTTGGCAGAGACTTTATTGAAGAGACTATTTCTTCACTGCACACAATGGTTGAGATTATTCGCCAGCACCCGGCAGTAACCCTGTTTGTCGAACTCAAAGAAGAGTCCATAGAGCAGTTTAATCGCCAGATAATGCTGGCTAAGGTCTCTGAGGTTTTACAGCCGATCGCCGAGCGTGCTGTACTGATCAGCTTTGATTACCAGATTATACAGAGCGCCAGAAGTCAGGGCTGGCCGCAGGTTGGCGTGGTTCTGCGCAACTGGCAGGATATTGATAGCCCTGAGGTCAATGACATTGAGGGTGAATACACCTTTGTTAATCAGGCTATTATTCCCCTGCAATCAGACCTCAGTAAGCTGAGGACACAGCTGGTTGCCTACGAAGTAGGCACTGTTGAGCTGGCCAGAGCATTGAGCGCATGCAATATTCCTATGCTTGAGACATTTGATATCAGTGGACTGCTTGGCAACAGCGGTTAAACTCTATATCAAGCGTATTTAAACTATAATTATTTAAAACCAGCGACTAAATTGACACCGCCAAAACAGGAAATGGAAGCATAGATGGAACAAAATTTTGATATTTGTGTGATTGGCGGTGGTATTCAGGGCGCCGGCATCGCTCAGGCAGCAGCCCTCTCAGGCCTGTCTGTAGCTCTGCTGGAAAAGAGCGACTGGGGCGCTGGAACCTCCTCAAAATCAAGCAAGTTAATTCACGGCGGCCTGCGATATCTCGAGTCCTTTGAATTTGGTCTGGTGCGTGAGAGCCTTAAAGAGCGCCGTATCCTGCTCAATATTGCCAGTGATATCGTCAAACCAAACTGGTTCTACCTGCCGGTCTACAAAAATAGTCAGCACAAATCTTGGCAACTGTTTGCAGGTCTTAGCCTGTATAGAATACTTGCCGGACGTAAAAACCTCGCTGGCTTTAAGCGCCTACCGCGCGCTCAGTGGAAACAACTCAACGGACTAAACACCGCCGATCTGGAAACGGTTTTTGCCTATCAGGATGCCCAGACTGACGATAGAGCACTCACCCGCCGTGTCGCTCTCTCCGCACAGTCCCATGGAGCTTCCCTGCTCTGTCCGGCAACTGTTATCAGCGCAGAAAAAACCTATAAAGGCTATTCAGTTAGGCTTAATTTAAACGGTGATAGCAAAACTATTTACTGTCGCTATCTGGTCAATGCTGCCGGACCATGGATTAATCCTGTCGCCAAAACCATTACCCCCACGCCACCGATGGTAGATGTTGATCTGGTTCAGGGTACTCATCTGGAATTCACTGAGCAGTTGAGTGATCGCTGCTTTTATCTGGAAGCTCAACAGGATCACCGGGCAATATTTGTTATGCCCTATAAAGGTGGCACTCTGCTGGGTACGACGGAAAAAGTCTTTAGTGGAAACCCGGATCAAGTGAACCCAAGTCCCGAAGAGATAGAGTATTTACTCGAGGTTATTCGCTATCACTTCCCGCACTTTAACCATAAGCCGATTAAAGCTTGGGCTGGTTTACGCGTGTTGCCCAGCGGCGATAAAACACCCTTTAGTCGCAGCCGCGAAGTACAGTTTGCGGAGAGCGAAAACTATCTGGCAATCTACGGTGGCAAGCTGACCGGCTATAGAGCGACCGCTGAGACAGCAATCAAAAGAGTGATTAAATCTATGGGGCTGGAAAAGCGCCGTAGAGTTCAGGACTCATCAAAAGTCGATATTTAATTAGTAAACCCCGCGCCTAATACCACTCCTAACAAGCACTCCAGTCGCAATCATTTCCGCTTTGGCATGATTACTGCAATACCTATTCCTATAGATTTAAACATCTGGCAAGCATTGCACTGTTATCTATTGGTGCAGACGCACCAATGCTGTCAACAGTGCAGTTTTAATAGAAAATAAAGGAATTTTATCCGGTGATCCTGGGGCAAAAAGCAAATTATCCTGACAACGTTTGCACCAAATCGGTGCGCTCAACAGTCTGCTATCGGCCATTGGAGAGCAATAGACAAGCTCTGTGCCAAGGCTTGAAACTATGACCACAGCATTGTCCTCAGAAAACTTTAGCGTACCTGTAAAACTTATATTTACCGATCTGGATGGCAGCCTGCTCGACCATCACAGCTACAGCTTTAAGCCGGCAGTAGACATGCTCGAAAAACTGCAGCTGCTCGGTATACCGGTTATTCCAATTACCAGCAAAACCATGGCCGAGCTGTTGCCACTGCGCAAACAGTTAAATAGCCCCCACCCATTTGTTATTGAGAATGGAGCCGCTATTTATATTCCCCAGGGTTATTTCTCCAGCCAACCGCAAAACTCAGTAGCCGTTGATAATTTCTGGGTCATAAAAAACGCACCACTGCGTAAAACCTGGTTGAGCTTACTGCACGACAATTGCGATAAATTCTCCAGCGAATACCAGACCTTTGACTCTGTGTTTAAACACCAAGGGGTTCAAGGTATTGCCGAATTAACCGGTCTGAGTAGCAGTATGGCGGCATTAGCCAATCAGCGAGAGTTTAGTGAGCCTGTGCATTGGACAGGGACTATAGCGCGCAAAAAACTGTTTATCCAAAAGCTGCAATCCCAGGGTGCAACTATTCTGCAGGGCGGACGGTTTTTAAGTATTGGCGGCGATATAGATAAGGGCCGCGCCCTGTTGCAGCTGCAAAACCTCTACCTTCAACAAGCAGATCAGGTCAGCTGCGAGACTCTGGCAATTGGCGATAGCGGCAACGATATTTCAATGCTTGAACAGGCCTCATCGGCACTGATTATTAAGTCTGATAATCATTCGCCGCCCACATTAACGCGTAGCGAGAACTGTTCTATCAGCATAAAAACCGGCCCCGAAGGCTGGGCCGCTGGCGTAGCTGACTGGCTGCAAATCCAGCATTAAAAATCGTAATTAAATTGTTCGATAAACATTAATAAAAAAGAGAATTAAACATGGGTGACTTCCACCAGAATGGCGTGATAACAACTTTACACAATCTCTCCAACCGTTCGCTGAGTGTGATGGAACAGGAACTTCTGGAGTTTTCCAAGACAAGACCTATGGCACTAATTTTGCCATCGCTGTACTCGGAACTTCAGGGTGAAGCCCTGCCCGCGATTATTGAGCATTTAAAAGAAGTGCCCTATCTCAACCAGATTATTATTGGTTTGGATCGCGCCGATCAACAGCAGTATCGCGAGGCGATTGGATTTTTCTCTAAACTGCCCCAGCATCATAGAGTGCTGTGGAATGATGGCCCGCGCCTAAAAGCTCTGGATGCAAAACTTCAGGCCCTGGGACTGGCCCCCAAAGAACTCGGTAAGGGACGCAATGTCTGGTACTGCATGGGCTACACTCTGGCATCGGGCAAGGCGGAATCCGTGGCCTTACACGACTGTGATATCACAACCTACGACCGCGAACTGCTGGCTCGACTGATCTACCCGGTCGCCAATCCGCGCTTTAACTATGAGTTCTGTAAGGGCTACTACGCCCGGGTTGCCAATGGCAAAATCAATGGTCGTGTCTCACGACTTTTAGTCTCTCCCCTGTTGAGCGCGCTGAAGAAAACCGTTGGCCATACAGATTATCTCAACTATATGGGCAGCTTTAGATACCCGCTGGCCGGAGAGTTTTCCTTCCGTCGCGATGTACTGAGCGATCTGCGAATACCCAGCGACTGGGGTTTGGAAATCGGTGTACTCTCAGAGATGCATCGTAACTTTGCCAGCAACCGGCTTTGCCAAGTCGATATTGCCGACAACTATGACCATAAGCATCAGGATCTATCCTATGACAATGATCAGGATGGTCTGTCAAAGATGTCGATTGATATCACCAAGGCACTGTTCCGCAAACTGGCCACTCAGGGGGTTGTGTTTAGCCATGAAGCTTTCCGTTCTCTCAAGGCCACGTACTTTCGCATGGCGCTGGATATAGTTGAGACCTGCCACAATGATGCGATTATGAACGGCCTGACGCTGGATATTCACGAAGAGGAAAAAGCCGTTGAGATGTTTGCCGAAAATATTATTAAAGCCGGCGAGGTGTTCTTTAACAGCCCCATGGAAAAACCCTTTATTCCCAGCTGGAACCGGGTTATCAGTGCCGTGCCCGATATTTTCGAGCAGTTAACCGCTGCTGTCGAAGCCGATGCGGCTGAGTTTGGCGGTCAGTGAGTCCAAGTATGAAAAATACACAGCTATTGAATAGCGTAAAGCACCATATTGAAGCTATCTACGAGACGGTTGAGGGTATTGATTACCGGGATCTCAGTGTCGACCTTATCGAGATTATGCGCCTGCAACAGACCGGCGCCGAGCAGCCGGTTCGCTATATAAATCACTGGGATGAGAGTGACTGCCTGGTAATCAGCTATGGCGATAGTATTTTACAGGAGGGTGAAACGCCCCTTCACAGCCTCAAACACTTTCTCGACAAACAGGTAAAAGGCAGCATTAACGCTGTGCATATACTGCCGTTCTACCCCTTTACCTCGGACGATGGTTTCTCGGTACTCGACTACTCCAGTGTCAATGAATCCCTGGGTGACTGGAAGGATATTGAATCTATAGCGGCAGACTACAAACTTATGTCGGATCTGGTTATCAACCACTGCTCCGCGCGCAGCCCCTGGTTTGATAATTTTGTAAATGGCCGCGACCCGGGTCGCGACTTTTTTGTTACCGCCAGCCCCGACGATGATCTCAGTGCCGTCGTTCGTCCACGCACCAACCCCCTGTTACGGGAAGTTGAAACGGCCGATGGTATTCAGCATGTCTGGTGTACCTTTAGCCATGACCAGGTCGATCTCAACTTCCGCAATCCCGACGTGCTAAAACAGTTTGCCAGTATTATCCGTCAGTATCTGGACAGTGGCGTGCGTATCTTCCGGCTCGATGCAGTGGCGTTTTTATGGAAGGAACCCGGCACTAAATGCATCAACCTCGACCAGACTCACGAAGTTATTCGCCTGTTGCGTACACTGATTGAACAGGCGCAGAGCGACGCTATTATTGTTACCGAAACCAATATTCCCAATCGCGAAAATCTCGCCTATTTTGGCAATGCCAATGAAGCCCACTGGATCTATAACTTCTCCCTGCCACCCCTTTTAGTCAACACATTGGTCACCGGCGACTGCAACTATCTTAAGCAGTGGATGATGAGTATGCCGCCAGCACGCAATGGCACCGCCTATTTTAATTTTATCGCCTCCCATGACGGTATAGGTCTGCGCCCTGCCGAGGGGCTGCTGGATGACAGTGAGATAAATACTCTGGTTGAAACCATGCAGCAATTTGGCGGGCGTATCTCCTGGCGTGCTGTCGACGAGGGTAAAAGCAAACCCTATGAAATTAATATTTCGCTGTTCGATGCACTGCAGGGCACTCAGGCTGGCGCAGACCAGTGGGGGCTGCAACGGTTTATCTGTGCCCATGCCATTATGCTCGCCCTGGAAGGTGTGCCAGGCATCTATATTCACAGTTTGGTAGGCACCAGAAATGATTACCAGCGGGTTGAAAACGCCGGTCACAACCGCGCGATTAACCGCCATCAATGGGACTACCCTGAACTGGAATCCCGTCTAGAAGATTCAGGCAGCAATGAATCACAGGTGTTTATTGGCCTTAAAGAGCTGCTTGAAATCCGTCGCCAGCAATCGGCATTCCACCCCAATGCAACTCAGTTCACCCTGCATCTGGGTAGCAAGCTGTTTGGTTTCTGGCGGCAGAGTATTGATCGCCAGCAGAGTATTTTCTGCGTCAGCAATATAAGCGACTCTGTGCAGAGCTTAAATCTCTCGGATATCAATCTGATCGACAATGAAAACTGGACCGACCTGATCAGCCAGCTCAGCTGTAACCAGAGAATGCAATCAATAGAAATGCAACCCTATCAGACCCTGTGGATTACTAATCGGGTCAATGGATAGCTTGAGGTTTAGTAAAAGTTGGGTAAAACTACGGCAACAAATTTTCACCTAACAATTAAAAAAATAAACCTGACAATAGGAATAAGCAGATTATGAAACTTGAAACTCAGGCAATCCATGCTGGATTTAGCGATGATCCAACCACTCGTGCAGTGGCCGTGCCTATCTACCAAACCACCTCTTACAGTTTTCGCGACACACAACATGGTGCCGATCTGTTTAACCTTGCTGAAGCGGGCAATATTTATTCACGAATAATGAATCCGACCTGCGATGTGCTCGAGCAGCGCGTTGCAGCCATGGAAGGCGGCGTTGCCGGCCTCTGTATGGCCTCGGGTATGGCGGCAATCACAGCCTCGATACAGACTCTGTGTCGCGCCGGTGACAATATGGTTAGTGTCAGCCAGCTTTACGGTGGCAGCTACAACCTGTTTGCCCACACGCTACCGCAACAGGGTATCGAAGTGCGCATGGCCTCCGGTGACGATATAGCTGCTCTCGAAGCACTGATCGACGATAACACCAAAGCGGTTTTCTGTGAGTCCATTGGCAATCCTGCAGGCAATATTGTCGATATAGATGCGCTGTCGGCCATGGCCCACAGCCACGGCCTGCCACTTATTGTCGATAACACGGTTGCCACACCCTACCTCTGCCGCCCATTTGAGCATGGCGCGGATATCGTAGTGCACTCACTCACCAAGTATATTGGCGGCCACGGTACCAGTATCGGCGGAATTATTATCGATAGCGGCAACTTTACCTGGAAAGATAACCCACGTTTCCCACAGTTTAATACGCCAGATCCCTCCTACCACGGTGTGGTCTACGCCGACGCCTTCGACGCACCCTTTATTGGTCGTGCCCGAGTAGTCCCGCTGCGCAATATGGGAGCGGCAATTTCACCCTTTAATGCGTTTTTAATTCTTCAGGGTCTCGAAACACTGGCACTGCGCATGGATCGTCATGTTGAAAATGCCATGAAGGTTGCCAGCTATCTGGAAAGTCACGAGTTGGTCAGTTGGGTTAACTATGCTGGATTGCCCAGTGATAAATATTTTGATCTGGCTAAACGCATCAGCTCTGGAAAACCTTCATCAATTATCAGCTTTGGAATTAAAGGTGGTGAAACTGCCGGCGCAGCATTTATTGATGCTCTGCAGATGATCAAACGTCTGGTCAATATTGGTGATGCCAAGAGTCTTGCCTGTCATCCCGCCAGCACAACTCACCGTCAACTGGATGAGGAAGAATTGGCTCGCGCAGGTGTTAGCTCTGATCTGGTGCGTATCTCGGTTGGTATTGAACATGCTGAAGATATTCTTGCCGATATTGAACAGGCGTTAAAAGCCACTTCTTGATTAGAGAGTTTTCCTAGAGAGCTTTCCTAGAGAGGCTCTGGCAGCAGAATAATTTGCTGCCAGAGCTAATAGTCACTAAGCAGTTTCAGATTTTGCGTCACTTTCAATTAGTGTCAACAGAAAGCGTTCTGTAGATCCACTCTTGTCATCGAGGCTTTCACGGCGCACCAGTATTTTCTCTCCATAATAGGCCGCACAGCCCTGAATAAGCCCCTCAGCTACATCACCTAAGCAGCGTGGCGACTGATAGATAACTTCCATACTGGTATCTGTGTAGTCCGTGCATTGAAATTTTGGCGGCGAGGCATCCGGGTAGAGCTTTTTCACTTCACCGTGAATAAAGCCATCGACCTTATGGAGAAGCGCAAAAGAGGAATTCAGACCATCAATCCACTGCGGATAGGCGGCGATCAGTTCGGCAAAAAGATACATACCGAAGGTTTTGGTCAGATGCACCACCGAGACATTAATCTTTTTGCTCAGTACTACAATCATATCGATCAGCTCATTGTGATCATAATTGCCTACCGTTGTATAGACACCACCACTTGCCGGTGCGGCCTCGGCAAGCACCTCATCGACCATCTCGAGCCCGTACTGTTCTTCAACCAGATACAGAAACGATGTAAAGAGCATCCCTTTCATAGTTCAGATTCCGTTTATCTATAAGGCTTGTATTGTAAAGCCTTTGCATTTCCTCAAACGCCGAACCATCAGTGTAGACTAATTCTATCAAGGGCTATTGATATCATCATAGCAAACTCCACAATATCTATTCACCAATGGCTAGGCGAAGGCGGCGGATTAGGAACGACCAGCATCCACCGACGACTGCACCAGATCGGAAAGTTCTCGCAGTGCCACAGAGACCATCGCAAAGTCGGGAGTAGCCCTACGCAATTCAACAACCATGGTTTTCCAGCGGCTAATCAACATCGACTGCTGAGTCTGCCAGTTGGCAAACAACGCCTCAATCTCCTCAGAATCATGCCCCTCCAGCAAGCAGCCAGTCAATTGGCGACGCTGACTTTCAAGATCATCGACATAGGATTCGCGGGCTAAATCCTGCCAGCGATTTTGCGGCTGTAAACCGACTATCTGCGACATAAACCAATCCAGTGACAGATGCTCGCCAAGCTTAAAGGCCAATCGCGCCACCAACTCTGCCGGCCGTTGTAAACGCAACGCCATCTCGACTATGCCTACAGTAAGAAACATGCTGTCGGCGGCAGCGAGTCTCGACGCCATCTGCTCCTCCACGCCCATGTTCTCGAGCAGAGATTTCTCGTCACTCCATAACTTTATCCACTCAGAATCATGCAGTGTCGACAAGTTCTCTAACACTGACTGGGTAGGGCCTGTCATAGCCTCGATCATCTCACTGCAGTGAAGATTCAAACGTCTATTGCGCAGTAGCCAGCGACTTGAGCGGCGCACCACACGCATTAAAATATGCAGCAGATCCAACCTCACAGTGGCTGACAAATTATCCTGGCTGTTTTCAATTTGCAGCCAGAGTTTATCTATGTCGAGAATATGCATACTGATGCAAAAGGCACGCACAATATCTGCGCCACTGGCACCTGTAGACTCCATCTGCCGAAAAAAGAAGGTAAAGCCAACCCGGTCGACCATATCATTGGCTAACTGTGTCGCGGCTATCTCGCGGCGCAACTGATGCACAGCGACATCCGCGGCATAGTTTTCAACCAACTGAGCTGGAAATGCGCGATTGACCGACTCGGCCAATACCTGATCATCGAGTAAATCAGCCTCCAGCAAAGCCTCTTTTAATACAACCTTTGAATAACAGATTAAGACCGCCAGTTCCGGGCGCGTCCAGATCGGCTGACCGCGACTGACCCGGTCGTTAAGCTGCTCATCGGTGGGCAGGAATTCCAATTCCCGATCCAGCTTATCGCTACTTTCCAGCCAAGCCATAAAGCGTTGGTACTCAGCGTATTGCTGGTCACTACGATGCATCGCCAAGCTAATGGCCTGAGTCTGGCGAAGATTATTGTGCAGCACTAATTCAGCGACACTGTCGGTCATCGAGGCTAAAAAGTGATTGCGATCCTCAGCACTCAGCGCACCATCACGGACTTTCTCGTTGAGTAGAATTTTGATATTTACTTCATGATCAGAGCAGTCGACACCCGCCGCATTGTCGATAAAGTCGGTATTACAGATACCGCCACGCAGGCAGTACTCGATGCGCCCACGCTGGGTCAGGCCGAGATTGCCACCCTCGCCAAATACCCGGCAATTGAGGTCGCGACCATTGATCCGCAAACCGTCGTTAGCGCGATCGCCGACCTCAGCATTGCTCTCTGAGGAAGCTTTAATATAGGTACCAATACCTCCATTCCAAATAAGATCGACCCGCGAGCGCAAAATTGCTTCGATCAATTCTGTCGGCGTAATCTTGTCGCGCTGAATATTAAAGCGCGCCTTAATCTGCGGATTTAAATTCAGGGATTTTGCCTTGCGCGAGAACACCACCCCACCCTCAGAGAGCAGAGACTTATCAAAATCATCCCAAGTACTGCGTGGGGTTTCAAAGAGCCGCTGGCGCTCGATAAAGGTCGTCGCCGCATTCGGGTTAGGATCGATAAAGATATGCAGATGATTAAATGCCGCAACTAGCTGGATGGTCTTCGAGAGCAACATACCATTGCCAAATACATCGCCGCCCATATCGCCAATACCGACAACAGTAAAATCTTCGCGCTGTATATCCACACCAATCTCGTGAAAATGCCGTTGCACCGCAATCCAGGCACCGCGAGCGGTAATGCCCATGGCTTTGTGGTCGTAACCATTGCCACCGCCAGACGCGAAGGCATCGCCGAGCCAGAAGTTATTGGCTTCTGATATCTCATTGGCGATATCCGAAAATGTCGCTGTACCCTTATCCGCCGCAACCACCAAATAGGGGTCGTCAGCATCGCGCCGCACTACGTTGTATGGGGCAACCACTTCACCCTCGATCAGGTTGTCGCTAATATCCATGAGCGCCTGAATATAGAGCATATAACTGGAAATACCCTCTTGCAGCCAAGCCTCACGACCGGCCGCCATATCTGCCTGCTTAGCGACAAAACCACCTTTGGCACCAGTGGGTACAATCACTGCATTCTTAACCTGCTGGGCTTTAACCAGACCGAGCACCTCGGTGCGATAATCTTCCAGGCGGTCGGACCAGCGCAAACCACCGCGCGCCACTTTACCGCCGCGCAAATGGACGCCCTCTACCCTTGGAGAGTAGACAAATATTTCATATGCAGGGCGCGGTTTGGGCGCCAGGGAAATCTTCCCCGCCTCAAGTTTGACCGAGATATAAGACTTCGAACTGCCATCCTCGAAGCCCTGAAAAAAGTTAGTTCGCAAGGTCGCTTCAACAACCTCAAGATAGCCGCGCAGAACAATATCCTCACTGATATTTTCAACCTTATCCAGCGCCTGTGAAATCTTCTCCGAGAGCCCGACAGAACGATCACTGCGACTGCTTTCCACCGCGTAACGGGGATCAAAATAACTCTTAAACAGCGCCACTAGATTGCGCGTAATATCCAGATGACGCGCCAGGGTGTCAGCAATAAACTCCTGACTGTAGGCAATACCCAGCTGTTTTAGGTAGCGGGCATAGAGGCGCAACATCGCCACCGACCGCCAATCCAAACGCGCGCCAATCACCAGCCGGTTAAAGCTGTCATTTTCCGCCTCGCCCTGCCAGACCACACGCAGAGCATCTTTAAAACTGCCCTGCACTGCCGAGACATCGACATTCACATCCAGGGAAAATGAGACGCGAAAATCCTGCAGCCAGACCTGACTTCCCGCCTCGGGTTTAATCAGATAGGGATGCTCAACCATCACCCGAAAACCGAGGTTCTCAAGCATTGGAATCATATCCGACAGTTCCAGAGGGGAATCCAAATGAAAAAGTTTAAGTTGCAGGAAATTATTTTCCTCGCCGTCGAGATCATTAAAAACAATACCCAGCTCACCGACATCTTCAAGCTCATCGATCAGCACTACATCGGCGATCGCTTGCAGTGGCCTGTATAGATCTCGGTAAGCGGCGGGAAAGGCGCGCTGAAATTGTCGCCCCAGGGCACGTCCATCACGCTCTCCCCAATAGACCAACGCCTCCTGGGCAAAACCATCACTCCAATCCCGAGTAATATTGGCAACCAGAGATTCAAGCTGCTGACATTCAACCTGGAGGTATTTTTTACTCCGCAGCTGATAGACCAGATAGATACGCACCAGTACCGATTCGGGTAGGAACTGGGTGGTAAATTCGCTCTCTTCGGCATCCAGCTCCACAGCAATTGCCTGCTGAATCTTGAGTCGTGCCGCGGTGTTAAATGACTCTCTGGGCAGATAGACAATGCAGCTGACAAATTTATCGAAGGGGTCGGCATGCATAAAGACTTTAATCACCCGGCGTTCCTGAATCTGCCAGATACCCATAGCAGTATCAGCCAGCTCTTCACGGCTCAGATGAAACAACTCATCGCGGGGATGAAAATCGAGAATGGTCTGCAGGGTTTTACCGTCGTGGCTGTTTTTATCAAAACCACAGTCTTCCATAACCCAGTTGACCTTTTCGCGCAGTATAGGAATGCGTCGCGGACTGTAAGAGTAAAACTGGGAGGTGTAGAGGCCGAGGAAACGCACCTCACCTATGGCCTCCTGCTGATCATTAAAGCGCTTGACCACCAGATAATCGGAGTAGACATCGCGGTGAACCCGCGAGCGCTTCGAGGATTTAGTGAAGGTTAAAATATCGTCGCCCTGATAGAGAGAAATAACACCGGGGTTTAATTTTTTAATCTCCTGCTCGCGAGTATCGCCACTGTACTTTTGCAATAGGCCGAGACGGCTGCCGGGCTGCTCGCGCAAGTAGAGATCGCTATTGCCCTCGACCAGATCAAATTCGACAGCGCCGAGAAAGGTAAAATAGCCATTGTAAATCCAGCGCAGGAACTCCAGTGACTCAGCGGCACCGGGAACATGGGCGGCTGTGGTAGTGAGCTCCTCAAGTAGCTCACCGGCGCGCAGGCGCATCGGATCAAAATCATCGACAACAGTCTGCACATCATCGAGAACCGCGAGCAGATCGCGCTCCAACTCGCCGAGCTCGGTATCGCGGTGAATATCCACTTCTATATTAATAAAGGCTTCGCGCTGTGCATCCTCTATATAGGATCTGTGGCTAGCGGTCAGTTTGTCGCTGCTATCGCGCAGCACCCAGATCGGATTACTCTGCAGGGTAAAGATATTTAAGCCACGGCGGTTGAGCGCCATACGCAGCGAATCAACCAAGAATGGCATATCCCGCTGGTTAATATAGATAATGGTATTTTGACTGCCCCAACCATCGACCTCGGGCTGGGGATTAAACGCCTTTACCCGAGCCTGGCTGGGCGACTGTTCATGAGCGCCGTTTTCGGCAAACTCAAACAGGCCGTAGATATTATAAAATATCTCTTCTGCCGGGCGCGACAGATACTCTGCGTCCGGGTAAAAATGCATAGCATTGGTAATAAAGTTGAGAAACTCCGCTGCCCGTTCGGAATCCAGCTTATCCGCGGCAACGGACCTTAAAATTGCTTCCAGCTCTTTCCTGCCGATATTTTTTTTCACATCCATGATCAAAATCTGCAACCTTTTGATAAAAATTTAGTCTGTACTATTTACCTGAATTAGGGGTTGTTAAAATCAAATTAATTATGCATAGCATTGAGGCTATCAATGCCAATACTATAGCCTACAAAATCAGGTTTGTGCGTTATTAATTGAGGTACTAGAATGTTCTCAATTATCGCGCCACAGAGGCTCAATAAAGAGCCTCAACAAAAGCTAACAGGGGAATCTTTTTGCACCAGAAAATTCATCTTCTCAAAGACTGGTTGAACGAACAGATCGTCGGCCAAAATCATCTCGTCGAACGTTTAATTATTGCGCTGTTAGCCGACGGCCACCTGCTTGTCGAAGGCGCACCGGGGCTTGCCAAAACCAAGGCGATCAAAACCCTCTCCGAGGGCATTGAAGGCGACTTCCAGCGGGTTCAATTTACCCCTGACCTGCTGCCCGCCGATATTACCGGCAGTGACATCTACCGGCCCCAGCAGGGAAACTTTGAATTCCAGGCCGGCCCACTCTTTCACAATCTGGTGCTTGCCGATGAAATTAACCGCGCACCGGCCAAGGTTCAATCCGCCCTGCTCGAAGCCATGGCCGAACGCCAGGTCTCAGTCGGTGGCACCACCTACCCGCTACCGCAACTGTTTCTGGTGATGGCCACCCAGAACCCTATCGAGCAGGAAGGCACCTACCCACTTCCGGAAGCACAGATGGATCGATTCCTAATGCATATTATGGTCGACTATCCAGCACCGGAAACCGAGCACCTGATTCTGCAGCTTACCCGCAGGGAGTCATTGCAGGAAAAAGCCCCGGGCATCGAGGCACTCACCCAGGAAACTCTTTTTGCCGCGCGCAAAGAAGCTCTCGCGGTGCATATGGCCGAGCCGGTTGAAGAGTATTTAGTGCAGCTAATCCTCGCCACCCGCGATGCCAAACGTTACGGCGGCGATCTCGCCAACTGGCTCGACTACGGTGCCAGCCCGCGTGCCACTATAGCCCTGGATCGCTGCAGCCGCGCCATGGCCTGGCTGCAGGGCCGTGACTTTGTCACCCCTGATGATATTCGCGCAGTGGCCCACGATGTCTTGCGCCACCGCCTGATTCTGAGTTTCGAGGCAGAGGCCAGCGGCATCACCGCCAACCAGGTTATTGATACATTACTGGAAACTGTCGCCTCAGCCTGATGACCCAGAATCTAGACGATAATGACCATCCAGCCATCGCCAGTGTCAGCGCAATGGTCAAGCTGCGCTATGGTGCTCGAGAGCTAACCGGCTTTCCGCGCATCCAGGCACGGCAGATGATGGCCGGTGGACACCGCTCAAGGTTTCGCGGCCGCGGCATGGACTTCGAGGAAGTGCGCATCTACCAACCCGGCGATGATGTACGCAGTATCGACTGGCGAGTTACCGCCAAAACTCAGGTCCCACACACCAAGATATTTCGCGAAGAACGCGAGCGCCCAGTACTGGTTGTCAGCGACCTGCGCAGCTCAATGTTTTTTGGCAGCCAGCGACTTAAATCTGTGGTCGCCTGTGAAATTTCAGCAGCACTGGCATGGGCCGGGCTCAACGCCAATGATCGAGTGGGCGGACTGGTATTTGGCGCTCAGCACCAAGCGGAAGTAAAATCGCGCCGCAGCCATCATGCTGTTCTGCAGTTTATTCATGAGCTGCAGGACTTTAGCCAGCAGTTACTGGAACCGGTTGCCGATCAGCAGCAGCTGAGTCTCGCCCATATACTCGAAGAGACGCGACGCTTCTCCCTGCCCGGCACCACCATATTTGTTGTCAGCGACTTCCATGACTTTGACCAGGAGTGCGAGCGACACCTGTTTGAACTGGCGCGTCACGGCAACCTCAATTTCTGCCATGTTTACGACAGTATTGAAACCGAGCTACCCGAACCAGCACTCTATGCAGTCAGCGATGGTGAGCATCAACGACTACTCGATACCGGTAATAGCAGCCTGCGTGAAGAATTTGCCAATGCTTTTGCCGAGCGCAGCCAGCGATTGCAAAAATTTAGTCAGCAATTATCAGCCGGTCTACTGCCATTTAATAGCGCCGATCCGGTGATGAGCACACTCGCCCAGGCCTATGGCAAACGACGCAAAGGACGGCGCAGCTAATGGCCAATCCTTTGACAGGGGCCGCCCCGAACCCACTGGATCAACTGCGCGATATTCATCTGCCGGAACCGATCAGCTGGTGGCCGCTGGCACCGGGCTGGTGGATTTTAATTATCGCCGGCTGCCTGCTATCAGGCTGGCTAATAAGCATCCTCTACCGTCGCTACAGCGCCAAACTCTATCGTCGCCAGGCACAGAAACAACTCAAAGCATTACAACTGGAGAGCAATTCACAGCAACAGTTGCGTGGGCTTTTTGAACTGTTAAAGCAGACAGCCAACAGCGCTTACCCCAGCCTCCAGCCAGGCAGTCAGAGTATTTTGGAATTTATTCGCATGCTGCAGCGCAGCTGCGATAAGCCGGTTTTTGAACGCCTGAATATAGATTTGGATCTGGCGCTATATAGTAGTGATAAACAACTAAGCCATCAGAACGACGAACTATTTGAGGATGCCAGCCGCTGGATTGATCGACACCTACCAGAGGATAAACTGGAGCCTGAAAATCCATGTTAGAACTACTCTGGCCATGGGCACTAACACTCGCACCGCTTCCGCTGCTCTATAGATGGCTGCGCAAACCAGCCGAGGTTCAACTGCGCGCCCTGCGAGCGCCATTGTTAGCCAATGCCGCCGGGGAAGCCAGTTCTACGGCAACCAATAGCTTGCGAAAATCACTACTCTTATCCGCCCTGTGGCTTATCTGGCTGAGTGCCCTGCTGGCTGTCAGCAGACCGATCTGGATCGGCGAACCCGTCGCCCTGCCAACCAATGGTCGCGATATTTTATTGGCGGTAGATATCTCCGGCAGTATGGAGCGGGAAGATATGCAACTTAACGGCGAGTTCGTCAATCGGCTGGTCGCGGTTAAAGCCGTGGTCGGCGACTTTGTTATTGAGCGTCAGGGCGATCGTCTGGGACTGATTTTATTTGGCGAAAAAGCCTATCTACAGACACCGCTGACCTTTGACCGCAAAACCATGCAGACCCTGCTCTATGAAGCGCAGCTGGGATTTGCCGGCAATGGCACTGCCATCGGAGATGCCATTGGTCTCTCGGTAAAACGCTTACAGGAAAGACCAGAAAATCATCGAGTGGTTATTCTACTCACCGATGGCGCCAATAATGCCGGTGAACTGGACCCCCTCAAAGCCGCTGAACTGGCCAGCCGCGCCAAGGTAAAAATTTACACCATCGGTATAGGCGCAGAGGCGATGGAAACCCGCAGTCTGTTTGGTACGCGCGTCACCAACCCCTCGGCTGATCTCGATGAGAAAACCCTTAACGGCATTGCCGATGCCACCGGCGGCAAATTCTTTCGCGCGCGCAACCCCCAGGAACTGACAGAGATTTACCGCGAACTCAATCGCCTCGAGCCCATAGAACAGGACGCGGAAACCATTCGCCCTGTAGCCGCCCTCTACCACTGGCCCCTGGCGCTGGCCTTTGCGCTGAGTTTATTGATTGCACTGTTTACTGTTTCCAGTAATGGTATCAGGAGGTCAAATGCCTGAATTTATAAGCACTGACTTCAGCGAATTTCATTTTCTGCGACCTCTTATGCTCTGGGCTCTGCTTCCCGCACTATTAATAGTCGCCGTTGCCCAGTGGCGAAAACGCAGTGCTGGCAACTGGGAAAAAATTATTAACCCGGCCCTTCTGCCATTTTTAATGCACGGCGATGGCAATAAAAAGCAGCGCGGAATCTACTGGCTATTGCTGGGATGGATTGTTGGCTGCCTGGCATTATCCGGCCCCACCTGGCAGCAGTTACCGCAGCCGGTGCATAAAAAAGATAGTGCACTGATACTGATCATGGATCTCTCACCATCAATGCTCGCCGAAGATATTGTGCCCAGTCGCCTGGCACGCGCGCGCTACAAGCTGATCGATATTCTGAAAAACCGCGGTGAGGGATACAGCGCACTGGTGGTGTATGGCGGCGAAGCCTACACACTTTCACCGCTGACCGAAGACAGCAACACCATTATCAGTCTGGTACCCACATTGCAGCCCGCGCTGTTGCCGGTTTATGGCAGCAATACCGAAGAAGCTGTGGAAACCGCACTGCAACTGGCGATTAATGGCGGTTACCAGCAGGCAGACCTATTATTGATTACCGATGGTGTCGCCAGCCCGGCCTTCGCCACGGTGCAATCCTTGGTCAAACAAGCGGGTAAATTTCGCCTGTCGATTCTTGGCGTTGGCACTGCACAGGGAGCACCAATCCCGACCGGTTCCGGTGGATTTGTCAAGGATAGCAATGGCGCGATCCTGATTCCTAAAATGTCTGCCGCCTCGCTAAAGATGCTCGCGCAAAACAGCGGTGGTAAGTATAGAACCATGAGCGCCGATGACAGCGATATCAGCGCCCTGCTGGCGACCACCGAAGAGCTGTTTCCCGATGCCAGCAAGGAACTGGAGCGTGACTTTGATCTCTGGAATGACCAGGGTTTCTGGCTGGTATTTTTACTCCTGCCAATCGTTCTGGTGAGTTTCCGCAAAGGTAATATTGCCCTGCTACTACTAGTCCCCTCACTGTTTTCCGATCCGGCCTCGGCCTTTGAATGGCGCAACCTCTGGCAAACTGCAGATCAGCAGGCGCACAACGCACTGCAGAACGATGATGCCGAGACTGCCCAGGCCTTATTTAAAGACCCGCAATGGCGTGGCAGTGCCGCCTATAAAGCCGGTGATTACCAGACGGCTATTGATGAGTTTGTGCAAAACGACAGCGCCGATGGCCACTATAATCGCGGCAATGGACTGGCAAAATCCGGCGATTTCGACAGTGCTATTGAGGCCTATAACCAAGCCTTAAAACTGCAGCCGGATATGGCCGATGCAATGGACAATCGCGAACTGGTTAAGCAGCTTAAAAAGCAGCAACAGGAACAGCAGCAGAACAAAGACCAAAGCCAAGATCAAAACCAGGATCAGAACCAAGACCAAAGTCAGGAACAGCAGTCCGAATCCCAACAAAATCAACAGCAGAATCAAGAACAAAACCAGGATCAACAATCCAGCGGCGAACAGTCTGAGCAGCAACAACAGAAAGCTCAGGAACAAGAAGCCAGGGAACAAGAAGCCCAGAATCAAGAAGCCCAGCAGTCAGAAGCTGAAGACCAGGCTAAAAAAGAAGCTCAGCAAGAAAGGGATGAACAGGCAGAGCAACGGGCTGCTGAACTTAAAGAAGAGCTCACCGAAGAGCTCACCGAAGAACAGAAACAGGCGCAACAGGAACTGCAACAGTGGCTGCGCCGTGTACCAGATGATCCGGGTGGATTGCTGCGCGAGAAATTCCGTTATCAGTCGCGACAGCGTGCCCTTGAGCAACGTCGCCCGACGCCACCCAGTGAGCAACAACAGGAACGCTGGTAAAACCCAATGAAAAAGACAACTATGCAAACAATATTAAATAGCATTACCTGGCGCAAATTTAGCGGTGGTTTTCTAACACTGCTTTTAAGCCTGACACTATCCAGTCCCGGCTGGGCAAAACTGACTGCCACAGCCGATCGCACTGTGCTCGACAGCAATGAAACCCTGCAGCTTACCCTGCGCTATGATGCTCAGGTACTGACCAGCGAACCCAATTTTGATGTGCTGCAGAGGGACTTTAAAATTCTCTCCAACAATCGACAACAGCAGTACAGTAATATCAATGGGCGCAGTGAGTCCTATACCGACTGGAAGCTGACACTGGCACCCAAACGCCTAGGTAAACTCCTGATCCCCTCGATTAAATTCAAAAAGGATATCAGTAACGCCATTCAAATAACCGTGCGTAAAGCCAGCCCCTCCAATGCCACCGGGCAGCCGGTCTATACCGAGACAATGGTCGATAAATCGGCAGTCTATGTTCAAGAGCAGTTGCTACTAACCCACCGACTCTATACCTCCATTCAACTTACCGATCTCTCTATAGAAGAGCTGAAAATACCCGGCGCTATAGTACAGAATGTCAGCCAGAATCAATTTCGAAAACGCATTGGCAGCAAGGACTATATAGTGGTTGAAATGACCTTCGCGGTCTTTCCCCAAGCCAGCGGCAAACTGGATATTCCAGCCATCGCTATCAGCGCCCATCAGGTTGCCAATAACAGCCAGAACAGTTTTTTTCGCAGCAGAGGCAACCAGCTGGTTCGTAACACCCAGTCCAAAGTTATCAATGTTATGGCCAAGCCAGCGCATATAGCTGCAGACCAGTGGATGCCCAGCAGCCAAGTGCAATTAAATCAGCAGTGGAGCAGCAATCTAGATCAGCTGGTGGTTGGCGAACCGATCACCCGAACAATTACCATTAGCGCCAAAGGATTGACCGGCGCGCAGATACAGCCCCTGAATCTTGAGCCGAGCAGTGACTATAAGGTCTACCCAGATCAAGCTCAGTTGGATGAACAGGTCGCTGCGGGCGGCGTTAGCGGCATTCGCCGCGAGTCATTCGCCCTGGTACCCAACCGTCAGGGCAAAATTAGTCTGCCGAAGATTTCGGTGCGCTGGTGGGATACAGTTCATCAGCGAATGCAGACGGCAACACTGGAAGCTTTAGAATTAAATGTCGGCCCTGCCGCTGCCGATTCTACAGCCGCCCTAGACTCAACCCTTGCACCTATAGATATGGCAGATATCAGCCCGGTACAGAGTATTGAGCAACAATCACTGCTGGAATCGACTGGCGCCTCGCGGCTGATACAATTTTCTCTGGCGCTCAATGCACTTTTATTGGCACTGGTTGCAGCGCTGCTGCTAAAACGCCCCAAAGTAGCCACTCGCAAGTCGGCAAATAATAGTCAGACCGACAGCCCTAGACTCAAACTAAAGCAGCAGCTTAAAGCGATCGAAATTGCTGCAGGTAAAGAGGATTTAGCCGCCGTTCGCGAAGCCATTCTCGCTTGGGGCCGCTGTGCCTTTCCCGAGGGAAAAATTAAAACCCTAAATGAAATTACCCAGTTCTGCAGTGAGAGTGCAGACCCGCAACTGTGGGAACAGTTTAAACTGCTTGATCAGAACCTCTACACCAGGGAATCAAGCGAAAAAGCCGATATTAAATTGCTGATAAATATACTTAAAAAACTGGATACGCCTGCAGTAAAGGGTAAAACTTCGACGAATGGCTTAAAGCCGCTGTATCCCACTGACAACATTGGGTAGAATCAGGCAACTTTTATCAACTGGAGTAGATCAATGCGAAGAGTGATTTTTAACGAAAAAGGCGGCGTTGGCAAATCGAGTATCACTTGTAACCTCGCAGCGATCAGCGCCTCGCGAGGCAAGCGCACCCTGGTTGTAGATCTCGATTCCCAGTGCAACTCAACCCATTATCTACTTGGCAAAACACCAGAAGAAAACACCGTAGCCGACTATTTCGATGGCACTCTGGAGTTCTCTTCAAAACTCAATGAGCCTATGGATTATGTCCATGAATCACCCTTTGAAAACCTCTCCGTTCTCCCCTCCAGCTCTAACCTGCTGACACTGGAGCATAAGCTTGAATCCAGACAGAAGATCTACAAGCTTCGCGACCTGCTAAACAAGCTGGATAAAGAGTTCGATGAGGTTTATATAGATACAGCCCCGGCACTCAATTTCTATACCAGATCCGCGCTGATCTGTGCCGACAACTGCCTGATCCCCTTTGACTGCGATGCTTTCTCGAGACAGGCGCTCTACTCTATTCTCAATGTGATCTATGAGATTCGCGAAGATCACAATGATGATTTAGATATTGGCGGTATTGTTGTAAACCAGTTCCAGCCAATGGCATCTCTGCCAACGCGTTTAATTGCCGAGATGAAAAAAGAAAAGCTGCCGATTATTCCGACTTATTTAAATCAGTCGGTGAAAATGAAAGAGTCTCACAATGAGTGCGTGCCACTGATTTATCTGGCCCCGTCTCATAAGCTGACTGGGCAGTATATTGATCTGTTTAATCACCTGAGTAGAAAGCGTCGCAAGAAGCGCTAATAGGTATAGAAGGATCTAAATCAAAAAAACAATAAGAAAGAGGCAGCCTATGAATTTACACAGCATTGCCTTCAACAGTGGCGACCCAGGCGACTACTACTATCACCAGTGGCCTGTTCAAGCAGGCCGGCAAGCCAAAGCCTGGGTGCATATAATGCACGGTATGACCGAGCACAGTGCTCGCTACCAGCAGTTCGCCGAATACCTCAACCAGCACGGCTATCAAGTTAGCGCCGACGATCACCGCGGACATGGTGCAACCGGCAACGCCAGCAACAGTCTCTTCCATCTGGCCGATAACGATGGCTGGAATCAAATAATCGATGACCAGTATCAGCTACTCGAGCATCTTGCCGCGCAGAACGATCTACCACTAATTATTCTCGGCCATAGTATGGGCTCTTTTATGGCCACGCGCTTTTGCCAGATACTTAGCGACAAGGGAGTCCACCTTGAAGATCGACTACAAGGTCTGGTGCTTTCAGGCTCAAATTATGCCCCTGCCTGGACGTGCAGAATAGCCGCTTCAATTGCCAATATAGAACGCCTGCGGGTGGGTAAAACCTCAGTTAGCAATCTTTTAGAAACCCTGTCATTTGGATCCTTTAATGATGGATTTAAACCTGCGCGCACGGATAAAGACTGGATATCCAGTGACCAGGCAGTGATCGATAACTATATTCAAGATCCCTGGTGCGGCGCGGCTATTTCAAGCCAGTTTTGGTATGACTTTCTCAAAGGTCTCGCCGATCTTTCGGCACCTCAGGCAATGGCTAAGATCAGCCCAGAACTCCCGATCTATATCTTTTCCGGCGCAATGGATCCCGTAGGTGAGCAAGGTGCAGGGGTGAAAAAGTTAGCCGCTGTGCTGGAGACTGCTGGTGTTAGAGATATTGAGTGTAAGCTCTATCCTCAAGGACGCCATGAGATGTTGAATGAAACGAATAAACAGGAGGTCTATGGGGATCTGCTGGTTTGGTTGGATAGTCAGGTTGGATAGCTAGGTTGGGTAGCTAGGTTGGATAGCCAGCCTTCGTTGGGGTAACGGGGAGATATAAAAAAAAGGGGCTGATTAAGCCCCCCTTAAATGGAGTTACATCTGTCCTTAACGACCCTGAATGGGGATTAGTCATTCGCTGCCGGATAAGCAACCGGATCGTAAGTATCAAGCCAGTAAAAAGGACAATACCGACTTGATACTTAAAGCATAGACAACAATTTCGGCTTTACCAGCCTCGATATTATTAACCTTCTCTTTTAAGTGATGTTCTATAGCGACTTTGTCGCAATTTCATAAATATCCTTGACCAGATCCGGCTCATCGGCAATCCGCTGCAGTGCATCGCGCATCTGTTGGCGGTTGGGTTCGGGGAATTTCTTCCAGCGGGTTAAGGGCGTTACCAGGCGCGCAGCTACCTGCGGATTCTGGCTGTGCAGGGCGAGAATATGCTCTTGCAGAAACTGGTACCCAGAGCCATCGGCACTGTGGAAATTTACCGGATTGGCACTGCAGAAAGCACCGATAAGACTGCGGATTTTATTCGGGTTTCTCATAGTAAATGCGGAGTGCTCAAGCAGCGCCTCTACCCGCTTCAAGCCACCGGACTGACTATTGATTGCCTGAATCTGTAACCACAGATTCATGACCAGCCCCTCTTCTCTATACTGCTCTTCAAATTCGGCCAGTGCTGCGGCGGACTGCACAGCAGCTGCCGGACAGTTGACCAGACAGGACAGTGCAGCCGCTTTATCGGTCATATTATCGGCACTCTGGAACTGCTTCCAGGCCAGATCAACACCAATATTATCAATGAGCATCAGATAGCTCAGCGCGACATTCTTCAGAGAGCGACGGCCAATTTGCTCCGCCTCCGGCGCATAGACCTGCTCAATATTATGGCGCTGATAGACGGCCAAAAACTTATCCGACAGAGTCTCGGCAAGCGCCTTGCGAACAAACTTGCGGGCGCTGTGAATCGCATCCACATGGATAATATGCGCCTCTTCATGAAGCTGCGCTTCGCTGGGCAGTTGCAACATTAAATCGACCATTGCCGGATCTAAACTGGCATCACTAAGCAGCGAGTCATAGGCATCGACAAGTTGCTTATCCATCACCAGTGGACGCTGGTGCAGACTGTCATCGGTCAGCTTTTCCAGCAGGGAAAAACTTAACTTCTGTCCGGCATCCCAGCGATTAAAACCATCGCTATCATTGGCCATGAGATGGGCAAGTTGCTCGGAGCTATAGGGGTAATCAAGTTTAACTGGCGCCGATAAACCGCGCAGCAATGAGGGCACTGGCGCCTCATGGATATTTTCAATCACCAACTGCTGATTGGTTTCAGTGACTTCATAGACCATCTCTGTATCGCCATTGGCATTTAGCGGCAGATCACCAGAGCGGCCAACCAAGCCGAGTTTTACTGGAACAACAAAGGCCTGCTTTTGTGGCTGGCCAGGGGTTGCCGGACAGCTCTGGGCAAAATCCAGAGTCAGTGTTTTATCCGCAGCATCGTAATGCGAGCTGACCTTTAAATGCGGTGTGCCGGACTGCTTATACCAGCGGCGGAACTGGGTGAAATCGCGGCCACTGACATCTTCCATGGCCTTTACAAACTCTTCAATGGTTACTGCCTGACCGTCGTGGCGATCAAAGTAGAGATCAGTAGCCTTTCTAAATAATTCGTCACCCAACAGGCTGTGATACATGCCCACCACTTCAGCACCTTTCTCATACACCGTAAGGGTGTAGAAATTATTGATCTCCATATAAGAATCGGGCTGCACCGGATGGGACATAGGGCCACCATCTTCGGCAAACTGGTGAGTGCGCAGATAGGTGGCATCCTCAATACGTTTAACCGTCGCCGAATTCATATCCGCCGAGAACTGCGAGTCGCGGTAGACGGTAAAGCCCTCTTTAAGGCTGAGCTGAAACCAGTCGCGACAGGTCACCCGATTGCCAGACCAGTTGTGGAAATACTCGTGGGCAACAATCCCCTCCACGCGCTGAAAAGCTGCATCGGTGGTGGTTTTAGGGTTGGCCAGTACTGCAGAGGTATTAAAGATATTGAGACCTTTATTCTCCATGGCACCCATATTGAAATCATCCACGGCGACAATCATAAAGATATCCAGATCGTACTCGCGGCCATAGGTCTTTTCGTCCCAGCGCATAGAATTTTTTAGCGACAACATAGCGTGATCGCATTTATCCAGATCTTTTTCTTCAACAAAAATCTGCAGTTTGATATCGCGCCCGGACATAGTGGTAAAACTATCTTCAACCACAGCCAGCGTTCCGGCGACCAGTGCAAATAGATAGGCGGGCTTTTTAAAAGGATCGTGCCAGGTAACAAAATGTCTGCCACCATCGAGATCACCGCTGGCAATGGGATTGCCATTGGAGAGCAGAACAGGATATAGGACCTTATCGGCAATCACCTTCGAGGTAAATTCTGACATCACATCTGGACGATCCAGATAGTAGGTTATATCGCGAAAACCCTCAGCCTCGCATTGAGTACAGTACATGGTGCGGGATCTGTAGAGACCCATCATGGTGGTATTTAGCTGTGGCTGGATAAGCACTTCGGTGATGATCGTGGCACTGTCACCCAGGCCGCTGATGGTCAGGGATTCGCTGTCACGGGTATAGGCGCCCTCTTTAAGATTCACGCCATCAACTTGCACAGACTGCAGGTCGAGACCTTCACTGCCATGCAATACCAAGTCTGCGGATGGCTCATCGCTATCTGGATTGCGTCTAACAGAAAGAGTTGCTGTCACCCTGCTGTGATCTTCACCGAGATCAAAAACCAGATCAGTTTTATCAATTAAGAATGGCGAGACTTTGTAGTCTTGCAGGTGGATAGTTTGCGGTAGCGCATCTCTCATTGGGAACTTCCTTACAGGCTTTTGGTTACAGACTTTTGGTTACATGCTTTGGACTTTTAGTTACAAGCTAAGGGCTCTTTTAGTTACAAGCTAAGGGCTTTTGATTACTGACTATAGACCGAAAACTGCACATTGTAGGCAGTATATTTACGGATATTAATTACCCCGCTGTCAAAGATCAGATACTGCCCCTTAATACCCTGCAACAGGCCATCAATCTCAGGCTGTTTATCGAGGTTAAAGCTCTTTACTTTTTCCGGCCAGATACTTACCGGAAATTCAATGTCAGTGGTGCTCTCGTTATAGAGACGCTGCAGCGCCTGCAGGCCAAACTCCTGCTCGAGAAGCTCCAATTCAGATTCAGATTTGACCATTAATTCATCGCGCAATATGCCCAGATCAACCGCCTCTGCATTGCCCTTAAGCATTCTCTGCCAATGGGTTTTATCGGCGATATGCTCACGCAGACGATCTTCGATCAGCCCCGCCTGATAGCGCGTCTCTACCCTAAATATAGGCAGGCCCTGAGTGGCGCCCTGATCGATCCAGCGGGTCGGCAGTTGGTTGCCACGAGTAATGCCGACTTTGACACCGGAACTATTGGCCAGATAGACAAAGTGATCGGTAAAACAGTATTTTTCACCCCACTCTTCATCGCGGCAGGTGCCGTGATGAAAATGGCATTTCTCCGGACTCATAATGCAGGTATCGCACTGGGGAAGCTTGGTAAAACAGGGATAGCAGTAACCCTGACTAAAACTCTTTTTCGAGCGGCGACCACAGTGGATGCAATGGATATCACCAAGGTGCTCAAGGCGGATACGCTTGCCAATATATTGGTTCAGGGGAATCAACTGCTTATCCAGTGGCAGCTGGTAGTCAACCGCACCATTGTCGCTGAGACTGGTATGCATCTTCTCCAGATGACCGGAGGCCTGGATAAGTAATTCACTCATGGGTTTAATCCTGCCACTTTAGAGGCTGTTCATTCTCGAGATGGTCGTCCGGCAAATCAGTATTGCAGGCGGTTGTTTTTGGCGGCACATAACCGGTGCGCTGCTCTTTAGGTACGCGCTGCTCATAGGCAATAATAGCCTGCATGCAGAGTGCCCTCTGCTCTGCGCTTAGCGGTCGTGTATCCGGCCACTTGCCCAGTTCTACAGCTTTCTTAAAGCTCTCGTAAATTTCCGGAGTAATACTCTCGAGTAACTGATGAAAATCCATTCTCTAACCTAACCTCTTGCCAATTAACGCCACAATGCCAAACACCAGCCCAAGCAACATACCAATCACCAGACCAGCGGCATGGGCGGCATTAGCTATACCCACACCGAGTAAAATATCCAGGATGCCGGTCATACAGACAAACAACCAGGCGATCATAAAAATAATTAACTCTTTGGGTAGTGCGATCAGTGGATCAGGCGCCAACAGATTGCGAATCCAGATATAACCCAACAGCCCGTAGATAACCCCGGACATACCGCCAAAGTAGACCGAGCTACTCCAGACAAACTGCGCCATATTGGAGACCAGCGCACAGAGCAACACCACAAGAATAAGATGCAGAGAACCTGATAAGCGCTCGATACGCGCGCCCAGTAGGCACAGCCAGAGGCCGTTAAAGACAAAATGCATCAAACCGAAGTGGACAAAGATTGGCGAGATCAGGCGCCATTTCTCAGGACCGGTAATACCGCCAAATACAAAGGGCTGGGGAACGGGATAGAGGAAACTGCCAATAAACCAGCCAAACAGACTGCCGAAAAACAGCAGCGCTGTGGCGGGATGATATCTGGCGGCAATTATCCAGCGTGCAATCAATGTCAGGCTATTTGTCATTAGTTCTAGTCATTGGCTCTAATCATTGTTATTTTTCTTGCCGTCCAGACGACTACCCCACCCGAGTTTCGAGCGGCAGATACTGTAGAAGTTATGATCCTGCGGATGAATCAAAACAATGCCATGGGGATGCTTGCGAATAGTAATAATATCCCCGGGCTCCGTCTGGTAGTCATCGTGACCATCGCAGGTAATCAGCGGATGCAGCTCATTTCTTGTGCTGACACGAATTTCAATCTGGGCATTGCCATGCAGGGCAATAGGCCGGCTGTTAAGGGTATGGGGATTTAACGGCACGACCACCATAGCATCCAGTTCAGGACAGAGCAGTGGCCCACCGGCCGACAGCGCATAAGCGGTGGAGCCAGTTGGCGTAGCGACAATTAAACCATCAGAGCGCTGACTGTAGACAAACTCACCATCCACATAGAGCTCAAAGGCCATCATCCGTACCGATTTACCCGGGTGCAGCACAATATCATTGACCGCCAGACCTTCGCCGATCAATTTGCCGTTACGGCTGATCGAGGTCTCGAGGATAAAGCGATCGGTTTTTTTAAAGTCTCCGGACAGAACTGGCAGCACTCGCTCGGCAATCTCATCTGGGGAAATATCGGTTAGAAAGCCCAGTCGACCACGGTTGATACCCAGCAGTGGAATATTGCTTTCCGCCATCTTGCGACTGGCACTGAGCATACTGCCATCGCCACCAACCACGATAGCCAGATCTACAGCGCCGCAGAACGATTCAATAGGCAGCACCTTATCCACTGGCCAGTCGACCAGATTGGCCGCCTGCTCTTCGTAGATAACCTCTCTACCCTGGGCGAGCAGAAATGCTTCCAGCTTGTTAAAGGAATCGCGAACTTCAGGAACCGCGAGGCTTCCAAGTAATCCGATACGTTGAAAATGTGGCATATTTTTGAGTGTCCAAAAACCTGATCGGTGATTATACAGGCTAGCGCGGCAATGCACTCTTTTTAAGGCATAATATCTGTCACGCAGTGGTCAACAGATAACTCTAGGCAAGATTATGAATAGCAAAGCAAACAGTGTCGTTTTAATCGGTATGCCTGGGGCTGGCAAAAGCACTCTGGGTATCCTCTTGGCCAAAGAGTTAGGCATGGGATTTGTCGATACCGATGTAGCCATTCAGGTACGCGAAGGACAGACATTGCAGGAGATACTCGATGCCAGCGACTATTTAAATCTCCGCGCTATCGAAGAACAGGTATTACTAACTGAGCAGATCGCCGAAAAAGTCGTCGCCACCGGTGGCAGTGCCGTCTATTCCGACGCTGGAATGGCCCGCCTTAGGGAAAATGCGACGCTGATATTTTTAGATGTGCCGCTGAGGGAGTTGGAAAAACGCATCTCGAATTTCAACAGTCGCGGTATTGCCAGAAAGCCCGATCAAAGCCTGGAATCACTCTATAAAGAACGCTGTAAACTCTACCGAAAGTATGCAGATATTACTGTTGACTGTGACCAACAGCTATTGGAGCAGACCTTGCAATCAACACTCCAACAACTGCCGTAGAAACCACAAAAAATCTATTTAAGCACTTCCTTAATAGATTCTGATAAGTAATTGATATTACTTGAGTTAATGCCCGCCAAGTTAATGCGAGTAGAAGAGACAATATAGATACCAAACTCTTCTCTCAGGCGCACCAGATGCTCCGGCTTAACACCCAAAAATGAGAACATACCGTTCTGGCGTTTGATATGGCTAAAGTCCATTCCCTGAGCATTGTCCTGAATACTATCCGCCAGCAATATGCGCATAGATTTGATACGCAAGCGCACCTCTTCAAGCTCAGCTTTCCAATCACTGCACAGCTCTTTGTCACCCAAAATCAACGAGACCAGAAGAGCACCGTGGGCGGGAGGCATAGAGTAGAGCTGACGGGCAACCGTCATTGCCTGGGCAGCAACAATGCCTGACTGCTCTGCAGTCTGGGTAATAAAAGTAATTGAGCCCGTACGCTCACGATAGAGGCCGAAGTTCTTCGAACAGCTGGAAGCAATAACTAACTCTGGCAGCTTGGCAGCCATAGTACGCATACCATAGGCATCTTCCTCAAGACCATCACCAAGACCCTGATAGGCGGTGTCGATAAACGGAATAAAGCCTCTCTCTAAGGCTATTTCAGTAATCTCATCCCACTGGGCATTGGTCAAATCAGCGCCAGTCGGGTTGTGGCAGCAGCCGTGCAACAGCACAACATCACCAGCCGGAACCTTACGCAGAGTTTCCATCATCAACTCTGAGTTGATCTGACGGCTCTCCATATCGTAATAGGGATATTCTTCTATCTCAAAGCCAGCACCGCCGAGCAGAGGGATATGATTGGGCCAGGTGGGAACGCCAACCCATAATTTGGCTTCGGGACGAGCGCGCTTAATAACCTCAGCGCCAACACGAAGTGCACCGGAACCACCGGGCGCCTGAAGGGTTTTAATACGGCCAGATGAGAGAATGCTGTGCCCGTCGCCGAACATCAACGCTAGCATGCGGCTGTTGTACTCCGCGTCACCAGCAATACCCTGGTAGGACTTGGTCTTCTCGAGTTCCATCAATTTCGACTCGGCACGCTTTACCGCTTCCATAACCGGTGTGCGACCGCGGTCATCCTGATAGACACCAACACCTAAATCGATTTTATTATCGCGAGGATCTTCTCTAAAAGCGGCCATCAACCCAAGAATAGGATCAACTGCAGCAGGCTTTAAACTCTCAAACATTATGGTTTTCCTGGTAGCTAAAAAAATGCAGGCGCAAGTTTACTATGTCTAGCCTTATTTGTTTAACTCTTTATTAGGTGATTATCTATAAGTTGATTTTCATTGTAAAAAACGGCAATTAGGCTATTAACTACGCGCGGTTGCTGCGCATGAAGCCAGTGGCCGGTATTGGCGACCACCTCAAACTGCACCCGTGGAAACATCCTATCGATAACCGCTCGGTGCTTATCTTGAATATAGGCAGAGTCACCGCCCTTGAGGAACAGTGTGGGCCCAGCATAAGAATCACCGCTCGGCGCAGCAACTAATGTCGTCGCGTAATTATCCACTATCGACGCCATATTGAGCTTTAGACTCAGATTACCCTGATCGTCGCGGGCAAGATTTTTTAATAAAAATGCCCGGGTTGGCGCCTCCTCAATATATTCACTGATTACCTGATCGGCAGCACTGCGACTTTCAACAGGCTGCTGGCTCAGCGCCGCAAGGGCCGCCAGCGCCTGATCCTGTCCACCGCTGTAAGTGACCGGAGCAATATCGGCAACCACCAAACTCTGCACCCTAGATGGAGAGTTAAGCGCAACCTGCATGGCTATTTTGCCACCCAGTGAGTGACCGATAAGATTTGCACTGGGGATATTTAGATTATCCATCAACTCAACAATATCACCGGCCATCGACGCCAGATCCATTTGTTGTGCGTGGGGTGAATCACCATGATTGCGCAGATCAACGCTAATCACACGACACTGATCCACTAGACTACGTGCCAACATACCCAGATTACTCAGTGAACCAAACATGCCATGTATCAGGATAATAACCGGGCCACTGCCCTGCTCTATATAATTCAGTTTCATAACTATTTCTATTGCTTCCTATTTGCCAGTTTGGCGATTGCGGTATTTTGTATTCAGGCAGGATAAAAAAATAAATTATACCCTATAGAACTGACAGGCCTATCTACAAAAATACAGACAAATAAAAAACGCACATAAAAAAAGGGCCGGTCGCCCGGCCCTGACAAATAACTCCCCTACTCATTAAGCAACAGCGTCTGCCTCGACTCTCCTTGCTGTACTGGTGTTTTGAAGCTGGTTGTAATACTTGATGATATCCACTGTTGGAGCAGCTCCGGTAGCGGCAAGAATCTGATCCTGAGTCATACCCACTTCCAGCTGGGCGCTGTTAACATTGAGTTCAAGATGCAGGTCACCGGACTGCTTATAGGCAGCAGCCCACTCAGTCATGGCATCCTCAAGCTCTGAGACCACCGCGGTAAAGTTTGCCGAACTGGCATCGCTAACCGCCTCCTTAATATCGTTAACCGCAGCATTTACATCCGACTCCAGAGTCTGCCATTCGACGAGAATAGCCTGCAGATTGGTCTCAATATCAGTCGCCTCTGTCGACATCGAAGCAAAGTTCTTCGACAACACCTGCAGTACAGCAACATCCGCCGTTAAACCGGTTATCTGCTGTTCATCGGACTCAATCAGCTTCTTGTCAGCAGTAATCTTCACACCATCAATCGCTATCACAGCTGTCGCCGCAATAACCGCTGGCCCAAGCACAAACCACACCAGCGCACCCTCAGGGAAAGCGGCAATGGTCGCGACAATACCCAGCGTCAGGGCAATACCATCGACAACCGCAAGCGCCACAATAGAAGCAGTCAGGCTCTTGATCTCCGCTTTAAGACTATCTATATCCTGATTTAACTTATCAATCTGCGCCTGATCAGCCTTGGCGTCTTTGGCAGAATTATCGGCAATGGTTTGCAGGTTACCCGCCAGTGTTGGCAGCTCATTTTGAAAGTTTTTAATTGCAGTTAAGGCGCCACTGATAAATGTCACCACTAGGTTTAGGGTGTTGGTCACATTGGTAAGATCTGTATTCAGTGTCTGCAACGCAGTTTTATTAGTCGGGTCGGTTTCCAGAGTTTGCGCCTGAGATTTGGCATCAGCCAAAAGCGCGGTGATGGTCGCGTTATAACTCTTAACATCATCCGGCACATCTAACAGCCGTGCCATAACATTGTTAACCCAACTCAGGGCACCTGTATCGGCGGCTTCAAATGCGCTTTGATACTCTTCCCAGTCCGGTGGATTTTGCTTGAGGGTAGGTAAATTTGACGTGAGAACACTGGTAATCAAGGTGTTAACAGCCACGACATTTTCCTTGTAGGTGGTCTGTTTAACTGCCAGTGATAGCGCATTTTTATTTATTGCTTGTGCAAGTGCCATAACTTTATCCTCTATGATTTAGTATTAGTTGATTTGCCTCATCTCCCTCGAGGCGCAGCAAGCCTAATGCAGGTAGCAACCGCTAAAAAAGGAACAAATACACAGTTTGCCTGCGAGATGGAATTGATCAGAGGTAGTGCACGAAAGGGCTATAACGATGGTGGGGAGATACTGGAACTCCGCGTATATTTGGACTGACTTTTGATTTACATGTAATCTTGGGTCTCATGCAAATAATAAAAACCTATGTCCGACTATCAAATACACTTTTTCCGCGATGGTATTCACACTCACCTAGTGTTGCCTTCGAGCGTGCTATTGAAATACATTCCCGCCCTTCAGCAACAGCTGCAAGATTGTCCCTGGGCCAGAATTGGCTGGGGTGACTTTCAGTATTACGGCTCCTCACAGCAGACCCTACTCAGCGCAGCGCGGGCCCTACTACTGCCCTCAACTGCGGTTATTTCTGTGCTCGGTGTGAATAGTATTCGCGAAGAAATTACTGAGACTAATCGCATTTACAGCATTGATAGCAATCAGCTGATCATTGAGGCAGTGGCGCAATTTATAACCAGCTACTTTAAAAAGAACTCTCAGGGTGAGCCGACAGCGGTAAGAGAAAAGCCTAGCGGAGAAGCGTTCTTCAAAGCCCGCGGCATTTATATGCTGACTAATACCTGCAATAACTGGACCTCACGCGGCCTGCGTATTGCTGGGCTGCGGTGTCTGCCGCTATTAAATTTTTTCCCCGGTCAGGTAGAAAAATCGGTGCGCCGCAATGGTTATCTGCCACTTTTATAACTATTTAATAGTTTTCATCACAGCCATTGATATTCCGCCAGTCGACCCCATTTCTAGAGATAACCAAACTAAGGAGTAAATCGTGGAACAGTATCGCGGAACAACCATTCTTTCAGTGCGCCGCAATGGCAAGGTCGTGATTGGTGGTGATGGCCAGGTAAGCCTTGGCAATACCATTATGAAAGGCAATGCACGCAAAGTTCGACGTCTCTACCAGAACAAAGTTATCGCTGGATTTGCCGGCGGTACTGCCGATGCCTTTACCCTCTTTGAGCGGTTTGAAGCCAAGCTTGAACAGCATCAGGGCAATCTCACCAAAGCCGCTGTCGAGCTAGCCAAAGACTGGCGCACCGACCGTATCCTGCGCAAGCTTGAAGCGCTGTTGGCAGTTGCCGATAGCGAAGCCTCGCTGATTATCACCGGCAATGGCGATGTTATTCAGCCGGAAGATGATTTGATCGCCATCGGCTCCGGCGGCCCCTTCGCCCAATCAGCAGCACGCGCTCTGTTGGATAACACCGAGATGAGCGCCCGGGATATTGTTGAGCAGGGTTTGAAAATTGCTGGCGACATCTGCATCTACACCAATCACAATCGAACTATTGAAGAGTTGGACTCCAACGCTTAAATAGACAGGAAATCAGGAATAACTATGTCGCAAATGACACCCAGAGAAATTGTTCACCAACTAAACCGCCATATTATTGGCCAGGACGATGCCAAGCGCTCAGTGGCTATCGCCCTGCGCAACCGCTGGCGCCGCGCTCAACTCGGCGATGAGATGCGCAATGAGGTCACGCCGAAAAATATTTTGATGATCGGGCCTACCGGTGTGGGTAAAACCGAAATCGCCCGACGGCTGGCACGGCTGGCCAACGCTCCTTTCGTTAAAGTCGAAGCCACCAAATTTACCGAAGTCGGCTATGTCGGCAAAGATGTTGAATCAATTATTCGCGATCTGGTAGAAACCTCGGTTAAGCAGGTGCGTGAACAGGAGATTAAAAAGGTCGAACAGCGCGCCATGGACTCCGCGGAAGAGCGGGTTCTCGATGTACTGCTGCCCCCGGCTCGCAGTGCCGATGGACAGACTGATCAAGGTTCATCGACGCGACAGGTGTTTCGCAAGAAACTTCGCGAAGGTGCTTTAAATGACAAAGAGATTGAGATGGAACTCAGCCAGTCCACTGCCGGCGTAGAAATTATGTCACCTCCGGGCATGGAAGAGATGACCTCACAGCTGCAGAATATGTTTAGCAATATGGGTCAGGGAAAAACAACCACGCGCAAGCTGACTGTCGCCGAGGCCCTAAAACACCTTAAAGAAGAGGAAGCCGCCAAACTAATCAATGAAGAAGAGATTAAAGCGATTGCCGTCAATGCCGCTGAGCAAAATGGCATTGTGTTTCTCGATGAGATAGACAAAGTCTGTCGTCGCGGTGAAGCCAGTGGTGCCGATGTCTCCCGTGAAGGTGTACAGCGTGATCTGCTGCCATTAATCGAAGGCAGCACGGTATCAACTAAATACGGCATGATTAAAACCGACCATATTTTATTTATCGCCTCCGGTGCATTCCATCTTGCCAAACCCTCGGATCTTATTCCCGAATTGCAGGGACGACTGCCGATTCGCGTAGAGCTACACTCGCTGAAGATCAATGATTTCGAGCGTATTCTCACCGAACCCAGAGCCTCGCTAACCAAGCAGTACCACGAACTAATGGGCACCGAAGGTGTCGATATCGCCTTTACCGAAGATGGCGTTCGACGTATTGCCGAGATCGCCTTTGAGGTCAATGAAGGCACGGAAAATATTGGTGCCCGCCGCCTGCACACGATTATGGAGCGACTACTGGAAGAAATTTCCTTTGAAGCCTCCGATCTGGGTAGTAGCGAGCAAAGCATCTCTATCGATAAAGCCTTTGTCGACAAACAGCTCGGTGAGCTGGCCGCTGACGAAGATCTGACCCGGTTTATTCTCTAATATGAGCAAGCCACTGGATAGCAGCCTGATACCAAGCCGCATTGTTCTCAATAAGCCCAAGGATTGCCTGACGCTGGAATACGCTGGTGATATTCGTCACCAGCTGCCCGCGGAATATCTGCGTGTCCTCTCACCCAGCGCGGAAGTTCGCGGCCACGGCCGCGGTCAGGAAGTACTGCAGTTTGGCAAGCGCAAGGTCACTATCACAGCGATTGCCAAATCCGGTAACTATGCCATACAGATCAGCTTTAGTGATGGCCATGATTCCGGCATCTTCAGCTGGGACTATCTCTTCGATCTGGGAAGTAACTACCAGAGCAAATGGGCAGCCTACCTGCAAGCACTTCAAGAGGCTGGCCAGTCTCGGGATCCAGATACTCAGGTGGTCAAATTGGTTTAGCGGTCCAATCCAAGACACGCCATAGCCTTTTTCCACTAGCAATACCTAAATGCTCAAACTACCGCTACAATAGGCGCCCAATATTTTATGATCGCTGCGACGTTTATCTATGTCTGAAAAGTCTAAAGAGTCTGACAACACCACCCACTTTGGCTACAAAACCGTTAACACCGAAGAAAAAGCGGAAAAAGTTGCTGAAGTATTCCACTCGGTAGCCTCCAGCTACGATCTGATGAACGACCTGATGTCCGCCGGTATCCACCGTCTGTGGAAGCGTATGACCATCGAGATGTCTGGTGTTCGCCGTGGTCACAAAGTGCTGGATATCGCCGGTGGTACCGGTGATCTAGCTGCCAAGTTCTCACGCATAGTCGGCAGCGAAGGTCAGGTAGTACTGGCCGATATCAACGACTCCATGCTTAAAGTCGGTCGTGACCGCCTGATGGATCGCGGCGTGGTCAACAATATCCAGTTCGCCCAGGCCAATGCCCAGTACCTGCCCTTTCCGGACAATACCTTTGATGTCATCACCATTGCCTTTGGTCTGCGCAATGTCACCGACAAGGCTATGGCCCTGCGCTCGATGAACCGCGTACTCAAACCCGGCGGCAAACTGCTGGTATTGGAATTCTCCAAGCCACCGAGCCAGTTACTGTCAAAAATTTATGACGGCTACTCGTTTAATATACTGCCCAAGCTCGGTCAGCTATTTGCCAAAGACAGCGACAGCTATCAGTATCTGGCGGAATCTATTCGTATGCACCCGGATCAGGAAACCCTTAAATCCATGGTCGAGGATGCCGGCTTTAGCAACTGCGATTACCATAATATGACCGGTGGTATTGTCGCCCTGCACCGCGGAGTTAAGCCCTAGTGATTTTTAATGCTATGCAGGCCTCGGCCTTTGAGGCAGCAGAGAAACTGATCAATGCCGCCCTCGAATACGATCCTGCCACCCAGCGCCAGATCGCCGAACTCGAAGGCAAACTTCTGCTGATTGAGAGCAATATGCCGCCCCTCAAAGTGGCTATTGAAGCCACCAGCACCGGCATTATGTTGCACAGCAACTGGCAGGACAGCGCCGACACCACAGTTAGCGGATCACTACTTGCTATGCTTGGGTTGGCAATGAATAACGAACAGCAAATCTCCTTTGCCGGCACCGGTATTAGCGTCAATGGTGACCTTGATTTCTTAATTAAAATCAATAACTTGATGCGTAATCTTGATGTAGATTGGGAGGCAGCTTTAGCCGCGATTATCGGCGATATTCCAGCCCATATCCTCGCCGATACATTGCGCAGCTCAACTACTGTCGCCAAGGATGTCAGTCGCAGAGCCAAGTCTGCCGCCGCAGAAATTGCCCAAGAAGAGCTGCGTGCCACACCCTCTGCTGCAGAGTATGAAGACTTTACACATCGGGTTCGCCACCTCTCTACTGAAGTAGAACGCGCCGCGGCACGGGTTAATAAAAGCCGTCAGGTCATTAAACAGCTTGTAGCCGACAAACTTAAACAGAATAACAACAAGCCGGAGACCAACTCTTGATTCGCCTTCGCCGGTTATTAAAGATCACCCGTGTCGTTTATCGCTATAGACTCGACAGTCTGATCGACAAAGACAAGCTGCCAATGCTGGCGCGTCTGGTATTGGCCCCAGCGGTTTTATATGGACGTCCCTCGAGTAATCGCGGTGAGCGTCTGCGCAAAGCTCTCGAGAGCCTCGGCCCAATCTTTGTCAAATTTGGCCAGCTACTTTCCACGCGCCCCGATCTGGTGCCTGAGGATATCTGCACAGAGTTAGCGCAGCTACAGGACAATGTTCCACCCTTTAAGTCCGCCAAGTTCCGTGAAATCGTTGAGCAGGCACTTAACAGCAGTGTCGACGAGCTATTTCTTAGCTTTGAAGCTGAGCCCCTGGCCTCTGCTTCAGTAGCTCAGGTGCATGCCGCTGTGCTTAAAGATGGCAGCGATGTGGTGGTTAAAGCCGTGCGCCCCAATATTGAAAAGGTTATCGGCAAAGATATTGCTCTGATGTATACCCTCGCCCGCCTGCTAGCCAGATACAGTCAGGATGGTCGTCGCCTGCGCCCGGTCGAGGTTATCGCTGACTATGAGCAGGTTATCTACGATGAGCTTAACCTGCAGGCTGAAGGCGCCAACGCCTCACTGTTACGGCATAACTTCGATGGCTCGCCACTGCTCTATGTACCAAAGATAGACTGGGACTACTCCAATGAGAAAGTGCTGGTTATGGAGCGTATTTACGGCACACCAGTAACCAATATCGACGAGCTAAAAGCCGCCGGGGTCAACTTTAAAGCTCTGGCTGAGCGCGGTGTAGAGATCTTCTTTACTCAGGTATTTGAGCACAACTTCTTCCATGCGGATATGCACCCGGGGAATATCTTCGTCAATGCCAGCAACCCTGAGAAGCCCTCTTATATCGCCATCGACTGCGCAATTATGGGCTCGCTGAGCAAAGATGATCAGTACTATATGGCACGCAACCTGATCGCTATTTTTAAGCGCGACTACCGTCAGGTCGCCGAGCTGCATATTCGCTCCGGCTGGGTACCGGAGAGTACTCCGGTAAATGAATTTACCAGTGCGATTCGTGCCGTCTGCGAACCGATCTTTCAGCGCCCACTCAATGAGATATCACTTGGCCATATGTTGATCAGCCTGTTTACCACAGCGCGGCGCTTTAATATGGAAGTGCAGCCCTCACTGGTGCTGCTACAGAAAACCCTGCTCAATATTGAAGGCTTGGGTCGCCAGCTCTATCCCCAGCTCGATCTGTGGACGACCGCCCAGCCATTTCTCGATAAGTGGCTAAAAGATCGCTACTCACCAAAAAGCCTGCTCAAGCAGTTTAAACGCTATGCACCGGACTGGCTTGAGCAGCTCCCCGAGATTCCACCGCTGATTTATCAGGCACTGCAATCCATGCAGCAGAATGGCCAGACAGACCTTGCGAAAAAGGAGCCTGAAGTCGTTGCGCCGACAGCTGCTAGAGTTGGCACAGCACGCAAATGGTTTCCCGCAATTGCCGGAGCAGCGATCGGCTCAGGTCTCTGTTTAGCCTTTCCTGAAACAGCCAAAACACTTTCCCAGCTACCAGAGACCGGCCTGGTATTAGTCGCCACTGGCCTGGTGTTATTTCTACTGCGCTAGCCTTGGGCTAGTGTTGAGTTATAACTACTGCCATAATTCATCTATTGATTAACAGGACATTAAATTAATGAGCTTTCTCGACAATATAGCCTGGAACAGCGATGGGCTGGTTCCCGCCATAGCCCAGGAGGCTGCGACTGGCCGCGTATTGATGGTCGCCTGGATGAATGCCGAGGCGCTGCAATTAACCGTCGACGAAAATCGCGCTGTCTACTGGTCGCGCTCGCGCAATAAGCTGTGGCGCAAAGGTGAAGAATCAGGCCATGTTCAGCTGTTAAAAGAGCTGCGTCTCGACTGTGACAATGACGTAATTATTATGCAGGTTGAGCAGCTCGGCGGCATTGCCTGCCACACTGGTAGAGAATCCTGCTTTTATCGCGTACTCGAAGATGGCCAGTGGAAAGCTGTAGATCCAGTTTTAAAGAATCCCAAGGAAATATACTCATGAGCAGCACTGATGTTTTACAACAACTCTGCGAGGTCTTGGAAGCACGCAAGCAGTCACCTGCGGACAAGTCCTATGTGGCCAGCCTGCATGAAGCGGGACTAAATAAGATTCTTGAAAAGGTTGGCGAAGAATCAGTTGAAACTATTCTTGCCGCCCGCGATGCTGAAGTTAGCGGCAATAATGAAAAACTCGTCTACGAAACCGCCGATTTATGGTTTCACAGTCTGGTGATGCTCTCGCACCTCGGTGAAGATGCCCAGGCAGTTATCAGCGAGTTAGAAAGACGTTTTGATCTATCTGGCTTGGATGAAAAGGCCGCGCGTTAAACCGCGAATAAATAACACACCAATAGAATATTTTACGGAGAATTAAGATGGGTTTTGGATGGCAGGAACTACTAATTATCCTGGTTATTGTTGCGCTGATTTTTGGCACTAAAAAATTGCGTGGCATTGGCTCTGATCTGGGCGGCGCTGTTAAGGGCTTTAAAGATTCTGTCTCTTCGGACGAGGACGCTTCATCCGAGAATTCGGCAGAAAAGACTGCTGATAGCGCCGATGAAAAGGCTGCGGAAGAGAAAAAAGAATCAGCTGAATAATTGATGTTTGATATCGGCTTTTCAGAACTGCTGCTAATCGCCCTTGTCACCCTGCTGGTGATGGGCCCCGAACGCCTCCCGCAGACGGTGCGCAGCATTTCCCTGTGGATCGGCCGCCTCAAACAGATGCTCGCCAAGGCGCGCCAGGATCTGGAGCAGGAAGTGGGTATGGATGATATCCGCCAGCAGCTGCATAACGAACAAGTTATGCGCGAGCTCAATGAAAGCAAAGAGCATCTTGAAGAAAGCTACAAACAAGCCTTCGACAGCAGTCTGGAAATGGCCTCGGAAAACCCTTTTGAAGAGCCTTTAGCGACTCGTTATGAAGAGCAAGAGCCCTCAGCATCGTCTAATAAAGAGCCCTCAGCGTCATCTAATAAAGAGCCCTCAGCCTCTCGTAATAAAGAGCAACCAAAAGATGACTGAAGAAAAACTCGATAGCCAGCCCTTTATGGCCCACCTGATCGAATTCAGAAATCGTGTCCTGCGAGCAGTCGCCTCCGTGGTAATTATCTTTATTGGTCTGTTCTCGTTTAGCAATCAGCTCTACCTCTATGTCTCAGAGCCCTTGCGTCAGTACCTCCCCGAATCATCAACCATGATCGCCACCGATGTCGCCTCGCCATTTTTAACACCGTTTAAACTCACCCTAGTGTTATCTATGTTTGCCGCCATGCCCTATATTCTGTATCAGGTCTGGGCCTTTGTAGCGCCGGGACTCTACAAACGCGAAAAGAAAATTGTTATACCCCTGTTTATGTCCAGCGTGTTTCTGTTTTACGCCGGAATGGCCTTCGCCTACTATGTGGTATTTCCGCTGGTATTTATGTTTTTTACCAGCGTCGGCCCAGAGGGCATAGCCATAATGACCGATATCCGCAGCTACCTGGATTTTGTCCTCAAGCTGTTCTTTGCCTTTGGTATCAGCTTCGAGATTCCTATCGCCGTCGTTATACTCTCTTGGATGGGTGCAGTAGACCCAGATAAACTGGCCAAGAAACGCCCCTATGTTTTTGTCTTCTGCTTTATCTTTGGCATGTTGCTGACACCGCCAGATATCCTCTCGCAAACACTACTGGCAATACCGATGTGGTTGCTATTTGAAGTGGGTATTTTATTTGGGCGGCTGGTCAGCCCGAAAGAGGAAAATGCTTAGTCTCAAAAGCGAGACCTAAAACCGCAAACGCAGATAAACTGAACCAAAACTAACCGGGTTAGTCTCGGCTCAGGTAGTGCCAATCTTAATGCTATTAATCAGCCTGTATAGGCTTGCTCAAATGCATCGATAAACTTATTTAGCATCTCTGCTGGTAAATCATTGATACCAGCAGCAGCCTCGCGTCCACCACCAGTTGGAAACTGCATACAGAGTGCCGCAGCACCAGCCTTTTTATTCAGTGGCGCACGCACACTGACCAGGTAGTTGCCGTTGGCCTTTTCGGTTAATACCGCATGGGCACGATCGGGGTTCTGATTAGTCAGGTCATTGCTGTAGACACCGCTGACACGGCGTGCCCAACTGGCATTCGGCAAGACAAACACCGCGACAGAATCTGTCGACTTTAAGGGTATAGAGGACTGGGCTGAAGTCAGATCCTGGTGATAGCCTGACTCGAGCTTATTAAACTGCTCGGCATTGTCAGAGACAAAATCAAAGGGGCTCTTATAGTTGCTCAACAGCCTGTAGAGATCGTCCGGCTTAAAGTGCAGCTCATCAAGGTTAGAACCATAGCCATTGTAGTTAATATAGATGCCCAGATTTTCCAGCAGGGTTGCCTGCTGCTCTGAAAAACTGAGGTTTTTCATCAAGCCTTCAGCGGAGTGCTTGAGATTATCACCAAAAGTACCTACCACGGCCCACTCTCGGTAGGCGCCACGCATATAGTGATTGACCAGAAGACTGGTACAGACATTGGGCGCTTCATTGATCATTGACTTAAGGGCTGAGGACTCGGGAACCTTGCCGGGAAAATGGTGATCGACATAAAATACTTCTGCCCCAGCATCCAGGACACGAATCAGATCATCATGGTTTTTATCCATGGAGACATCCAATACAGTAATACGGTCACCGGCTTTGGCATCCACACGTTTCAACAGGTTGATATCACGCTTTACGCCTGTAATCAGCTCAGCATTGTCGCGCGGCTCGGCAAATCGCAACTGTAAAAGAGCACAGATACCGTCGGCATCACCATTAAAAAGATCGTAATCGGCCATAGAATCCTCAAAAGTTTAGATATTTAAACAAATAGAAATTTAAGCCCGCTAGTGGAAAGCTACCAGTTACGGAGCCCGAAAATTTCCGGAAAAGATAATGACCGCCCGGTTATACAAGGTCAAGGCTCAAGAGCCTTTATTGACAGACTATTTTACTCTGAGTCGATAAACCGGGAGTGATCCAATCTGCCTGTCAGCGCCTCAAATAGCATCAAAAAATCAGCCATCAAACTGTAGAGTGGATAGGTAAAAGTCGCAGGCCGGTTTTTCTCAAAGAAAAAATGCCCAACCCAGGCAAACAAATAGCCCAGCACAGGTAGAAGTAAAAGCCCCTGCCACTGCCCCTTGACCAATACTGCAATCAACAGAGCAATAACCAGACTAGTGCCCAGATAATGCAACTTCCGAGATATCGGATTAGAGTGCTGACTGAGGTAAAAAGGGTAAAAGCTTTTAAATGTTGTGTATTCTTTTTTAGCGGTTTTATTCATAGCGCTCTCTCTCAAAGATTAGCCAGCTCCAAGTCTATTGACACCATGCCTGCCAACATGTAACTCTGCAAGCATAAAGATAGACCCACAGAGAAAGCTAACTCAATGCCAGAATCAGAAAATAATACCAGCAAACCAGATGGTCGCCGACTGCGCAGTGATCGCAGTCGCCAGCTGATTATCGAATCCATGCTGGAACTGATTAAACAGGGCAATCTAGTGCCTACGGCTCAGCAGGTGGCAGACCATGCCAATGTCGGCATTCGATCTGTATTTAGGCATTTTGAAGATATGGAGAGTATTTTCGAAACCGCCAGCGAACTCTGCCATCGCGAATATCGCGGCCTGTTTATCCGCGGTGATCGCAGCGGCACAATGCAGGAGCGCATACTGCATGCCACAGAATGTCATGCCGATGCCTACGAGACCATCAGCAATATGATTCTCTCCGGCGCTGCACGGCGCTGGAACTCAGAAGTTTTACAAAAAAGCTATCTCGACTACCAACGTCAATTGCGTCGAGATCTCAATGAATGGCTGCCCGAGCTGGTAAGTCTTTCCGAGAGCAAGCGTCAGGCAGTCGACAGCATTGCCTCCTTTGAAATATGGCACCGCCTGCGCAAAATTCAGGGTTTGGGCAAAGCTGAAAGCATTGAAATTATTGTCGAGATGCTTGAAGCCCTAATCGACAGATAAACTGTTAAAACAGTACCGAGGAAAACTCCATGACCATGACTTTTCTCAGATACAGCCTTCTTATTACACTTGCCAGCAGCCTATTGCCTGCACAGGCAACTGTTAACCAGCAAACTATTGCCAACCCTCAAAGCGAATGGCTCAGTTATGGGCGGGATTATCAGGAACAGCGCTTTAGCCCGCTAACAGAAATTAATCGCGACAATATTGACGAACTCGACCTCGCCTGGTCATTTAAATTCTCAACCGCCCGCGGTATGGAAGCCACGCCCTTAGTTCATAACGGCATTATTTATATCAGCACCGGGTGGAGCCATGTTCACGCGCTGGATGCACGTAGCGGAGAACAGCTCTGGCACTTCGATGCCAAAGTCCCCAAGTCTTACCTGGCGAAAACCTGTTGCGGCCCAGTTAATCGCGGTGTCGCCCTCTGGCAGGGAGATGCTAATAATCAGCTGCAACTTTTCTTCGGCGCCCTCGATGGCCGTTTAATTGCTCTCGACGCCGCCACCGGTAGTGAGAACTGGTCGATCCAAACCACCCCTACCGATGGCAATTACAGCATCACTGGCGCACCGCGTGTGGTGCCACGGGTTGTTAAGGGTGAAGAAAAAGCCCTGGTTATTATCGGCAATGGTGGTGCCGAGCTCGGTGTACGCGGTTTTGTCAGCGCCTACGATGCTGCTACTGGCGAACAGATCTGGCGTTTCTACACCGTCCCTGGCGATCCCAATAAGCCCCAGGAAAACTCTGCCTTGGAAACCGCTGTGGAAACCTGGAGTGGCGACTACTGGTATCAAAATGGCGGCGGCGGTGGCACCGCTTGGGACTCTCTGGTCTACGACCCAGAGTTGGATTTAATCTATATAGGCACAGGCAATGGCTCACCCTGGAATCGCGAACTGCGCAGTCCCGGCGGCGGTGACAACCTCTACCTGAGCTCTATAGTGGCCCTTGAAGCTGGCAGCGGCGACTATGTTTGGCACTACCAGGTAACACCAAGAGATAACTGGGATTACACCGCCACCCAGCAGTTAGTGTTAGCTGAACTTGAGATTAAAGGCGAGCTGCGCTCAGTCATTATGCAGGCCCCAAAAAATGGCTTCTTCTATGTTCTCGATCGAGTGACTGGCGAACTGCTCTCCGCTGATCTGTTTACCCATATCACTTGGGCCAGCCATGTGGATATGGCAACTGGGCGACCGGTTGAAACCAAATATGCCGACTATCAAAACTTCGGTTCCACCTATATTTGGCCCTCCCCCTACGGCGCCCATAACTGGCAGCCAATGTCTTTTAGCCGTAAAACCGGCCTGATGTATATTCCGGTGCAGAATATTCCCGGCTACTTTAGCGCCCTGGATTCTGTGGTCTATCGAGTCGATCGCTGGAACACGGGGCTGGATCTTAATGAGAGCCGCGACCCGAAAAGCTGGGTGGCTGCCAAGGCATCAATGGATGCACTTGTCTATGGCGAACTTGTCGCCTGGGATCCGCTTAACAAACAGCGCGCCTGGCAGGTGCGGCACGACAAACCCTCCAATGGTGGAATTTTAAGTACAGCCGGGGATCTGGTATTTCAGGGTACCTGGGATGGCAGCTTTGCCGCCTACGATGCTGAAGATGGCACGCCCCTCTGGCAGTATCAGTCAGACAGCGCCATTCTCGCCGGACCGATCAGCTACGAACTGGATGGCGAGCAATATATTGCCGTGGCCCAGGGTAGTGGCGGCACGGTGATGCTCACCGTCGGTGAAGAGTTAAAGCGCAACAGGGTTAACCAGAATAAATTACTGGTCTTTAAGCGCGGCGATTTTAATCAAACCCGAACAGTTACAAACAGTGATCAGGGAAATCAGGATTCCGGGCTGGCAACTATTTTGGCCCTCGGCCATAAGGCCAACAGCGACCCGCAGGTAATTAAGCAAGGTGAGGCTCTCTATGCCCAGAACTGCGCCTCCTGTCATGGCATCAGTGCGAAAAGTAATCATATAGTCCCAGACCTGCGCTATATGAGCGAACAGACCCACAGCGACTTTACAGCTATCCTGCTCGGCGGCTCCTATTCTCACAAAGGCATGATTGGCTTTTACCAGACCCTCGATATTGCAGATGCGGAGGCTATACACAGCTTTTTAGATCATCAACAGCAGCGCCTGCCATCGATGGTTGAAATGTCGTTTCTAGAAAAGATCGAGTACTGGTTTGTCTATTGGACAGCCAGGCTTGGAGAAAAATATCCTGATCTGCTCAATGCTACTCGTCGATTTATGATGTAGTAATAGAAACACCATGCTCGCAGCTAATACTTCAGTCCCCAGGTAATATTAAACAGCACAGCTAATACCAGTGCCTCGCAGACCACAGTAACCCTGGGGGTTCTTAGCCAGATATTGCTGATGGTACTCTTCGGCGTAATAGAACTCCGGCGCCTCGCGAATTTCGGTGGTCACGGTCGGGTATCCCATGCTAACCAGAGTCGCCTCAACTTCAATTACAGAAGCCAGCGCCTCTGTTAGCTGTTGAGCATCTTGGCAGTAGATAACCGAGCGATATTGGGTGCCTATATCATTGCCCTGGCGCATTCCCTGAGTTGGATCATGGGACTCCCAAAACACGGCAAGAAGCTGATTGAATGTGGTTTTCTGCGGGTCAAATACCACCAGAACCACTTCTGAGTGACCGGTTAGACCTGAACAGGCTTCTTCGTAAGTAGGATTCGGGGTAGAACCGCCGGCATAACCAGCGGCAGTGGTAATCACTCCAGACTGTTCCCAAAAGCGGCGCTCTGCACCCCAGAAACATCCCATGCCAAAGATAGCTGAGCGCAAACCATCGGCAAATGGCGGCTTTAGAGGCTGACCAGTAACATAATGGGCATTACTGACATGCATTTCGTTGTCGCGTCCCGGGAGGGCCTGATCCTTGGTGGGAAGAATTAACATGGACATATTCCTGACCTCGCTATTTTTAAAACCTCTTTTTAAAAAGCTGTGCAAATTAAAAGCTGTGAAAATCAAAAGCTCTGCAACTTATATAAGGTCTAAACCGCGTTTTAGATCATTCTTAATATCGATAATATCTTCCAGGCCCACAGCAACACGGATCAAGTTATCCGTAATACCCGCCTGTTGACGATCCTCATCGCTGAGGCGGCCATGGGTGGTGGTCGCAGGATGGACTATGGTGGTTTTGGTATCACCGAGATTAGCCGTCAACGAGATAACTTTTGTACTGTCGAGCACAGACCAGGCCTGTTCACGACCACCTTCAACGGTAAATGAAACCACACCGCCAAAATCTGTCTGCTGTTTTTTCGCCAGCTGGTGACCGGGATGGTCTTCAAGACCGGCATAAAATACTTTACCCACTTTGGGATGTGCATTAAGCCAGTTGGCGAGCTCGGCAGCATTTGCCGAATGAGCCTGCATACGAATCCGCAAGGTCTCGAGACCCTTGAGAAATACCCAGGCATTAAACGGACTCATACTTGGCCCGGCAGCACGCAGGAAGCCGACCAGCTTATCCATCAATTCATTGCTGCCAACCACGGCACCACCGAGGCAGCGGCCCTGGCCATCGAGATATTTGGTCGCCGAGTGAACAACAATATCCGCGCCCCAGCGCAATGGCTTTTGCAGTATCGGCGTGCAGAAGCAGTTATCCACGACAAAGAGTGCGCCAGCCTGCTTTGATATAGCTGACAGTGCTTCCAGATCGGCAATTTCAGACATGGGGTTAGATGGCGTCTCGCAAAACAGCATCTTGGTATTCGGCTGTACAGCCTGCTGCCAGGCGTCCAGATCGGTCAATGGCACATAGGTCACTTCAACACCAAACTTGGTGATGTAGTTATTGAGCATCACTCGGGTACTGCCAAAGACATCCTGAGAGCAGATAAGATGGTCGCCGGATTGCAAGCAGCGCCATAACCACACTGAGGGTTGCCGCCATACCAGAAGCTGTAGCTACCGCCTGCTCGCCCTCTTCCAATGCTGCCAGTCGCTCTTCAAAAGTGCGTACGGTTGGATTGGTGTAACGGGAGTAAACATTGCCCTCAAGCTCATTGCTAAAATGCTTGCAGCTGCCATCTCGGCATTTTCAAACACATAGCTCGAGGTCAGAAACAGAGCTTCTGAATGTTCATTTTCATGGCTGCGCTGATAGCCACCGCGAATCGCGAGGGTATCCGGCTGTAACTTATCGTCCTGAGCTGACATTTTTTGTCCCGGGGTTGTTCTCTTTAGCTGTTCTCTTTAACTCTACTCTTTAACTCTACTCTTTAGCCATGGGCTACAAGCTACAATCGTTAGCAACTCGCGACTAAAGAGCCGCGTTGTTATTGTTGTGAATACCAATAACCTGCCCTTTCTTGGTTCAATACTAACATCTGCTTTTTGTTTTGCAGAGTCATTGCGCAGGGCTTCGATACGATCCAGATAGGCTTTATCCACATCGCCAGTCACATACTGACCATCAAAGACCGAGCACTCAAAGCGCTTAATATTGTCGTTACCCTCAGCACCAGCATCGATCAGATCTTCCAGATCCTGATAGACAATCCAGTCGGCACCAATCAACTCACCAACTTCTTCATCGGTGCGACCGTGGGCAATAAGCTCTGAGGCCGAAGGCATATCAATGCCGTAGACATTCGGGTAGCGAACACCTGGGGCCGCTGAAGCCATATAGACTTTCTTGGCACCGGCATCGCGAGCCATCTGGATAATTTCCTGGGAGGTGGTGCCGCGGACAATCGAATCATCGACCAGCAGAACATTCTTGCCAGAGAACTCGAGCTTTACCGCATTGAGCTTTTGACGCACAGATTTTTTGCGCTCGGTCTGCCCGGGCATAATAAAGGTGCGGCCGATATAGCGGTTCTTCATAAACCCTTCACGGAGCTTAACACCCAGTGTTTCAGCCATCGCCTGAGCGGATACACGGCTGGTATCGGGAATCGGAATAACCACATCAATATCGTGATCGGGCTTAAGTCGAAGTACTTTTTCCGCAAGCTTTTCACCCATACGCAATCGGCATTTGTAGACCGAAATATTGTCTATCAATGAGTCGGGACGAGCAAAGTAAACATGCTCAAAAATACAGGGCACCAGCTCCTGGTCTGCGGCACATTGCTGCAGATGAATCTGGCCGCTCTTATCGACAAACAGCGCTTCACCTGGGGCGAGATCACGGATAATTCGAAACCAAGGCTATCGAGAACCACAGACTCAGAGACCACGGCATATTCAACACCGGATTCAGTCTCGCGCTTGCCAAAGCACAGCGGGCGAATACCGTGGGGATCGCGGAAGGCAAACATACCGTAGTTGGCAATCAGGCCAACCACCGCATAGGCACCGCGACAGCGTTTATGCACCTGCTCTACGGCGGCAAAAATATCTTCCTGGTAGGCTCGAGTTTACGCGCGCCTGCAGTTCATGGGCAAACACATTGAGCAGTACTTCGGAATCGGAATCTGTATTTAGATGACGCAGGTCAGCGCGGAAAATATGCTCACGCAGTTCATCGGCATTGGTCAGGTTGCCGTTGTGGGCAATAAAAATACCATAGGGAGAATTGACATACAGCGGCTGTGCCAGCGCAGGGCCAGAGCTGCCAGCTGTCGGATAGCGAACATGACCAATACCCACATTGCCCACCAGACGCATCATATGGCTGCGACGGAAAACATCCCGCGCCAACCCTTCACCCTTGCACTGGTGAAGCTCACCATCCGCTTCGGTCACAATACCGGCGGCATCCTGACCGCGATGCTGCAGCATGGTCAAGGCATCGTAAAGCCGTAAATTAACACTCGAAGTTCCAGAAATTCCTACTACACCGCACATCTTTTAAACCCAACCCATTATAAAATCTTTAACCGCCGCGGCTGTCTCTGTTCCCCAGTCTGCAAAACTCTGGAATACAGGAATTAGCGCCGATGCCTGCCACCAGGTATCCTGATCGACCGGCAGCGCTTTGGGTAAAATAATTACCAGCGCCAACACAATCAACAGTCCCCGGAAAACCCCAAAAATCAGTCCCAACATCCTGTCTGTTCCGCTCAATCCCGTCGAGCTAACCAGTTTCCCCAATAAAAAATTTACCATAGCGACCGAGCAACAATGTGCCGACAAACAACAGCCCCCAGGCAGCCAGCTGCCTCAGGGATGCCAGACTGATAAAGTTTACCAGCAGATCTGCCACCGGCTCTTTAAAGTTCATGGCCACAGCGAAGGCAGTCAGCCAGATAACCAGTGACATCGCCTCTTTGACAAAACCGCGCACCAAACTGATCAGGGCTGAGATGGCCAGTATGCCAACAATCACCCAGTCCGCTGTCGCTATCTCCGTCATACAACTTTCCTCTACAAGCCAGCCTCTTCAAAAGACCTAATTAAGCCTCTAGGGTATATATTGCAGCACAATCGCATCGGTAGAGAAATTGCTGTCGATCTTGGCTTTCTCTGCCATTGCCCTGCGCTTGTCCGCTTTGGGGCCGACATAGACCCGATAAAATGTCTTGTCTATCAATGGTCGCCGTTTTCACAAATGCTTTAGAGCCGCTATCGCGCAGCTGCTGCATCAAGATTTTCAGCTTTATCTTTTTCTTCAAAACTACCGGCCTGCAAAACCCAGGCGCGAGGCAGATCGTTTTCATCGAGACCGTAAAACTTCTCACTGGAGTCAACGGCCGGCTGTGATTTGGCGGTATCAAACAGGCTGTCTGTTTCACCCAGCTTGGCCGAGCTATCCGGACGCTGCGCCTTGGCGACATCTACAGGTTTAATTTCCGGAGCCGGAGGCAACTTGCTGGTGCGATCAATTTTTAGCGGGTCGGCAAAATCAAAGATAATCGGCAGGATAATCAGGCCCAGCGCGCCGAGAACCAGTGCACCAATAATTCGCTGCTGTAAACCATTACTCATTGAACAAACCCATCAATATTATTTTTGTAATTTTCGCTTTAATTCTTGCTTTAACATGCTAGCAGCGTCGAGACAGTATAAAAGGAACCAAACACCACCAGAGTATCATCTGAGCCGGCCTGTTCAAGGGCATTTAAAAATGCCTTTTCCAGCCCTCCATCAACTGCTGTGCAAGGTACCTGAGAGACCGGCATTGTATAACACTTCTATCAAAGTTTGGCCTTTAGTCGCCCTTTCTGTGTCGCTTATTTCAGCGATCTGCCAGTCGTCGAAAATATCCGCCAGCGGCGCGACAATGCCCGCCCAATCCTTATCCGCTAAAACCGAGGCAACAGCGATGTAGCGCCCACTAATTGGCGCAAGATTATGCGCCAGTGCAACCGCCGCCGCCGGATTGTGGGCAACATCGAGAATAACCTTGATACCGTTAAAGTCGAGCTGCTGCTGACGACCGGCAAGGCTGAGGTTATTTACCGCTTCGAAAACAGCCTTATCCTCTAAATCAAAGCCAGCGCAGAGTAGCGCCTGAATAGCCAGGATTTTATTGATTGGCAGCAACCCGACGGTCGGCAGATTTTCAAACAGGCGCGGCTTGCCATCGACAGCAAGCAGCTGAGCACTGAAATTGATCAGCCTGCATATCAGTGAAAAATCTTAGTCGATAACCAGTGCCTCGGCACCTGTGGCAGCAATCATCTGACTCAAAACCTGAGGGCTATCTGCCTCGCCAATCAGCAGCGGTCTGCCGGCGCGGGCAATACCCAGTTTCTCAGACGGCAATAAGCTCTCTGGTATCACCCAGCCAGGCCTGATGATCGAGGGCAATACTGCTGACCACGGCAACATCTGCATCAATAATATTGATCGCATCGAGGCGACCGCCGAGCCCTACTTCGAGAAGCATAATATCCAGATCGGCATCGGCAAAAACCAGCAGTGCGGCGAGGGTGCCAAATTCAAAATAGGTTAAGGAAATACCTGCTCGCGGCCGCTTCAATTTCAGCGAAAGCACTGACAATCGCAGCATCGCAAACCGGCTCGACCCTGAATACAGATACGCTCGTTGTAATCGATAAAATGTGGTGAGGTAGGTAGCGCCAACCCGATAGCCATGCTGCAACATAATCGCTTGCATACTGGCAATACAGGAGCCCTTGCCATTGGTACCGGCAACGGTAATGGCGGTGGGTAACTGAATGGGGTTTTGGCAGCTTTACGGCGGCGCAATAAGCTCGGACCAAACCGCGGCGACGCGATCTAGTCCTAAGTCAATTTCACTGGGGTGCCGAGCTTCCAGCAGAGTCAACCACTCTGCCAGGCAGCGATCAGGCATCGGCGGGTTCGGGCAGTTGACAAATTTGGAGAGGATACTGGCAAGACGATCACGCATTTCATGGCGCGCAATAATCATATCGATCTGGCCCTTATCTAACAGGAACTCACTGCGCTGAAAGCCCTTGGGCAGTTTCTGGCGAATGGTCTGTTCAATAATATTCGGGACCGGCAAAACCTGCACGGGCACCGGGTTCGGCAACATTTAAGATCACCCAACATGGCCAGACTGGCAGATACACCACCGTAAACAGGATCGGTCATTACCGATACATAGGGAACACCGGATGCTTTTAAACGCTCAAGGATTGCACTGGTCTTGGCCATCTGCATCAGCGAGATCAAGGCTTCCTGCATACGCGCACCACCGGTGGCGGAGAAACAGATCAGTGGCTTGTTTTCAGCCAGCGCCAGTTTCGCTGCACGGGTAAATTTCTCACCCACTGCGTAACCCATAGAGCCACCGTGGAAGGCAAACTCAAAGGCCACTGCGACAACCGGAATACCTTTGACGCTGCCGCTCATAGCAACCAGAGCATCTTTCTCACCGGTTTTCTTTTGCGCATCGGTCAAACGGTCTTTATATTTTTTAACATCGCGGAATTTAAGTCTGTCGATAGCCACGACTTCTTCGGCCACTTCAGTGCGGCCAGCTGCGGTCGAGGAAGATATCCAGACGACGGCGAGCGCCAATACGCATATGGTGTTCGCATTTCGGGCAGACATCGAGATTGCGTTCAAGCTCGGGACGATAGAGCGGTGAGGCACATTTCGGGCACTTCTTCCAAAGCCCCTCAGGTACAGCGTTTGAACGTTCTGTGTTATCCGCCGCGGGTCCCGCGGGTCGAATGCGTTTCAACCAATTCATCTATTACCCTTTCGCCATCTCAATGAAATATTTAATTCTAGACTGGTTTCAAACTTCGCCTAATCAATAGCCAGCCTGTATAGGGCGCGCAGTTTAACACGACAGTGACCCAGTTTTACAACGCCGAAAATTATTTTTACTGCTCGGCTACAGCCTTGGCACTATTAATAAATGCCCGCACTTTGTGCTCGTCTTTGATACCCGGCGAACTCTCGACGCCGCCACTGACATCGACCATATCCGGGCGCGCTGCGTCAACCGCCTCAGCAACATTCAGCGGGTTCAAACCACCGGCAAGTATCAGGTGAAAATCGCGCTCGGTGGGCAGTCGCTGCCAGTCGAATTGCTCACCTGTGCCACCGTATTGATCGGGGTTCCAGGCATCGAAGAGCAATCCATAGGCATTGTAGTAAGCTCTGGCCTCAGCGGAGATATCCAGATCGTCACGCATACGCAGGGCGCGAATAAACGGGAAATCAAACTGCTGACAAAAATCGGCGCTCTCGTCGCCGTGAAACTGAATCAGATCCGGCTTTACCTCGGCGATCACCTGCTTGACGAACTCTTTGTCGGCATTGACCAGCAACACCACACAGAGGTGTCACGTAGCGATCACCTTCACGCAGAGCAATCGCCTGCTGCATATCCACATAACGCGAGCTCTTTGAGTACATCACCAGACCCAGGGCATCGGCACCGGCACGCTGCGCCATCAGGGCATCTTCGACTCTGGTTATACCGCAAATTTTGACCTGTACTGACATGACAACACCTTTAACTGTCTTAGCAATATATCTAATATATTACTTTAATAAATACTTATATCTTATTGATTATAAACAATATAAAACTGCTTAAACCATCTAAAATCATTATAGACTATCAGGCAGAAATAGATGGCCCGCGCTCTAACTCAGCAATACCAAAATTCTGCGGATAGTCCACATCGACCAGATAGAGACCATTGGGCGCTGCTGTAGCAGCACTTTTACAGCGGTCTTTTCCGGCAATCAGCTCGGCAATCCAGTCGGGCTTCTGACGAGCCAAAGCCAACCTCCATCAATGAACCGACCATATTGCGCACCATATGCAGCACAAAGGCATTGGCCGAGACTTCAAATACAATCAGCTGACCCAGTTTAACCACTCTGGCACTGGTGATATTGCGCCATGGCGAATTGGACTGACAGCCGGCTCCGCGAAACGCGGAGAAATCCTGCTCACCCAATAAATACTGACAGGCCTGCCTGCATCAATTCAACATTCAGCGGGTAGCGAACCCAGGTTACGCCCTGGGAGAAGCACTGCGGGCCTGGCGCTGGAGGCATGCATTACATACCTGTAGGTGCGCGAAGTGGCGCTAAAGCGCGCATGAAAGCGCTCGGGCACCTGCTCTGCCCAGAGTATTGAAATACTGTCGGGAAGGCGGCTATTGGCACCTTTAAGCCAGTTGCGACCGCTGCGCTCGGCACTGCTATCAAAATGAATGACCTGATGGCTGGCATGCACTGCGGTATCTGTGCGCCCGGCACAGCTAACTATGAGCTCTTCGTCGGCCACTGAACTGAGGGCACGCTCCAGCTCCTGCTGAACCGAGGGGCTGTGCTTCTGTTTTTGAAAGCCACAAAAAGCACTGCCGTCGTAGGAGACGACGGCAGCATAGCGTTTGATTCCAGCGGGAAGGCTCTGGCCTTCGGGAATCTTACAATTTGGGCTGTAAACCCAATCCAGTTGCGACATAGGTCAAATTTATACGGGGTTATATTAACAACAGACTTATTCTGCTGGGTTACTGTTCAGAGCGACTATAGAGTCTCCAGAAGCGCTCTGGCTTTGTCTTGCCCTTCTTGATCGGACTCTTCGATCAACTCTTCAAGAATCTCTTTGGCACCCTCTGGGTCACCCATCTCAAGATAGGTTTTGGCCAGATCGAGTTTTACATCAACCGGGTTCTGCTCACTGGCATCATCGAAATCCGCAAACTCATCCATCAGATCATCTGCTGAGAGTTCGCTCCTTATTAGAGGACGCTGATGGCTCTTCATTGGCTGAGGGCCTTCATTAGCTGAGGGCTCCTCTTCCGCTGAGGGCTCTTCACTAGCTGAGGGCTCCTCTTCCGCCGAGGGCTCCTCTTCCGCTGAGGGCTCTTCAGGCTAACGGCTCTTCCTCAGCAGGCTCAATATCAAAATCATCGGCGGTTAAATTATCCAGATCCAGGTCTTCTAACTCATCCCCTTCAAAAGCAATATCTGCAGCATCTATATCATCCAGCTCAAGATCGGCCAAATCTACATTGCCCAGACCCAGGTCTTCAAACTCTGTGCTCTGGAAATCCAGCCCTTCCAATTCAGAGGCAACGCTGTCCTCGGCAATAGATAGCACCTTATCCGACTGATTATCCGGGCCTATAATAATGGCTGCCATCTCAGTAGCCGTCTGATCACCAGTGGCTTCAATCTCATCAAACAGGACTCTCAGTTCGTCTTTGCGGTTCTCGCGGAACAGCACTTCCATCAGCTTTAAACGGGATGATGCATCGGCGGAATCCTGAGATCGCGCCTCTTCGAGAACCTCAATGGCCTCGGCAGTTTTGCCCAGTGACAGATAGACATCCGCTTCAGCAACGGCCTCGACCATCATATCGAAGACCTCTTCACCGTCTGGCTCTTCATCCTGATCGAAAATATCCTTATCCGACTTATCGAATAAATTATCCTCTGGATCGAGCTCCAAATCGTCGAGTGCATGCAGTTCGCTTTGATTGGAAACACTGGTCGCAGTGTTTTCATCATATTCCTCGTAGCCACCAGCCATAGACAATTCATCGCTGCGCGCAGCGGTTTGCTGTTGCGACGACTTGCGCACCAAAAGTACCAGCAGGACTAAGATAATCGCGATAAGTATCAACCAGAAATAGGCAGGCACTGCGGATAGTTGCTGGGTAAGACCCTGGTTTTTCAAATTATCCGGAGATGTTTTTGCCGCAGCAGATGTGGTTGGGGTTGCCGCTGTTCTCTCGGCCTGATCAAGCAGTGCCACCATAGTCGCAACCTGGGCTTCCAACAGCGCCAGCCGCTCGCGCAGCTCGATATTTTCCTGCAGGGTTTTATTGACTTCATCATTGGCAACCGCCAACTCTTCGGCCAGCTGGCTGACCTGATTGTCATCCGTATAAGCGGATTGATTAGCATCCTCTGTGGCCGTTAGGCTCTGTTCAGCGCGATCTAAAGTTCTATCAAAAGCCTGATCAACCCCTTGATTATCCGCGTCCACCGGCTCATCGCCAAAAGCTGAAGCCAGCTCAAGGCGTCCATCATCAATCAGCGGCGCTTCTTCAACAACAGAACCCTTATCCGCTGCAAGGCTATTGGCCTGTTCGACAACCTGCTCTAGCTCCGCAGAGGCAATAGAAGGGTTTTTAAGACCAATCTGGGCAGCAACGGTATTGCCAGCCTCAACACTGATCTCATCAAAGGACGGCAGACGCAAAACCGATCCAGCTTTAATCCGGTTGGCATCCCCTTCAACAAAGGCATCGGCATTGTGGCGATACAGAGAATCCATAGTTTGCAGGATTGTGGTATTTCTTGGACGCAATCGTTTAGCAACATTCCACAGCGTATCGCCAGTGATAACCTGGTGTTCATCACCGGAGAGTGGCTCGCGGTAAGGTTCCGAGGTTACAGCTGGCAACGCAGACTGCGGTGCTACTGTAGCGGCTGGCTGAACAGCGACCGCTTGCTGCTCATCCGTAAAGATTGGCAGATCCAGTAACAATGTGTACTCGCGCATCACGCGGCCAGCTGGCCACTGCAATTGAACAAGGAAATTTAGATAGGGTTCAACAACCGGCTGATCGGTGGCAATCTTGATAATATGCAGATCATCGCTGTTGCGATAAATCGAGAATTGCATCTGGCTGTAGAAAAAATCACGGCTGATACCGGCGCGCTCAAAAGCCTCAGGCGAAGCCAGCGATACCAACAACTGACCATCTTCCAGATCCTCAGAGCTGAGCACGACAATTTCCGCATCCAGCGGCTCATTGAGGGATGAGTTAAGGGTTATTTCACCGAGACCCAAAGCCAGTGTCGATGAGGCTGCCAACAGCAGCAAGGCAGCTAAAGCCGCCCTGCAACCCATCTTGAATTTCCCTGTAAAGCCCATCGACCAACTCCGAATTGTCATGACAAATTTCCTATTTAAAGACTCTTGAATCAGGAGGTTACAATAAATGTTTACAGTCAAACCTGCAATATCAGCCAACACAACTAACCCTTAAGTCTTAGCACAATATTGCAGGCATTAATTAAAGGCCTTTAGTCTTCAATAACAATCCGCAGCATACGTCGCAACGGCTCCGCCGCGCCCCAGAGCAACTGATCGCCCACGGTAAAGGCTGAGAGATACTGCTCACCCATATTCATTTTGCGCAGACGACCCACAGGCACATCCAGACCACCGGTGACTGCCGCTGGTGTCAGGTGCTTAACCGAAGACTCTTTGTCATTGGCAATTACCTTGGCCCACTGGTTAGATTCAGCCAGCATTGACTCAATCTCATCCATCGGCACATCCTGAGTTAACTTAATAGTCAACGCCTGACTGTGGCAGCGCATAGAACCAATACGCACACAGAGACCATCGAGAGGAATAGGATTGCCTTCACGGTTGAGAATCTTGTTAGTTTCCGCCTGATTCTTCCACTCTTCACGGCTCTGACCGTTCTCCAGTTGGGAATCAATATAGGGCAGCAAGCTACCGGCTAGAGGATAACCCCAGTTATCAACCGGGAAGCTATCGCTGCGCAAAGTGTCAGTCACCTGACGATCAATATCCAAAATCGCCGACCCCGGGTTAGACAGCGCATCCGCAACCGAACCCTTAATCACACCCATCTGGTTAATCAGCTCACGCATATTCTGCGCACCGGCACCAGAGGCCGCCTGATAAGTCATGGACGAAGCCCACTCCACCAGATTGGCATTAAACAGACCGCCGAGAGACATCAGCATCAGACTGACGGTGCAGTTGCCACCGATATAATCTTTAACGCCATTGGCCAGACCATCTTTAACCACATTCATATTGACCGGATCGAGAACAATAATAGAACTGTCTTCCATACGCAGCGCCGAAGCCGCATCAATCCAATAGCCATCCCAGCCTGCACTGCGCAGCTGTGGGTAAACTTTCTTGGTGTAGTCGCCACCCTGACAGGTAACAATAATATCCATCTGCGCCAGCGCATCGATATCGAAAGCACTCTGCAATAGCGGTGTCTCCACCCCCACATCTGGAGCCGCTTGACCGGCCTGGGAGGTGGTGAAGAATATTGGCTCAATATCGGCAAAATCGTTCTCTTCACGCATTCTGTCCATCAGCACAGAACCAACCATGCCACGCCAACCTACAAATCCTGTTTTTTTCATTTTTCTAAACTCTCTTAAATTTAATTAATTCTTAGTCTTAGCCTTGACCGTTCTTCCGACCTGTCACTCGGTATCTCAGCGAAGCCATGGTGATCCTTTACGATCAATCAGGGCCCGCTTATGGGTTGAGCATTTTCAGGTCGAGTGAGCACTTGTTTGAGCGCAGCGAGTTGTGCGAACGCTGAAAATGCTCAACCCATGGGACCGATCGTAAAGGATCACCATGGCTTCGCCCGCACCAAAAACAGCTTACGCCCGACTACCAAACAGATACCAGCATTCGCTGGATGACGATCATAATGCCAGGATGACGGCTAAAGCGCCGCGACCACCGCATCACCCATCTCAACAGTACCAACCCGCGTCATACCATCCGTATAAATATCCCCAGTCCGCAACCCCTGATCCAGCACATCACTCACCGCCTTCTCAATCGCATCCGCCGCCTCAACCGCATCCAGCGAATAACGCAACATCATCGCCACCGACAAAATAGTCGCCAACGGATTAGCCACCCCCTGCCCCGCAATATCCGGCGCAGAACCATGACAGGGCTCATACATACCGCCACCATCCTTATCCAGAGACGCCGAAGGCAACATACCAATAGACCCAGTCAACATCGCCGCCGTATCCGACAGAATGTCACCAAACATATTGCCCGTCACAATCACATCAAACTGCTTAGGCGCCATCACCAACTGCATCGCCGCGTTATCCACATACATATGGCTCAGCTCCACCTCAGGGTAGTCCGCCGCCAACTCAGTGATAATTTCCTTCCAGAGTACGGTCGCCTCCAATACATTGGACTTATCGACAGAACAGAGACGCTTACCGCGAACCATCGCCGCCTCAAACGCCATACGACCAATACGGCGAATCTCAGACTCACTGTACTTATAAGTGTTGTAACCCTCGCGCTCACCATTCTCCAGCGTGCGAATACCGCGCGGCTCACCAAAGTAAATACCACCCACCAACTCGCGAACAATCAAGATATCCAAACCAGAGACAAACTCAGGCTTTAAGGAAGAAGCATGAGCCAACTGCGGATACATAATCGCCGGACGCAGATTACCAAATAGATCCAACTCAGAACGGATAGTTAACAAGCCCTTCTCCGGACGCAGATGACGTTCAACATCATCCCACTGAGGACCACCCACAGCACCGAGCAAAATAGCATCAGAACTGCGCGCCTTATCCAAAGTCTCCTGAGGACAGGGCTCACCCACCGCATCCAGAGCCGCACCACCCAGATGGGCGTAATCCAGCTCAATACCCAGACCATACTTATCACTTACCGTCTCAAGCACCTTAACCGCTTCAGTGACAATTTCCGGGCCAATATTGTCGCCGGGTAATACTAAAACCTTCTTCTTATCTGTCATTACTTAATCGCTCCAAATACCCAGGGATGCTGTGCCGCACGCTGAGCTTCATAATCTTTAATGGCGTCTGCTTCTTTAAGCGTCAAACCAATCTCATCCAAACCATTGAGCAGACACTCTTTACGGAACTTATCCAACTCAAACGAAAACACATGGCCAGAATCGGTTGTCACCGTCTGCGCGGGCAGATCAATAGAAAGCTGATAGCCCTCTTCCGCATTCATCTCGTTAAATAGAATATCCACCTGCTCTTCCGTCAATATCACCGGCAACAGACCATTCTTAAAACAGTTGTTATAAAAGATATCCGCATAACTGGGCGCAATCACCGCATTAAAGCCATAGTCTTCCAATGCCCAGGGCGCGTGCTCACGACTGGAACCACAGCCAAAGTTCTTGCGCGCCAATAAAACTGAAGCGCCTTTAAAGCGTGGGAAGTTCAAGGGAAAATCCGGATTAACCGGACGATTAGAACAGTCCGCACCCGGCTGCCCCTCATCCATATAACGCAACTCATCAAACAGATTGGGCCCAAAGCCACTGCGCTTAATCGACTTAAGAAACTGCTTAGGGATAATCATATCCGTGTCTACGTTAGCGCGATCCATAGGACCGACCAAACCACGGTGTGCAGTAAATGCTTTCATTAAACTACCCCTCCATCAAATGTACGTACATCAACAATATGACCAGCCACCGCCGCAGCCGCAGCCATCGCCGGACTCATCAAATGGGTACGACCGCCATTGCCCTGACGACCTTCAAAGTTACGGTTCGAGGTAGAAGCACAGTGCTCCCCCGCCCCCAACTTATCCGCATTCATCGCCAGACACATAGAACAGCCCGGCTCACGCCAATCCATTCCCGCGCAATAAACACCTTATCCAACCCTTCCGCTTCCGCCTGCGCCTTAACCATCTGCGAACCGGGCACAATTAATACCTGCTTAACTGAACTGGCCACCTGACGACCCTTGGCCACAGCCGCCGCCGCACGCATATCTTCAATACGGGAATTAGTACAGGAACCAATAAACACACGATCCACAGCAATAGACTCAATCGCCTGACCGCCTTCAAGACCCATATATTCCAGAGCGCGCTCAAGACCTTTGCGCTGCTCATCATTCGACTGCTCTTCCAAGGTTGGAACAGAAGCCGTAACCGGTGCCACCATCTCAGGGAGACGTTCCCCAGGTCACCTGCGGCGCAATCTCATCCGCATGCAGAACAACCTCAGTATCAAAGACCGCATCCTCGTCACTGACTAAACCATTCCAGTATTCAACCGCCTGAACCCACATATCACCCTTAGGCACAAACTGACGACCTTCACAGTAATCAATAGTCTTCTGGTCAACAGCCACCATACCGACACGGGCACCCGCCTCAATCGCCATATTGCAGACCGTCATACGACCCTCAATCGACATATCGCGAAAAACCGAACCGGCAAACTCAATCGCGTGCTCATTACCACCGGCAGTACCAATCTTGCCAATAATCGCCAACACCACATCTTTAGGGGTCACACCAGCGCCCACTGTGCCATCCACAGTCACACGCATATTCTTCATCTTCTTGGCCACCAGACACTGAGTCGCCAGCACATGCTCAACCTCAGAGGTACCAATACCATGAGCCAGACAGGCCAGCGCACCATGAGTCGCCGTATGGGAATCACCACAGACCACGGTCATACCCGGCATAGTCGCGCCCAGTTCAGGACCCATCACATGAACAATACCCTGCCCCATCTCATTGATCTTATATTCCTTAATCCCATAGAGATCGCAGTTATCATCCAGGGTCTGCACCTGAATACGCGACACCTCATCCGCCATACCGGCAACACCAGCATCGCGCTCGGTTTTATCCGTGGAGATATTGTGATCAGGGGTAGCGATATTGGTATCCAGACGCCAAGGCTTGCGATCCGCCAGACGCAGACCTTCAAACGCCTGCGGTGAAGTCACCTCATGCAAGACATGCCGATCAATATAAATCAGCGACGAACCATCGCTATTCTGCTTAACAAGGTGGCTATCCCAGAGCTTGTCGTAAAGTGTTTTTCCTGCCATTGCCGTCTCCTAGACGTAGGTTTTGCTATTGCGCCTATTGTAGACCTGCACTATGATGAAATAAATTCATATTTAGCATATTTATCATTCCCTTATGGAATCTATAAGAAGGGGGAATGATTTGTTAAGGATTACAAGAAGTGGATAACCAGAATCTAAAAGCCTTTATCACCGTCGCCGAACTGGGCTCCTTTTCAGAAGCGGCCGATAGCCTCTATCTGACTCAATCGGCGATCAGCAAGCGCATTGCCCTGCTTGAGCAGCAGATCGGTAAAAGGCTGTTTGATCGGATTGCCAGACAGGTATCCCTTACCGAAGCCGGCAATGAACTCTTACCCAGAGCCAGACGCATACTGCAGGAATATGAAAATGCCCTGCAGGCGATTAATGATCTCTCCGGTGAAGCCAGCGGCACACTTAGATTGGCCATTAGTCACCATCTGGGTCTGCATCGGCTGCCCCCTATTCTGAAACAGTTTGCCCAGCAATATCCCAATGTAACCTTGGATATTGAGTTTATGGATTCTGAGAAAGCCTATGAGCAGGTATTGCATGGTGATTCGGAACTGGCGGTGATTACATTGGCACTGGATAGTCATCACAATATTGATAGTAAGAAGATTTGGAATGACCCGCTGCGGTTTATCTGTGCGCAAGATCATCCATTGGCCGAGCTAAAGAAACCAGCGCTGAAAGACCTTGCGGAGTATCCGATTATTTTGCCGGGATTAAATACCTATACCGGGCGGATTATTCAGAATCTGTTTCAGAAGGAAGGGATACCTTTAAAGGCGCCTATGTCGACTAACTATTTGGAGACGATTAGTACGATGGTGGAGATTGGACTGGGGTGGAGTGTATTGCCGGAGACGCTAATTAGAGACCTAAATGTAATGCCATTTGAGAAAGTGAGTATTGAGCGGGACTTGGGTTATATACATCACAAGAAACGGACACTATCGAATGCGGCTATTGGGTTTCTCGAATTGATAGATGCTGCTGCAGACTTCTCTAAACACAAGGGATAGAGAATGGAAATATCTAATGGAGGCCATGCTAAGCAATAATATCTGTGAAATTGTCTACAAGTAAAACTTGTAAGTTTGCTTTCAATTATCTATATTGCACCTACCACGTAATATGTTTCGTCATATTACCGCAGGGCCACTTCGGTGGCCTTTTGCATTCAAGGATGAATGAAAATGAAAACGATAGTTTATATTGATGGCTTTAACCTTTACTACAATGCCCTCAAATACTCCTCTGCCAAATGGCTAGACATTATGGCTTTCTGTAAAACAGTCTTAAGCCAAAAAAATTCAATAGTAAAAATCAAATACTTCACTGCAAATATCTCAGAACGAGCAGATAGCAGTGGCGCAGCTAATCGCCAAAAAATTTATCTAAAAGCTCTTCAAGCACATATTCCAGAAATAGAAATAATTCGCGGCCATTTTTCAGTGCACAGCAAAGTTTCCCCTCTTGTGACACCTGGAGGCCAGCTAGACAACTCTGAAATAACAGGACGTGGCAAAACTATTTGCAAATGGAATCAGAAAATTTTTAACGAAGTCCCGCAATGGAAAATTGATCCAGGTCCTAAAGTGCACACTATAAGCACTGAAGAAAAGGGATCCGATGTAAACCTAGCAGTTCATGTGGTCAATGATGGCTGGAAGAATCTATATGACTGTTGCGTAATAGTTAGCAATGATAGTGATCTTGCGGAATCGCTGCGGGTTGTAAAAGATGAGCTGGGTAAATGTACTGGCCTTATAACAACTTGGAAACAGAGGCCTGTAACAAAACTCAGGCGCTATTCAACATTTACTCGCACAGCCAGAGAGCCTGCATTTATTAACTCACAGCTTCCGGAATCAATTCAAATAGCAAACAGCTCAACCGTTCTATACAAACCTAACTGCTGGTAACTTTACTGCCTTGGTCACTCGACTATAGACAAGCGCAAAGTGCACACACCTAACAGAAAAGTACCCTGAGATTTTGAAGGAAATTCAGATGCCACTGATAGAGAATTTTGCCAAGTAGCTGAATGACCTTAAGGTATGGAAAAAGATGATAAATGTAGTCTTGCCTTGTCACCCAGACTGCTAATTATATCCGCGCTTAAAACAATATTCTTCACTGCCCTCTATGGTATTTTTTGTCTCAGCAGACTCAGCTAGATCATCAGGAAAAGTTTCACTTTTTATTACTGTGTGAGACAAAGGTTGAAACTTTGATTGATCAGTTTCTGAATGGTGTTCGAACTGGCCACAATCATCTGCCTCGCCTAGTGAAGCAACCTGTGACGACAACTTCCTTTTTACTTTCTCTTTTACTTCCACGTTTTTCCTGAGTCCTTTTTGGGCATCGACCTTACTTAAATATTTTTTTAAGTCGAGACAAAATCGTCTCCTATATAGGTAAGACAATTTAGTAGTAGATACCCCCACCCCAATTGGGATTATTTTTTCAGGAAATATTGAGCAAATATTTAGCTAACTAGATTACTATTTTTGAGCCATCAGATAAGAATTCTTGTTTAAAGGATGCACCAAGACCTGGCTTATCGGACAGGTGAATCAATCCGCCCACCTTATCGTCATAGGTCATACCACCCTCCACAGGATCTTGTTTAAAGGAATAAGCTGAATCTAAATCAATAAAATGGATATTGGGACGGGCCATTGCCAAGTGAGCAGAGGCACTTAAGGCTAAGCGTGATTCACCAAAACAACCAACCATACATTTGCAACCAGCGGCTTCAGCGATGGCATTGATTTTTAAAGCGGTGTGAATACCTGCAGATTTGCCAAGCTTTATATTAAGGTAATCAACTGCACCAAGATTAACGAGTTTAAGCGCATCTTTTTCATCAAACACACTCTCATCAGCACAGATTGGCAGCGAGACTTTATCTCTTAGGCGCCTTATATTTTCATAGTCCCAAGCGGCTAAAGGCTGTTCGGAATATTCAAGATTAAGCGGCGCCATAGTCTGGATATTGGCAACAGCGGTTGGGTAATCCCAGCCCTGATTACTGTCTATTTTAAGGGCAATATCGGGTCCAGCTAAATCGCGCACAGCTTTAACATGGCTGAATTTATATCCATGACAACACCACTTATGCGGCCTTGTACGAGATATAACTGATAGGCTTAAGCAACCCGCTATTAACTGGGTAAATTTATTGAGGTTTTTAGTTTTTATAATGGCGGCTCCGTCGTGCAGGCTACAAATAGAATAGAGCGGCAATTTCTGCACTTAACTTGATCTCTCTTTGTTTAATGGTAAGTGTAGATAATTATCCGCGTACCTGTGGAGAGACTGGTATAACTAGCAAAGACAGCTAGTAAAAACCCGGAAGGTTTTCGCGCTAACTTGGCGCTAGATCAATTGATTAGAGTTGCTGTATGGCAAGCTGCACTGTGTCAACGTCTGGGCGACGCACATCGACGTTAAAACTATGCTCAAGCACAGTTAGCATGGCATCGATTTCACCCACTCTAAATTGCCCTCCTATGCTGATATCGGCGACTTCAGAATCAATAATTTCTATATTAAGCTTGGTATAGCGATTAACTTCATCAATCACCTGACGCAAGGTTTCACCATCAAATAATAATAGGCCGTTGCGCCAGGCTAACTGTTTTTCAATATCCTGCTTATTTAGTTCTTGAATCTGGTCATCGATATTAGCCTCAGATAGAGGGCTAAACTCTACTGCCTGCCCCTGATGTAAAAAGCCTCGCGGAGTCTTTTCAATTGACTGACTACTCTCTTCAAGCGCCACCTTACCCTCGGTAACTATCACTTTTAGTGCCTGCTGATTAAGCCTGACGGAAAAAGCGGTACCCACTGCCCTTACACTGCCCTCTCCGGCCTGCACGCTAAATGGACGGCGCTTATCTTTGGCCACTTCAAAATGGGCTTCTCCGGCAATCAGCATCACATTGCGCTGGTTATCTATGTAGTCCACCTGCAATTGGCTGTTGGTGTTGAGCTGAATAACTGAGCCATCAACAAGCGTAATGGTGTTTTGCTCACCGATGCGAGTTTCATAGATACCGTTGCCAGAGACACCTGAGGATGAGGGGTACAGCAGCAATAACCCGACAGCCAAGCTTAACAACATAGCGGCGCCGGCCAAGACTGGTGCTGACCAGCTCTGGGTATACTGCTGCTTTAATCTATCCCATAAGCCTTGGGGACGCTGACTATCGGCAAGCGGAAATGACAGCTCGGTAAGAATATTGGCGCGATGCCAAAACTGGGTAAGACGACGCAACTGTTCGCGATGAACGGGGCTGCGATTTATCCATTGTTTAAGCTCAGCCATTTCCTGTTCTGTTGGCGGCTGATCGCCGTCGAGACGCACCAACCAGTCGGCGGCCTGCTCTTCGATTTCAGTCTGTGCTGTAAATGGGTGGATTTTATCCATTGCTCTGCCCTGCTGTTTCATTTGTGCTATCCGCGACATTAGCATTAACGGCGGTATGCTGATCCATATAGTTTGCGCAAGCGCGAACGCCTTTGGACATATGTTTCTCTACGGTACTTATGGCAATTCCCAACTGTTCCGCTATCTCTCTATGGGACATACCATGCACTTTACGCATTAAAAATACCCGCCGACACTGGGTGGGTAACTGCGCCACTGCTTCGCAGTAAATACCGATCTGCTGTTCGGCAGTTACCTGCTCTTCTGCCGAGACATCTACCCATACAACTCCCGACTCGTCGATGTCCGCCATATAGTCGATTATTTGATGGGTCTTTTTGGTCAATTCTGTGATGGCGACATTGTGAGCAATGCGAAAGAGAAAGGATTTAGGCTGTTCGATAGGCTTGGTTTTTTCGGCACGGTAGGCGCGCATAAACGCCTCCTGTGCAACATCATCTATATCCTGATTGCGCTGCACAAACCTCGAGATAAAACGCCGCAGTGCTGCCTGGTGCTTTTCAAAGGCCTGAAGCACTGGGGTGGGCTTTTTTCTATTGGTTTTATCTTTCGTGCTTGTCATCACTGCAGCTTCCCTGGCGACTATAAATACTGGGGCTCAGTAATTTTTAACTCTGCGTATATAAGCTAAATACCGGTATTTATGCATATCTTCTGTATTAAGATTTAATCCAGAGTTGGCATTTTCGCAAGTTATAAAGTGAAACCCCTCAGTAATAGAACTGCTGGCAAGCACAAACCCGCTACTAGCTTTTTACTCGGTCTATTATTCTGAATCTACGACTGAACCATCGGCGGCGCGAGTAAGGATGTAATAGGCAACCAATAGATAGATAACCGTGGCTATATGCTTGAACACAACAATATCTGCCGCGGCAGCTCTGTAGGCCAAAAAAGCATCGGTAATAGGCATAACAGTGCCAGCCAGAGAGGCATAGGCTAGCGCGTTGAAGTTACGGGTATAAAGTAAATAGCCGACTATTAGGGCGACAAAGGCGGTTCTTGAGGCGTAGATTTGCACCCAGTCAGTATCAGCTGCTAGAAAGAGTTCGGTTCCCCTCAGGTCAGAAAATGCCTGGGGACTGATATAGGCATAGAGCGCTTAGAAGGCCTGCAACAGCACCATTAGTAGTATCAACAGACTGGCTGTTTTTTCTGCTGAGGTTTGTTCTGATTTAAATATCTGCATAACGGCCTCTTAAATCTCGAGAAGATGATTTTAAATAAGAGTATTAATGCAGAATTGGCAGTTTCGCAAGTTATAAACAATAAGCCCCCAGCATAAAAGCTGAGGGCTTAAGAGAGCTTAGAAAAAGTGACAGAAGTGGTTTAAATCGGCTTCAACCCACTATCCACATCAGCATTCTGCCCACGATTACGCAAATAATGATCCATCAATGTAATCGCCAACATAGCCTCAGCAATCGGCACCGCACGAATCCCCACACAGGGATCATGGCGCCCAGTAGTAATAACCTCCGCAGACTCCCCAGCAGTATTAATCGACTGCCCGGGAATACGCAGACTCGACGTTGGCTTAAGCGCCAGATTGGCAACTATATCCTGACCGGATGAAATACCACCCAGCACGCCGCCTGAGTTATTTGAGGTAAAGCCTTCCGGCGTTAGCTCATCACGGTGCTCGGTGCCCTTCTGGGCCACTGAATCAAATCCTGCACCAATCTCAACACCTTTAACCGCATTAATACCCATTAGGCCATGGGCGATCTCTGCATCCAGACGATCAAAAATTGGCTCGCCCAGTCCTACGGGCATATTTTTCGCCACTACAGTTACCTGAGCACCAATCGAGTTGCCCTCTTTACCCAGTGCCTGCATATAGGTTTCCAGCTCGGAAATCTTATCGGGATCGGGGAAGAAGAATGGGTTCTGTTCTATTTGGTCTTGATCAAAGCGTTCGGCAACAATTGGGCCGAGCTGGGAGACATAGCCAAATATCTCTACGCCCAGACGCTCTTTTAAATACTTTTTAGCGATACCACCTGCGGCTACGCGCATAGCGGTTTCACGGGCTGAGCTGCGGCCGCCACCGCGGTAGTCGCGCTCACCGTACTTTTGATGGTAGGTGTAATCCGCATGGGCGGGTCTAAACAGGTCTTTAATCTTGCTGTAGTCTTTGGATTTCTGATCTTTGTTTTCGATCATCATACCAATCGCTGCGCCGGTGGTTCGGCCTTCGAATACGCCGGAGAGTATCTTTACTTCGTCGTCTTCTTTGCGCTGGGTGGTGTAGCGTGACTGGCCGGGCTTGCGGCGATCGAGATCGGGCTGCAGGTCGGATGCGCTAATTTCCAGGCCGGGAGGACAACCGTCGACAATACAGCCAATGGCTAGGCCGTGGCTTTCGCCAAAACTGGTTACGGTGAAGAGTTTTCCTATTGTGTTTCCGGACATGGTGCGCCTGTGCCTTGTTGTTTTCTTATATTCGTAGCTAAGTAATTAGCCGTTAAGTGGGCGATTATACGTAAGTTATTAGAAAGATTCGCGGTGTTCGACAAGTTGATCGCGAGTTAGTAAAAATACGCCGCCATCTCCCTCTTCAAATTCGAGCCATAGGAATGGCACAGTTGGGAATGCCTGCTCCAGCGCTACCCATGAGTTGCCCACTTCTACCACCAGTACACCCTCTTCCGTTAGATGATCTACCGCTTCTCTTAAAAGCCTGCGGGTAAAGTCGAGACCGTCATGGCCGGAGGCCAGTGCTAGTTCCGGTTCATGGAAGTATTCATCGGGCATGCTGGCATAGTCTTCGGCATCCACATAGGGTGGATTGCTGACAATTAGGTCAAACTGTTGCCCCTGCAGGTTATTAAATAGATCCGATTCTACGGCGCTAACTCGGTAGCCGAGCTTGTGCAGCTCTATATTGCTGGCGCTGACTTCGAGAGCTTCGGGGGATATATCGCTGAGCACTACCTGAGCCTGTTCAAAGCCGTAGGCGCAGGCTATACCTATACAGCCACTGCCGGTGCAGAGGTCTAATACTCTGCTGGGTTCGGTGGCACACCAGGGCTGAAAGCCGGTCATAATCAGTTCGGCGATGGGCGAGCGGGGAATAATCACTCGCTGGTCGACATTAAACGGCAGCCCACAGAACCAGGCACGGCCGGTTAGGTAAGGTGCGGGTATGCGCTCGCTGATTCGGCGGGCATAAAGGTCTTCGATTTCCTGTTGCTGCTGCTCTGTGAGGACCTTTTCCAAGACTGCACGATCGGCATCTGGGCTTAGGTCGAGCACAAAGGAGAGCAGGTAGACGGCTTCATCCCAGCTATTATCGGTTCCATGACCAAAATAGAGGCCGCTTTTTTCAAACAGTGACTGCCCACGCTCGAGCATCTGCGCTACTGTGGGTGCATTATTGCTGTTAATTTCTGTGTTATTTTCTGGCATTGCTATTAATTCTCCGCTAGCCAACTATTTTAACCCTGAAACTGGCAATGATGTGCACTTTGTTACAGAATGAGGGCGTTTTTACACCACACAATAACTTTAAGCTGGAAACCAATTAATGAGAGACCACTACGAAAAAATAATAGAAAGCACTGGCGAAGATATTCGCCGACCTGGCCTGTTAGACACTCCGGATAGAGCTGCTAAAGCATTTTCCTATCTGACCAGTGGTTATGAGATGGACCTTAAAGATGTTATTAACGATGCCCTGTTCCCTTCTGACTCTGAAGAGATGGTTATTGTTAAGGATATTGAGCTGTTTTCACTCTGTGAACATCACCTGCTGCCGTTTATTGGCAAATGCCATGTGGCCTATATTCCCAACGGTAAGGTGTTAGGTCTGTCCAAGGTTGCTCGTGTGGTGGATATGTTTGCCCGTCGTCTGCAGATTCAGGAGGCGCTGGCACAACAGATTGCTTCAACTATTCAGGAAGTGACTGAGGCTCGCGGTGTTGGGGTTATTGTTGAAGCCAAGCATATGTGCATGATGATGCGCGGTGTTGAGAAGCAGAACTCTTCCATGAAGACTTCGGCTATGTTGGGAACTTTCCGCAGCGATCAGGCAACTCGCACTGAGTTTTTGACGTTGCTTAGTAATCATTAAGCTTCTTAAGCATAAAGCAGTATTGAAAAAGCCCACTTTTAAGTGGGCTTTTTTGTGTCCTACTGATTGAGCAAGTCGGTCTTTGCGGCACAGATAAAGTCATTCAGGTGCAAACCACCTATAGCATGGGTCCACCAGGTAACCCTTACCTTTCCCCATTCGGTGAGCAGCGCGGGATGGTGATCTTCGGCTTCGGCCAGTTCAGCGACGCGATTGGTAAAATCCATCGACTGTTGGTAATTATCAAAGCTAAAGGTTTTCTCCAGCTGGCGAATTCCTTCGCGTATTTCAACTGTCCAGCCGGGAATCTCACCGAGCATTTCAATCTTCTCTTGATCGGTCACCTGCGGTGCTCCTACCCGGCAGGCTTCGCATTTCTGTTTAACTAGTTCTGACATATTAAATTACCCTAGGGGCTGCAAAAAACCCTGAACCTGTTCAGCAACCTGCTGGGCCTGATCTTCCATATGCAAATGGTGAGATCCGGGCATGGTTAATAGATGCAGACTTGATACCCAGGAAAAGGATTCATCATTCTCTGGGCTGCTGGTATAAAAAGGACTGCCCTCAGCTTGAATCAATAAAACCTGCGCGGTTATTGCACTGTGAAAATCCTTGAGATGTTCGCGAGTCAGCTTAAATTCAGAGGCGGCCTTTAGGCGTTGATCGTTGTGCCAGTAAAAGCCACGGGACTCTTCACGCACACCGCGCTCGGCGAGCAGTGTTGCAGCGGATTCCTGCAGGGGCACAAAACCATTGACCCGGGCCTGCACTGCGCGATCAAAGCTGTGGAAAAAGCTCGGTGTAGACGCAGTGTAACGGCGGTGTTCAGAAAGTGATTTGGCCAGCTGTACCGCTGAACCCTGAGCGTCGGCGAGACTAGGCAGATGACCGTCAATCAGGGCGACATGGCTGATACGCTCGGGAAAGGTGCCGGCAACAAGGCTGGATATTATTGCGCCACGGCTGTGACCGAGCAGCGCGAAACGCTGCCAGCCCAACTGATCGGCAACAGCCATCACTTCGGCGATATCCTGCCAGATATTGTAGCTTGAGTCGGCGGAGCGGAAGCTGCTGTTGCCATGGCCTGCGCAGTCCAGCGCTATCACATGTAGGTTGTCCATGTAGGGCAACATAACATCGAAGCTGGCGGCATTGTCGAGCCAGCCATGCAGGGCAATTACCGGGGTCGCGCCCGGGGTGCCCCACTCTTTGGCGGCAAAGTTCAGTCCATTGACATTGAAGGTCCTTTCACTGATAAAACCAAGTGACATAGTCTATCTCTCTGAAGTGAGAAACCCCTGTCAGGGACAGCTCTGGGAATGATTAAAGCTATTAATCATTAAAGCTATTAATCATTAAAATTATTTTAGCGGCTGATCTCTATCTTCGTCAGACTCAGATTCGTCGGCGGTGAACGATGGAATATCATCGTCAACTACCTCTTCGGCTTCAACATATTCGCCATCTTCAATATCCTCTTCCGATGAATCTTCAGCGCTGTTCACCGAATATCCTTCAGTGGTATCAGTGGATGGCCACTCATCAAAGGGAAAGGGTTTTTCTTCAGCGTTAAAGGTCAGGAACATGACTGTTTTATAGACCCACTTGCCGAGACCCTGACCGAGATTGCGCAGATTTTTATTATCTGAGCCAATCAGCAGGACCAGTAGAAACTGTACGACGACTACAACGGCGATAACCAGTCGCGCGACCATCAACAGAAAGCCAAACAGCACCATATAGGCGAGGCGGATCCAGGTATTACAATTGGTTAAAGGTATTTTTTTATCACTCATTGGGTTTCACCATAAATTCAACATCTGTGTTTTGTTCTGCCACCATCATTGCCTGCAGGGACTCAACAATCGGTCGCTGCTCAAACATAATGGCATACAGGGCCGAGGCCAATGGCATATAGATACCTAATTTATCGGCTCTCTCTTTTACTAGTTTAGTCGTATTTACGCCTTCGGCCACCTGCCCTACATCGGCAATTGCCTGTTCGAGACTTTTACCCTCGCCCAAGGCTAATCCAACACGGAAATTGCGGCTTAGCGGTGAGCTGCAGGTGACATAGAGATCACCGACACCACTGAGCCCTAAAAAGGTCAGCGGGTCTGCACCAAGCTGGCTGGCAAAGCGGCTCATCTCGGCCAGGCTGCGGGTTAGCACAACACTTTTGGTGTTTTGGCCGACCTTCATTGCCTCGGCGATACCGGAAACAATCGCGTAGATATTCTTCAGGGCGCCGGCCAGTTCAACACCGTAGCGATCGTGATTGGCGTAGATTCGAAAATAATTGGATGCCAACAGTTCCTGAGCGCGATCACAGAGGCTGTCGTGCTCACTGGCAATTACTGTGGCGGTAATTTCAAAGTTGGCAATCTCTTTGGCTAGATTGGGGCCGCTGATAACACCGACTTTGCAGTCAGGTAGTTCCTGCTCAAGTATCTGACTTGGCAGCAGGAAAGTTTCGGCTTCTATGCCTTTGGCGGCACTGATAAGTACTGTTTCTGCATTGACCCAGGGACTGACTAACTTGGCGACCTTGCGAAAGGCGCTGCTGGGTACGGCAAAAAATACCGTATCAACCCCTTCCAGGGCCTGCTCAATATCGGTGCTGACATTCAGTGCCGGGTCTAATTTAAAACCTGGCAGATAGGCGGCATTTTCTCCGCTGGCGTTAATCGCTTGGCACTGTTCACTGCTGCGCATCCACAATGTGGTTGCGTGACCATTGACGGCGAGCATATTGGCGATAATGGTGCCGAAGCTACCACCGCCCAATACGGCTATTTTATGATTGTTATTATTTGTCACAGAGCCCTGCTCCAAGCCAGTTTTCCACTAAAGGTGGGCATTATAAGGGGATGCCCTGCAAACTTCAGCCGTGAATAAGAAAAAGCGCCCACGGAGGGCGCTTTTTTAATCAACGGAGCTGTTTAACTTATCCAAACACATTAATTACTGAACATTAAACGATTGAGCTCTTGAACAAACTGCGCTGGATTTTCCAGAGGTCGCCCTGCTGAAAGTGCTGCCTGATCAAACAGCACACCGGCCAATACTTTGGCGCGCTCTTCATCAGCTTCACCATCAAGCTTATTGACCAGAGGATGCTCGGCGTTGATTTCAAGAATTGGCTTGGCTTCTGGTACCGGTTGCCCGGCGGCGGCCATAATCTTGCGCATCTGCTCACCCATATCATTGGCGCCAACTACCAGACAGGCTGGTGAACTGGTTAAACGACTGGTGCTGCGCACTTCTTCAACCTTATCTTCGAGCAGTGATTTGATACGTACCAGCAATTCGGCATTCTCAGCGTCTTCTGGCTTTTTATCGCCATCAGCATTGGTTTCAGACTTGGGTTCTTCGCCGGTGATTTTGCTTAGGTCAAGCTCGCCACGGGCGACATCTTCGAAGGACTTGCCATCAAACTCGGTGAGGTAGCCCATCATCCACTCGTCGATACGGTCGGACATTAGCAGCACTTCGATACCGTGCTTGTCGAAGACTTCCAGGTAGGGGCTGTTCTTAATTACTGAGTGGCTGTCACCAGTCACAAAGTAGATCTTGTCCTGCCCTTCTTTCATGCGGCCAATATAGTCTTCGAGGCTAACATTTTGATCGGCTGAGCCGCTGGTCGAGCTGGAAAAGCGGAATAGCTTGGCGATCTTTTCGCGGTTGCCATTATCTTCGCTGGGGCCTTCTTTTAAGACGGCGCCAAACTGGGTCCAGAATGTGGCATATTTTTCCGGCTCGCTGGTGGCCATCTTGCTGAGCATATCGAGAATACGTTTGGTCAGGGCAGCGCGAATGCTATCGACCATCGGTGTCTTCTGAAGAATTTCTCGGGAGACATTGAGGGGTAGATCGGCACTGTCGAGAACACCTTTTACAAAGCGCAGGTACATGGGCATAAACTGTTCGGCGTCATCCATAATAAAGGTGCGCTTGATATACAGCTTGATACCACGTGATGCTTCGCGCTGGTAGAGATCCATGGGTGCATTAGCCGGGATATACAGCAGGCTGGTGTACTCGTGCTTGCCCTCTACGCGGTTGTGGCTCCAGCTCAGTGGCTCATTAAAGTCATGGGAGACATGGCGGTAGAACTCTTTGTAGTCATCGTCGCTAACTTCGCTTCTGGAACGAGTCCACAGCGCTTTGGCATCGTTGACGGCTTCCCACTCGGGGACGATTTCTGCAGGTTCTTCTTTCTTCTCTTCATCGCCTGGCATTGCCGGTGGTTCCTGCTTAAGCATTTCCACGGGTATGGCGATATGGTCTGAATACTTTTTAACAATGCTGCGCAGACGCCAGTCATTGGCAAATTCCTGCTCTTCGCCTTTTAGATGCAGTGTGATCGAGGTACCGCGCTCGGCGCGCTCGATAGTTTCCAGCTGATAGTCGGCTTCGCCTTCACAGCTCCAGCGCACGGCTTCAGATGCTTCGGCACCGGCGCGACGGGTTTCAACCACAACTTTGTCTGCAACGATAAACGAGGAGTAGAAGCCAACACCAAACTGACCGATCAGCTGGGAGTCCTGCTTCTGGTCACCGGTAAGGTTTTTCAGGAAGTCGGCGGTGCCGGATTTGGCGATGGTGCCGAGGTTGGTAATAACTTCGTCGCGAGACATGCCTATGCCGTTATCGGAGATAACCACGGTTTTCGCTTCTTCATCAATGGCGATACGGATGCGCAGGTCGCCGTCATCTTCATAGAGGGCGGCATTTTCCAGCGCTTCAACGCGCAACTTGTCGGTGGCGTCTGAGGCATTGGAAATCAACTCACGTAAAAATATCTCTTTATTGGAGTAAAGAGAGTGAATCATGAGGTGAAGTAGTTGTTTGGCTTCGGTTTGAAAACCCAGTGTTTCTGCTGATGATTTAGCTTTTGCTGTCATTTCCTATTGATCTCCTGATATTAGCTGCATGAACTATTAAATACATTTTTTACATGAGCTATCAGATGGGGGCGCTGAAATAAATTTCAACCGCCCGGGGAGATTGTTTAAATCAGGAAATGGCAGCGTGCGGTGGCGATCGGGGTATTTTCATCGTCTTGCCAGGCAGTTGCGGTAACATTGACCAGTTTCTTGCCCTGACGCAGGACATTGCATTTGGCGTAGATGGTTTTATAGCGGCCGGCGCGCAGGTAGTCGAGGGAGAAATCCACGACTTTGGGAACAGCGGCTATTTCGAGGCTGTAAAGAATTTCTATGGCTGCCGAGAGTTCGAGAAAGCCTCCGATAACACCGCCGTGAATGGCTGGCAGTGATGGGTTGCCAATATTGGTTGGGCGCTTGTCCAGCCAGTAGAGCAATCGGTCATTTTCAATTTTTGCCTGGGCGCCGATAAAATCGGCATAGGGAATCATCTCTAAAAGCGACTGAGGGCATTTCTCGAGGCGGGCTGCTGCGATACTGGCCTGCCAGTCTTCGAGCTGATGTAGCTTTTGCTGTGCATTCATTTTTCGGTTGCCTTATCGCTGGCTGTACTGCTTCCCCAGGGCATTAGTCGGCGCAGCTGGGTGATGGCTATGGCGCTGAAGTTAATGCTTTTTGAGTCGACTTTCATAAAGTTGGCAATACCGTGGGCAATGGGATTTTCTTTGTCGTCTTGCCATGCGAGGCCGCGACAGAAGATAACATTTGAGGTCTGGCGGTAGACTTTGGCTTCGACATAGATTGGCTTGTTGGGCTCTGCGGGGTGCATATAGTCGAGACGCAGGTCCATGGTTGGTGCGACCGCTGGTGTTTTCAGTACGGTCATGGCTGCGGAGCCACAGGCGGTATCGATAAGGCTGACAATAACACCGCCGTGAATAACACCGGTCAGTGGGTTGCCGATCACGTCTTGTTTGTAGGGAAAGGTGAGTTTGATTTCGCCGCGATTAATCTCGGTCATTTTGAGTCCGAGGGCCTTTCCATGACCGTTCTTTTCCATTGCATATTTTAGCGCTGGCCGGAACAGGGCCATTGTCATATCGAATGCCATTTTTTTGCTCGGACCTTTTTAATAAATAATTATTACTTGGGTGATTCATAGTTCAGTTTAAAGGAATGATAGCAGTTATTCTTTATTCATTTGTTGTTAGGGCGGGGGTTGGGTTTTTTGTGGGGAGATAGCCCCTCTGTATACCCTTGAGATCGGTCCCATAAGTTTATAATTTCCAGCGCTCCCGCAACTCGCTTCGCTCAAACAGGCGCTCGCTCAACCTGAAAATTAAAAACTTATAAGCGGGCCCTGATTGATCTCAAGGGTATACAGAGGGGCTATTTGAACTATCGCAGTACAACCAATAATACTGAAGTTTTCTTTTATCCTGGCAGAACACAGCCTTATTATGCCGGCCACTCACGCGCATCATGTAACACACGCAATACCTGTAACTGCCCTAACTGGCTGTGGTTGCGGTAAATTACAATAAATGAAGTACCTTTAATCACTAACTCTCTAGTACCTGTAACTCGTCCGGAGCGACCCGCATCGGGGTATTGAAGCAATATTTTTTCGGTCACATCAATAATCTGTATGACCAAATCTATAGCCGCAACTGGATTGCCTTCTTCAGCTATATAGCTCTCTACATAATCCAGATCTTTTACCGCTAACTCAGTCCAATTGAGCTGCATTCTTTTTAGCCTCCCACTTGGCCTTCACATCGGAATGCTTTTGCAGCTGACCTTGATCAGCAGCTTCTACCGCCTTCTCAATTTCATAAATCGCCCACTCTTCACGGGCGACATATTGCTTGATCGCTTCACCCATCAGCCAGGCGCGAGGGCGATCCATCGCTTCTGCTATATGCCCTACTCGCTCTAGGGTTTCGTCATCTAATCTTACAGAGGTTGCTTTTAATGCCATGATGATTCTCTGAGGTTCTCTAAGAACCTTAACTATAGCACAAAGATTTCGGGCACAAAAAAAGCGGCCCGAAAGCCGCTTTTTTATATCACTAAAACCTCAAAAGAACTTACCAGCCGGTAATTTCCTTTAGGCCATTACCGATATCAGCCAGACTGCGAACTGTCTTAACACCAGCGTCTTCCAGAGCTGCAAACTTCTCGTCTGCAGTTCCCTTACCACCGGATACAATCGCGCCAGCATGGCCCATACGCTTGCCTGGAGGTGCAGTTACACCGGCAATGTAAGAGACAACAGGCTTGGTCACATTAGCCTTGATATAAGCCGCTGCTTCTTCCTCTGCCGTTCCGCCAATCTCACCGATCATCACGATCGCTTCGGTAGCTGGATCTTTCTCAAACAGCGCGAGAATATCGATAAAGCTGGAACCGGGGATCGGGTCGCCACCAATACCAACACAGGTAGACTGACCAAAACCGTAGTCGGTGGTCTGCTTAACCGCTTCGTAAGTCAGAGTACCTGAACGGGAGACGATACCGACTTTGCCGGGCAGGTGAATATGACCGGGCATAATGCCGATCTTGCACTCGCCTGGTGTGATAACACCTGGGCAGTTAGGGCCAATAAGGCGTACGCCAAGATTGTCGCAAACAACTTTACAGTCGAGCATATCCTGAGTGGGAACGCCTTCAGTAATACAGACAACCAGCTTAAGGCCAGAGTTTGCGGCTTCAAGAATAGAGTCTTTGCAGAATGGTGCTGGTACGTAGATAACTGAGGCTTCAGCGCCAGTCACTTCTACCGCTTCGGCAACCGTGTTAAATACCGGAAGACCCAGATGAGTGGTACCACCTTTGCCCGGGGTTACACCGCCGACCATTTTTGTACCATAGGCAATTGCTTGCTCTGAGTGAAAAGTGCCCTGCCCGCCAGTAAAGCCCTGACAGATAACCTTAGTGTCGCTATTAATTAAGATAGACATTTAGTTAGCCTCCGCAGCTTTAACAACTTGCTGTGCCGCATCAGTCAGACTGGTTGCAGCAATGATAGACAGACCGGATTCGGCCAGTTTCTGGGTACCCAATTCGGCATTGTTACCTTCCAGACGAACAACCACTGGAATCTTAACGCCAACTTCTTCCACTGCGCCGATTACGCCGTCGGCGATCAGATCACAGCGAACAATGCCGCCGAAGATATTGATCAGTACCGCTTTTACGTTTTCGTCGGAGAGAATAATTTTAAACGCTTCAACTACACGCTCTTTGGTTGCACCGCCGCCTACATCGAGGAAATTGGCTGGCGAACCGCCGTGCAGATGAACAATATCCATGGTACCCATGGCCAGACCTGCGCCGTTTACCATGCAACCAATATTGCCATCGAGGGCAACATAGTTAAGTTCGAATGAAGCAGCGTGGGCTTCGCGAGCATCTTCCTGTGAGGGATCGTGCATCTCTTTAATGGCCGGCTGACGGTAGATGGCGTTGCCATCGATAATCACTTTGGCGTCCAGACAGTGCAGGTTGCCTTCGTCAGTGATAACCAGTGGGTTAATTTCCAGCAGCTCGAGGTCTTTCTCTTTAAACATCTTTGCCAGACCGAGGAAGATCTTTACAAACTGCTTAACCTGTACACCTTTTAATCCGAGCTTAAAGGCCAGATCACGACCCTGGTATGGCTGTGCGCCAGTTGTCGGATCAACAATTGCCTTAAGAATTTTTTCAGGAGTCTCTTCTGCAACCTTCTCGATCTCAACACCACCTTCGGTTGAGGCCATAAAGATAATACGGCGAGTACCACGGTCAACAACGGCGCCGAGGTAGAGTTCCTGGTCGATATCAGTACAGGTTTCAACCAGAATGCGGCTGACTGGCTGGCCTTTGGCGTCTGTCTGGTAAGTGACCAGGTTCTTGCCCAACCACTGCTCTGAGAATGCTTCGATTTCAGCCTTGGAGCTAACCAGCTTTACGCCGCCAGCTTTACCGCGACCACCAGCGTGGACCTGGGCTTTAACAACCCACTTGTCTCCGCCTATTGCATCGGCAGCTGCCACAGCTTCTGCGACGGTCTCTGCTGCAATACCTTTCGATACTGGCAATCCGTACTCGGCAAAAAGCTGCTTACCCTGATATTCGTGCAGGTTCATACTTTACTTCCTGTTATTTAATTAAAGGTTTTGATTAATAATTTTACAAAAGCAGAGTTACCCAACGGATAACTCTGCCTGATAAAACACTAATGCTTAACGACGCTTGCGATTGGCGATATGAATAGCGTTGCCATTCACTGCCAGTGCAGCCTCATGAACAGTTTCAGAGAGTGTTGGGTGACCAAAGACCATCATGCCGAGATCTTCCGCACTGGAACCAAACTCCATGGCAATTGCCACCTGCTGTACTAGATCCGCTGCACTTGGGCCAACAATATGACAGCCAAGAATACGATCGGTATCAGCATGAGCAATAATCTTAACCATACCGCTAGTCTCATTGGCTGCCATGGCACGGCCACTGGCAGCAAATGGGAACAAACCTACGTTGTAGGCATCGCCCGCTGACTTAACCTGCTCTTCGGTAAGACCGACAGAGGCAACTTCAGGGTGGGTATAGATAACGTTAGGAACGATATCGTAGTTCATCTGTGCTTTGTGACCAGCGATACGCTCCGCCACCATTACGCCCTCTTCTGAACCCTTGTGGGCAAGCATTGGGCCGCGAACCAGATCGCCGATGGCGTAGACGCCAGCAACATTGGTCGCACACTGTTCGTTGACAAATACGGTACCGCGCTCATCGAGCTGCACACCACTGTCTTCGGCTAGCAGACCATCGGTAAAGGCGCGTCGGCCGACACAGACAATCAACTTATCAAAGGTCACTTTTTGCTCTGAACCATCGGCAGTTGCGTAGGTAACTTCAACTTCTTTACCTTTGATTTCAGTACCGGTTACGCGGGCGCCTAAGCGAATATCCAGGCCCTGCTTGGTAAAGATCTTTTTAGATTCTTTGGCGATGCCCTTGTCCATAATGGCGAGGAAGTCTTCCATCGCTTCGAGCAACACAACGTCAGAACCGAGACGGTTCCAAACAGAACCGAGCTCCAGGCCAATAACACCAGCACCAATAACGCCGAGACGCTTGGGCACTTCGCCGATTTCCAGCGCGCCGGTAGAGTCGAGGATAAGGTCGTTGTCGACAGCAGCAACAGGAATAGCGATAGGCAGTGAGCCTGACGCGAGAATAACGTTCTCAGCGTCCAGTACCGAAACTGCACCGTCGTTGTCAGTCAGCTCAACCTGCTTGCCAGCCAGCAATTTACCTGTGCCATACAGCGCGGTTACGCCATTGGCTTTAAACAGTCCGGCAATTCCGCCTGTCAGCTGGTTGATAATCTTGTTCTTGCGATCGAGCATTGCAGGAATATCAATTTCGACGCCTGTGCTGCTAATACCATGCACGGCAAGATCTTCTTTGGCTTCGTGGTATTTGTAGGAACTGTCGAGCAGTGCCTTGGAGGGAATGCAGCCAACATTGAGACAGGTGCCGCCGTTTACACCAGCGCCTTTGTCGTTCTTCCACTTCTCAATACAGGCGGTTTTCAGACCTAACTGAGCTGCGCGAATGGCTGCCACATAACCTGCTGGGCCGCTGCCGATTACGATTACATCGTATTTTTCTGACATGTTATTTCCTATAAATATCAAATAGTTATAAATTAAATCTCAAGCAATATCTTAGCTGGATCTTCAAGTAATTCTTTAATGGTTACCAGGAACTGAACCGCTCCTTTACCATCGATTATTCTGTGATCATAAGACAGCGCCAAGTACATCATCGGACGCACTACAACCTGACCATTAACCGCCATTGGACGCTCTTGAATCTTGTGCATACCCAAAATTGCCGACTGCGGTGGGTTGATAATTGGCGTTGAAATCAATGAACCGTAGACACCACCGTTGGTGATCGTAAAGGTTCCACCAGTCATCTCGTCGATAGACAGTTTGCCGTCGCGCGCTTTCATAGCGTAATCATAGATGCCGTTTTCGATATTGGCGATGCTCATATTTTCAGCATTGCGCAATACAGGTACCACCAGGCCGCGATCGGTAGAAACTGCAACACCAACATCTTGGAAGCCGTGATAGACAATATCTGAGCCATCGATTGATGCATTCACTGAGGGGTAGCGTTTAAGCGCTTCAACTGCAGCTTTCACAAAGAAACCCATAAAGCCAAGACGCGTACCATTGTGCATCTTGGTGAACTCTTCTTTATATTGCTTGCGCAGATCCATCAGAGCCGTCATATCGACTTCATTGAAGGTGGTTAGCGAAGCGGTAGTCTGAGTTACTTCAAGCAGGCGCTCGGCAATACGTGAACGCATACGTGTCATAGGCACACGGCGCTCAACACGATCACCGGTTTCCAGCTCAACCTCTGCGGCAGCTGGCGTAGCAGCTGGAGCAGACACGGCAGGTGCAGCGGCTGGTGGCGTGTAATTGACCACATCTTCTTTGGTAATACGGCCGCCCTTGCCTGTACCTGTGATCAGGCTGGCATCAATACCGCGCTCTTCGGCAAGCTTTTTCGCCGCTGGATTAATCAGTCCACCATTGGCGGTTGGCTCTGGCGCCTCAGGCTCGGCAGCTGGCGCAGCCGGAGCAGCGGCTACAGCACCCTCTTCGATACGTGCAATAACCTCGTTGCTGAGAACAGTATCGCCTTCAGCTTTAAGAATCTCGCTAATCGTTCCCGAGGCTGGCGCTACAACTTCCAGTACAACTTTATCGGTTTCGATATCAACGATCAGTTCATCGCGATTTACGCTATCGCCAACCTGTTTGTGCCAAGTTGCCAGTGAACCCTCTTGAACAGATTCCGGGTATGTGGGTGCCTTAATTTCGATGGCCATTTCAATATTCCTGTATTACGAGTTTGGACTCAGTGCTTCGTCAATAAATTGTTTTTGTTCTTCAAGGTGTGTGGTCATATAGCCACAGGCCGGTGCGGCAGACGCCGCGCGACCTACATAACGCAAATGTAACATTGGATCTATACGCTGCAACACGTGACGCATATGGTGCTGACTGCTGTACCAGGCACCCTGGTTAATCGGCTCTTCCTGACACCAGACAGCATCTTTTATATTCACGTAAGGCTTCAGCGTCTCTTCCAGCTCAATATCCGGGAATGGATAGAGCTGCTCTATTCTGATCAGGGCAATATCATCGATACCACGTGCCGCGCGCTCTTCATAAAGGTGGTAATAAACCTTACCTGAACAGAGAACAACTCGAGTGGCTTTAGCGGGATCAATCTCGCTATCGGCGATAACATTCTGGAACTCACCATTGGCGAGTTCTTCCAGAGAGGACGTCGCCAGCTTGTGACGCAGAATCCACTTGGGGCTCATGATAATCAATGCGGCGGCGCATCGGGCGGATAGCCTGACGACGCAGCAGGTGGAAAATCTGTGCTGGTGTGGTGGGTATCACCACCTGCATATTGTGCTCGGCACAGAGTTGCAGGAAGCGCTCCAGTCGAGCCGAAGAGTGCTCTGGCCCCTGCCCTTCAAAACCGTGAGGTAGCAACATAGTCAGGCCAGATAGACGCGCCCACTTGTGCTCACCACTGGCGATAAACTGATCGATCACTACCTGGGCGCCATTGGCGAAATCACCAAACTGGGCTTCCCAGATAATTAAACCTTTAGGTGCTGTAGTTGCATAGCCATATTCAAAGGCCAATACCGCTTCTTCAGAGAGTACCGAGTCATAGATATCAAAGCGCGGCTGATCTTTGGAGAGATTGGCCATCGGCAGATAGGCTTCGCCATCTTTCTGGTTAAACACCACCGCATGACGGTGAGAGAAAGTACCGCGACGCACATCCTGACCAGTAATTCGAATCGGGTAGCCCTCTTCAAGCAACGTGCCGTAAGCCAGCAGTTCCGCCATACCCCAGTTAAGAGGCAGTGCACCACCGGCCATCTTGCGACGGTCATCGTAGAGCTTGCCGACCTGACGCTGAACCTTGATACCATCGGGAATCTTGTTGACGCGATTAGCCACATCTTGCAGCAGTGCTAAATCCATACCGGTATTCGCGGGCGTGCGCCAGTCGTGATCGAGGTAAGCTTCCCAGTTTACAAACAGGCTGGTGTCCGGCTCGCGAACCAGGTTGTGAACAACAAACTCACCCTTATCCAGTCGAGCGCGATATTCGTTGGACATCTCGTTGGCCTGGTTCTGGCTCAAGACACCTTCATTGACCAGCTTTTGAGAATAGAGATCTCTGGTGGTCGAGTGCTTGCGAATAATGTCGTACATCAATGGCTGAGTGGTGGATGGCTCATCGGTCTCGTTGTGACCGCGACGGCGGTAGCAAACCAGATCGATAACCACGTCTTTGCCAAACTCATAGCGATAGTCCATCGCTAACATAGCGGCAAACATCACTGCGTCGGGGTTGTCGCCATTAACATGCAGAATCGGCGCCTGAACCATCTTGGCAATATCTGTACAGTATTCGGTTGAGCGCGCATCGTCCTGTCGGCTGGTGGTAAAACCAACCTGGTTGTTAATAACAATATGGATGGTGCCGCCGGTTTTGTAAGCGCGGGTCTGGGACAGCTGGAAGGTTTCCATGACTACACCCTGACCGGCAAAGGCCGCATCACCGTGCATCAGAATGGGAACAACCTTCTCGCCACTCTGGTCATTGCGTCGATCTTGACGAGCACGGCCAGAGCCGATCACTACCGGACAGGAGATTTCCAGGTGCGAGGGGTTAAAGCCCAGCGCCATATGTACTTCACCACCGGGGGTCATCACATTGGACGAGAAACCCTGGTGATATTTAACGTCACCTGAAGTGTTGACCAGGCGCTTGCCTTCAAACTCTTCAAACAGTTCGGCGGGGTTTTTACCCAGCACATTAACCAGTACGTTAAGGCGACCACGGTGTGCCATGGCCATCACAATTTCTTTGCCGCCATATTCACCGGCGCGGCGCACCAGACAGTCGAGCAGTGGAATTAAACTCTCACCACCCTCGAGACCAAAACGCTTGGTGCCCGGGTATTTTGAATCCAGATGTTTTTCCAGACCCTCGGCAGCGGTTAGGCGGCTGAGTACATCGAGTCGCGCCTCGTCACCATAGGTGGGCTTGGAGCGTACGCTTTCAAAGCGCTGGGCCAGCCACTGCTTCTCGGCAAACGAGGTGATATGCATATACTCGGCGCCGAGGCTGCCGCAGTAGGTCTCTTCAAGAGACTCAACAATCTCGCGCAGGGTTGCTTCCTGCTTGCCGATATAAAGTGGACTGGTTTGGAATGTGGTATCCAGGTCAGCTGGTGTCAAACCATGGAAATGCAGATGCAGATCGGGGACATCTTCACGAATCATCAATCCCAATGGATCGAGATTGGCTTTCTGGTGTCCGCGGAAGCGGTAGGAACTGATTAACTGAACAACCTTAACCTGTTTGCGCTCGTGTTCGAGGTGAATACCACCGGAACCAGGTGCAGGGGTTGGGCGCGCCTGACGGCGGCCAAGCAATTCAAAGTGCTGAACTATGGTGGCGTGGGAAATATCCGGTGCGACACTGCCATTGGTGCGCGGCAGCGTATCAAAGAAGCTGCTCCACTCTTCGGGAACGCCATTGCGATCGTGCAGATACGTATCATAGAGATCTTCAATGTACGCAGCATTACCACCAGAGAAGTGGGAGGAGCGTAAAAAGTGCTCCATGGGGCCCTCAGGCATTGGTGGTATTCCTCATATCTTATTAATCAATTAAACCGTTAAATTAGCGGGCACTATGCCTGCCCGCGCATTCTATCCTTAAGTAGCACTATTTATCAGCATATTTCTGATATGACCGATCGCTTTTGTAGGATTTAAGCCTTTAGGGCAAACCTGAACACAGTTCATGATGCCGTGACAGCGGAATACACTGAACGGATCATCGAGATTGGCCAGACGCTCTTCGGTGGCTGTATCGCGGCTATCGGCCAAAAAGCGATAGGCCTGCAAGAGACCGGATGGGCCGATAAACTTATCCGGGTTCCACCAGAATGATGGGCAGGCTGTTGAACAGCAGGCACAGAGAATACATTCATAGAGGCCATCTAATTTGGCGCGCTCTTCCGGTGACTGCAGTCTTTCGATTGCCGGTGCCGGTGAGTTATTGATCATATAGGGCTGGATCTTTTCGTACTGGGCGTAGAACTGGCTCATATCGATAACCAGGTCGCGGATAACCGGCAGACCGGGCAGCGGACGAATCACCAGCTTGTTTTTAACCACGGCTTCAGACAGCGGTGTGACACAGGCAAGACCGTTCTTACCAGAGATATTCATTCCATCTGAACCGCACACGCCCTCGCGGCATGAACGACGAAAAACCAGCGTTGGGTCATCAGCTTTAAGCTTTTCCAACACATCGAGAACCATAATATCTTTGCCCTGGGTGTCGACCTCAAAGTCCTGCATATAGGGCTCGGAATCAACTTCAGGGTTGTAGCGATAAATACTTACATTCAACATAATCTAATCAGCCCCAATTAATAGGTACGAATTTTAGGTTCAAAAGCTTCACGGGTTTTCGGCGTAAAGTTTACGCCGCGCTTGCCAACCTGCTTCTCCGCTGGGAAGAATACCGAGTGACACAGCCAATTCTCATCGTCGCGCTCTTTGAAGTCATCACGGGCGTGAGCACCGCGGCTCTCAGTTCGCGCCTCAGCGGTAATCGCTGTCGCCTCAGCCACTTCAAGCAGGTTTTGCAGCTCAAGCGCTTCAATACGTGAGGTGTTAAAGGCATTACTCTTATCATCCAGAGCAACGTTTTCGATTCGTGGACGCAGTTCTGCGAGCTTCTTAATGCCCTCTTTCATATACTCGCCACTGCGGAATACACCGAAGTAGTTCTGCATAATGGTCTGCAGCTCCGCGCGCAGATCAGAGGCTTTCTCACCGTCACTCGACGCGTTGAGGCGGTTTAAACCAGCCATAGCCGCTTCGATATCCGCTTCGCTGGCATCCTTAAGCTTGATACCTTCACGCAGCTGCTTCTCGATAAACATACCCGATGCACGACCAAATACCACCAGATCAAGCAGTGAGTTGCCGCCGAGACGGTTAGCACCGTGAACAGAAACACAGGCCGCTTCACCGCAGGCATAAAAACCTTCGATAACCTGATCGTTGCCGTCTTTATCGATAGTCAGTGCCTGACCATCAACATTGGTTGGAATACCACCCATCATATAGTGACAGGTTGGAACCACTGGGATTGGCTCTTTAACCGGATCGGCGTGAGCAAAGGTGCGTGACAGTTCGAGAATACCCGGCAGCTTGGCATTCAGTGTCTCTTCGCCAAGATGATCGAGTTTGAGGTAAACATGATCGCCATCCGGGCCACAGCCGCGGCCTTCAAGAATTTCCAGAACCATAGAGCGGGCAACCACATCGCGGCCAGCCAGATCTTTGGCATTGGGTGCATAACGCTCCATAAAGCGCTCGCCATCTTTATTGACCAGATAGCCACCCTCACCACGACAGCCTTCAGTGACCAGCGTACCGGCACCGTGAATACCGGTCGGGTGGAACTGCCACATCTCGATATCCTGAACCGGGAAGCCCGCACGCAGGCTCATACCGATACCGTCACCGGTACAGATATGTGCGTTGGTTGTAGAGGCGTAGATACGCCCTGCTCCGCCGGTGGCAAATACAGTGGCTTTGGATTTCACATAAACCGTTTCACCGGTTTCGATATTGATGGCGATAACACCGACTACAGCGTTATCTGCATTCTTAACAATATCAACCGCAAACCATTCGTTGAGGAATGTGGTTTCGTTTTTCAAATTGCCCTGATAGAGGGTGTGCAACAGCGCGTGACCAGTTCGGTCAGCCGCCGCACAGGTTCGAGCAGCCTGACCGCCCTTGCCAAAATCTTTTGACTGGCCACCGAATGGACGCTGGTAGATACGGCCCTTTTCAGTGCGCGAGAATGGCAGACCCATATGCTCCAGCTCAAAGATCGCCTCTGGGCCGGTCTGACACATATATTCAATCGCTTCCTGATCACCAATATAGTCAGAGCCTTTAATGGTGTCATACATATGCCACTGCCACTGATCATTGGGATCGTCACTGGCAATTGCACAGGTAATACCGCCCTGAGCTGATACTGTGTGTGAGCGAGTTGGAAATACTTTGGTAATTACTGCTGTTTTGTAACCAGATTGCGCCAACTGCAGTGCAGCGCGCATACCAGAACCGCCACCACCGACGATTACGGCATCAAAACTCATCGTTCTAATGTTAGCCATGTACTTAGATTCCCCAGAGAATGTCGATAGCCCAGACCACGTACAGTGAGGTCACTGCAATCATGCCCAGCTGAAAAATAATACGGATGGCGGTTGCCTTTGGCCCAATCAACCTGACGGTTATATAGTCAGTGAGGACACACCAGATACCGATCCATGCATGAGCCGCAATCGAAAGTATGGTGACCAGACTGAACATACGCATTGGCAGCGAGCTGTTTAGCTCTGCCCACTGTGCGTAATCCAGATCTGGGTTGGCAAAAAAGTAGCCGATAATAAACACCAGGTAAGCGGTCATAACCCAGGCGCTGATACGCTGGATCATCCAATCGGAGAGGCCGCTGCGGCCGAGACTAGTGACTGTAGTAACCATTAGATAATCCACCATGTAATAAGAGCGATAACAACAATGGCGACAACCACTGCCGCCCGTGCGCTATTGCGACCACTTTCGAAGGAGTCTTCACCGACGCCAAAATCCATAATCAGATGGCGAATACCCGCGATGGCGTGATAAGCCAGAGCCGCAAGGCTTGCCCAGATAATAAACTGGCAGACTGGATTGCTGAAGCTCTCTGCAAGCTGGTTAAAGCTCTCTTCTGAAGCCAGACTGCTGTCAAGCATCCATAGAAAAATGGCGACAGCAAAAAATAAAATCACACCGGATACTCGGTGCAAAATAGATACATAGGATGTAATTGGAAGCTTAATGGTTCCAATATCCAGATTCACAGGTCTTTTATTGTCCACGGCGGGTAATACCTTAAGGTGGTAATCCGTAAAAACGGAGATGAATTTAAATTGATTTCAAAAATAAAAACAGAATTAAACTTATCTTAGACTAAACATTCCAACGGCAGAACGTCTAGCATCTTGATGGCGCAGCAGTATAATTCCATGACTGGTCAAATTCAATTGAGATTAAACAAATCCCCGCATATTTTGGGCCATTTAGCTCTTATCACAGCGAAACTTCTTCAAAGAGCCAAAAACAGAGATATTCCTACCTATATTGCAGCTTACTCTGACCACTTATGACTATTTGATCAGTGAATAATGGATATGGCTTAAAGCCATTTAACCTTTGATTTATAGGGCCCGAAAGCACTTTGATAGCTGGATTTAGTTGACAATTTGCCGCGAACAACTATAGTTGCAGGCCGGAAATCTCCGCACACAAATCAAGTTATTCCAGAGGATCCTGCATGAGCAATCGTAAAGCGACCCTTTCAATTGAAGGACAGGCTCCCATCGAGCTGCCTATTTTGGAAGGAACATTAGGCCAAGACGTTATCGATATTGGCACACTCGGGTCACACAATGTTTTCACCTATGACCCTGGCTTTTCGGCAACTGCTGCTTGCCAATCCGACATTACCTATATCGACGGTAACAAGGGCGTACTGCTCCACCGCGGTTACCCTATCGAACAATTAGCTGAAAAATCTGATTACCTGGAAACCTGTTACCTGCTACTTGAAGGCGCGCTGCCAAACGCAGAGCAAAAAGCCGAGTTTGAAAACAATATTAAATACCACACCATGGTCAATCGCTCAGTTGAGCTGTTTATCAGCGGCTTCCGTTACGACGCCCACCCCATGGCAATGATGTGTGGTGTAGTTGGTGCAATGTCATCGTTCTATCACGACTCATTGGATATCACTAACGAAGAACACCGCAAAATTTCTGCACATCGCCTGATTGCAAAGATTCCTACTATTGCAGCTATGTGCCACAAACACTTTACCGGCCAGCCATTTATCTACCCGGATAACTCTCTCTCCTATTCAGAGAACTTCCTGCATATGATGTTTGGTACGCCCTGCGAACCCTACAAGGTAGAGCCCGCTATCGCCAAGGCGATGGACCGTATCTTCCTGTTGCACGCCGATCACGAGCAGAATGCCTCAACATCTACTGTGCGCTTAGCCGGTTCCACTGGCGCCAACCCATTCTCCTGTATCGCCGCTGGTATTGCTGCACTTTGGGGGCCCGCACACGGCGGCGCCAACGAAGCAGTACTGGATATGCTCGATGAGATTGGTCATGAAGATAATATCGAAGCCTATATCGCCAAAGCTAAGGATCGTAACGATCCATTCCGCCTGATGGGCTTTGGTCACCGTGTCTACAAAAACCACGATCCAAGAGCGACAGTTATGCGTCAGAGCTGTGACGAAGTACTTGAAGTACTTGGCCTGGAAAATGATCCACTGTTCCGCTTGGCCAAGAAGCTTGAGAAAATCGCCCTGGAAGATGAGTACTTTGTCAGCAAGAAGCTCTACCCCAATGTCGATTTCTACTCGGGTATTATTCTTAAGGCTCTGGGCATTCCGGTTGAGATGTTTACCGTAATCTTCGCCACAGGTCGTACCGTTGGCTGGATTTCACACTGGAACGAGATGATCACTCACCCCTACCGTATCGGTCGTCCGCGTCAGTTATACACTGGTGCAGATGTGCGAGATTACACTGCGGTTGAAGATAGATAAATCTGAAAACATGCAGATTAAAAAAGGCAGCCTAGGCTGCCTTTTTTATTGTCTTTGATAAAGTTTTGCTCTGCTTAATACAGCTACTACGATTAACCTAATGGGCCGGAGTGAAAGCGAAACTCGCTATCGGGCTGTTCAACCAACTCACGTTCGCGCTGAGCAATTTCAGCAATCCGCCCCTCAATAGAAATATCGCCAGCCACAGTTTTCGCGAGACGGAGATAATCCTGATAATGGCGTGCTTCGGATTTCAATAGCGACTGGTAAAAAGCCTCCAGCTCGGCATCCAGATAAGGTGCCAGTTTGGCAAAACGCTCACAGGAGCGCGCCTCAATAAACGCACCGATAATTAGCACATCCACCAACTTGTGAGGGTCTTTAGTGCGCACCAACTCCCGCAAACCGGCAGCATAGCGTGAAGCGGACACATGCTCATAGGCAATATTGCGACGCTTCATCAGCGCGATAACTTGCTCAAAATGGCGCATCTCTTCACGAGCCAGACGCGACATTTTATTTAGCAGATCAAAATTATCCGTATAGCGATTAATCAAACTCAGAGCTGTACTCGCCGCCTTCTTCTCACAGTTAGCGTGATCAATAAGCATTAGAGATTGATTTTCCAGAGCATTTTCAACCCAGCGGTCCGGTGTCGGACAGGGAAGAAATTTATTGATTTCATCCAGAGCTGAAACCACAGATGCTGGCATAGATGCCTGGGTAGAGATTGTCGATTTTAAAACTACTGTCATTAAGAATCTTCCAAAAACGCTGCAATCGCAGCATTGTGTTGATTATCTACTTGCTTTACCAGAGGCCGTTCGGACATCAACTGCAACCAGCCAGCCAAACCATCGACTTCAGCGACAATATCCCAGCCCCAAACCTTCTGGGCAACCGGTACTGCAGCCTTTAATACGTAGTAGGTAAAAAAGTCGGCCATAGTAACCTCTTCACCGAGCAGATAGGGAGAAAAACGACATAACCGCTGCATTGCTGCCAAGCCCTTAACCATGGTCGGCCTGGCATCATCGGCAACCGCCTGATTTAACTCGCGACCAAAAAAAACATGGCCGACCAAACGTACATACTCAATGGCAATATACAACTCGACAATCTTAATAAGCTGCGCCATCTGCGCGCGGCGGAAACTGTCTTTATCGGTCATTGGCAGATCGGGAATACAGCTCTCCAAAAAGCCCATAATCGCCGTGGTCTCGCTGAGATAGCCCTCATCTACTTCAATACAGGGAACCTTACCCATTGGGCTCAACTCAAGAAAGGGCTCGCTGTAAGTTGGCTCTATATGCACCTCTTCAAAATCAAAACCCTTTTCCAAAAGAAACGCCTTAACCATTGCGCAGTAGTTACTCGCATCTAATCCATAAAGTTTTATCATGTCCTGACCGCCTATATCGCTGAAAATTTTATCCCTGATTGGGTTCCTTAAATATAGGCATAACTTCAGCGGTTATATTGGCTGACGCCAATAAACTTTCATAATCATCGACAATCGAGCGAAACCTTAGCGGGTCCGCCAACGCCTTTTTTCGGTAGTGACCAAGAATTTTTTGCCAGTAATTTTGATGATCCGGATTTAACCAGTCCCACATGCTGCTCCCGGTTGCAGTAATTATTGGGCCAGGCTTTTTTGTCACATAGATGGCTTCATAGAAACGCTTGTTTTCGTAAACAATCTCTTCACCTTTCATGGAAAACCCATGCCTAATCAGCGCCTCTCGCACCGGATAATTTCCCTGAACTGAACAGATCAGCAGATCAAAAGGCATACCGGGCAGAGCTTCACAGAGACTATCAATAAACTCGACCGTCTTGTCGCCGCCAACCCCCGCAATAACAAACAGCTGGGACTCAACCTGCGGTATTTTAAGCTCTTTGACATCCTGACAAATAACCTGCCAGTTAGGCTTATCTGCGGGAAACCGTCGCTGCAAATCCTGCTCTAGCAGAGCCATTTGATGGGCCAAAATATCGACAAAAACAACCTTATCAGCCAGCTTTTTATGCAGCAGCGACATACCCAGCAGTCCATGATCACAACAGCAATCCCAAATAATCGAATATGACTGCTCAAGCATATTCTCTAACTGACTGAGACGCTTGCCGAGCTTCACTGTTGTCTGGCTGTTCATAGAGGCTACCGCTAAAAAATAGCTGGTTAAAAATAAGGGGGGAAGATTACCGGATAAACAGATTACAGAACAGAATTTTGCCGGATTATAAATACAACACCTAAGTTGATAGTGGTTATACACCAGAGACATGTAAATAAACTACAAGTTCGCGTACAATGGCGCTCCGTTTTCAAGGCCGATTTCCGGAATTGAAGCAAACAATTACTTTTTAAAATCACAGGAGAAGCCAGCTGTGCTAGAAGCCTATCGTGCTCACGTCGCTGAACGTCAATTACAGAATATTCCACCAAAACCACTTGATCCAGAGTGGACCGCAGGCCTGGTTGAACTATTAAAGAACCCTCCTGCTGGCGAAGAAGACTTTCTCCTCGACCTGATTGCCAATCGCGTTCCTCCAGGTGTGGATGAAGCCGCCTATGTTAAAGCCGGCTTTTTAAGCGCTATCGTCAATGGCGAAGCCTCCTCTCCGTTGATTGATCGCTCAGCTGCAGTAACATTACTCGGCAATATGCACGGTGGCTATAACGTAGCAACATTGGTCGCCCTGCTCGATGATGCAGAACTGGCTACTCAGGCTGCTGAAGAATTAAAGAGCACGCTACTTGTATTTGACGCCTTCCACGATGTCGCTGAAAAAGCTGATGGCGGCAATGCCAACGCTAAAGCAGTAATGCAATCCTGGGCCGATGCCGAATGGTTTACCAACAATGATGCTGTGCCACAGAGCATTAAGGTTGCAGTGTTTAAAGCCACTGGCGAAATCAACACAGACGACCTCTCCCCTGCTCAGGATGCCTGGTCGCGTCCCGATATCCCACTGCATGCCCGCGCTATGTTTAAGATGACTCGCGATGGTATGCACCCAGAAGAGCACGGTGTAACCGGCCCAATGACTCAGATCGACGAGCTAAAAGCCCGCGGCCTGCCAGTTGCCTTTATCGGCGATGTCGTAGGTACAGGCTCATCACGTAAGTCAGCCACCAACTCAGTGCTGTGGTTCTTCGGTGAAGATATGCCCGGCGTACCTAACAAGCGCTCTGGCGGTATCTGCTTCGGTAGCAAGGTCGCTCCAATCTTCTTTAACACCATGGAAGATGCTGGCGCTCTAGTCTTTGAAGCCCCAGTAGACAATATTGATAACGGCGATGTCATTACCATCTTCCCTTACGAGGGCAAAATCCTTAACGAAGCTGGTGAAGTCGTTTCAGAATTTGAACACAAATCAGAAGTTATCCTCGATGAAGTTCAGGCCGATGGCCGTATTAACCTAATCGTAGGTCGCGGCCTCACCCAACGAGCTCGCGAGCATATGGGTCTGCCTCCTTCAGAGGTATTCCGCCAGCCAACTGCACCCGTTGAATCTGATGCAGGCTACACCTTGGCTCAGAAAATGGTTGGTAAAGCCTGTGGCGTTGAAGGTATTCGCCCCGGCACTTACTGCGAACCGAAAATGACCACTGTCGGCTCTCAGGACACCACTGGCCCAATGACCAGAGATGAGCTAAAAGACCTCGCCTGCCTGGGTTTCTCAACCGATTTGGTTATGCAGTCTTTCTGTCACACTGCGGCCTACCCCAAGCCTGTTGATATCGACACCCAGCACAGCCTGCCCGACTTTATTATGAACCGCGGCGGCGTATCTCTCCGCCCCGGCGACGGCATTATTCACAGCTGGCTAAACCGTATGCTGCTTCCAGACACTGTAGGTACTGGCGGCGATTCACACACCAGATTCCCGATGGGTATTTCATTCCCCGGCGGTTCTGGTCTGGTTGCTTTCGCAGCAGCCACCGGCGTTATGCCATTGGATATGCCTGAATCAGTATTGGTTCGCTTTAAAGGCAAAATGCAGCCCGGTATTACTCTGCGTGACCTGGTTCATGCAATCCCCTACTACGGTATTAAAGAAGGTTTGCTGACTGTAGAGAAGAAAGGCAAAAAGAACTTCTTCAGTGGTCGTATCCTGGAAATTGAAGGTGAAGGTATTGAAGGCCTTACCGTTGAGCAGGCATTTGAATTGTCAGATGCCTCTGCTGAGCGTTCAGCAGCTGGCTGTACCATCAAACTGGGTGAAGATTCTGTCGCCGAGTACCTGAATTCAAATATCACTCTACTGCGCTGGATGATTGCCGAAGGCTATGGCGACGTGCGCACATTAGAGCGTCGAGTACGCAAGATGGAAGAGTGGGTGGCTGATCCAACACTGATGTCAGCCGATGCCGATGCCGAATACGCTGCCGTGATTGAAATTGATCTGGCCGATATTAAAGAGCCTATCGTCTGTTGTCCGAATGATCCGGATGATGCCAAGCTGCTTTCTGAAGTTGCTGGCGATAAGGTTGACGAAATCTTTATCGGTTCCTGTATGACCAATATCGGTCACTTCCGCGCCGCAGGTAAATTGCTCGACGAAGCCGGTTCAGTAGATTCCAGATTCTGGATCTGCCCACCGACACGTATGGATGCCCATACGCTGATGGAAGAAGGCTACTACAACATTTACGGTAAAGTCGGTGCCCGCACTGAAATGCCAGGCTGTTCACTGTGTATGGGTAACCAGGCACGAGTACTAGCTGGCGCAACTGTGCTGTCTACTTCTACCCGTAACTTCCCCAACCGTTTAGGTGATGGTGCCAATGTTTACCTGACCAGTGCCGAGCTTGCTTCGGTCGGTGGTATTTTAGGTCGACTGCCAACCCCTGCCGAGTATATGGAATATGCCAGCAAGATTGATTCTATGTCTGAAGAAGTTTATCGCTATATGAACTTTGACCAGATTGAGTCATTCCAGAAATCAGCTGAGCAAGGTAAGTTGATTGCAGCAGAGCAGATTGTTGAGGTGACAACTCAGTAGAGTTGTCTTCCTGAGACGCGAAGCGTCGAAATGACAAAGTTATTAAGAAGCCTCGCTTATGCGGGGTTTTTTAATGTCTGCCAAGTTATCAAAATAAAATATTAAAGTCGTAACTTTTTAATAAGAAAAGTAATGAGATAACTGGGGATAAAGAATACCGCCAAAAAGTATCCAGCAGCCTGTAGAGAGAGCCCTTTAAAAACCAACGCAGCGAAGACTAAGCTGACTATGGAAACGATTAAAGCAGACCAGAATAATTTAAGTTGAAAGCCGAAGAATTTTTCACAGAAGCTATATAGACAACCACTGAATCCAACAATTGCTCCGATAAAAAACATCGCTATCCCGGGGCCAAAGGCAACTCCAGCAATCCCCCAGAAAGTTGATGGAATAAACCAAATTAAAACTCGATAAAGATAATCCATGGCAAAAAACTCCAAAAGGCAAAGGCTTTTGTAAGCTTCGTATACTCTAGGATTTACTCCGCGTTGAGAAGACTGAAATCTGTATTAATAAAGCTGGACTAACAGGTAATGGGTTTTTACCAAAGCAAACTTATTCGCGACGCCACTTCGTTCCTTCACGACTATCTTCCAGAACCACACCCAGTGACTTAAGCTCTTCTCGAACCGCATCAGCACCAGCATAATCCTTATCGGCCTTGGCCTGGTTGCGCTTGGCAATCAATGCCTCAACCTGCTCGGCAGAGATATCATCGTCACCGCGAGACAGGGTAAACCACTGCTCCGCATCCTGCTGCAACAATCCCATCAGACCGGCAATAGCCAGCAGTCGACCCTTGGCCGCAGGCTTATCTGCTGCATCAGCACCATTCAACTCGCGAGCCAATTTATGCAGCTCACTAATCGCCATAGGTGTATTTAAATCATCGAGCAGAGCCTTGTAGGCATCAGTCTCAGAAATATCCACATCCGCCGCTTCAGTATCAGCCTGAGAGCGCAGAAAGCCATAGAGAGTATCCAGAGAACGCCAGGCGCTATCGAGCAGATCCTTGCCAAAATTCTGTTCTGAGCGATAGTGGGCAGAGAGAATCACATAGCGCAGCACTTCGCCCGGATACTGTTCAAGCAGATCATTAACCATACGGAAATTGCCCAGTGACTTGGACATTTTCTCGCCTTCAATATTGATAAAGCCATTGTGCATCCAGACATTGGCAAAGGGTTTGCCATCGTGGGCACAGCAGCTCTGGGCGATCTCATTCTCGTGATGAGGGAAGATCAAATCCTGACCGCCGCCGTGAATATCAATGGTCTCGCCGAGATGCTTTTCAATCATTGCCGAGCACTCGAGGTGCCAGCCGGGACGACCGCGACCCCAGGGACTATCCCAACCTGGCTCGTTATCGGCGGAGGGTTTCCAGAGCACAAAGTCACCGGCATATTTTTTATAGCTGGCAACTTCAACCCGCGCACCGGCCAACATATCATCCAGTGAACGACCAGAGAGCGCGCCGTAATCTGCCATAGACTGCACATCAAACAGCACATGGCCCTGCTCGCCCTCAACGCCATTATCAATATTGTAGGCATGGCCCTTTGCAATCAGCCGCGAGACCATATCGATCATCTCGGGAATATGCTGGGTGGCATAGGGAACAATGAGGGAGAGAGATTATTAAGCGCGGCCATATCATCAAAATAGGCCTCGGCATAGCGGGTTGATAAGGCGCTGATATCTTCGCCAAGCTCAGCCGCTGTCTTCATAATCTTATCGTCAATATCAGTGATATTGCGCGCGTACTCAACCTTTGGGTAAAGGGTATTAAGCACTCTATACAGCGTATCAAAGACTACCGCAGGACGCGCATTACCGATATGAACACGGTTGTAGACGGTTGGGCCGCAGACATACATAGTCACCCGCTGACTATCAATAGGCTCGAATGGCTGCTTGCTGCGTGTCAAAGTGTTGTATAGCGTTAAACCCATTATTCTCTCTTTATATTTTTATTCTGTTAAAGCTTTTAGCGATTATTAAAAGCCCTTAGCGCAAGGCAAAAGCCATTAGCGCAAAGCAAAAGCCCTTAGCGCAAAGCAAAAGCCCTTAGCGCAAGGCAATAGTCCGGTTAAAAACCAATTTATCAGCACTGCTGTGTTTACCATCCAAACAGTAATAACCCTCGCGCTCAAACTGGTACTGCTGACCGGCAACTGCCTCACCAAGCCCCAACTCAGCCTTACAGTTTTTAATAATCTGCAGTGACTGGGGGTTTAAATGATCGAGGAAGGAACCCTCACCAGCGTCCGGCGCTGCCTCGGTAAATAGATTCTCGTAGAGATACAGATCACAGTCGATACAGTTGCTCGCAGAGACCCAGTGAATAACGCCCCGTGGACGAATACCCTCGGGGGGATTTTCACCCACAGTATCGGGCACATAAGAACCGATAATCTCAACAATCTCACCTGCATCATCACGGATAACTTCATCGGCACGAATCACATAGGCACCACGCAGGCGCACATATTCACCAATCACCAGACGTTTAAATTTCTTGCGCGACAATGTGGTGTCTTCGCTAAAGTCACTCTGATCAATATAAATCTCACGACCAAAGGGCAGCTGACGACTGGGCAGATCATCGCGATTGGGATGCCCTGCTGCCGTTAAAATTTCCTCTTTACCCGCTTCATAATTACTCAGGGTAATTTTCAGAGGGTTTAAAACACACATGGCGCGACTGGCATTATCGTTAAGATCAGTGCGAATAAAATGCTCAAACTGGGCAAGGTCGACAACGCCATCAGTTTTGGCAACAGCTAGGCTATCGCAGAACTCGCGAACCGCCGCAGCAGTCACACCCCTGCGACGCAGACCAGAGATCGTCGGCATCCGCGGATCATCCCAGCCATCCACATGCTTCTCATCAACCAGCTGCTTTAGCTTGCGCTTGCTGGTCACGGTGTAATTAATATTTAGGCGACCAAACTCATACTGGCGAGGCACAGATGGCAGTGGCAGATTGCTGGTAAACCATTCATAGAGCGGACGGTTGGCGGCAAATTCCAAGGTGCAGACTGAATGAGTAACACCTTCGATTGCATCTTCCTGACCGTGGGCAAAATCATAGGAGGGATAAATATTCCAGGTATCACCGGTGCGGTGATGGGCCATCTTTTTGATTCTGTACATCACCGGGTCGCGCATATTGATATTTGGCGAGGCCATATCAATCTTGGCACGCAATGTCATGGTTCCCTCATCAACCGCGCCCTGTTTCATCTGTTCAAGCAGCGCTAGGCTCTCTTCAGCAGGTCGCTCACGGTAGGGGCTGTTTTTACCTACCTCAGTCAATGTGCCGCGATACTCGCGCATATCTTCAGCGTTTAACTCACAGATATAGGCTTTGCCCTCGCCAATCAGATATTGCGCCCAGCTGTAGAGCTGACCGAAATAGTCAGAGGCAAATTTGGGTTCGTCGGCCCAGTCAAAACCAAGCCATTTAACATCTTCAATAATCGCCTGAACATATTCGTCGTCTTCTTTTTCCGGGTTGGTATCGTCAAAACGCAGATTGCAGGCACCGTTGAACTGTTCGGCCAGTCCAAAATTCAGGCAGATAGATTTGGCATGGCCAATATGCAGGTAACCATTTGGCTCTGGCGGAAATCGGGTAACAACAGTTTCAACTCGGTTAGCGTCGAGATCGGCGCTGATTATCTGCTGGATAAAATTGCTGGGTTTTTCAATATCAGTCATGTGTGCAAATCTGGTGAAAATAAAGTGGCGAGATTATAGCGGTAGCAACCATTCCAATAAACAAAAAGGCGCTATTCGCAGCATAATAATCCCCTACTGACCAAAGCATTGGGCAAATATGCCGAATTAAAGCAAACATCAGTTTAATTCCGCCGCCTTACAAACTAAAATAAGCGACTTTTCAAACTCTCAAAATAGATTCAGGGACTCTTTATGATTACTTTGCGCACTACACAGGGCGATATTTCCATCGAATTAGATTTCGCCAATGCACCTAAGTCTGCAGCCAACTACCTGCAATACGCTCGCGACGGATTTTATAACGGCACTATTTTTCACCGTGTAATCCCCGGCTTTATGGTTCAGGGCGGCGGTATGGATGCCAATATGCAGGAAAAAGCGTCTCGTGATTCTATCGAAAACGAAGCAGATAACGGCCTGGCCAACGATATTGGCACTCTGGCTATGGCGCGCACCAACGATCCTCACTCGGCTTCATCACAGTTCTTTATCAATGTTTCCAACAACGGCTTCCTCAACCACAGCGGCAAAAACAGCCAGGGCTGGGGCTATGCGGTATTTGGTAAGGTTGTTGATGGTATGGATGTGGTTAATGCGAATCACCAAAATGCCTACAGGCAGCTCTGGCTACCACCAGGATGTTCCGGTTGAGACTATTGAGATCACCGAAACGATTGTCAGTGATGCATACTCAGACAAATAAGTAAGCGACGAGACCAGCTATGTCTGTACTGTTTATTTCAGATCTACATCTCGCACCTGAACGCCCGGCAGTAACCCGGGCGTTTTTGTCTTTTCTGTCCGATCGCGCAGCGAACGCCGAGTCTCTCTATATTCTCGGCGATCTCTTCGAGGCCTGGATTGGCGATGATGACCCCAGTGCAATGGCTGCGGAAGTTCAGGATGCCCTGCGCAACCTCAGCGATTCCGGGGTCAATCTGTTTATCCAGCAAGGCAATCGCGACTTCCTGCTCGGCAAGCGTTTTATCTAAACGCTGCGGCGCTGTAATGCTCGGCGATGAACATATCATTGAATATGCCGGTCACAGGGCTTTGGCTATGCACGGCGACTCGCTGTGCACCGATGATATCGACTATCAGCGCTTCCGCCGCAAGGCGCGCAATCCAATCTACAAGTGGTGTCTCTCTCACCTACCCCTTAAACGCCGACAAAAGCTGGCCACTGACTGGCGGGCAAAAAGCATGGCGGCTAACAGTAATAAGGCATCGGCTATTATGGATGTCAATGCACAGGCTGTAGCTACAGTGATGGACAACCACGGCGTTGAAGTTCTTATTCACGGCCACACACACCGTCCCAATCGCCATGCTTTGGCATCTGGGGAGCGGATTGTTTTGGGTGATTGGCATGATCTTGGTTGGGTGCTGTGTCTTGATGACAGTGGCTACAATCTTGAGAGTTTTGTTATTAGTTCCCAGAAGTAGTTAGATCTTACCTTTTTTGTTTTGGTGCTCTGTTTTAGATTGGGGCGGCCAAAACCGAGGAGGGCCTTCCAGGACTCACGCAACCATCCGTGGGCGTTCGAGCGCCGTTCCACGGCGCACGGTCCCGGAAGGCCCTCCTCGGCCCTGCCTTAGCTAACCTTAGTTTTCTAATCCATTAAAAATGTAGAAAAGCATTGAGGTAGTATCGTAAGGGCAGAGTGCCGAGAGGGTCTTCCGGGACCGTGCGCCGTCGGGAACGGCGCTCGAACGCCCATGGATGGCTTGAGTGAGTCCCGGAAGGCCCTTCTCGGTTCTGGCCGCCCCGATCTAAACCAGTACTCAAAGCAAAAAAAACCTATGAAAACCACCCCAACAAAGTGGTAATACTCTACCGACAGGGTATTATTGGACGCATTAGCAATTCTTATTGAGGACAACAGCATGGAAACTGAAAAATACAACGCAAAACAGATGCCTTCCGGCATTCAAAGCACCGCACTTGATCCTGCGGTCGTTAAAGTACTTCGCAACACCTATATGCTGCTTGGCGCAACAATCGCATTTAGTGCCGCCATGGCCGGTGTAGCAATGGCCCTCAATGCCCCCTACTTTGGACTCTGGACATTACTGCCCTACTTTATCTGCCTGTGGATGACCGAGAAAAACAAAAATAACTCAAGCGGCCTGCTCTGGGTATTTGCCCTGACTGGCTGGTTAGGATTTACCCTTGGACCAATTCTCAATATGTATCTCGCGGTACAGGGTTCTGAACCCATTGTTATGGCCCTTGGCTCAACCGCACTGGTCTTCTTTGCCGCATCAGCCTATGTGCTGACCACGCGTAAAAACCTTAACTTTATGACCGGCTTCCTGATGACCGGCATGATAGTAGCCTTTGCTGCAGCTATCGCTAATGTGTTCTTGCAGATCCCGGCACTGGCACTGACCATCAGCGCAGTTTTTGCCCTGCTCTCAACAGCGATTATTATGTGGCAGACCAGCGCCATTATTCACGGTGGCGAGCGCAACTATATCTCTGCAACTGTGACATTATTCGTGATGATCTATAACCTCTTCCTAACTCTGCTGAGCTTCTTCGGCATGAGCAGCGACGACTAAGGTTATCAGTGACTTTAAAGGGCCCTTAACCGGGCCTTTTTTATTCCAGTATAAAAATTGCTATGAGCGAGAAAAACTACTTAGCCAAACTGCCAGCCTGGAGCGCCGATAGCGCCAGTCAGCTGGCAGCTGAAGATAAGCTGCAGCTCATCGGCAGCGCATCTGGAAGTACTCGAAGTCGCCCGACAGTTCTTCGATCAATATGGCTTCTCGCCCTCGATGCGTCCGCTGTGTAAAACCGTCGCCACAGAGCTGTCTATGGAAAAAGGCCGCAGCATTTACCTGCTGCAACTATTTCCCGGCAGCCCGGCCAAACTGGTCGCCAAATTCGCCGGTTTACCGAAACCGAAAAACTGTATTTAACAGGCTTTAATCACCCTTGAACGCAATTGATCCCCAGCTCTACCCTGCCCAGCTCGAAGCCAAACAGGCACGCTTTAAGCAAACTCTTGAAGGCCTAAGTTTCCCTGAGATCGAGGTATTTGATTCGGCACCCAGCCAGTTTCGAATGCGCGCTGAATTTCGTATCTGGCACGAAGATGGACGCGCTCACTATGCGATGAATCGCGCCGGGGAAAAACGTCCCTATATTATCGATAGCTTTCCAATTGGCGGCCCATTAATCAATAAGCTGATGACCCCGCTAATCGAGGCTATTAATGCCGAGCCGGTGTTAAGCCAAAGACTGTTTACCGCAGAATTTCTCACCACTCTTAGCGGCGAAGTATTGGTCACACTGATCTATCACCGCCCTGTAGATGAAGAGTGGCAGCAGGCTGCACGGCAGTTGCAGACTGATTTAAATATTATGGTGATTGGTCGCAGTCGCAAACAGAAAGTGGTTTTAGAGCGCGACTATGTACTGGAAAAGCTGACCGTTGATGGCCGTGAATATCAGTATCAGCAAGTAGAGTCCGGTTTTACCCAACCCAATGCTGAGGTCAATCAAAAGATGCTTAGCTGGGCCAGCAGTTGCTGCCGTGATTACCGAGATAATCGCCAGACTGATTTACTTGAACTCTACTGCGGTAATGGCAACTTTACTGCAGGTATTAGCACAGCACTTTAAATCTGTTCTGGCGACGGAAATATCAAAAATTTCCGTGCGTTCCGCAGAGACTAATTTCACTCACAATAACCAGTGGATAATGTTAGCGTAGTGCGGATGTCTAGCGAGGAATTTACCCAGGCCTTAAATGGCGAACGACCTTTTCGCCGACTGAAAGATATAGACCTTGAGAGCTATAACTTCTCAACCATCTTTGTCGATCCACCCAGAGCTGGGTCTAGATGACGGCACCCTGGAACTGGCGCGAGCGTTTCGATACGATCCTCTACGTATATCCTGTAACCCAGAGACATCTGCGGAGCTAATTTAGACAGCTTGACGAAAACCCACGAGATAGTCAGAACAGCCATCTTTGACCAGTTTCCCTGGACAGATCATTTGGAGAGCGGTGTGTTACTTAAACGCCGTTAACTGAAGGTTTTTGATTACTTCACTACTTATTTAACTAGTGCTGCTGAATACCGGTTAAATCTTCCGCGCTGAGCGTAAATAAACTCGCGGTAATTTAGACTCGATAGATTCACGCTCAGCATCCAAACGACGCTTTTCGCTTTTACTCAGAGCAGCCCAGTCGTCGAGAATAGGGATATGCGCCGTGGCCACGGCAAGTTGCGTGAAAGACACTGACATGCTGAGCTTCATCGACACTCAGGTTAATCTGTTGGCTCAACCAAGCGATACGCATCGCCGCTTCAGTTTCAGATAAATCTTTTTGCACCAGTGCCCGAGCAATGATCTGTACCGACTGTCGTGCTTCGAATTTCTTTTTTACTCAACTCTTTCAGCTAGCTCTATGCTGAGCCTGCTCTGTTTCAACTCGTTGCTGACGAAGCTTATAGCCTAGATAGCCAGCGTAGATACTCAAGGCGATCAGCAACAGTCCACCGGCTACCAGCATTAAACTACTTAAAACCATTCTCAATCTTTCCCGTCTGTTTATTTAGTCTTTTGATTCGGGGAGATCCGAATCATCTGCTAGCTGTGCTGGCGTATCAAAAGCATCCAAACCAGCACTCTCAGGCAGGCTTTTCTTCGCTTTGGCGCCAAGCTTTTTCAGCTCCTCTGTGCGACGAACAAGATTTCCTTTACCAGTAGACAGGCGTTTATGGGCAGTATCCCAGGCCTCCTGACTTTTACTGATATGTTTGCCAACTTCATCCAGAGACTCTATATAACGTACAAACTGGTCATATAGACCACCGGCCTTATCGGCAATTATCTGTGCATTGCGACTTTGGTCGGCATAGCGCCACAGATTTTTAATCGTTCTCAGGGTCACCATCAAGGTACTTGGGCTAACCAAAATAATGCCGCGATCATAGGCATCGCGCATCATCTCAGGGTCCTGATCCAGAGCCAGCATAAAGGCCGCCTCAACAGGGACAAAGATCAGCACAAAATCGAGGCTGTTAACCCCTTCAAGCTTTTCATAGTCTTTATGGCTAAGCCCTTTAATATGGGCGCGCAGTGAATTGAGGTGCTGACGCAGGCACTGCTGTTTGGTCTCATCATCCTCGGCATGGAAATAGCGCTCGTAATCCACCAGACTGACCTTGGCATCAATCACAATATCGCGGCCTTCGGGCAGATGAATAATCACATCGGGGTTGCGACGCTTGCCGTCTTCATCTTTTAACGCCACCTGAGTATCGTATTCTCGACCTTTACTGAGGCCGGAATCTTCAAGTAATTTCTCGAGGATAAACTCACCCCAGTTACCCTGGGCTTTATTATCGCCGCGCAGTGCATTGGCCAGCGAGACCGCATCCGCGGAAACCTGCATGGTCTGCTTTTGCAGCTCGCTAAGCTGACCGACCAGCTTATTGCGATCGGCATTTTCTTTATCGTAGGCAGACTCAACCTGCTTGCGAAAATCACCAATATCCCGACGCAGTGGGCTTAGGGTGACCTCTAAAGCCTCTTTATTCTGCACAGAGAATTTCGCCTGCTTATCTTCAAAGATACGGTTGGCGAGATTTTCAAATTCCGTACTAAGGGTTTTCTTGGCATCTTGAAGTAGCTTTAACTGGGCTTCGTACTGACTCTGCTGGCCGACAAGGCGCTGCTCGAGAACACCGTTGGCTGTCGTAAGCTCAAGGCGAATACTGCTGAGTTCAGCGAGATCAGCATCGCTTTTAGCGCGCTGACCACGGACCAATAATTGACTGATAGCGACACCCAGACTGAGGCCAATAAGAAGACCGCCCAGTGCCCAGAAAATAAAATCGAGTTCATTAGATATTTGCATAGCTTTATTGTATCAGCCTACTGTCAATTGCACCGCAGTTTTGCGATTATACTGGCCTATTTAAATCATAATAAAAGTTGTCGACTCAGGGATGCTGCCACCACTTATAGATATAAGCCTTTTTCGCGACGCTATAGAGCGCGACGCTTTAATATTGACGCCCAATCATCGTCTGGCCGCCAAGATTAATGACGCCTGGGCACTGGCGATAGGCAAATCTGTGTGGCGCCAACCACGCGTCTATTCTATTGATCACTGGCTAAAATACTGCTGGGATGAACTTCAGGATCAAAACCACTCTCTGGTCTCGGGGCTTGCAGTCGTTGGGGCACAGCAGAGCCGCTACTACTGGGAGCGGGCTATTGCCAAAGATGATTCTGCCCATAGCAGCAGTTATGCAAAAATTGCCGCGGATACATTAAAGACATTACAGAACTGGAACCTCAGTGCAGATCAGGTACCGGGCGAGACACCGGCGGTGGAATACTTTAAGCGCTGGACCAATAGCTTTGAAGAGCTGCTGCAGAAAAATAAATTGATCAGCCAGCAATCCAGTTGGCAGCTTATACAGCGTGGCTTTGAACAGGCTGCCCTGCCCGCTGAAGCAGAGATCATGCTCTATGGCTTTCAATCCATGCCGCCACTACAGGCGCATGTTATCGAAACTGCCAGCAGCTCAATCGTTAAAGTAGATACAGATAGCACGGCTTCTAAAAATAATAATCAGGCCTACCGTCTGGAATGTCAGGATCCTCAAGCGGAACTGCGGATGGCGGCTAACTGGGCCGCTCAGCAGCTAAAGGCTAAACCCGAACAACGGCTGGGTATTATTGTGCCGGATCTGAATAACAGCCTGCCGCAGGTGGCCCGAGTGGTTAGCGAGGCACTTAAGTCTGAAGAGACTGAGATGCTGGTGAATATCTCGGCGGGTACAGCTCTGGCGGATACAGCGGTTATAAGTGCAGCCCTTGAGCTTATCGAAATCTTGCAATACGAACGACCACTGAATAACTGGCTGCAACTTCTCTACTCACCGTTTTCAGCCTTTGATCAATTGCCACTGCAATATCGTGTTGACTGCGAGCTGGCTCTGCGTAAAACCCGACGCTTTGAATTTACTCTCGAAAAGTTTTTATCGACAATTATGCCTGATGGAGAATCGCAGCAGATTGATGAACAGCATCGTCAATCAATCGTCGATATTCTCCAGCCTTTAATTGATCTAAAAAGATTTTCCAAGGTCAAAACCGGCACCCAGAAAAACTTCACTGGCTGGGCTCAGTTCTTCAATCAATTTCTTGCCGATATGGATTGGCCTGGCAGCCGCAGTTTAAACAGTATTGAGTACCAGCAGCGCCAGCAGTGGGATAGTACTATTGAGCAGTTCTGTACTCTCGATAACCTGGGGATTGAAGTGGGTCTGGCTACCGCTTTAAAACATCTACAGCTGCTGGCACAGGACTCGGTATTTCACCCTAAAACTGCCGATGCACCATTGCAGATTCTGGGGTTATTGGAAGGCTCGGGACTGCACTTTGACCAACTGTGGATTGTCGGCATGCACAGCCAGAACTTCCCCGCTTCAGTGGCAATTAATCCGCTGTTGCCAGCAGACTTTCAGCGTCAATATGAAATGCCCCACAGTCTTCCCGAGCGTGAATTGCAGATCGCTCAAGAGTTGCTGTCAGGCTATAAAAATAACAGCCAGCGATTGATTCTTAGCTACCCGCTTCTGCGTGGTGAAGAGCAACTTGAGCCCAGCCCCTTAATTCGCGATATAGCGGTATCCAACGGCGCAGAATTATTTGTTGAGCCAGAGACTTATCCGCCCTGGTTAGAAAAACCTGAGCAGTGCGAACTGGTTGAAGATCGCGCCCCCGCCTACAACCCGGCGAGTGAAAATATACGTGGCGGCAGCAAGCTTTTGGAAAATCAGGCGATCTGTCCCTTTAATGCCTTTGCCACTCATCGCCTTAAAGCCGAGCCGCTGGAGGAACCTATTCAGGGCCTAACGGCAATGGATCGCGGTTCACTGATTCATGAAATACTTTTCCGTTTGTGGACTGAGTGGAAAAGCTCCAGCCATCTCAATGCACTTTCCGAAGAACAACTCTCTGCGCAGTTATCGACAACCATTGCCGATACATTAATTGAATGGGCTCCTCGCCATAGTGTTCTGCGCGGTGAGCGCTTCCGGGCTCTGGAGCAACAGCGTTTGGAAAAATTACTTCGCGAATGGATCGACGAGGAAAAGCAGCGCGAGCCTTTTGAGATTGCTAATTTGGAGAGCAGTGCGAGCATACGATTTGGTGATCTCAATATTTCACTGCGTCTGGATCGAGTCGATCAAATAGGTGATAAATTACTGATTATTGATTACAAAACCGGTCGCGTTCAACCCAGCAAATGGGAGGGAAGCAGGCCTGTTGAACCTCAGTTGCCGCTCTATCTTTTGGCCAGCAAACCTCAGGCCAATGGCTGTGCCTTTGCTCAGTTGCGGGCTGGTGATATTAAATTTATTGGCAGCAGTGACAGCCAGCTGATCAGCTTTGAAAAACCTGCGGAACACTGGTCAGAGCAAATTGATGAATGGCAGTCTGCACTGTCTAATTTAGCCGCTGAGTTTTGTCAGGGTTATACCAGTGTGGAAGTTCATCATAAGACCAGCTTTGGATATCAGGATCATTTACTGCCGTTAAATCGCTGGCCTGAAGAATCGGATATTAACGCTGCTCTTCCAAACAATTCCAATGCTGCGACTGAAGAGGATAATCTATGAATCAGTCAGTAGTAGATAGCCCGCAACGGCAGATGGCACTGGACCCAACCCAGAGCTTTATTGTCTCTGCACCAGCTGGCTCAGGTAAAACCGGACTGATCACCCAGCGGGTTTTACGCTTGCTATGTAGCGTAGAAAATCCCGAAGAGATTCTCAGCATCACCTTTACCCGCAAAGCCGCGGGCGAGATGAGCAGTCGTATTCACAGTGCTCTGCAAGCTGCGGCCTATGAGCCGAGACCAGAAAATGAGTACGAGGCCCAGACCTGGGATATTGCTGCCCAGGCCCTAGAGCGCAATAACCAGCTGGGATGGAATCTGCTCGAGATGCCCGGTCGTCTGCGTATTCAGACTATTGATGGTTTCTGTCGCTATATTGCCAGCCAGTTTGCTCTGGAAACTAAACTCGGCGCCCTGCCCGAGCCCAGTGAACAACCTGCGGTTCACTATGAACTGGCGGCACGCAATCTATTGCAAAGAATTGAAGAAGAGGGCGAGGTCGGCGAACAGCTAGCTGTACTGCTGGCCCATACCGGCAACGACACAGCGCGCTGCGAACGACTGCTGGCAGATATACTTGGCAAGCGTGAGCAGTGGTTGCCACTGATTTTTGATGCCAAGGGGAATCAACATTATTTCCAGCAGGTGATCGACCAGATTATTGGTGAGACACTTTTAAAACTGCAGGATACTCTACTGCCGATTGCTGGTGAGTTGCTTAGCTTGGCAGATTTTGCCGCTAACCATATACCCACAGATAAACCCTCTCCCCTGTCTGAGCTGGCCGGTATTACCGAGCTGCCGGATATCAGCCTTGAGGGTATTCAGCAGTGGAAGATATTACTCGGCATGCTGGTTACCGGGAAGAAAGAACCGCGCAAGCAGGTGACAAAAAATGAGGGCTTTCCCACAGACCAAAAAGAGACCAAGCAGCGTATGCTGGTGCTATTGGATTGGTGCCGCAACCATCCCGATATCCATGAGTTAATTCTCAATGCACTGTATCTGCCTGAGTCAGAGATCAACCAATCTCAGCAATTGATACTCGATGCGCTTAGCTGTCTGCTTCGCCACTTAGCCGCTGAACTTGTGACTGTATTTAAACAGCATGATCAGTGCGACTATCCGGCGATTACTCTGGCGGCACTGGAAGCCATGGAGCCCTCTCCCGAAGATGAATCTATCTCCGATATCACTCTGCGTCTGGATTACCAGCTGCGGCATATTCTGGTGGATGAGTTTCAGGATACCTCGGGTGCGCAGATAAAATTACTCGAACACCTGATTGCCGGTTGGCAGCCAGACGATGGCCGAACCCTGTTTCTGGTGGGCGATGCTATGCAATCGCTGTACGGTTTTCGCAATGCCAATGTCGGACTGTTTATCAATGCACAGCGCCATCCGATTGGCCCGGTGCAGTGCACGCCGCTGGCATTAAGCTGCAATTTTCGCTCACAAAAGGGTGTTATTGACTGGGTAAACGATACTTTTAATCAGGCATTTCCCGCAGTTGCGGATATTAGTCGCGGTGCGGTGCCCTACTCAACATCTGAAGCCTTTAAAGCCTCGGGCAATGATCCCGCAGTTAGCTTCCAGGGTTTTTGTGGCGATGATTATCAACAGGCCGAGGCTGACTATATTGCCAAGACCTGTAGAGCGATATGCGATAACCAGCCGGGTGAATCTATTGCGATATTGGTGCGCGGCCGCGGTCATCTGAAAAGCATTGTTTCAGCCCTGCGTGAAGCCAAGCTTAAATGGCAGGCTATCGATATCACCCCACTGGCTAGCCGAATGCCGGTGATTGATATGCTTACGATTACCCGTGCCCTGCTTTCACCGGCGGATAAAATCCCCTGGCTGGCCCTGTTGCGGGCACCCTTTTGTGGTTTTGATGCCGCTGATCTATTAACCATTAGCAATAGCGCTTTTGATAATAACTCTAATAAAAGTTCAGGTTCAAAACATGGCGATGCGATTCTCGCGCAGCTGCAAAGGCTATCTAATTCTGAAGATTGTAAGCAGGCTTATAATCAATTGTCGGAACATGGCCAGAGCGCGCTGCAACGCGTTGTACCCCTGCTTTTATCTGCCTGGAAAAACCGTTCCCGCAACAGCCTGCGTGAAACTGTTGAACAGCTGTGGATTGAACTGGGTGGACCAGCAACCCTAAGTGGCAGCGCTGATCTCAGCGATGTGCGCAGCTATCTAGATCTGCTGGAAAGCTGGCAGTGTGCAGGAAGTCTGAGCGATTGGGCGGGTTTCCAGCAAGCGATTGAGAAGCTTTATGCAGCGCCATCTGGGGACAGCTCTTCAGAAAACAAGACTGAAAATAGTAACCAAACCGTGATTCAACTAATGACCATTCACAAGTCCAAGGGACTGGAGTTTGATCATGTGATACTGCCGGGGCTGGCGCGTTCATCGGGGTCTGATAAAAAACCCCTGCTGCGCTGGACTCAATATATAGATGAAGACAACCAGATGTCATTAATGATGGCTCCACTGGGTGCTCACGATGAAGAAGATGATAGCGTCTACAGCTACCTTAAACATGAAGATGCCTTTAAGACGCGTCTGGAAAATACTCGGGTGCTGTATGTGGCGGCAACTCGAGCAATTCGCAAACTGTATTTATCCGCCTCGCTAAAAGCGGCGAAAAAACAGGGCTGGCTGGCACCGGGTAAAGCTACTCTGCTGGCACCAATCTGGAAAACCATTGAAGCCGGGATAGATGATGAGACATACCCTGTCACACTAGGGCCGGAAGAGGATAAATCCGATCAGCTAATCACCCGACTACAGCATATACGTCGCCTGCCCGCGAAATTCGAAACCCAGACAGCATCTCAGGGTTCTATGTTGACCGGCAGTGAAGAGATAGCGATCGCTGCAGAAAATCAGGTCGATGAAAACTTATCTACCCGCGCAAGATTACTCGGCACCGTGCTTCACCGCACCCTTAAACAGATCGCCAATGAGGGGCTGACCAAATGGACAGAGCAACGTATTGCTCAGCTGCCGACCGCCTGGGCAGCGCAGCTTAAAGAACAGGGAATACTAGCCAGCAGTGCTGAGCTCGACAGTCTTGAGGATGCTATTCAACGTATGCTCGCAGATCCAAAGGGTCAGTGGATACTGCACAGCCATGACCAGGCACAGTGTGAGCAAGCCCTGGGTTATTACCAACCAGAGCAAAATCGCGCCGGCACTTCGGTGATTGATAGAACCTTTGTCGATCAGGGTCTGCGCTGGATTATTGACTATAAGTTTTCCAGGCCGGCAGCTGACGAGAGCGAGGCGCAATTTATCGCCAGACAGACCAACGCCTATCAGGGGCAGCTGAGGCACTATGCCAACCTGTATAGAAGCCTGCAGGACAATCCCGTGCGCTGTGCTCTGTATTTTCCGCAAATCCCTATGTTTATTGAGGTTGAGGCTGAATAATCTTCAATATTGATAATATTTAAGTACAATGGCCCTCTTGATTAAAGTTAATTGTTAGGAATTCCAATATGGATCCCCACGCAGTAGAAAATATTAATATTGAATCCCCAGAGATTCTTATTACTCCGGCACAACTGAAGCGCGAAATCCCGCTTTCAGAATCAGCCCGTGAGGTTATTTCACAGGGCCGCACAGATATTGAAAATATCCTTGAGCGCAAAGACCATCGCGTTATTGTTGTGGTTGGCCCCTGCTCAATTCACGACCTGAAAGCCGCTCAGGAATATGCTGTGCGACTAAAAGCGCTTGCCGAGAAAGTCAGCGATACATTGCTGATCGTTATGCGTGTCTATTTTGAAAAGCCACGCACCACCACTGGCTGGAAAGGCTTGATTAACGATCCGTTTATGAACGACTCGTTTAAAATTACCGACGGTCTGCATATAGGTCGCCAGTTACTTCACGATATTCTTGAGATTGGCCTGCCAACGGCAACCGAGGCACTTGATCCTATTTCACCTCAGTATATGCAGGACCTGATCGCCTGGTCTGCAATTGGTGCTCGCACTACAGAGTCCCAGACGCACCGCGAGATGGCTTCTGGGCTATCCTCGTCGGTCGGCTTTAAGAACGGTACAGATGGCAGCCTGACGGTGGCAATTAATGCCTTACAATCAGTGGCCAGCCCTCATCGCTTTTTAGGTATTAACTCTGAGGGTAATGTTTCCATTATTACCACCAAGGGAAATCCTTATGCCCATGTGGTATTACGCGGCGGTAATGGCAAGCCCAACTACGACTCTGTGAGCGTTTCAATCTGCGAACAGGAATTGGAAGCCGCCGGTGTTGCGCAGAATATTATGGTTGATTGCAGCCATGCCAACTCAAATAAAGACCACAACCTGCAGCCGCTGGTTCTGGACAATGTCAGCAACCAGATTCTCGAAGGCAATAAGTCGATTATCGGTGTGATGATTGAGAGCCATCTAAAAGCTGGCAACCAGAAGCTGTCTAGCAATGCCGATGAGATGGAGTATGGGGTTTCAGTAACTGATGCCTGTATCGACTGGGAAACCACCGAAGCTTCACTGATTTCAATGGCTGACAAGTTGCGAGATATTCTTAAGACTCGCTAACAGCTGTTAATAGCAACTGAAAAAGCCCCTGCCCTTTATTGAGCTGGGGCTTTTTTATATATACTCTTAAACACTCTAACTAACGCACAAATAAACTGACCAGAGACAAACTCTCTTATGCCTAGAATACTTTTACTTATCGCAATTATCTTTTCCGTTTGGTACTGGTGGAAAATAGTTAAAAGTTTACCCAGTGAAAAGCGTCGCCCATTTCTATGGAAAACAGCATTCTGGTCAGTGCTGGGATTTTCTGTTCTGCTGGTTGCCAGCGGCAGAATGCATTGGCTGGGCGCAGGCCTCGCGGTCCTAGTTCCACTGGCTAAAGGTGCCTTAACTTTGGGCTTGCGAGCCCTGCCTTTTGTGCAGATTCTCAGCCGCTTTAAAACCAGCCCTTCACAATTTCGCACCAAATCTCTGCTAGTTCAGGTGAATTTCTCAACCCGAGAGATGGACGGTGAAATATTGCAGGGTGAGTTTACCGGCAAGCGGCTTTCAGAATTAAGCCCAGAGCAACTTCAAATATTGGCCGAGTCGCTAAAAGAGTCCGATCGCGAATCCTACCTGTTACTGCAAACCTATCTGATGCGCAATAATCGCGGTGGATCGCAGCAGAGTTATCAGGCCAACAATCTCTCCGAGCTATCGGAGAAAGAAGCCTATGAAATACTTGGTCTGCAACCCAACGCCTCCAAGGAAGATATAGTTAAAGCCCATAAACGCCTGATACAGCGCCTGCACCCGGATCGCGGTGGCAGCGACTATCTGGCAGCCAAAATCAATGCCGCAAAGGATAAACTTAGCTAATTGTTTGCAGTCCTTAGCCCGCCTATCTCTTTTCACCTCAGGTTACAGTTCAATATAAAGTGATAACTGGTTCGCATTATCAACTTGCACTGGTTGCGCCTCTTCTGACAACCCATAAAATCGCCACATCAGAAATATATTTGTGTTGGCAAGCTGCTGACAAGGAGACAGAAAGGATGGGCATCACCAAATCAACTGTGGGTAAAATTCTCGGCTGCATTGCTGTAGCTGCATGTTTCAACCAGTCAACAGTTGCTGAAACCGTTGAAATCACCTATGAAGGTCGCGGTACAACGACAACATTAGATGTTAAAAATGGCCCTGATATTAGAACTGGCGCCTTTGAACTAACCATTGATGGCAATACCACTCTTGCTGTTACCAATGATAACTCCAGTCATTATCTAAATACTTGGGATGCAACGGTAAACACCTACAACGATATTCAAAATGGTGCAGGTAAATATAATAATCGTCGCAACGACAAGACCAAATACAGTCAGGCTGGCTATTTGTTTACCCTGCTGGATTTTTCTGAGACCCTCAGTGAGACAGCAGCGAAATACAACGCTCTGGTAAACTATGTTATCTGGGATATTATGGGTTCAGTGCCCAAGCTTAATGATCGTTCAGATCGCCGCACGGCCAATCAACTTAAAGAACAGGCCAGCGACCAGAAAACTTTTGATTGGTCGAGCACTATGCTTGTTTACACCTCTAATGAGCGTCTGGCTGGAAGAGAGCTTTTCGCCTCGGTTCAGCCCCCTATAGCAACACCCATTCCCAGTGCTCTGTTTCTGTTTGGCTCAATGGCTTTAGGGCTATTTGGTATAGCTACAAGAAGGCGAATTAATGGTTGATACTGACCTTAAACCCTGACAAAAACAAAAAGGCTCCCGATGGAGCCTTTTTTTATATCTGTTAATCCGTTTTTAAGCTTTATTATTTTATCAATAGTCATGGGAAACATAGCCAACAATATAGCCTGAGAAGCAATTGATCTTTACAATAGCCCCATTAATTAAATGGTCAATTCAATGTCACAGCAATCAGCAACAATCGAACTTACCCAGGATCTTATTCGCCGCCGTTCAGTTACGCCGGAGGACTGCGGTTGTCAGCAGGTTATGATCGATCGATTAGCCGCTATTGGCTTTCATATTGAGAAGCTGCGCTTTGCTGATGTAGATAATTTCTGGGCCGTGCGTGGCACTCAGGGACCGACCCTGTGCTTTGCCGGTCATACCGATGTGGTTCCCACCGGACCGGAAGAGAACTGGCAGTTACCACCCTTTGAAGCCGAGATTAAAGATGGCTACCTCTTCGGCCGCGGCGCGGCTGATATGAAGGGTTCACTGGCTGCCATGGTTGTCGCTGTAGAACGTTTTGTGGCTGAGAATCCGGATCATTCCGGGCAGATTGCTTTTCTGATTACCAGTGATGAAGAAGGTGTGGCGACTGACGGCACAGTGAAAGTTGTCGAATGGCTAAAAGAGAGAAATAACCTACCGGAATGGTGTCTGGTCGGTGAGCCTTCGAGCACGGCAAAATGTGGCGATATTATCAAGAATGGTCGTCGCGGATCACTGGGCTGCACGCTGAGTGTAAAAGGTCTTCAGGGGCATGTGGCCTACCCTCACTTAGCAGATAACCCAGTGCATCGCGCTGCGCCGGCACTGGCAGAACTCGCCGCTGAAGAGTGGGATCAGGGCAATGCATTTTTCCCCGCCACCAGCTTTCAGATATCTAATATCAATGGCGGCACTGGCGCTACTAATGTTATTCCCGGTGAGCTGGAGGTTATCTTTAACTTCCGCTTCTCTACCGAGCTTACTGAACAGCAATTAATCGAGCGCACAGAAACAATACTCGATAAGCACGGCCTTGAATACAAGGCTAATTGGAACCTGAGCGGCCTGCCATTTTTAACCGCCGAGGGCGATCTGGTCAGTGCTACAGTTGCCAGTATTACCGAAGTGACAGGTCTTGAGCCGGAATTATCGACTGCGGGCGGTACTTCTGATGGCCGCTTTATCGCTCCTCATGGCGTTCAGGTTATTGAACTGGGGCCGGTTAACGCAACCATCCATAAGATCGATGAAAATATCAGTGTCGATGATCTCAATACACTGACGGATATTTACCAGACGCTATTGACCAAGCTATTGGCATAAATACTTTTTTAAGAGAAATACGAACCCAAAAGGGAGTTGGCTATTACCCCTTATATTAGTTTTTTGTACCTATCGACAATCCTAATCTGGGGTTCAACCTGGCTTGCCATAACCTACCAGCTTGGCGAAGTTGATCCATTAGTTTCAATTATCTATCGCATGACTCTGGGTTCAGTACTTTTGTTTATCTGGTGTTTGGCGAGAAAAATCCCACTAAAAATAAACCCTGTCACCCATGGTTTTTTACTTGCTCAGGGCGGTTTCTTATTCGGCTTAAATTTCTGGGCTATTTATCTCGCTGAAATCCATCTAACCAGCGGAATTGTCGCGGTTATATTTTCGCTTTTAGTATTTTTCAATATTATTAATGGACGGATTTTTCTAAAACAGCCTGTTTCAGGAATAACTCTGGCTGGTGGAATTATCGGTATGCTTGGGGTGGGCATGCTGTTTTACCCAGAAATTATTAAATACTCTTCCTCTGAAAACTCACTGATTGGCTTTTCGATGGCTGTCTTAAGCGTACTTATAGCCTCTTTCGGAAATATAGCCGCCACTCGCAATGGTCGTACGGGTCTTTCTGTATGGTCTATAAATGCCTGGTCAATGCTATATGGTTCAGTTACTTTATTAGTAATCGCATTAGTAAGTGGTGTTGAATTTACCTATGAGACTACTTTTGAGTACACAGCTTCACTGGTTTATCTCTCTGTATTCGGCACTGTCCTGGTGTTTGGTGCATACCTTAAATTACTGGTTAGCATCGGCCCGGATCGCGCCAGTTTTACAGCACTGATTATTCCTTTTGTCGCGATTATGTTATCGACAATATTTGAGGACTATCAGTGGACTCCCCTGGCTATAGCCGGGTTTGCCACCGTCGTATTTGGCAATTTTCTGGTGATTACCAGACGTTAGAAATAACAAACCTGGCAGATTAGCCAGGAAGCTTTTTCAGGGTATAGATATCGTAGCGTGTCGACTTACCCTCTAGGGAGTAACTGGGTTTGCTCTCAGCCAGATAGCAGGCTCCCGCCGGACGTTTGACCACCACTCTGTAGTTGGCCACTGCAAGTGCCAGAGCCAACAGCTTATCAGCATCTAAATCAGCGCCAACAATGGCATGGAAGGCCTGCATCTGTTTTTTGACCTTAGCGGACTTCTTGCGCTCGGGAAACATCGGATCCACATAGACTACATCTGCAGAGGTTATATCAGCCCCCTGCTGGAGGTACTCTGCTGAATTGGCTTCAACCAGACTGATCCTTTGCATAATACCCCTTAAATCGGAATCATCCTCTGCGCTGATGGCAGCTCTTGCCAGACCATCGGCAAGCAGACTGTGGACTATAGGGTTGCGCTCAAGCATGGTGACAGCGCAGCCAAGGGAGGCAAGCACAAAAGCATCGCCACCAAGCCCTGCAGTCAGATCAAGTACTTTTGGAGAAAACTTGCCGGAGACACCTATGGCTTTGGCAATTGCCTGACCATTGCCACCACCAAAACGACGGCGGTGACTGTGAGAACCACCGGCAAAGTCACACTGTATTGGCCCATAGCCCTTATCTGCGGATGGCACCAAGGATAAACCGGATTCGGAGAACTCCAGTAAATAGTCATAGTCAGCTGAATGTTCTGTGCGCTGGGGCAAATCCAGCTTGGCAGACAGTTGCCTGGCATTTTCCTCAAGGGCACTTGAAGAATAAGATATTTGAATAACTGGCATAGGGCTATTTATTATAGGGGGCCATTTGTAAAATCCGCGTATGGCTATTTAACCACTGAATAGTAATTAAGTGCAGGTTATTCTCGGCATTAATCCACTTGACGACAAAACAGTTATTCAATCGAATAGATTTTAATCAGCGGTGGCTTAAAATCACTTTCTCATCTAGCAAAGAAATATGTCTACTTTATTACCAATTCAAAAAGATACCCACAAAAGCTGTGGATAACTTTGTGGATTAAATGGGGTTTGGATAGGTTAAGCCCCTAAAAAACCGGCATTTTTGTTAAATTGATCAAATTTTAACCACATAATTAATTACTTAAAAATCAATAAGTTACAAATTCATAGAGCAAATATCAATAAGTTACAGAGCTTTTATTAAAAAGTTTCTAGATATTCGGTCTATCTGTGGAAAAAAGTCATAAATAAATTGAAAAAGTTGGTTTAAAACTAGAAAAAGTGTTTGCAGTGTAAGAAAAAAAATGCTTCCCAGATAAATTTACGCTGAGGATTTCTGTGCTTAATTGAGCTCTAGCCAATCAAAGCCCTGCTGCTGGCAGGCGTAATAAAGATTGCCACTGCTGGAAATAACCGGCTCTACCGCCGACCTGACTTTTTCAAGGGTATTGTTCTTATCGCTGATATGACCAATAACCAGCTGCTGGATGCGCTGCTGATCAATTGCCGAGAGCAATCTTGCTGTCTGCTGGTTGTTGAGATGCCCCCAGGGACCTGCGACACGGTCTTTGAGAAACTCTGGGTATGGCCCAGCGTGAAGCATATCCAGGTCGTGATTGGCCTCGACCAACAGGCCATCGCAGTTGGCATAGGCGGACTCTATATGCGGGGTTAATGAGCCGACATCGGTAAGTATACCGAGCTGGTGGTTATCGCTGTTAAACAGGAACTGTACGGGCTCACGAGCATCGTGGGGAACAGGTACTGGGGTCACTGAGAGATCGCCGACCTGAAACTCTGTGTGGCTATCAATAATATGGAAAGGAAAGGCTCTATCGTCAGCTTTGCGGCTGTGTATACAGCCGGCGGTGACATAGACATCGATATCAAACTTGGCGGAGAGCGGCACTACGCCCTTCCAGTGATCACTGTGTTCGTGAGTCACCAGAATGGCATCTATATCGTTGGGGGTCTTGCCAAGCTTTTCTAGGCGCTTTGCGGTATCTCTGATAGAGAAACCGCAGTCGACCATGACGCAGGTGTCACGCCATTCGACAAGCGTGGCATTGCCCTTGCTGCCACTGCCGAGAGATGCAAAGCGCATAAACTATGCGCCTTAGGACATATTGTTGCGTAAAATCTTTAATAGTCGCAGGGCTTGAGCTCTATCCAGCCCTTCAGCTTCGGGGCCGACAATACGCACTTCGACATCGGCGCCAACCACCTGTACTAACACGCGGTAGTTAACTTCAAGAATCTCATCACTGTCTTCACCAAACCAGCGAGCAAAAAAGCCCGGCTTATCCGCTAGCTGATCTGTGTAGTTTACGTAGATAGCTCCCTCTGAACGATTGTGGTCTACGAGACTGTAGCCACCGCGATCAGCGGAGTACAAAATGGATGCCCAGGCGCGATCAAAGCTCAGCTTGGCTTGAATAAAGGGATCGGCGACTTCCGGGGTGACTACAGTTACCTTGGCTTCGCCACCAATATCCTGCGCCAGTAGAGAGACCGAGGCATAATTGGTCGCGCCAGCCAGGTCGTTGGCAACCATGCTGAGCATCTCTTTTTCACGCTTGTCGCTATCGGAAGCCTGCGGCCATTCGGCCTGTTCTTCTTCAGAGCGCACAGCCTGGTTGTGCAATAGCGATATCTCGGAACTGTTTAACTGAACACCTGGGGAGATCTGGAAGCGGAAACGGTGGGAGTTCTCTTCATCAGAATTAAATTTCACCCAGACAGTTTCGATAATGCCCGATGAACCTTCAGCCAGAGCAGCGGGAACACCACTGCGATTTAAAACATTGCGCACACGTGGCCAGACTTCACTGGGAGGAATATTGATCAACACCCAGCGACGACCTTCCAAGCTTTGAATTTTAACCAGCTGTTCGAAGGTATTTACCGATGCCGGCTGTGGACGTGGCGCTTCAAAGGCAACCAGCTCAACTGATTCGGAGGGAATCTGTGGAATCGGGTAGATCTGTCCGACAACAGAGCGATCAAGACCGGCGGGAATTGTCGTTGCCTCGGTCTCTTCAGCGAGCAGATAGTCATTGCTGCGATCGCGCAGACCCAACCAGCCACAACCACTTAAACTCAGGATAACAGTGATATTCAGCGCGCTTATCAATGATTTCATTTTTATCGGTAGCCCCGTATTTTATTGTCGAAAGTAGTTAAACCAGCTCTGCATTAAGCATTGCGGCTCGAACTACCTCATAATGTGACTCAGAAAGTGGTGTCATTGGCAGACGCAGTGCGTTGGCCAACAGACCCAGTTCAGCCACAGCCCATTTCACCGGAATAGGATTGGCTTCAACAAACAGACTGCTGTGCAGTCCTTCCAGCTTGGCATCCAGTTGCTGAGCTCTGCCCGCATCACCGGACAGCGCCGCAGCGCACATCTCTGACATCAATTTTGGCGCAACGTTTGCGGTGACGGAAATATCACCATGGCCACCGAGTAGCATCAACTCTCTGGCGGTTGCATCATCACCGGAGTAGACGGCAAAGTCCTCGGGACATTGCTGAATAATTTCTCTGGCGCGCTCAAGGTCACCAGTGGCTTCCTTAATACCGACAATATTATCAATCGCACTGAGGCGCAGAACAGTCTCGGGAAGCATATCGCAGGCGGTGCGGCCCGGTACATTGTAGAGAATCTGGTCAATATCCACTGCTTCGGCAATCGCCCTGTAGTGCAGATACAAACCCTCTTGGGTCGGCTTGTTGTAGTAGGGAGTTACCAGCAGGCAGGCATCGGCGCCGGCATCAGCGGCAGCCTGAGTTAATTCAATCGCTTCGGAGGTGGAGTTTGCGCCGGTGCCAGCAATAATTGGAATACGGCCAGCGGCCTGTTCACAACCACGCTGATAACCTGGGCGTGCTCTGCAACACTGAGAGTGGCTGATTCGCCGGTAGTGCCAACCGCAACTATGCTATTGGTGCCCTGCTCTATATGCCAGTCGACAAGCTTTTTTAGCGCGTCCCAATCCACCTCGAGAGAGTCCGGGTGCATCGGTGTTAGCAACGCGACAATACTTCCGCTAATCATGGCCTACTTCCTTTTAAAACTATTTCTAAAAATTGTTAGTAAAACTATTATATAAAGCTGCTGCTCGAACGAGACCCAATGGTACTGATGGCACTCAGGCTGTACAAGCTAAACCTGCGCTTAACCTGCCCGACGGCGACTTTTCTTTTTAGTCGGCAAGTCATATAAATCGGGCTCACCCTCAGGACGGTTTTTAAACCGTCGATGCACCCAGAGATACTGATCTGGCTGCAGCATAATAAACTCTTCGACAATCTTGTTTATTCTCGTGGTATCGACAAGATCGTCACCCACCGGGAAGTTTTCCAATGCTGGGTGGATGGTAACTTTATAGCCACGGGCACCGGGCAATCGGATATGGCTAAAGGGAACAACCGCCGCGCCGGTTTTATCGGCAAACCGTGCTGTAGCATAGACTGTCGCTGCCTGAATATTAAAAAACGGCACAAACAAACCCTGCTGCAGACCGTAGTCCTGATCTGGACCGTACCAGAGAGCACGACCATTTTTTAAAGCTTTCATGGTGCCGCGCACATCTCTGCGTTCGTAGACTACACCATTGCCCATACCCTTATTCAAACGACCCCGGGCCTGCAAGAAATCATAGACTGGATTGCCATGGGCACGATACATACCGTCCATCTCAAACACCGTAGACATGGCCGCAGCGCCAATCTCCAGAGTGGTGAAATGAATACCCAGCAAGCATCACGCCGCGACCTTTAACGGCCTCAAGGTTTTCACGCCCCTCTATATGAACCAGCTTGTTAAAACGCTTCTTTGACCACCACCAGGAGATACCGACTTCCATTACGGCAATACCGGTGCTGATAAAATTGGCCCGCAGCATAGTGCGCTGCTCGGCCAAACTGAGGTCGGGAAAACAGATTTCGATATTGCGCCGGGCGATAGTTTTTCGACGGCTTGGAAGCACGTAAAAAACCAGGCCAATTACCCTGCCGAAAACAATCAGGACAGGGAATGGCAGCACGGTTACCAGACGCCAGATGGCAAATCCAAACCAGGTCAACCAATAGCGCGGGTGCAGCAGCGCGATTTTAAATTGCGTGGCTTTTGAACTCATATTCTAGCGCTATACACTTTAAACGTTAAACAAGGTTGCTGATCTGAACATTGGGATCGACATCGGCATCGTAATCGACACCCTCGATCTCAAAGCCAAACAGATTGAGAAACTCCTGCTTATAGCCGACAAAGTCGGTTAGTTCGCCGAGGTTCTCAGTGCTGATATTAGCCCAGGCTTCAGCAACTACATCCTGAACTTCAGGGAGTAATTCCAGCTCATCGACACGCAGGCGACCCTCTTCGTCAGTCCGCGGTGAATCGCTGTAGAGACATTCAGAATAGAGTCTGTAGAGCTGTTCAATACAACCCTCATGAGTGCCTCTGCGCTTCATCTCTTTAAACAGCATGGCCAGATAGAGCGGCATAATTGGAATCGCTGAACTGGCCTGAGTAACAACTGCTTTGAGCACAGAAACTCGCGCATCGCCGCCACTTGCCGCAAGCTTTTCACGAATTGAAATCACACGCTTATCGAGATCTTTCTTGGCCTGGCCAATAGTGCCATCCCAGTAAAGATCCCAGGTCATCTTCTCACCGATATAGGTAAAGGCTGTGGTCTTAGCGCCTTCAGCCAGAACACCGGCACCGTCCAGAGCATCGATCCACATCTGCCAGTCTTCGCCACCCATTACCGCAACCGTGTCAGAAATCTCCTGATCGTTGGCCGCTTCGAGGCTAAATTCCTGAATGGTTTCCTTGTCGGTATTAATACCGCGCATGGTGACATCTTTACCCACCGGCTTCAGAGTTGAGTTAAATACCTCACCGGTTTTAGGGTGCTGTCGACGGGGAGCCGCCAGACTGTAGATAACCAGATCTACCTGACCGAGATCCTGCTTAATAGTCTCGATGGTCTTGGCTTTAATCTCGTCGGAGAAGGCATCGCCATTAATGCTTTTTGCATACAGGCCATCCTGCTCGGCAAACTTGTGGAAAGCCGCAGAGTTGTGCCAGCCGGCAGTGCCAGTCTTGGTCTCAGTGCTCGGCTTTTCAAAGAAGATGCCCAATGTCGATGCGCCGCCACCAAAGGCTGCGCCAATACGCGCGGCCAGGCCGTAGCCGGTTGACGAGCCAATCACCAGCACGCGCTTCGGTGAAGCTATAGGTGACTGAGCTTTAATAAAATCAATCTGATTTTTAACATTGGTTTCGCAACCCACTGGATGAGTTGTAATACACATAAAGCCGCGAACGCGGGGCTTAATTATCATTGAACAGTCTCCGTATATAGCCGATTAGAGTTGAAGGTGCGCATGATACCCTAATGCCAATCTTTACCCAAAAATTAAGCGCAAAAATCTCTCTATTTGAACAGATAAGCGCAGGTATTTGATCATCTTGTAATCGCAACCCGTACAATGGGCATAAATCTATACGAGTTAAACCATTGAACCCTGATCAAGAAAATCCATCCCTGGGCTACCCTTTTCTGCGTGAAGAATTTTTACAGGCTCTGGAAGATAGCCAGAGCGCCTGCGAGAGCAGTGGCTGGAACCCAATCCACCTGCAACTGCAATCCGAGAGCGAAGCACAACAACAGAGCAGCGCCTTTATGCCGCTCTATCTTAAAGATCATTCAATGGGTGAATATGTCTTCGACTGGGCCTGGGCCAATGCCTATCACGACAATGGCCTCGACTACTACCCCAAGCTGGTTACTTCGATTCCCTTTACGCCCTCGGTTGGGCCAAGAGTTCGAACCACTCAGCCCTTAACAACTGGCGAGTGCCGACAACTGGTCGATGAGGTTCTTGAGGTTGCCGAGGAAACCGGCGCGTCCAGCTGGCACTTTTTATTTCCCGGTGCCGAACATTTAGAACTGTTTAGCGACGAAAGATTGTTGCAGCGCAGTGGCGTGCAATACCAGTGGCACAATCGCGGTTATGAGTCTTTCGATGATTTCACTGCGAGTATGATGTCGCGCAAGCGCAAGATGATTCGCAAGGAACGCAAGGCTATTGTCGATCAGGGAATCCGCGTTAGCGTTGAAGTCGGCGCGGCTATCAGCCCGGAAATCTGGCGGCTGTTCTATCAGCTCTACGAGCGTACCTATATCAAACGCAATGGCACCAGAGGCTATCTAACGGAAGAATTTTTTAGGCAGATTGCCGCAACTATGCCCGAGCAGATCGCTATGGCGGTGGCCTGGCAGGGTGATATCCCTATCGCCTGTGCGCTGTACTTTTTTGATGATGAAACACTCTATGGACGCTACTGGGGCAGTGTCGATGAGTTTACCTATCTGCACTTTGAACTCTGTTATTACAGCGGTATTGAGTTTGCGATTAGCCGTGGTATTCAACGCTACGATGCTGGTGCCCAGGGTGAGCACAAGATTGTGCGTGGTTTTGAGCCGGTTGAAACTCACTCATTGCACTGGATTAAACAGCCTCAATTTAGGCATGCTATTGCGCGCTTTTTAGAGCGGGAAAAACTGGGGATCAACGAGCATATACTCCAGGCCCAAGAGATGCTGCCCTACCGCAAAGATTAATCCCCTACCAGGAACCTGTATTGGCCATCGACAGCCAGGGCTCTTGTGGCTCCAGGGTCAATCCCTCCTGAAGGATTTCGATAGAGATATTATCCGGTGATCGCACAAAGGCCATATGCCCATCACGCGGCGGACGGTTAATCACGACACCAGCATCAGCCAGACGCTGACAGGTCTTATAGATATTCTCGACTCTGTAGGCCAGATGACCGAAATTGCGACCCTGGGAATATTGTTCCGGCTCGCTGCCATCCTCGGGTTCCCAGTTATAGGTCAGTTCCAACAGTGGCGACTTTGATTCACGAGCCTTTATCTATATCATCGGGCGCACCGAGAAATACCAAGGTAAAACGTCCCTTAGGGTAATCGTCGCGATACAACTCGACCAACCCCAAACCCTGGCAGTAAAAATCGAGTGACTTCTGCAAGTCAGTTACCCGCACCATAGTATGTAAATAGCGCATAACGCCTCCATAACCTTTAAATAAAAAAACCATCCATAAATAACCCACCCATAAAAAAAGGATCTTTGATTTCTCAAAGACCCCTTCTGATATAGATAATAGCTAACTTAGAGTGCTAAATGACGAATATCGCTAAGCAGCTTAACCAGATGAGTCATAAAGCGACCGGCATCACCACCGTTGATCACACGGTGATCGTAGGACAGTGCCATAGGCAACATTAGACGTGGCGCAAACTCAGTGCCATTCCAAACCGGTTTAATCTGCGATTTGGAAACACCGAGAATACCCACTTCAGGAGCATTTACGATTGGCGTAAAGCCGTTGCCACCAATAGCACCCAGACTGGACAATGTGAAACAACCACCGGACATCTCAGCTGGCGTTAACTTGCCATCGCGAGCTTTGGCAGCCAGATCCATAATATCGGCAGAGATCTCCCAGATACCCTTTTGATCAACATCTTTAATCACAGGCACAACCAGACCACGAGGTGTATCCACAGCCATACCAATATTGATGTAGTGCTTCTGAACAACGTGCTGACCATCAGCGCCCATAGAGCGAGCAAAGATAGGATTGGCCTGCAGTGTTGCGGCCAGAGCCTTGATCAGGAACGCGACAGGAGTTATACGCACACCGCGCTTCTCACCTTCAGCCTTAAGGCCTTTACGGAAAGCTTCCTGCTCAGTGATATCGGCATCGTCAAACTGAGTAACATGGGGAATATTTAACCAGTTGCGCTGCATATTGGCTGCAGTGAGCTTCTGGATCTTGCTTAATTTGACCTCTTCGATCTCACCAAACTGGCTGAAATCAACCGCAGGAATTGGCGGGATACCAGCGCCACCAGTAGCTGGAGCTGCAGCAGCGCTATCTTTATTTTGCATAACCTTCTTAACGAAGTTGCTAACATCATCTTTCTGGATACGACCCTTGGGGCCTGTACCTGAAACCTGTGTCAGATCTACACCCAGCTCGCGGGACAGTAGACGCACGGCAGGACCGGCGTAGACATCAGCACCAGCAGTGGTGGCAGTCTCTTCAGCGACTGCAGCAGCAGGAGCAGGAGCAGCTTCGGCAACAGGTGCAGGTGCAGCGGGCCTGAGGTGCTGGTTGTGCAGCGACTTCAGGAGTAGCTTCCGGAGCAGACTCTTGACCAGAAGTCACTTCAAATAGAGCAACATCATCACCAGTGCCAAGCTTATCGCCCTCGGCAACAACAATCTTTAGAACTTTACCGGAATGAGTAGATGGGATATCCATGGTGGCTTTATCGGATTCGAGAATCACCAGAGTATCGCCTTCGCTGACCTCGTCACCGACAGCAACACAGATCTCAATTACATCAACCTTGTCATCACTGCCAATATCCGGCACCTGAATCATCAGCTCGGAAGCAGCGGCTGGTGCAGCTGGCAGCGAACAGCAGGAGCAGCTTCTTCAGTTGCAGGTTCAGCTGCAGGCGCTTCTTCAGCCAGCTAGCAGGCTGAGGCGACTCTTCTTTAATCTCTTCTGCAGCCTCATCAGCAACTTCGATCTCGGCAATAGGATCGCCAACACTGACTGTGGCACCCTCTTCAACCAGGTATTTAGTAAATACGCCAGTTGCCGGACTCGGTATATCCATAGTGGCTTTATCAGATTCCAAAACCAGCAGGGAATCTTCAACTTCAACACTATCACCAGGGGCCAGGCCCAGCTCGATAACTTCAACTGTCTCGGCACCGCCAAGATCTGGAACTACTACTGTTTGAATTGTCACATTAAATCCTTTATTAGCATTTTTATCGGCAGACTGGCTTGCAGCAAAAAAAGCCACAGGCTCAGCCTATCTGTACTCTATAAACGCAATTAAACGTCTAATGGATTGGCCTTTTCAGGATCAATACCAAATTTCTTAATCGCCTTGGCCACTACCGATGCCTTGATCTTACCCTCATCAGCCAGCGCTTTCAGCGCTGTAACAGTAATAAAGTGTCTGTCCACTTCGAAGAAGTGACGCAGCGCCGCACGGCTATCACTGCGGCCGTAGCCATCAGTACCCAGTACATACAGTGGGTTGTCGATATAGGCACGCAACTGCTCAGAGTAGTTCTTCATATAGTCGGTGGCGATAACCACTGGCTCGGAACTGCCTTCCAACTGCTCGGCGACATAAGACTTCTTGGCTTTCTTATCCGGGTGCAACAGGTTCCAGCGATCGACCGACTGACCTTCACGGGTCAATTCGTTAACACTGGTCAGACTCCAGATATCCGCTTCAACCGAGAACTCTTTCTTAAGGATCTTAGCCGCTTCACGAACTTCATTAAGAATCGTACCAGCACCCATCAGCTGAACTTTCAGATCGCCTTTAGCGCCCTGCTCGAACCTGTACATACCTTTGATAATGCCCTCTTCGGCACCCTCAGGCATGGCTGGCTGAACATAGTTCTCGTTCATGGTAGTCAGGTAGTAGAAGCAGTTCTCTTTATCTTCGAACATACGCTTAACACCGTCCTGAACAACAACTGCCAGCTCATAGCTGTAGGCAGCGTCATAGCTCTTACAGTTTGGCACGGTGTTGGCCAGAATAAGACTGTGACCATCCTGGTGCTGCAGACCTTCACCGTTAAGTGTGGTTCTACCTGCAGTTGCACCGATCAGGAATCCTCGTGCCTGGCTGTCACCAGCGGCCCAGGCGAGATCGCCAATACGCTGAAAACCAAACATTGAGTAGAAGATATAGAAAGGAATCATCGGGCAGTCACTGGTGCTGTAGGCAGTTGCCAGAGCTAACCAGGCAGACATAGCACCGGCTTCGTTAATACCCTCTTCGAGAATAACGCCCTTCTTGTCTTCCTTGTAATACATCACCTGCTGGTGATCGTGAGGCACATATTTCTGACCTTCAGAGGTATAGATACCCAGCTGACGGAACATGCCTTCCATACCAAAGGTACGGGCTTCATCGGGAACAATCGGCACGACTGAGTTGCCAATCGTCTTATCTTTAACCAGCGTAGAAAGAACACGGACAAACGCCATAGTGGTAGAGATTTCTCTCGTGCCACTGCTCTCAAGCTGCTTCTTAAAGGTATCCAGACCAGGCGCTTTCATGGCCGTAAAGTCAGCCTGACGCGCAGGCAGAGAACCGCCAAGGGACTTGCGACGACGGCGCATATACTCAAGTTCAGGGCTGTCTTCAGCAGGACGGTAGTAAGGCACTGATTCCAGATTGTCATCAGACACTGGAATACCAAAGCGATCACGGAAGCCTTTCAGACTGTCAATATCAAGCTTCTTCACCGAGTGAGTGTCATTGGCCGCTTCGCCTGCACCACCCAGTCCGTAACCTTTAACTGTCTGAGCCAGAATAACTGTTGGCTGACCTTTGTGAGCCGCGGCTTCAGCATAGGCTGCATAGACCTTATAGGGGTCGTGACCACCGCGGTTCAAATACATAATCTGTTCGTCGGTCATATCTTTAACCAACTCGAGCAGCTCTGGGTACTTACCAAAGAAGTGCTCGCGGGTGTAGGCGCCGCCGTTAAACTTGTAGTTCTGCAACTCACCGTCACAGACTTCATTCATACGCTTAATCAGCAGACCTGAAGTATCTTTCTCCAACAGGCGATCCCAGTGACGGCCCCAAACGACCTTGATCACATTCCAACCAGCACCGCGGAAGACACCTTCCAGTTCCTGCATGATTTTACCGTTACCACGCACAGGGCCATCGAGACGCTGCAGGTTACAGTTAACCACGAAGGTCAGGTTTTCCAGCTGCTCGCGACCGGCCAGCGAGATTGCGCCGAGGCTTTCCGGCTCATCACACTCACCATCGCCGAGGAATGCCCAGACCTTGCGATCACCGCGAGGCACCAGGCCACGGGCTGACAGATAACGCATAACGTGCGCCTGATAGATCGCCTGAATTGGGCCAAGACCCATAGATACGGTTGGGAACTGCCAGTAATCCGGCATCAACCAGGGGTGCGGGTAAGAAGAGAGACCGCCGCCATCAACTTCACGACGGAAGTTATCCAGCTGCTCTTCGTTGAGGCGTCCTTCAAGGAAGGATCGCGCATACATACCTGGCGCACTGTGTCCCTGGAAGAAGATCAAATCACCGAGATGATCGCCCTCGGGGCCACGGAAGAAATAGTTAAAACCAACATCGTAAAGCGTCGCTGCAGAAGCGAAGCTGGCAATATGACCGCCGATACCTTCACTCTTCTTATTAGCACGCATAACCATCGCCAGAGCATTCCAGCGAATAATCGAACGAATACGACGTTCCATAAACAGATCGCCGGGCATACGCTTTTCGCGGTTGGCCGGGATTGTATTATGGTAGGGAGTGGTAACAGAGGAAGGCAGTTTTAAGCCTTGTTTGCTAGCATGAGCTTGCAGCTGATTGAGGAGGAAGGTCGCTCTATCATCGCCATGGGTTTTGCAAACAGAATCGAAGGCTTCAAGCCATTCTTGAGTTTCAAACGGATCTAAATCCTGAGTCATTCGTCACCAGCCAGTTATCAATTAGTCATTTTTTCGTAGCGACTTGTATACAAGTGTTAATGTATAACATGTCTTGAAAAATCAGGCGATATTTTAATGTAGCCCAGCTACAAAATCAACGGGATACCCGGATTTAAAACCCTATTTAACCCTGCCCCCTAAAAAATAACTTTTATAACTTATTGTTTGTTAACGATATTTCTAAAACAACCCCAAGTTAGTAGAATTACAAAGAAGATTATTCAGCAATATTTAAAACTCGTATTGATAAACCCAGCCCTGCTCACGCAAATCAATTGCAGTATTTTCTTGATCGGGGTCTGCAGTTTCAACCGATAATGAACGGGCATCAGAGATAACCACAGTTTTATAGGCTTGACTCAAACTGCTCAGACTAACCTTGGAAACCTCCTCAACCAACTGCTGTCGAAAGTCAAAATTGTTATAGCCGAGACTCACGGATTCCATAAACCGGCCATTCAATTCAGCTAAATTTTTCGGCGTCTCCTGCAAATTACTCAGCACCGAATTCTTGTAGCGATCGAGATCCTCCTGAGTAAGCAGTGCAACCTGATCAGTGTAGCCCTCGAGGAATTGCTCAAACTCTGAACGCAGTGCCTGCTCATCAACCGAGGATGACTGCACCAGCAAGGCAAGACCGGGAACCCGAAGATGGTTGTTAGCAAAGGCGGCAACCACATAACCCAGCTGTTTCTCGGTGCGCAGGCTGGTATAAAACGGCGCTGAGAGCATCTCGCTGATCAATAGCATATGAGCGCGCTCGGCAAGACTGTCATTACGACCCTGCATATAAAGCATAAAAGCCGCATCGCTGTGATCGACTGGAATCTGTGCGCTATAGATCTGTTTGCTGGCGGGCTTTAGCTTGGCCACCGACTGCAGCGACTGAACGGATTTAAGCTTTGTCCAGCTCGACAGACTGGTAACTATCTCCTCGGCAGACTCCAGGCTGTGATTACCACTGATCAGTACTTTTAGCTGCAGATTAGCGTTGAGCTTTGCAACCAACTGTTCGAGTTCTGGCATCGTCAGCTGATCGACGGCAGCGGCTTTTTGCAGCGGTGTCCACTGCCCTTTAAGCATTGAATAGAGGCTTGCCACTACCTGACGAAAGGGATACTCGCGACGGAAATTACTCAGGTCACGAAACATTGTCTGCTGAATACGATCAAAGCGCGCCTGCTGCCACTGGGGATTTTTTAAAGCCTCAAGAACATCCGCCAACAGCGCTGACTGGCGATCCGAATAACCACCTATTACAAGGGTAAAACCCTTGTTTGATGGTTGCAGGGAAAATTCCAGGCCCGCCTCTGTCGCCGGATAGGCACTGGCGCCGAGCTGATCTTCGATATAGGCAAGGTAGAGCTGAATAGCGGCAGCCATCTGCGGTGAGTCCACACCAGTGGTTTCCAGCGCGGCAATAATATGCGCCTTGGGCACACCAAAACGAGTATCAGGTAAGTGCCAGGCGGTTAGGCCCTCTGACTCAATCAGCAGCTGAGGTGTATCGCCAGTCTCAGCCAAGAGTTCAAGATCACTGGGTATATAGGGATTATTCGGCGGCAAACTCAGCTCAGCGAAGGTTCGCGGTGCACGCCATTTTTGCAATTCTGAATTGGGTATTCCAGCGACGCTATAGGGCGTCTGATACATCTGGCTAATCTGATCTGTCTGCACTTCCGGTGCTGTCAGCTGCAGCATCAAATTGTCCGCCGTCAGCAAGCCAGCCACCTCAGCCACCAGCGGCGCATCAAAATCATTCATCAGATAATGTGCCTGCAATAGATCCACTAACGGATAGCGCTGCATCATTGATGACAGTGATGAGACATAGCTAATCGGATTTTGTTTTTCCTGAAACCTAAAGGCGATATCGTTGAGCTGTGCGCGCTCAGCGTAGCGCCAGGACTCTATACCCTGCTCGCGAATTAGCGCAACCCAGGCAAAGAACATCTCGACAATATGCTGCTGATGTTCAAGTCCCTGCGGGGTCAAGGAAATATCCACAGAGAACAGCGCAGAACCGCGATCTTCAAGGGGCACACCAGCGCCAAGCGCCTCTGCCCAGCCGCGCTTTTTAAGTACATCCAGCAGACTGCCATCGCCTTCATGACCAATCAGTGCGGCCAGATAATTGGCTGGCTTTTTCTGCCAGTGAGGCAACATTTTTGGTAGCGGAAACGAGAGGCTCAACTCGCGGGAATTTTGCAGCGGCTGTGCGGATATCTGCATTGGCAGGCGCTCGGGTTGAAACAGTGGCGCACTGTGAGCACCCACAACCACATTGGCATTTTCAACCACCTTAAAGCGTGGCTCGACCATCGCCTGCAGCTCATCGAGACTTTCACTGCCGAGCACCACCAGCTTCATAATATTGGCGGAGTAATACTTCTTATAGATCGCCAGCAACTCGTCGCGCACCGGACGATCTTCCCAGTCGGCAAGAGTATCGAGATTACCCACGGTAAATTTCGACAGCGGATGCTGCGGGTTAATCTGCTCCTGCAATACATCCATCATGCGTCGACCATCATCCTTAATCTTTAGACGGTACTCCGACTCCACCGCATTGCGCTCGCGATCAACGTACTTGGCATCAAAATTGGGGGACGAGAAAAACGGTGCGAATCGATCGAGGGCAGACTCAAGATAGGCCGCATCTATATCGAAAAAATAATTGGTATTTTCCAGACCGGTGCCGGCATTGTGACTGCCGCCATGTTCACTGATAAACCGCTGATACTCACCGGGGTCAGGGTATTTCTCGGTACCCAGAAACAGCATATGCTCAAGAAAATGTACCAGCCCTGCCCGATCAGCGGGATTCTGATAGCTGCCAATATAGACATCCAGAGAGGCCGCGGCTTTATCGGTGGAAGGATCGGAAATCAATAAGACATCAAGCTGATTATCGAGTCGGATATGGCGATATTCGCGCTGATCATTGGGACTGGTAACAATTTCTGAGGACTGGCGCTTACCAGAGGGATCAGAACAACCCTGCAGAGCGACAGTTAAAATTACAACAGACAAAAACCCACAGACACTAATCAGGCGACGCATATAAACTTCCTTTGTTTTTGGAATCCGATTAAAAATTTATTTAGTTTTTAGGTTAAAAATCTAACCTTGAAATTAATCCTGCTGCTCTGCACTTTCACTGGCCGATAGATCCAGCGGCGGCTGAAACTCCATCTCTCGCTGAGCCTTGCGCGGCCAGGCGTTAAACACCGCCTTGACCAGCGTCGCCAGAGGGATAGCAAAGAACACACCCCAGAAGCCCCAAATGCCACCGAACAGCAGAACCGAGATAATAATAAACACCGGATGCAGGTTAACCACTTCGGAAAACAGCACTGGAATTAACACATTGCCGTCGAGGAATTGAATAACCCCATAGACACCAAACAACCAGAAGAACTCATTGCTAAAGCCCCACTGCATATAGCCGACCAGCAATACCGGCACAGTGACAACCGTGGCACCAATATAGGGGATCAACACCGAAAGGCCTACCAGTAACGCTAGAAGTGCCGCGTAGTTAACCCCGAGGAGTAAAAATGCAATATAGGAAACCGTGCCGACAATTAATATCTCAATGGCCTTACCGCGCACATAGTTGGTAAATTGCATATCCATCTCATTCCAGATGGTGCGCATCACTGAGCGTTCCTCTGGCAACAGGCTGCCCATAAACAGCAGTAACTGGTCTTTATCTTTTAGCATAAACAGAACCAGCAGAGGCACCAGAACCACGTAGATCATCAGGCCAATAATGCTTGGAAAGCTACTGATCGAAAAAGACAGTGCCTGCTCGGCAAGACGGCCAACTTCCTCGGTAAGGCGCGCCATAATCGTCTGGAACTGTTCCGGGCTGACATATTCGGCATAGCGTTCTGGCAGTGCCACGGCCAGATCGCGAAGTCGACCAATCATATTGGGTAGCTCGCCGACCAGCAGTGAGGTCTGGCGACCAATCATAGGTATCAAGCCTATAAGCACCGATAGAAAGGCCACCATAAACAGCAGATAGGTGGTGCTGATAGCCACGGCATTGGGTACCCCATAACGACGCAGCGCATTGACTATGCCCTGAAGCAAGAAGGAGAGAATCACCGCGGCGAATACAGGGCCAAGAACAGCGCCGAGAGTGGCGAATACAATCAGCGAAACAATCAGGATAATCGTCAGTAGCAGAGCTTCCTCCGTGCCGAAGTAACGCTCAATCCACTTATGTAAAATCTTCTTCATCCATCTATCCTTTTTTTCAGCAGCGCATTTGCACTGACTGCTTTTTTTATCGGTAATTTTTTCGCTGTAAGACCAGACTGTATAAGAGCCCTATCTGACCTGAAACTTGTCAATATTTCAACTGTCGAACTGTGCATAATTTTCAGCTAAAGTGATGGTATCACGGCGATGCTTCCTGGCGCTGGCAATCTTATGTAACCTGATAAGGCCTATTTTGAAAATACTTTTTTCTGCACAGCTGCTAAAACATCTACTCTTGACGCTCTGTTTAATCATGCCAGCAAGCGGCAGCCTCAATGCCAAAGAAATCAAACTGCCGGTGCTCGGCGATGCCGCCTCAGGAATAATTTCCAAGCAGCAGGAGTATGAACTGGGACGAATCTGGTTAAAGGTGTTTCGCAGCCGCGTCAAAGCCTACGACGACCCGCTGATGCAGATCTATCTCGAGCAGTTGCTCTACAACCTCGCCACCTACAGCGATCTCGAAGATCCACGGCTGGAGCTGGTGATTGTTAAAAACCCCTCGATGAATGCCTTTGCAGTTCCCGGCGGTGTAGTCGGATTTCACACCGGTGTCTTTGCCTATGCAGAGAACGAAGATCAAATGGCCTCGGTACTTGCCCACGAACTGGCGCATCTTAGTCAGAGACATTTCTCGCGCGGTGCGGAGGCACAGAAAAAAACCTCGGTACTGACCATGGCTGGCCTGCTGGCCACTGTGGTTCTGGCCGCCACTGCCGGCGGTGATGCGGCCAGTGCCGCGATGATTACCTCTCAGGCACTGGCCATGGACAGCCAGCTGCGCTACAGCCGATCCAATGAACAGGAGGCGGATCGCGTTGGACTGACAACCATGGAGCGCGCCAACCGCGATCCCGGCGCAGTCGCCGATATGTTTGCCACACTGCTTAAGGCAAGTCGCTATACCGGCAGCCGTCCACCAGAGTTTTTACTGACTCACCCAGTTACCGAGAAGCGTATTGGCGATGCCCGCAATCGCTCCATGGGTACCTCGATGCGCCAGTACCCGCAAAACCCGCAATTCTATCTAATGCGCGCCCGGGCACTGGTGGCTATGGAACACAACAACAAAAACAGTATCGCCCGGTTTAATGCAGAACTTAGCGCCAACACATTAAAAGCGGATGCCGCCCACTATGGCCTGGCGCTGGCCTATTTAAAAGATAACAAGTTGCCCAGAGCCAAGCAGGTTATTAGCCAGCTGCTGGCGAAAGACCCCAATAACCTGACCTTTCATTACACTGATATTGAAATTGATATTGCCCGCAAAAAATATCAGACGGCAATCGGCAAGCTCGATAAACTGCTGCGTTTAAACCCCAACAACTATCCGCTGATGGTGCTTAAGTCCGAAGCACTGTGGCAGGATCATCAATACGATAGCGCCGATGCAGTGTTGACCGCCCTGTCGAGAATGCGCGCCCAGGATCCGATGATCTGGTATCGATTGGCCGAGGTTCGCGGTTTGGCGGGCAATATTTCCGGTCTGCATCAGGCCCGTGCCGAGTACTTTATTCTAATTGGCGTATTTGATATGGCACGTGAGCAATTAAGCCTGGCAGCCAAGCTGGTCAATGGTGACTTTAAACAGTCGGCGATTATTCGCCAGCGCTTGAGAGATCTTGCGGAGATGGAGGATCGAGCGGAAAAGCTCTAGTAAAAGAAAAGGCTATTTGTCTATTAAGAGCTTTATGCTAAAGAGGCTTGCTGCTCGCGAAAATCAATCATACGGCCAAGAGATTTCATTGCCTGCTCGGCAATCCCGGCATCGACAAACACTTCATTGCTACCCTCTTGCAGAGAGGCGAGTAAATTTTCCAGACTGTTCATACCCATCCACGGACAGCTGGCACAGCTGCGACAGGTCGCACTGCTGCCACCGGTTGGAGCAACTATCAGTTCCTTATCCGGAACCGCCTGCTGCATTTTGAAGAAGATACCCTGATCTGTAGCTACAATCATTTTCTTATGAGGAAGGCTGACTGCAGAGGCAATAAGCTGCGAGGTGGAACCCACTGCATCGGCAATATCGATCACTGATTGCGGTGATTCCGGGTGAACCAGTACAGCAGCATCCGGATACACCGCTTTAAGTTCGACAAGGCGCTTGGCTTTAAACTCTTCATGAACAATACAGCTACCATCCCAGAGCAACATATCAGCGCCGGTTTTACCTTGCACATAGCTGCCGAGATATTTGTCCGGTGCCCAGAGAATCTTTTCGCCGAGGCTATCCAGGTGGTCGACCACATCCAGCGCAATACTAGAAGTCACCACCCAGTCAGCTCGCGCTTTAACCGCTGCCGAGGTATTGGCGTAAACCACCACGGTACGATCCGGGTGCTGGTCACAAAACTCGGCAAACTTATCGGCTGGGCAGCCGACATCAAGAGAACAGGTTGCCTCGAGAGTTGGCATTAAAACGCGCTTTTGAGGGGTGAGTATTTTTGCCGTCTCACCCATAAACTTTACCCCGGCAATCACCAGTGTCTGGGCACTGTGAGTGCTACCGAAACGCGCCATTTCAAGAGAGTCTGAAACCACGCCGCCAGTCTCTTCAGCCAGCGCCTGAATTAACGGATCGGTGTAGTAATGGGCGATAAGTACAGCGTCTTTTTCAATCAGCTGCTGTTTGATCTGCTCTTGTAACTGGGCAATTTTCTGTGCACTGATCTCCGGCTCAAGTTGAACCCGATTGAGGTAATCCTCAACCATAGATCGTTGATTCACATTTTCAGCCAGCTGCAATCTATCAGTCATAATTTAGCTATTCCCAGAAATTAAACAGGTCTGACAATTACCCGAGAGTAGAGAGCCAGTAAACAACGGTAACAATAATTATAGACAGGATGGCAACTGCGGCAATGGCATCAGCCTTGCTATCTGCAGTGCTGTAATCCGGGGTTGTTTGGTTGTTGTCGCTAGACATAGATATACCTTAATAAACTGTAAAAATGGATGTAATTTCGTCGAAGGTCTCAAAAGAGCGCGCATTCTAGCAACTGCATTCTCAACTGTCGCGCCTTTTGCGGGGAAAGAAACCAGCTGCGGCTAAAAAATGACTGATTAGCCAGAAAACTCTTCAGGCAATGGCTAAATCAGTATTGATCAGGGTGGAAAAAGCCTGAATATTCCACAAAACAACCAATATATATTTAAATAGTCATTCAAAAGCCTGCGCTGTAACGCTATTATGGCGCCCCTTTGATAGTAGCCAATTTAAAAACGCGATAATTTAGTATTAAAAGTTAGTTTAAAAAGTCAGGTAACAGTTTAAAGGTAAAAGGTAAAATAAAACGCCATGTATATCTACGATCAATACGATCAAAAAATCGTCGACGAGCGAGTTGAGCAGTATCGAGACCAGACCAAACGCTATCTCGACGGACAGATTAGCGACGAAGAATTCCTCCCGCTGCGCCTGCAAAATGGCCTCTATGTTCAGCGCTTGGCGCCCATGTTGCGTATCGCTGTTCCCTACGGGCTGATGTCCAGTCGCCAGGTTCGCAAGATCGCCGCTATCAGCAGAACCTACGACAAGGGCTATGTTCACTTTACCACCCGTCAAAATATTCAGCTTAACTGGCCAGTGCTGGAAGAAGTTCCAGATATTCTCGCCGAGCTCGCCTCTGTCGAGATGCATGCTATCCAAACCAGTGGCAACTGTATTCGCAATACCACCACCGATCAGTTTGCCGGTGTCGCCAGCGATGAAATTGAAGATCCCCGCCCCTGGTGTGAAATTATTCGCCAGTGGTCGACCCTGCATCCGGAATTTGCCTTCCTGCCGCGCAAGTTTAAAATCGCCGTCTGCGGTTCTGAAGAAGATCGCGCTGCTTTCCTACTGCATGATATTGGTCTTCAGCTGGTTAAAAATGACCGTGGCGAGACCGGCTTCCATGTATACGTCGGTGGCGGACTGGGAAGAACCCCTGTTATCGCCTCGTCGATTCGCGAGTTTCTGCCCAAGGAACATCTGCTGACCTATTTAGACGCCATCCTGCGTGTCTACAACCGCTACGGCAATCGCGACAACAAGTACAAGGCGCGTATCAAGATTCTAGTTAGAGCCTGGACGCCAGAAGTTTTTGCCAAGCGCGTCGAAGCCGAATGGGAACATCTTAAAGATGGCCCAGCAACATTAAATGGCAGTGAAATAGAGCGCGTTAAAAGCTTCTTTACCGCCCCCGACTATCTGTCTGTCGACAGTGCTGCGGTTGATGCCGAGCTACAGTCACAGGCTGCAGAGCACAAAGCCTTCTCGCGCTGGCTGGATCGCAATGTCAGAGCGCAAAAGCAAAGCGGTTACGCTTCGATAACGCTGTCACTGAAACCTGCGGGCGTGGCTCCAGGCGATGTTACTGACCGCCAGCTGGATATTATTGCCGACCTCGCTGACCGCTACTCATTTGGCGAGATTCGCACCACCCACAACCAGAATATTGTTCTCGCCGATGTGCTTAAAACAGAGCTCTTTGAACTCTGGCAGCAGGCCAAAGAAGCCGGACTGGCGACGCCTAATATTGGCACCATTAACGATATGATCTGTTGCCCAGGCGGCGACTACTGCTCGCTGGCCAATGCCAAATCTATTCCGGTGGCCGAAGCTATCCAGCGCAAGTTTGACGATCTCGACTATGTCTATGATCTCGGCGATCTGGAACTGAACATCTCCGGCTGTATGAACGCCTGTGGCCATCATCATATTGGTCATATAGGTATTCTCGGCGTCGATAAAAAAGGCGAAGAATGGTATCAGATTCAGCTCGGCGGTAGCGCCAATAAAGATGCTGCCCTCGGCAAGGTTCTCGGCCGTTCACTGTCTCGCGATGCGGTTGTTGATAGCATTGAAAAACTCTTGGATGTGTATGTTGAAAACCGTCTCGACCAAGAGAGCTTTTTAAATACCTACCAGCGTATTGGCATCGAAAAATTCAAGGAGAGAGTTTATGCACCAGCATCCTAAACAGTATTTGAAAGACGCTGCGGTTGTCGATAATAGCTGGCAACTAGTTGCTGCTGAGAGTGAATCTCTACCCGCCGGTGATATTCTGGTTCCGGTTAATTACTGGCAAGCCAACCAGCAACAACTGGCTGACCACAGCGGCAATGTGGGTGTCTGGATCGACAGCCATGAAGAGATCGAAGAATTTGCCGGTTCTATTGCAGCACTGCCAGTTATCGCGATTAACTTTCCCAAGTTTGTCGATGGCCGCGGTTTCTCTGTAGCCCGCCTGCTTCGCGAGCGCTATGGCTATATCGGTGAGATTCGCGCCGTAGGCCAGTTTATCCGCGACCAGCTGTTTATGATGCAGCGCTGCGGATTCAACGCCTTTCAGTTTGATTCAGAGATTGATCTGGCCGCGGCCTGCAAATCACTGAATGATTTTAGCGATGCCTATCAGGTCGCAGTGGATCAACCAGAACCCCTCTTCAAGCGCCACCGCTAAGTAGCGACAAGACTAAAAAGGATTTTTTTTCAAATAAAACAGACTGGCCCATTGCACCTTTGGGCCGTCTGTATTGAAATGGCACGATGGATCATCACCTAATACAACTGTTCTTTTTAATCTTTAGCGGCGCCGCAGTAGTCGCTTCTATCGCCCTGTTTGGTCGCCAACCACTTCTCGTCGCCTATATTCTGCTCGGCGCAGTGATGGGACCTCACGGTCTCGGCTGGGTCACCGACGTTGACCTTATCGCCGAAATAGCCAGTATTGGCATTATATTTTTGCTCTTTCTGCTCGGTCTGGATATGCAGCCTCAGGCGCTGGCCCGGGTTCTGAAACAGGTCACCCATCTCACATTGATCAGCTCCCTGCTATTTGCCGGCGTCGGCTATGGGGTTGGCTATGCATTTGGTTTCAGTCCTACAGAGAACCTGATTATCGGCGCATCGATGATGTTTTCCAGCACCATTATTGGTATCAAACTGTTACCCACCACTGTGCTACACCACAAGCACTCTGGTGAATTGATGGTCGGTATGCTGTTGATGCAGGATTTCTTGGCGATCTTTGTTCTGCTGATGTTGATCTCTGCAAGCTCCGGTGATGTCAGTGTCAGTAGATTTGGCATCAGCCTGGTTGCACTGCCGCTGCTGATTGGCGGCGCCGTGCTGATGGTGCGCTATATACTTCAGCCACTATTTGCACGCTTTGACCGGATTGGTGAATATGTCTTCCTGCTGGCGATAGGCTGGTGCCTGGGTGTAGCTGAGCTATTTGAATACGCCGGGCTGTCACGGGAAATCGGTGCCTTTATCGCCGGCATCTCGATTGCCACCAGCCCTATCGCCGCTTATATCGCACTCAACCTGAAACCACTGCGCGATTTCTTTCTGATTCTTTTCTTCTTCTCGCTTGGCGGTGGTTTTGACCTGTCACTGATTCCCCATATTGCGATTCCGGCAATTGTGCTTGGCACGCTGATGCTGGTTCTTAAACCGGTGATCTACCACGCCCTGTTGCGCAAGCAGAGTGAAAGCCAGGCGCTGGCCTGGGATATTGGCTTTCGACTCGGGCAAAACAGCGAGTTCTCACTGCTGATTGCCTATGTGGCATTTAACAGTACCTTGATCGGCAATAACGCATCACATTTAATCCAGGCCGCAGCGATTATCACTTTTCTGATCTCCAGCTATATAGTAGTCTTCAACTTTTCAAATCCTATCGCAGTCAACGACAAGCTGCGCAGAGACTAGACTTAAAGAGACAGCGAGCATAATAATAATTAGTCCGGTTGCAGAAATCGCAACAGAGCAAACAGTACAGGGGAGTTATAAGAACGTTAAGGAGTGACGGGTTTGGGGCAGCTGCAAACTAAAAAAATCTATGTTCATCAACTCGAGACCGGTATGTATGTCTCTGGTCTGGATCGCCCGTGGCTGGAAACCCCCTTCTATCTTCAAGGTTTTATGATCCGCAATGCCTCTGATGTGCAGAAGCTCAGCCTTTACTGTGACTATGTCTATGTCGACTACGAGCGCAGCGTTACCAATCTCGATGTCGAGGTTTCTCATAAGCTCTCACACAGCCGAAAACTCGGGGTAGCTGCAACACCGTTTAACAAAGAACTGTCCTCAAGGCGTATCGTTAAATATGACGATAAGATCGCTGTCACCAGTGAAATCAGCGAGGCCAATAACGCCTACCAGAAAATCAAGGATGAATTTGACAATATGGCCAGCCGTATCGGCAGCGGCAAGTCACTCAATATCGCCAACCTTAGCGAGATCGTAACGCCTTTAGTCGACAGCGTAGTGCGCAACCCAGGTGCCAGTATCTGGCTGGCGCGCTTAAAATCCCAGGACTCCTATACCTACAGACATTGTATTGCCGTGGCAATCTGGTGCTCGGTTATTGGCCGCCAAATCGGCTTGCCAAAAAAAGAACTGGCCCTGCTCTCCATGGGTGGCATGCTTCTCGATATAGGCAAATTAAAGATACCCGGCGCGGTGTTAAACAAGAAACAACAGCTCAGCGAACGGGAGTTTTCCCTGGTTAAAAAACATGTCGATCTGAGCCTAAAAATGGCCGCCGACTCAGCGCGCAAAATACCCCAGTCGGTAATGGATATGATTGCCTGTCACCACGAGCGCTTTAATGGCAGTGGCTATCCACAGGCGCTGCAGGGCACAGAGATCCCACTGTATGCCAGAATCGCCGCTATCGCCGACTGCTATGATGCGATTACCAGTCAGCGGGTCTATGCAAAACCTATCCCCCATGCCCTGGCTATTAAGAAGATGTATGAGTGGCGCGGCTACGACTTTCAGCCGGAGTTAATTGAAGCCTTTATTCAGTCGGTGGGCATCTACCCCACCGGGACCCTGGTTGAACTCTCCTCTGGCGAAGTGGGCATTGTAGTCAAAGAAAATCCCGGCAAGCGCCTACGACCCCAGGTACTGGTGATACTCGATCAACATAAAAAGCAGTTGGAAGATTTTAGCGAGATTGATCTTGCCAATTTTGTTGGCGAGGACCGCAAAGTGGTTGAAATACTAAAAACCCTGGAGCCCGGTGCCTACGGGCTGGATCCCGAAGCGCTCTATATTTAATTAACTAACAGGGTTGTAAATGGACAATAGTGCAGATAAAACCGACTTTGATATTGATCGACAGGGATTGCTGTCTGCGCTCAACCACTGCTTAAATCAACAGGCTGGCAAGCAAAAACTGACTGTTCTGGCACTGGTCGATCTAAACAATTTCGCCCAGATCAATCAGCGCCACGGCTACAGCAATGGCGACAGAGTGCTTGCCGAACTGCAACAGCGACTCGCCGCAATTCCGCAAAACCCGATCTTCTGCACCAGAGTCGACGGTGATAAATTTGCACTGATATTTTCACCACTGCTGAATATCCAGCTGATACCTCTGGTGGCAAAAAAGATTATCGACCAGTTGTGTCGCCTGTTTGTACTCGAGGATCAGGCCATTTTTCTTGAGGGGCGTATCGGCTTCTCCGCATCCAGCACCGGAAGCAGAGCCGAGGTGCTGCTACAGGAAGCTGAGGCCGCCGCTAAACAGGCCAAAACCAATCAACAGCAGTACCATATCAGCGAGAGCTCAGCAGTGGCCAGTGCTCAACATCAGGTGGCACTCAAGGAGCAGGTAATTCAGGGGCTCTCTGAAAACAGCTTTCAACTCCACTACCAGCCACAGATAAGTCTTGCCGACAATCGACCGCGCGGTGCCGAGAGTCTGATTCGCTGGATAGATAACAATGAGTACAGAATTAAACCAGAGCAGCTGATAGGGATTATTGAACAGTCGGGGCAAATGCAGGAGCTGTTCGCCTGGACTATCAATACCGCTTTGAGAGAATCCGCCAGCTGGTGCATTGACGGCAAACCGATCACCACTGCCGTCAACCTCTCCGCCTCGTGCCTGCGCTGGCCGGGGCTATTCGACAGCATTGAATCGAGCCTCAATCTCTGGGGTGGCAACCCCGCCGATCTGTGTATCGAGGTTACCGAATCGACAATTCAGCAAGACCTTAATCAGGGATTTAAGACCCTCAGCAAAATCAAAGAGTTGGGGGTAAAAATTTCTATAGATGACTTTGGAACCGGCTACTCCTCTCTGGAGTATTTTAAATTTATCCCTGCTGACGAGTTGAAAATAGATAAGTCATTTGTCTTCAATATGCTCAACAGCCAGATCGATATGGATATAGTGAAATTAATTCTCGATTGGGGACTGCGCTTTAATATGCAGATTGTCGCCGAAGGTGTCGAGACTCTGGAAACACAGACAACACTGACAGAACTGGGCTGCACCTATGCCCAGGGCTATCATATAAGCAAGGCCTTGCCAGCGGAAAAATTCCAGCACTGGCTGAATCAGTACCCAATTGATAAAACAAAACCCATTGTTGGTTAACAGCTAACAGAATTTCTATTCAGGTTTGGGCAAAATCGTGCCCAGTTAATTTTCTGCTATCCTTTTTCTTAGCAAGTGCATAGCGAGACAAGAAACAAAGTGCATAGCGGGACAAATAACAGGATATGTCGTTAACACAGGATGTTTTAGTGAAATGATTGAACAGACTCAACAGCCAGCGCTGGCAGATAAACAAAAGATAACCAGCTTACCCCTCCATCAGGAACTGGCTCAAAGAGATGGTGCAGACTATCAGATAAGCACCGATATCGCCTCGGAGCTGCGTATTGCCACCCTTGCCTACCTGAGCATTCAGCAGGAATTTAACCGTATAAGCAAAACGATTAAGGCCGGCAACAAACCTGATATAAAGCGACTGGATGCCTTTGTTGAAGCGCTGGTCGAGAGTATTGTCCGCAATCCCGCCGCCACAGTATGGTTGGCCAGATTAAAGAGTAAAAGCAGCTATGCTCACCGCCACTGTATCTCCTGCGCCATTCTCTCCTGTGTTATGGGGCGGCAGCTGGGTTTAAATAAAGATGAGCTTTTCCAGCTGGCACTTTCCGGCCTACTGATTGATATAGGCAAGTTAAACCTACCCGACTCACTACTGCGCAAAACCACCGATCTGACCAGCACCGAGCGTGCGGAAACCCGCAGCCATATAGAACTGGGCCTGAGCATACTTGAAGACCTGCCGCTACCGGTGGAGGTGCTCTCCGCAGTGCGTCACCACCATGAACGCTTTAATGGCTCCGGCTATCCCAACCAGCTGGGGGGCACTGATATCCCCCTCTACGCGCGTATAGCCGGTATTGTTGACTGCTACGATGCCATGACCAGCCCGCGCTACTATGCAACGCCAATCCCCCACTCTGAGGCGATCCTCAAGCTGGCCGGCTGGCGCTCAAGGCTATTCCAGAAAGAACTGGTGGATACCTTTATTCAGGCTATTGGTCTCTATCCACCGGGATCACTGGTGGAGCTTACCAATGGCGAGGTTGCGGTTGTCAGTGACTACAAAGCGGGAATGGGTAGAAAACCCAAGTTGACGATTATTCTCGATGTGAACAAGCGTCGACTCAGTCAAAAGAAGGTGCTGTCTTTAAGCGGCAAGGAAGGCACGATTGATATCGCCAGGAACCTGCCGCCAGATGCCTACAACCTGGATCCGGAAGCGCTTTTTTAAGCGCTTCTCTTTTTTAAACGCCCCAGAATCGAAAAGCTGATTACATCATACGGTTGTTATTGTCGGTGAGGCGTTCCCACCAGCGCAGCATCAGTCGATCGGCGCTCTCCTCTGCGGCAAAGCCCAGTCGCTGATGGAGCTTTTTCTTAAGTACATAGACAACTTCAAATAGATCCGCCTGCTGTGCGCGGCTGACCAGGTACTCATCACTGGTCTGCAGATCATCAGCCAGAGCGACATCCAATGCGCGCAGACCAAACCAAACTTCACCAGTGGCAACCTTATCTATATCCACAACGGGGCGATGCTCGCTGACAAACTCTTTAAACAGATCGTGGGTATCCTGCAGATCTTCCAGAAACTTCTCGCGGCCCGAGTCGGTATTTTCACCAAACATAGTCAGAGTGCGCTTGTGCTCACCGGCGGTAAGCAATTCAAATTCCACATCGTGCTTTTTAAGCACCTTGTTAAAATTGGGCAGCTGGGCGACAACCCCGATAGAACCGAGAATCGCAAAGGGGGCGGCGAGAATCTTGTCGGCAACACAGGCCATCATATAGCCACCGCTGGCAGCCACCTTGTCGACACAGACAGTCAGTGGAATATTGCGCTTGCGAATACGATCCAGCTGACTGGAGGCCAGACCATAGCTGTGTACCATGCCACCACCACTCTCGAGACGTACAACCACTTCATCTTTTTCATTGGCCTGAGAGAGAATTGCCGTCACTTCCTCGCGCAGATTAGTCACCGCCGAGGCGCTGATATTGCCGTGAAAATTAACCACAAAAACCCGTGGCTTTTGCTCGACAGCATCTTCTTCAGAGCCACTCTTGGCCGCTTTCTTCAGGGCTTTTTGCTGTTCCTTGGCTTTCTTCTGTTTGTCTTTATGCTGTTTCTTGGCTTCCGCCTTGTGCAGCGACTCATCCATCACCGCCAGCTTAATCGCTTCACTCATCTCATCGTAAAGCTCATTGAGCGGGGTAATCTCCAAATGCCCCTTGTGGCCAGACTGCTTATTCTTCTGGCTCAGTCCAACAATAACGCTGAGCAGAATAATCACAGCAATAACAAAGGTTACGATTTTGGCGAAAAACAGGCCGTATTCAAGAAGGAAATCCAAGACAAACTCCAGTTTAGTATTATGTAAAAAGCTTAATTATAGACTGATTAAACTAACTCAGCAGCAGTTCTAGTTGGCCGCGATCTGTTTGACAAAATCATCAATCAAACGCCCGGACATACTCTGTATAGAGGGCAATTTATCCGGCAGCTGGCTGTAGTGAAACCACTCGGCTTCGGCAATCTCAACCCCATCGACCTGAATATCTGTGGTTTTCGCATCGGCCAAAAAACCGAGCATCAGCTGGCCCGGGAAAGGCCAGGTCTGGCTGCCCATATAGCGAATATTCTCTATATGCACGCCAGACTTCCTCAAAGACCTCACGGTGCAGGGCCTGTTCTGCGCTCTCACCGGCTTCGAGAAATCCCGCCAGAGCACTAAACCGACCCTCGGGCCAGCTGGCCTGGCGACCCAATAGACAGCGCTCGCCATCAATTACCACGACAATCACACAGGGTGAGATACGTGGATAGAGGTTGATATTACAGGCCAGACATTGCAGCGCATGGTCATCTGCAGAATTGGTGGTCGGCTGACCACAGGAACCGCAGTATTGATGGGTCTTCTTCCATTCGAGCATCTGCACTGCGCGGCTTGCCAGAGAGAACTCCTCATCGGAGACCGATCTCAGCATTGAGCGCAGATCCATAAGCCCATACCCAGGCATAGAGCTACATTCCGGGGAGAGATCCCAAACTTCACAGTCGACACCCTGCCACTGGCCCAGTATCAGCCGCTGCTGGCAGTAAAACTTCATGGTGTCAGCAGCGTTTTTATCCACCACCAGCACATTGCTGCCATGGGCCACCAGGATATCTCGCCCGACCACGGGAATAATCCACAGACTGTCACCGGTTGATGTATATCTATTAGTCGCGAAAAACCGCTGAAGATTTTCTGGAAGCATACTGCAACACACCATGAACTGTGATTTAAAAGCCTCTGAGGCTTGCATATTGACGGGTCTACAGATACTGTTTCGCCATTAATTTCCGGCAGTCTAACACGAAAGAATTTTCAGCTTTTAAAACAAACTTAAAAGCTCTACTTCAAAAAAAGGACCCCTCATGCAACCAACTCTGGCCCAGGCATTAAAAAAGAATTTTTTAGGTAATTCACCAGACTGGTATGAAAAATCGATCATTGCATTTCTTATATTAAACCCTCTGGTATTAATGGCCTTTGGCCCCTTTATTACCGGCTGGGTATTGATCGGTGAATTTATCTTCACCCTGGCGATGGCGCTAAAATGCTACCCCCTTCAGCCTGGCGGCCTTCTTGGCTATTGAAGCGGTTCTACTTGGCCTGACATCCCCGGAAGCGGTCTATCAGGAAACCGTGAGTAATTTTCAGGTAATACTGCTGCTGATGTTTATGGTCGCCGGCATCTACTTTATGCGCGATATGCTGCTGTTTACCTTTACCAGAATACTCCTTGGCGTAAAGTCAAAAATTGCCCTATCGTTTCTATTCTGTTTTGCCGGTGCAGTGTTGTCAGCCTTTCTCGATGCACTAACCGTAACAGCGGTACTGATTACTATTTCGGTGGGCTTTTATTCGGTCTATCACAAGGTCGCCTCGGGCAAGACAAATCGTCGACGAGAATCACGACCACAGTGATGACAACAGCCTTCGCTCAACAAAGCGGGCAGAACTCGAACAGTTCCGCAGCTTTCTGCGCAGCCTGATTATGCACGGCGCTGTAGGTACAGCTCTGGGCGGCGTCACCACATTGGTTGGCGAGCCACAGAACCTGCTGATTGCTGAAAAGGCCGGCTGGAACTTTATTGAATTCTTTCTCAGCATGGCACCGGTAACCATGCCAGTGTTTGTCTGCGGATTAATCACCTGTCTGTTACTAGAGAAATTTAAAGTCTTTGGCTACGGCACAGAACTGCCATAGAAGTGCGCAATATATTGCAGCAGTCCAGCGACCACGATGATGCTCGCCGCACTCAGTCCGACAAAGCCACATTGATAGTGCAGTCACTGGTCGCCCTTGTTCTGGTTTTCGGCCTGGCTTTCCACTGGGCACCAGTAGGTTTGATTGGCCTGATGGTTATAGTGCTGTTAACGGCCTTAAACGGCATTACTGAAGAGCACCGTATAGGTCACGCCTTTGAAGAGGCACTGCCCTTTACAGCGCTTTTAGTGGTGTTCTTTGCCATTGTTGCGGTGATTCATGACCAGCATCTTTTCACGCCAGTTATTGCCTGGGTATTAACTTTGGATGAAGCTGTTCAGCCAGGTATGTTCTTCCTTGCCAATGGTCTGCTTTCAGCTATCAGCGACAATGTGTTTGTGGCAACGGTTTATATCAATGAAATCTCCGAAGCACTAAAAGCCGGTGATATCACCCGCGCACAGTTCGACAAACTGGTTATTGCCATCAATACAGGTACCAACCTGCCCAGTGTCGCCACCCCTAATGGTCAGGCAGCCTTTCTGTTCTTGCTGACCTCGGCATTGGCGCCATTGATTAGACTCTCTTATATGCGCATGGTGTTTATGGCCCTGCCTTACACAGTAGTTCTGACAGTGGCTGGTCTGGCAGGTGTGGTTTATATGATCTAACTTGCCTGAGCAAAGAGTAGAACTCGAAAAGCCAGATAATCTTTTATCTGGCTTTTTTGATTGTTGCTGAAAAACTCGCTATCAGTGGGATAGCCCCTGCCTAGACCCTTGAGATCAAACAGGGCCCGGCTTATGGGTACAGGTATTTGCAGATAGAGAGAGCACTTGTTTGAGCGCAGCGAGTTGTGCGAACGCTGGAAATACCTGTACCCATGGGACCGATCTCAAGGGTCTAGGCAGGGGCTATCCCCAGCGGACTAAACACCCAAACTACCCAGCCTCCTTCACACGATTATAATTATCACTAAACCGCACAATATCGTCCTCACCCAAATAGCAGCCACTCTGCACCTCAATCAACTGCAACGGCAAACTCCCCGGATTTGTTAAACGATGACGCTGACCGATCTGGATATACACCGACTCATTCTCCGACACCAACTGCTCCTCGCCATCGCGCTCCACCAGCGCAGTCCCAGTCACCACAATCCAATGCTCCGCCCGATAATGATGCATCTGCAAAGATAAACTCTCACCCGGATTAACCTTAATCAGCTTCACCTGAAAACGGTGCCCCTGACCGATGGAATCGTAACTGCCCCAGGGACGCATAACCTCGCGGTGAGAGAGATGCTCAGTTCTGCCCTGCTGATCCAAACGAGCAACCAGATTTTTAACCTCCTGAACACGGCTCTTATCGGCAACAAGAACCGCATCTTTAGTATCCACAACAATTAAATCCTCAAGCCCAATAGCAGCGATCAGACGCCCATCACTCTGAAAGAAACTTCCCCGGCAATCCTCTGCCAGCACATCCCCCCACTGCACATTGTTATCAACATCCTTTTCCGCCGCCTCCCACATCGCCGACCAATTGCCGAGATCTTTCCAACTACTGTGTAGTGGAACCAACCAGGCATTCGCTGTCTTCTCCATAATTGCATAATCAATAGAATCACTGGGGCAGAGATTAAACGCATCTTCCGACAGTCGGATAACCCCCACCTCAAGCACCGACCGGCGGTAGGCTCTCTGGCAGTGAAAAAACATCTCCGCCTGCTGCTCCTGCAACTCCTGTAGATAGACACTGGCCTTAAACACAAACATGCCACTGTTCCAAAAGTAATCGCCACTGCTGAGATATTCTTCAGCGGTGGCCAGGCCCGGCTTCTCAACAAACTGCTCTATCCTCTCCCCCTCCGAGCATGATCCACCGGACCCACCAGCAACTTTGATATAGCCAAAACCGGTGTCTGCCTCAGAAGGTGGCACCCCAAAAGTAACCAACTTACCACTGTCGGCAAGTTCCAGCGCCGCTTTAAGAGCAACCTGAAAAGCCTGTTGATCGCCAATTAGATGATCCGCCGGCTGGACTAGAAGAAGTGGATCAGCCCCCTCAGAAAGCGCCTGAAATGCCGCCACAGCTATAGCAGGTGCGGTATTGCGCGCAAAGGGCTCAACAATGATAGTGGCATTGCAGTCGACCTCCTGCAGCTGGCTGGCAATCATAAAACGTTGCTCCTCATTGCACACCACAATGGGGCTTTGCAGGTTCGCAACGCGGCTTACAGTGCGCTGTAGCATAGAGTCTTCACCATTGAGCTTTAACAGCTGCTTGGGCATTTTCTTGCGGGATTTAGGCCACAGTCGAGTGCCATTGCCTCCCGAGAGAATCACTGGCACGACATTTTTTATCAGCGGCTGATCACCTGTGTCACTCTGTTCAATTTCCCTATCCATAGTTCCTCCCTATATTTTTTTTAAAATCTTTTTTACCAACAAATTCCCTGGCAGTTTTTTGCGTACTTAAATGAATTGCCCAGTCCCACCAGATCGACCACTGGCATAAAGCCCTTGGCCAGATGGGCAGCGCCCCTTCCGTAATCAGTATTGTGACCGACCACCAGCATATCGGTGGTGTTTACCAACTGCTCAATATTCAGGCACCGCGAATAACTCAGCTGCCGCTCTACGCCCATTTTCAAAAGGTCTTCAGAGGCGACATTGGGATCGAAATAACTTATTTCGTGCCCCCGATCCTGGAGCTGCCTGACCAGCTCGAGCAATGGGCTTTCGCGCATATCATCTGTATGCGCCTTAAAGGTAAGGCCAACTATGCCGATACGCTTTACCTTGCAGGCGGTAATCATCGATAGCGCGTGTTCTATATGGCGGTCATTGGAATTAAGAATGCTGTCAATTAACGGGGTGCTAACGCTGTTATCCGCAGCCAAATTCATAATGCCGCGAGTATCTTTCGGCAGGCAGGAGCCACCAAAGGCAAAGCCTGGTCTCAGGTAGTAGGGAGACAGATTAAGCTTGGTATCCTTAACAAAAATATTCATTACCTGATGACTGTCGACGCCCATCGCTTTACACAGGCGCCCCACCTCATTGCCAAAACCGACTTTCAGGCCATGCCAGGTATTGTCGATATACTTAACAAATTCAGCCGCCTCAATAGTGGTTTCAATCAACTCACCGGAAAGACCCTTGTAAAGCTCGGCTACAGCGGCTGAACTGCGCTGATCCACAGCGCCAATCACGGTTTTCGGCGGCTCATAGAAATCTTTGATCGCGCTGCTCTCGCGCAAAAACTCCGGGTTAAAACAGACGCCGAAATCCCTGCCGGAAATCTTCCCAGAGGCTTTTTCCAGAATCGGTATTAAAATATCGCGGGTTGTTTTAGGTGGCACAGTGCTGCGGAATACCACCACATGATAATCATCCTTAGCCGCCAACGCCGAGCCAATCTGCTCTGCAGCCATACGTAGATACTTTAGGTCGCACTCACCATTAGGGCCGGTTGGGGTACCGACACAGACCATGGTTATATCGGACTCCATAATCGCTTTGCGTGGTTCACAGATAGCCTCGAGACGACCCACCCGCCGCGCATTGTCCAGCAAGTCTGCCAGGCCCTCCTCGACAATGGGTGACTCACCGCGGTTTAACGTCGCAATTTTCTCAACGTCCGGGTCGACACCAATCACTGAATGACCACGATGTGAAAAACAGGCAGCGGAGACAGCCCCCACATACCCCAGCCCGAGAATACTGATGGTTGGTTTTGCTGCGATCTCTGCAATTTGTCCGGAGTCGAGCTCAAGAAGATCGAGCTTAAAGCTTATGGGGCTGTCATTAGCCGCTGGGGAAGGATTGATATCCAGTTCCGATTTGGCGGTTACTTCAGGTAATGATTGAGGTGTCGATTTAAGCGGCTCTTTAAGTGGCGCTTTAAGTGGCGCTTTAAATATTTGCGAACTCTGCTCAGCCGGGCTCAGCTGGCTATTTTTTTCGGCAAGGGAAATCTCGCCGGGGTTTACCGCTATCTCTAATCCATTTTTATTTAACATCATTACTCCCTGTGGCATGGCAGCCGTTGTTGATGATTCTGAAATGACATACGTGCTGTCATAGACCATCGCAAACTCTGTGCCAACTAATTTAAGAGAGTGTATTCAGTATATTTATTATATAGTTACGAGATTATATTAATAATATACATTAATTTATAAGTGAAGCACCATTGAGGACTTTTGCAATATGCATTGCACAACGCCATCGCAAAATAAGAATCACCAGTGCTTCTGCTTGCGGTAAATGGTCGAGGGACTTACCTCCAGCAGTGCCGCCGCCTTGGGTATATTGCCGCCACAGCTGGCAATGGCATCTTCAATAGTATTTTTCTCCACCTGCCACAGAGGTTGCACCCCGCCGCTACCTGAAGCCAAAGAGCCATTAGCCTGTTTTAATGAAGAGCCATCAGCCTGTCTTAATAAAGAGCCCTCAGCCTTTCTTAATAGAGAGCCATCAGCGTCTTTTAATGAAGAGCACGAGCCCTCAGCGTCTTTTAATGAAGAGTACGAGCCCTCAGCATCTCTTAACAAGGAGCCCTCAGCATCTCTTAACAAGGAGCCCTCAGCATCTTTTAATAAAGACCCTCCCTCAATCGCCGAGCCAAGCATCGCCCCATCAACAATCCGCTGATCAGCAAGCACCACAATGCTATGAACAAGATTCTCCAACTGACGCACATTGCCCGGCCAGGGGTACTGGCGCAGAAATACCTCAGCATCCTCACTAAAACCGTTAAATACCTTACTCTCCTGTCGAGCAAAGAAGCGCAAAAAGTGCTCAGCCATAATCACCACATCATCGCCGCGATCACGCAACGGCGGCAATTGCAGAGGAATAACATTGAGACGGTAGTAGAGATCCTCACGAAACTGGCCCAGCTCAACCGCTTTCGCAAGCGTAGTAGACGAAGCCGTCAACAACTGGGCGACAAACGGATAGCTCTGATGGCTACCGACCGGCGAGAACTCGCGCTCCTGAATAACCCGCAGCAACTTCGCCTGCAGAGACAGCGGCAAAGTAGTTACCTCATCGAGAAACAGCGTGCCCTGTCCCGCTGCCGCCATCAATCCCTGATGATCCGCCGTGGCGCCGGTAAAGGCACCCTTCTTATGACCAAACAGCTGTGACTCAATCAGGTTCTCGTTAAAGTTTGCACAGTTTATGGCAATAAAAGGCTGTGACTTTCTCGGGCTTTCCAAATGGCAGGCCCTGGCAACCAACTCTTTACCTGTTCCAGTCTCACCAGAAATAAAGATAGGAATATTGGCTCTCGCCGATTTTGTAATTCGTTCAAACAGACGGTACATAGCCGGATTGGCACTGTGCATACCGTGAAAATCAGTCGTCACAGAGGTGTTTTTTTCGCCGCTAAAACCAAACAGCCCCTGCTCTCTCAGTGCCGCAGTAACCACCATACGCAATTCATTATTATCCCAGGGCTTGCTGATAAAGCGATCGATAATACGGCGGTTAAAGGCATCCGAGAGTGATTCAAGATCACTGTAACCGCTGAGAATAATCGTGTGAATATCCGGCCAGATGGTTTTTATCTCACTGAGCATCTGGCTGCCCTGCATTACCGGCATACGCTGATCGGAAATCACTAGATCCGGACGATTGCCAGCGACAAATTCCAGTGCCTGCTGTGGGCAGCTGTAATCCACCAGATTAACACCTAGTCTTGCCAGGCAGCGTGTAAGTGATGAGAGCACGCGCCGCTCATCATCGACCAGCAGTATAGTAGGTTGACTATTACTCATTTCGGACAGGTCCCTCCTGTTTAATTTTTGACGTTCACAAATAGCGCGATCTGTTACTGCTATTGCTCCTGAACAATCAAAATGCTTCCTGCAAAAATTCTGCAATTATTTTTTATTCTTGGTAATTTTTATTATTCCTCTATTTTTTAGTTGCTCAATGGCAGATTGTCAAATCGACAAAAGCTTGCAAGCGAGCGGTTTAACTCAATCCGGCGATCGGCAACAGAACCCTGAAGGAGGCTCCGCAGCCCTCTTTGCTGCTGACATGGATTTCACCGCCATGCATATCAATCGCGCCTTTCACCACATGCAGACCCAGACCTGTGCCCTTGCCAATTTCCTTAGTGGTAAAAAATGGATCGAATATTTTTGCCAGATCTTTCTCGGCAATACCGCAGCCATTATCGCTAATTTCAATCCACACCATCTCCCCCTCCCGGCCAGTGGAAACAGTAATCAAACCGCGCTCCTTTATTGCCTGAGCGGCATTGACCAGCAGGTTGAGAAACACCTGCCCAACCTTGCCGCCATGACAGACAACTGCGGGAATCTCCGCCAGATACAACTCTATATCGGCCTTATACTTAAGTTCACTGGAGGCTATATTTATGGTCTTTTGCAGGAGAGTATTAATATCCTCCGGACTGGCTTGAAGCTCACTCAGATAGGAGAAATCCGAGAGATCAGCAACGATCTGCTTAACCCGCTCGGCACCTTCAATCGAGTCACCAATTAACTGATCTATATCTGGTAATAAAAAGTTGGGGTTAACCTTATGGGTAAAGGCCCGCAGATTATCTAGGCTGCTTATATTTGCAGTATCTGACAAATCGCCATTTTTCGAGCCCTCAGCGGCAAACATCTCAAGAGCTTGCGTCTGCAGATCAAGCAATTTGCGTAACTCAACCATATAGTCACTCAGGGTATCGAGATTACTGGCAATAAACCCAACCGGGTTATTGATCTCATGGGCCACTCCGGCAGCTAGCTGACCAATCACCGCCATCTTTTCCGACTGGACTAATTGCTGGCGTGTCTCCTGCAACTCAAGCACCTGTTTCTGCAAGTGACGGCTCTGCTCGGCAATCTTTTGGTTGCGCAGATAGAGCTCTTGATTGCTCTGATAGAGTTCGCGGCTTTTTTCTTCGAGAAGTTGCTCAGCTTGATTGCGAGCCGCAATTTCACGACGCAATTTATTTTCCAACAGTTGAGGATAACTGGCTTTCTCAATCATTTATAGGCACAAAATAATTGTCGGGTAAAGCCTGCAAAAACAACTGCCCATTCATGGCACTCTAACTCCTTATTTAAAAAATTAATCGGTTGAAATTCTATTGTTACATCTACGCCTTAAAAAAAACCGCAGGTTAAAATCAACCGGTTGATCGTATTTTTTCGACTCAATATAAAAGTTTTCGTTGTAATGAATAATCGCAGCAGACATTAAACCTTCGGCAACATCTGCAGGCATAAATGGCGACTTATAGCTAATCTCTAAAATATCTGGATTAATTTCAATGCAATTAAATGATGGTGCTATAAACCCTGGAAATGCTTCTTCTATAGCCTTATTAAGCAGAACATCATGACTTTTAAGTAACTCAAATGTATTTTTAGCCTGCCCAACCCAGAATGGATTTAGCGACGATAGCTCAGCAAAAAGATTTACCCCAAGAATCTTTGATAGCTTACTGCTCGGCATATCAAGCAATACTGCGGCGCGCTCAAGCAACTGGAACAGGGTATTGTCTGGGTAATCAGCCACGGGAGAATAGACGCCTCCCTGCGGCATTCCGTACTTATCCATTAAGTCAAAGACCAGCTGTTCATCAAATTGCTTTTCCAGAAAATCAAATACACCAGTAAGAACAAAACCTTTCACAAAGGAGGCCTCTTATTTAAAAACTCAAATCAATTCATTTATGTATAGATCATTTATATGTTAACAGCAAATTTAGTTTTGTAAAAAGTTTATTATTAATTCGCCTAACTTTGGATTCTCAAGGGCTGGCAGGGACTGTGAATTTGAACCATTTACAACTGATACTGCAAACCTAATTCGACTATCTGCCGCTGATATCCAAGTACCTCGACTGAGTTGTATTCAACCTCCCTGCGCAGAGTAACCAATCCTCTCAGCGGCCTAAACCCCAGCTGCTGACTGTAGACAAACTCGGCTATCAGTCCTTTTCTGCGACCGCCAGAGCTTCCAGTTTCTGATTCCTCAGGTGATAATTGCTGATTCAAATAGCCTCGCCAATAAGCCTGACCATTGATTTCAATACTGGCACCGCTGTCGAGCTGATAGTTAAGACTGGCTGTAAGCCTGTGATAATCGAGGTCTCGACTGCCCTGGCCATTGTCACGGGCAAAGTAACCGCTGAGATAAAATGAGCTGTCGAGATTTTCATTTAGCGCTTTACTGAAAACAGCGCCATAACCATTTAGTGAGTATTCCAGCAGTGATGATCCGCCCTCTGGATCAGTGCCAAGATCATTGTGCAGAGCACTGTACTTGCGTGATTTATGATAGATAAAAAGTCGTAGATTAGCGCCGGATTCTGCCTTGTAGCGGAAACTCGGCTGCAGGCGAAACTCGTTAAAATCTAGAGGCTCAAGTCCAACATCCCTATAATCCTCTCGATAGTTGCGCTGACCCACCTGGGTTAGCAGTGACCAGGAGTGTTTTTTATCGGCGTAATAAACCAGCTCCGCACTCAAACTCAGCGCATCGAAACTAAAGCGATTGTCGATCAGATCTCCATCGCTGGTCTCTGCTATTTGCCGTTGAGTCTGGCTGTAGTAGGTATTTCGCTCACTGCGTATATCCCCACTGAGCATAAGATTGGCCTTCTTTTCAGCGAACTTAAAGCGCCCTATCCACCGCAGATGACCATCAAATCGTGAATTGTCAGCGGCCCTACTGCTGCGATTGTAAATGTCTTTTTGCAAGCCCAGCCGATAACGTAAATTGGCTTTTTTTGCATTGCCTTGGTTAGGGCGATGGTGAGGGCGATGGTTATCGCCCTGATAGTTGAGGGTTAAGACTTTGTATTCTGCAGCACCCTGAACAGCCTCCGGCGATGAGATTTTGTAGGGATTACTGTCGTAGCCAATACCGACAAAGACACTCAGCTGATCCTCTGCAGCGGCCCCAATAGCTGCACTGCTGAAAAGCATTACGGCAAGAGCGTCTCTTAGCTTGATAACTGGCCCCCAGATTTTCTATCCGTCTCAATGCTGTGCAGATATTGAAGAATCTCGTCAAAAAAGACCTGATCATTAAGCGAGTAGTAACCGGGAAATTCCCAGACCAGCACTCTCGGCGGCGAGCGTTGAAACGCCTCACTGCTCAGGTAATCTTTTAGTGCGCCACCAAAACCACCACCACTTCTGGCTTTATTGTTGACGCCGGCACCCACATAGTGAGCGAGAAAACCGGCAAAATTAAGGCTCAGGCTACCTTGGCTATTGCTGGTACCTACAAGCACTATCTGCGGTTCGGTTAAATCGGCAAATAGATCATCACTGTCCCTGAGCACTGTCTGGTAAAGTTTAAAAGGCTCTTTGGGATAGGACTGCTGACAGAGCTCCAGTGCCGCGCGCTGCAAACTGCCATGGTTGTGATCCTTACCCACGCCATAACTTTCAAACTTTTGCTTTTCAATACCCGAGTAAACCCTGTCAGCTTTAATCGAATGGGCCGTTAGTCTGGCAATGGTTCGCGCGCCGTGGTGATTCCAATGATGATCGCGGGCAAAGAACAGCGGCTTGGTTTGGGTTTGCGCAAACAGGCTTTCAATATTTGGCACCACAATCATGCTGTCGCGCAATTTCTGCAGATAATTGCTATAGGACCTGCGAGCCCGCGGCACATCGTAATTAATCTCACCCAGGTACTCCGGATGAATCAGCGGCCGGCCGGGAATTGGCACCATAACAAGGGTTGTCCCCCTGGCCTGGAGTGCCTGCTGTAACTGCTGCAAATTTTTATAGCCAGGCTGTCTGGGGCCGTAGGTGCGCTTAAAATCCATATTGCGGTACAGCCAACCGCCCTGACCTTTTTGCAGGGTTTTAAAATTCTTGAGAAATTTACTGTGGTAACTTTCCGGTCGATCAGCTGCATCACAGACGGTACTTTTCTCGTCTGGCGGATTTAGAGCATTGGCTGCAGCGCAAGTGAGCAGGCTCAGCACTAATATCTGCACTAGCCTGCAACAAACTTTCGCTCTATAAGTTTTATAGGCTGACATTTAACGATCCCCCATACTATTCGCCCAGCGGGCAACTATTCCGCTGTGCTCAGCACAGATAAACAGGCTCGATAAAACACCGGCTTGAAAAATCATCGGATCAGTAGCAGCGAGATTCTCTCTCTCGCCAGCACTGCTACCCACCACCACAAATGCGCTTTTAAGCGGATTGATCGCTCGAGCAACCGACTGCCCCTGAGGAATACCTGCAAATACCGATCTCGCTGACAGAGCCGTGTTTAAACCCAGGTCCGAGCGCCCGGAAAAGTTGTAGACAGCTAATACCCCACGCCGTGAATCCTCGGCGCGAAAATCCTTAAGAAGTTTTAAGAGATTATTCGCAACCACCAGAGAATAGGCCTGATTGGGCTCCAGAGTGCCTTCCCAGAGCATTCCATTGATCTTCTGGCGATACTCACCAGGCTTCACATAGATAAACTCAGAGGCACTGCAATAGGCCTCTGCGGATAAACGCTTGTTCTGAAATTTTAACCGCAACTTATTAGACGCCGATTGATCCCGGCCCTGTTCTCGGAGATCAATAATCCGTATAAATGCCGATCCTTCAGGCGCCAAATCGTATAGCGCCGCTTCATTGGCCAAACTGCCAACGGAGATACCACTCAATAGCAGAGACACCATTAATTTTATAACCAACGTCTGTTTCACTGTTTGAACTCCCTATTTGAACTAAAAGTGTTTTTATCGGGTTTACTGGCCTGTTCGGAAAAAGTAAGTGGATGGTCAAGGGAATAAGCAAGCGGGTAAGCAATAGCCAGATAGCGTTCGGGAATTTCCCAGATCACTAACTTTAAGTTGTCTGCCGAAGGTAAATAATCATTTAAAAAATTGGCCATAGGCATGATTGGCCCCTGCCCCTGCTCAGCCAGATTTTGTATATCAACTGTCAGCGCCTGCTTTAAAGCACCATCAAAATTCCAGCGCCGATCGGCACTAAAGCTGGTTCCCAACAGCACCACCTCCGGAAGAGTGACGAACGGATCCTCCAGCGACCCCAGCTCTTCAAACAGATCAGTTGCAAATAGCTGGTCATTGTCGACGAGATAAGTCTGAGCTAAGCCCATTGTCTCTGCTGCTGGCATCAGCCCGTCAAACAGCGGGGACAGCGGCAGAAAGCGCAACAAGTCGCCCTCGAGAGCCTGCTCACCAATGGTCTCGGTGATAAAACGCTGCTGGTGCAAGCTCAACTGAGGTAAGTGCTTATAAAAAAGCCTGGCGGCACCAGAGGCAATTACCTGTGCGCCCTCAGGTGTCCAATGGGTATCGGTCTTAAAATAGAGTGATTCAGGCTGAGACTGAGCACGCATTTCTCGCAAGCCGTCCACCGTGAGAATATGCTTATCTCGAAGTGTATTAATCACCTGGGGGTAAAGGTCTCTATGAATTGTCGCTGGCTGGTGAGCGCCTGTCTGGCGTTCCAACAGCCTTGCCTTTGCAGGGATCAGTACGACCATCAAACCCACACCATGACTGGCCAACTGGCGAGATGCCAAATCAATAAATTGAATATTGTTGTCTACTGCCTGAGCAGCGCCCACAGGGGCAATAAATTCTTCATCGGAAAAAAGCCATCCATTGCTGCCGATCAACAGGCCTTTTTTTGCCTGATTAAACAGTAGATATTTAAATGCCGTCCACACATTGAGACCAATCTGTTGCAGCGAGAACTCTTCATCGTATTGCTGCTCAAAATCTCGGGCTATGTCACCGCTGAGGAAGGACTTCTGGTTATAGTATTGCTCTGCTTGATCCTGCCACCCCAAATTCCCCCAGGTAGTAATACTGGCACCAAATACCAGCGTTAAAAATAATGCGATAAGCAGTTTATTAACAAGCTGTTTATTAACAAGCTCTGACATTAAAACCCCTTAAAACTGAAAGTAGAGAAAAGCAGAATAACTCTCTGCTGATAACTTAAAGATTGCCAAGATAAATACTGGTACCAGTAAAAATACATAGCCCGTAGATAGATAGCCTGTAGATAAGGAGCGTATGGGGAGCTGACTGCGCTGCTCGGTTTGAGGGTAATCAATCCTCTCAAGCTGGCGCTGATACAATCCTCGAACAATAATCAGCAGCCAGGCCAATAGCAGTGTGGCAATCTGCAGCGCGTTGACCTGCCCCCCATAGACTGGACTAAATTGCAGGCTTTGAGTTATGGATAGCGGCTCAATATTGACCATCGCGCTAAAAATAATAAACGCCTGACCAAGGCTTTCGGCACGAAATACCACCCAGCCGAGCATGACTAACAGCAGACACAGCAGCCAGCGCAATGGCGAGAATTTCTCGCCAGAAGTGTCAACGCCAAGGGCTTTCTCCATGGCTAATAGGCATCCATGCCAGGCACCCCAAACTAAAAATGTCCAGTTGGCGCCATGCCATAAGCCACCCAGCAGCATGGTCAAAAACAGATTGCGATAAGTGATTATTTGGCCGCGCCGATTGCCGCCCAAAGGGATATACAGATAATCCCGCAACCAGCTTGAGAGACTGATATGCCAGCGCCGCCAGAACTCGGTAATCGACTGACTGATATAGGGATGCGAAAAGTTTTCCATAAACCGAAAGCCCATCATCAAGCCCAGACCAATGGCCATATCCGCATAACCGGAGAAGTCAAAATAGAGCTGCGCGGTATAGGCCAATACCGCTAGCCAGGCATCTAAAAAGCTCGGGTCCTGCAGTGCAAAACCCTGATTAACCAGAGGTGCCAAACTGTCGGCGATAATCACCTTTTTAATAAACCCGAGCATAAAACGCTGAACGCCCTGAGCGAATTTATCGACAGTATGACTGCGTTGGGTAAACTGATCGGCAATATCTTTGTAGCGCAGCACCGGCCCGGCAATCAGCTGCGGAAACAGAGCAATAAAAGCAGCGAAGTCGATAATATTTTCCGTGGCTGGGGTATCACCCCGATAGACATCAATGATGTAACTGATCGCCTGAAAAATATAAAACGAAATACCGATGGGCAGGATAACAACAGTTAATAACCAGGGATCCAATCCCAGCTCAACCATCGCGGCATTAACCGTGGCAACACCAAAATTGGCGTATTTAAAATAACCCAGAGCGGAGAGGTTTGCGCAGATACCAACCGTAACCCACTGTCGCGCTCGCTTGGAACCGCTCACCGAACTGGAGATACCTCGGCCTATATAATAGTTCCACAGGGTAACAGCGATAAATAACAGCAGGAAATCAACCCGCCACCAGGCATAAAAAATATAGCTGCCAATCAGTATTACCCAGGAGCGTTTACGCTCTGGCGTTAAATAATAAAACGTCAAAAATATCGGTAAAAAAAAGAATAAAAAAATATTGCTGGAAAAAACCATTCCCTTTCAAATCCTTTGAATGCACGTTACTTTTTATTGGCTACCCAAACTTTTAATTTAAGCTTGCTATATAAGCCTATTTAATAATCCCTATTATGGGCCTAGCAAATGCTAGGCCAACTTAGTCAAAACTTAACAGAGCTATTAGAATCAATGGGTTAGACGGTTTTATAGTATTCACGACATTTGTCATTGCGACTTTGCATTGCATTTTGAAATTCCCGTTGCGTTTTGCGCTGCAGTTTGCAAATAAAGTCATCCCTGTGTTTTTAAATTCGCTTTGAATGACTTTAAAAACATTCACAAACAATTTCACGAATATAGGCTAACCGTATGACTTATATAGCTTTTATTGAAATTATCCACGATCATCCCCGCCTGTAAAAACAGTTGGCGCAAAAATTGCCCTACATCTATATCTAGAAAAACTATTTTTGAAAAATTGTTATGAAAAGCTATTGGAAGGCGCAGCAGTTTGGAAATTACCCGTGAAAAGGCCTGTCAGCGATTACATCATAGAGTCGCAACGCCGCTAAATTTAATGACCGACAAGCGTCACTACCGTGCCGTGGATTGGAGTCTGGGCGGCTTTAGAGTGCGTGACTGGGATCGCTGGAATGATGCTATAGAGATTGGCGATCAGTTATCATGGAAATTCGAACTGCCCTTTCAGGGCTTTATGATTGCCTTTGACGTTATCGCTGAAGTGGTGCGAAGCAACCCTGAGACGGGCCATTTTGCCTGCAGGTTTGTCGACTTGAACGAACGCCAAAAAGAGTTGATGAATCATTTTATTGAACAGCTGATTCGCGGCGCGATGATTCCCCTTAAAGATACTATTCTGCGTATCGATTCCCCGGTAACCCCAGTCTCGACTGAACCCAATGCCAGCCCGGTTGCACAGTTGCCCGTGTCGCGGATTCCAAGGCGAATGCTAATGATGTCGCTGTTCTATATTAGTCTGGGTATCGGCTTATTGGGTCTGTTAACCCTAACCCTGTATGAAAACTTTCTGACCCTGAAAGTCAATACAGCGACGACCTCGGTGCCTATTGAGACCATTGTTTCACTGGTCGACGGGCGCATTACCAGAGTTTCCAGCATTATTGATCAACCGGTTTCCGAGGGTACAACAATACTCAGCATTGAGTCGCCGATATTACAAAAGCAAATTGCCGAGGCAAAAACCCATATCGAGCAAAAAAAGCTCGAACTCGAGGCGCAGCGCAAACGCTATCTGGTGGCTATTGAAACCTCTGGTTCTATGACCAGCCGCGAGGCTCGCCTGTTACAGATCGATATAGATCTGGTCGAACAGGAAGTCAGCCTAGCTATGCGTGACCTGCTTGCCCTCTATGAGTATCAGGAGAACCTTTCGATACTCTCACCCAGTGATGGCCGAGTTGTGCAGCTGCTACGTGAGCGCGGCGCCATGGTTAAGCGCGGTGAAACTCTGGGGGTCTTTGAACGTGCCGAGGCGCCGGTGGTAAATGTATTTGTCACTGAACAGGAGGCGCGCTTAATCCACCTTAACCAATTGACTCAGGTGCACCTGCCAAGTTTGAATCAACACTGGCTGGGTTCTGTTAGCGATATCAAAATAGAAACCCTGAGGTCCACTGCACAACAGCTCAGCTATCATTCTGAACGCTTATCTGAGCGATATATTCAGATAGAAATTGAACTGCAAATGAACAGTTCCGATGCCCTTCACCTGCGCTCTGGTCTTCCTGTGGAGGTGCGCTTTGCCACCTCGCGGATAAGTCAGACTGTACTAAAATACCTTGCCAATAAAGAGCGAGCGGATTCTACCGACCACCAGAGTTTATCTCAGCAGGCACTGTGAACAGCGGCAAATCAAATCGCGATTACAGTGCCCTGATCAGTGGTGAACTCTGTGTTGATAAGCCGAAAAAATGGCATAGCAAAGCGCGTCTTCAATTAGCGGCCTATATCATTGTCTGTCTACTGCTGATTCTTTTGCTGCCGAATAAGCTCTGGCAGCCCGAACTTAAGACCGTCACCATTACTCTCGGAACACTTGGGATTTGGCGTTACAGCTGGTGGTTTGTGCATGTTCTGCGCTCGGAGCTTTATCAACATCGACGCTTCCCACAGATCCGCGCCAATGCCGATAAAGTCTGGCGCGATGGCTGGCGACCCCGGCATATGCATTTTATGATGACCACTTTTCGCGAACGCCGCGAGACCACCGAGCTGGTTATTCAGAGTATCTGTCGCGAGGTCGAAGAAGCTGGCGTGCCCTGCACTCTGTGGCTGGGCTCCGGCGATGCCTATGATGAAGATATCATCATGACCTATCTGCGCCAGCACGCTAAACATCTGCCGCTGGAATTTATAATGATCCGTCAGAATCTCTCTGGCAAACGTATGGCTATCGGCCTGGTACTGCGCGCTATGTCGCGCAGAGGCATTCACCGGGATGACCTTATAGTCTTTATGGATGGTGATGCGGTGTTGGCGCCGGGGATTTTGCGCAAGTGTTGTCCACTGTTTGAAAACGACCCTGAGCTGCAGGCCGTCACCACCAATGAAGAGGTGATTTGCTATGGCCCAAAATGGATTCAGTCGTGGCTGACCATGCGCTTCTCGCAGCGCAGAATCGCTATGCAATCTCATTCTATGTCTAACAAAGTATTAACCCTGACCGGACGTATGTCAGTGTTTCGCGCCAACCATCTTACCCAGTACAATTTTATTCGTATGCTCGAGGCCGACCACCTCTATCACTGGTTATGGGGAACATTTCGGTTTCTCTCCGGAGACGATAAAAGCACCTGGTATTACATGCTAACCAAGGATGCCAAGATGCTCTATGTGCCCGATGCACTGGTTTATACCATCGAGGAGATTGAGGGTTCAGGGGTTGAACGAATGACCCAGAACTTTCGGCGCTGGTCGGGCAATATGCTGCGCAATGGCACCAGAGCATTAAAGTTGGGGCCGAAAAAAATCGGGGGGTTTATCTGGTGGTGTGTGATGGATCAGCGCATCGCGATGTGGACTATGCTGGTCAGCCCTATAGTTGCCATAGGCACCACATTACTTCACGACCCCTATTATATTGTCTGGTACTTTATCTGGATTGCCATCTCAAGGATGGCGCTGTCGCTATTTCTATTTCGCTACAGCAACAGCGTGCATATTGAGTGGCCATTTATTCTCTATTTTAACCAGCTGCTAAATGCGGCGGTTAAGGTCTATTGTCTGGCCAGACTATCCAAGCAACGCTGGACTAACCGGGGCAATCAGTCATCGGGCAATACCCATACTACAGCCGATAGGCTAAAAGATATGATGGCGACTTACATCACCACCGTATGGGTAACCGGATTAATTTTGTCGGTTCTTTTTTACACCCAGTTGCTGAAGTTTCCAGATATACACTATTACTGAATAGTAAGCCGCTACCTAGTGATGCTCCTGGTTAATTTTGCAGCATCCTGTTTGCGCATGTCGCTATAGTAAGGAAGGGTTAGGCTCTCTTTTAGGCTCTCTTTTAGGCTCTCTTTTAGGCTCTCTTTCAGGCTATATTTAATACAAAAAAAAGCCCCGACTTTAGTCGGGGCCACGTGAACGATAACCGTTTACTTTACGCTTATAAGGATTCTAGGAAACGCAATACCGACTGCTGATTTTGCACTGACAAGGCCTTATATGCATCAGTCGATATTTTCCCTTCAGAGCCTTCAATACCGTGCCATAAAATAGCCTCTTCAATAGAGCGCGCTCGGCCATCATGCAGATAGGCGTGATCAGGTGTACAAATTTCTCCACCTTCCCTGCCGGTCGGATTAGTAACCCCGCCTGTTACACAGGCGGACAAGCCGAGTCCCCACAATGGTGTCGTTCGCCACTCGCCACCACTGGCCAACCCTTCACCCAGATTATCGGCGAGCCCTTCACCCATATAATGCAGCAACATATCACTATAGGGATAAATGGTTTGGTCACGCACTTCGGCCAATGGATGGAATTCACTGGTCTGGAAGGACTCCGTGTGACAGCCTGCGCAGCCAATATTTCTAAACTGCTCTCTGCCCTGAAGGACTTGCTGGTTTTCAACGCCCTCGTTCCAGACGCGCTGAGGACGGACACCCAGAGCAGAAATATACAAGATAAGGTTGTCTAAGTTCTCTTCCGGCATCAGCGGGCTGTTTCCACCGCAATTGGTTTGTGCGGAGCCACAATCCGGATTAGGCAGAACAGAGGTTCGTACGCCCATATCGGTATTCAACGCTGCGGCCACCTGATGCTTTACGCTTGTGGTTGCCGCCTTCCAGCCAAAACGACCCAGGCGCGTTAGCGCAGCTGTTCTCGGGGTCTACCACTCTATTGGCACGACCGGAAATACCGTCGCCATTAGCATCATCGGGGTCTTCCAACGCTAGGATAGCCGTTTCGGGTATGGCTTCCAGCAAACCCAACCCAACAAGACGCGGGGCAATTCGCGCAGAAAAAGTAGCAGGTGTACCCTGACTAAATTGATAGTTGGGGGTTCGCAGTCCGTTTGCACCTTCGGTCCAGGAAGCGATAGAAACATTGCCTTCACCGGCACTGCCGCTAGGCTGCAATACACTGCCAATAAGCGGGTCAGGTGCTCCATTGGCATCACCTACTTTAAATACCCAACGATCAAGCGAGACACCATTATTAGCAACGCCGGCACCGCCATTACGCTCATGACAACCGGTGCAACGCTGATTAATGAAACGTGTGCCTGACAAACCAGCGCTAGTCGCTAACACCCCATTGGCAGGATCTTCATCATGTGAACCATTAATCACCGAAGAGTGATGTACGCGGCGCCCGAGCAGAAATTTCTGTCCGTTGTCGTAGCCGAGATTGGTCGCCATTTGCAAGAAATTATCGTTGGGTTCATCGGTATACTGGTGGTGAAGAGTGGTATGCCCGCCTAACCAGAACTCTTCAGGGATTTTTTGACTGTCTTCAGGGTATGTTGAGCCCGCTGCTTGTGCATACCATGGAACAATACCCTCACCCACAATGTAGAGAAAGGTGGTGCCATAATAGTTGGCCTGGCCACGGGGAATACCGGGCGCACTGAACTGGCTGATCTCAAATTCCATGCGATCACCCAGTTGAATAGGCCTTCCCAAGCGGGTGTTTTCAGTGCTGGTTTTTTGATAGTTATAATAGGTTCCATCAAAGCCCTGATAAGTCATGACGCCATTGCTCGCGTACTGAGCGACGGTGGTTATACCCTCATACCACCAACGATTCTCCGCTTGAATTGGGTCCAGCGGGAAAATGGTACGCACATTCATTTCAATCCTGTTACCACCCTTGGCAACGTAATCGACAATCTCGATACTGCTTGAACGGTCTTCAAAGTAGAATTTAATGTAATGATCGTAGGACTGAAACTCGTCTTCACGGGCATGACGGGTACGTGGACGATCAGAAAAACGGGTTACTAAGGCAACGTTTGTTTCAAATTGGGTGTCAGGTTGCTGCGCTGTCAGCTCGTTGTAGAGCACGTCAACTTCACCTAAGACACCATAAGGCACTAGCCACCATACGCCACCGAGTCCGTCACCGCGGGTATCATCAGCTGAGCTGTCTCCGGTATAGAAGTATAAGGGGCGATTGTTATACGCGGCTTGCTTGCTGCCATCGTCACGCACTATCGTGCTCAATCCGCTTACACCAGAAGCCTGCTCATCTTCGACCAATACAGGCGGCCATGCCGAGGCGCAACCACCATTACAGACACTGCTACCAGGCGCGCCTAAATCATTATCAAAAACATACAGGGTATAACCGGGTGTCAACGAATCCGAACCCCCTACTAGCCGTTCATTGGCGAAGGATACTTCGTTATTGACCTCCACAGTACCTCCGGTACCACCATCCACAGTACCTCCGGCGCCACCATCCACAGTACCTCCGGTGCCACCATCTAAAGTACCTCCGGTATCCACCATCCAGAGAAAGCCTAATCCAGTTCATATTCCAGGTTGGCCCCACAGCATTAAACCGCAGGGTCTGCTCACCGGCCTGTAAGTTCACCGTTGCCGACTGGGTTATCCAATTCTGCCAGCCACCGGTATTGGGCACCGTCTGTTGATCTATCTGAACACCGTTGATCAGGGTAGTAAATCCATTGCTGCCGGTAGCACTGGCGAGTCGATATTCAATCAGGTATGTGCCCGAAGTCTGCACATCTATATTGAACTCCAGCCAATCACCGATATCCACATAGCCAATATTTTCACCGCCACCAGTTCCACCACCACTGTCTGTGGAAGCTTCAGTCTGGATGCCGCTCATCGCCGAATACTGTTCCGCTTCAATAGTGCCCGGAACGGAGAAAACGGTCTGTGGCTGACCTGAACCACCACCAGACGTATCCAGATTGTCACCCAGAGTATCTGTGTCCTGATAAGTTAAACCAAAGCCATAGGCGAACAGTGGATCGTAATCTGCGTCGTGGCGATTAAGGACAAACTGATCAGCCGTTTTTGGCCAGGAGAATGATAGCTTGCCGCTAAAGTCATAGTTAATTCCACCGGCGTTATTTTTAAAGATCACATCGGCGATACCACCACCTTCAGAGCCCGGCAGCCAAGCGGCGACAAAGGCATTAGAGGCGTTGAGCTCGCTATTCACCCAGAGTGGACGACCGGTTAAGAAGATTGAAACCACGGGAATACCCTGAGCGCGCAATGATTGCAGAAGCGCCAGATCCGACTTATTGCCGCTCTGGTATTCGAGATTACTTATATCACCGCCGCCTTCGGCATAGGGCGACTCGCCAAAGACCACAATAGCCACATCTGGCTTGGTACCGCTGTAAGAACCATTGATACTTAATCTGCTGATACCACCAGCGGCATTGACCGCTGACTGAATACCGGCATAGATAGAGGTGCCACCGGGGAAGTCACTATTGGAATTCTCGACACCCTGCCAGCTGACTGTCCAGCCACCGCTCTGCTTACCAATATCATTGGCGCCACTGCCGGCAACCAGCACATTGGAATTGCCTGACAGAGGTAAAATATTATCGCTATTCTTCAGCAGTACCAGAGATTCGCGCACTGCCTGACGAGCGATAGCGCGATGGGCCGCAGAGCCCAACAATGAGTTGTTATTGGCGTGAACGCGCTCGGAAGGTTTAACCTTATCGGCAAAGCCAGCACGCATTTTTACACGCAGGATTCGTGTAACCGCATCGTCAATACGCGACATGGGAATAGTGCCATTCTGTACCTGGGTAATGGTGTTCTGGATAAACTGCTGCCAGGCAAAGGGCACCATAATCATATCCACACCGGCCATAATTGCCTGGGCACATTGATTGTCGCTACAACCAGGAACCTGACCATGGCCGTTCCAGTCACCGATCACAAAGCCATCAAAGCCCATATCGTCTTTCAGCACATCGGTCAGCAGGTACTCATAGCCATGCAGCTTTGTGCCATTCCAACTATTGTAGGAGGCCATCACTGTCTGTGCGCCTGCAGCCAAGGCTGAAAGGTAACCCTGACCATGAATATTGAGCAGCTCGGCTTCAGTGACCACGGTATTGCCCTGATCGGTGCCGTTCTGGGTGCCGCCATCGCCAATAAAATGTTTTGCCGTGGCAATCACACGATCGGCGCCAAACAGATCTGTACCCTGCCCCTGCAGGCCAGCAACAATTTCACCCCCATAGGCTTTAACAATTTCCGGATCTTCGGAATAGCCTTCATAGGTTCTGCCCCAGCGGTCGTTGCGCACCACTGCCAGAGTCGGTGCAAAGACCCAGTCGATACCTGTAACAGCCACTTCCAGAGCGGTAGCCTGACCAATCTGGCGCATCAGGCCGGGATTATTGGTCGCACCCAGACCTATATTGTGTGGGAAGATCGTCGCGCCAATCACATTGTTATGGCCGTGAACAGCATCGGTACCCCAGATAACCGGAATACCCACACCGCCATCGCTGGTATCTGTACTGGCGGTGTAAAAACTGTCTGCCAGAGCAACCCAGTCAGCGACACTGGAGTTCTTACCATTTGGCCAAGTGCCACCGCCATTGAGGACAGAGCCCAGGTTGTATTGACCTACCTGATCAGCATTAACGCCACCAATTTCTGCCTGAACCATCTGGCCCACTTTTTCGGCGGTAGTCATTTCAGCGAGAATAAGACCTACAACAATATCCACATCTTCATTAACTGCGCTGTTTACTGCAGGCCAGGAGAACGGTGCATTGGCATCAATAACGTTAATTGACACTGTGCCTATAGATTGATCGCCATCTGCGTCAGTTACTGCATAGGTAAAGCTGTCGCTGCCACTAAACCCTACATTTGGCGTATAGCTGGCAGTGCCATTTGCACTGACTGTGGCTGAGCCATTGCTCGCCGCGCTACTGAGGCTATAACTTACCGGAGTATCTGCAAGACCAGTATCATTGCCGCGAAGATTTGCGGTAAACGAAGCATCCTGATTGGTACTGTAATTGTCGGCTACTGCGGCAGGCATACTGCCCACAGGTACCGAAGTAGAACCGGGCATTCGCAACTGAATATAGGCTTCAATATCAGCCGCACTAACTCTTGTTGCATCTTCAGCTACCGCCGAATTAATTAATGAGTCCCCAGTAAAGCCGGCTAGGTAACGAGCAAGTAATATACCGTCGGTTAATCCATCCACAGCACCATTGCCGTCAATATCGCCAATAAAGCGAATCGTATCGTTAAGGGATGTTTCAATCTCTATAGAGGTGGTTAGTAAGGCATCTGTTGCCACAGCACCATTAATTAAACTCTCACCCCAAAAACCCAGGGTATAGCGTAAGAATAAAATACCATCGGTAAGCATATCTGCACGACCGTTGTGGTCTATATCAAAACTTAGGCAACCGCTGCGGCAAGAGAGCGCACTTAATGGGTCGGTGCCATCAGCCAGCTCTTCAGTATCAGAAATACCGTCGTTATCATCATCTGTATCTATGCTGTCCGGAATACCATCTAAGTCGGTATCGACTTCCGGTCCAAATCCACCGTCAACAGTTCCGCCATCAGTAGTTCCACCATCTGAAGTCCCACCGTCAGTAGTCCCGCCATCAGTAGTCCCGCCGTCAGTAGTCCCGCCATCAGTAGTCCCACCGTCAGTAGCTCCACCGTCAGTAGTCCCACCATCAGTAGTCCCACCATCAGTAGTCCCACCATCAGTAGTCCCACCATCAGTAGTCCCACCATCAGTAGTCCCACCATCAGTAGTCCCACCATCAGTAGTCCCGCCATCAGTAGTCCCGCCGTCAGTACTTCCACCATCAAGCGAAACATCGACATCGGCCCCAGTCACATAGTCATTGCCATCCGGTATTACCGAGAAAGTTTCACTGACAACCTGATTGCCATTTGCACGAAGTATATTTGCCGAGCTAAGGGTTAGATTACTCTGCTGAGCATTGAAGTTAGCCGTGCCATATCTGGTTTCAACCAAGTCACCACCAGCATCGAAACCTTTGACCTCATACAAAACTTCCAGAGCAGCACTGTTTGAACCGCTGCGACTGACACTAATACTGTCTCCCGAAGCTACCGCGCTGACCTCTACCAGCTGGGAAAGAATTCCCTTGGCCGCTTTAATACGCACCGGGTTAATGCCCAGCATATAGACGTTATCGCCGTCATACATACTAAAGTCGGCAATGTAAAAGCTGCCCTGACTATCCCAGGAGTCGTAACCGGTAATAAAGTTTTCCGTCGCCGCCGCATCATCGAGATCAGCGATTTCCAGCAATTTATAAGAACTGCCGCTGGCAATATCAAACTCATAAATAGTATTGGGACCAGCGCCATCACTCTGACCTATATAGATTTTCTCCTCATCGGCAGAGAGCTGGAATACCCAGGTTTTATAGTTACTCGGGAAATCCGGTCGCCCTAAAAACGCCCAGCTGGCAGCGGCATCGTTAAATCGGTAAATATTGCCCTGATCGTCACTGGTGTAGAGATTTTTACGCTCTCTATCCCACTGCCCGACTTCCATAGAATTTGCACCCTGAAGGGCAAACTGAGGCAACTCGCCAAAACCAGTTGCAGGGTCGTAGTACCAGATATGATTAAACACACTGGCCGATTCACCCTGATTCCACTGACCGCGAGTAGAGCCACCACTGATATAGACGCGGCCGCGGGAGTCGACCCACATAAAGCGGTTGGTGTAAAAGTAATTGCTACCCCAGGCGCTGGGCTTACCAAGAACAGTGGTCTGGCCCTGATCAATATCGTAGCGAACCAGTTTATTTTCCGGAATCGACATACCGTAGAGCAGATTGTTGACCGGATCGACCTGAATGGTGGCCAACTGCAATGTCGGCGCGCCAACGCCATTCGGCTCGGAGGCACTTAGATCATTAAAGGTATTGTTCGGCCGATCGTAGCCGTACCAGTGGAAACCGCGGGTATTTAAAAACCCGTTGTTCATATTGGAATTATCCAATGTCGCGACATAGACACTGTCTTCATGATGAATCGGACGAGTGTGGAATTTCTCAGCACTTTCACCGGACTGCCAATTATTAGCGGCCTGGGATGCAGTGCGCGCATCACCGATCCAGCGCACAGTATCGTCACTTTGATACATGCGGTACATCATCGAATTATTGATATGGTCATGGCCGGAGATATAGATCTCGCCATCGGCATCGGAACCAACCGCTAGCCAACATTGATCAGGGCGATCGCCGCCGGGGGAATTGGGTAGCTGCCATATTTTAGAACCATCGAGCTTGCCGGCGCGGGCGTTATCATAGGGAACGGTGATTGGCCCACTTCCCCCATCGACAGTTCCGCCATCACTGGAGCCATCAGTTGTTCCGCCGCCATCGGTAGTCCCACCATCGGTAGTCCCGCCACCGTCAGTCCCACCAGTAGAGCTCTCAACTTCCCAGCGGACATTATCAATTTGAAAAACCGTGCTGGTTACATTAGTCGCCCAGATAACCAGACCAGTATTAATACTGGTTAAATCCAGGCCGCCAGCCGCTAATGCCGAGAATGGCACAGAAACTGTTTCCCAACCCGCAACACCTCTGCTGCCCAAGTCTTGATCACCCGAGGTACAGGGATAAAAACAGTCCAGCTTTATGGAGATATTGCTATCGCCACTGATAACCTTGATATCAAAGACCAAATTTCCAGCGGCATATTCACTGGCATTCTGACCAGAGGAGGAACTGATAAACATGCCAGCAAAATCACCTGTGGCGGAATGAGCGATTTGCAGCACATCACCACGGCTACCATCAGTCACCACACCCCAGTTCATACTTGGGCAGGCTGC